>DATGMQ010000076.1:0-284972 GCA_035293545.1 Alloacidobacterium sp. | reverse complement strand
CGCGTCCAGCAGGCACTCTGACGGCGAAGGGGATTGGCAATGGCATTCCGCGTCCAGCAGGCACTCTGACGGCGAAGGGGATTGGCAATGGCATTCCGCGTCCAGCAGGCACTCTGACGGCGAAGGGGATTGGCAATGGCATTCCGCGTCCAGCAGGTACTGTGGCGTAAGAGACATGGAAGAAGAATCCATCTTCATAAGAAATAGTTTCTTCACATCGTTTAATTACGCGTAGTATGTCAGTTGTATGCAACTGACGTTGTTAGCTCGACTTTTATGGGCAACAACTTTTTGTGCGCAAGCTGCCCTCTTGCTCGTGTTATTGATGCGCGAGAGGTGGAGGGTTTTTCGTTTTTTTACAGCTTGGATCGCATTTCAAGTAGTTGATAATATTGTCTTTTTCTATCTTGTCTATAATCATTCCACCGCTGGCCTATATAAGACCATCTATTGGAGTGCAGAGGTCATAGATCTCGCGTTGCAGGTGTGTGTCGTCCTTGAGATGGCGCGCATTGTGCTTAAACCTACCGGCACCTGGGTTCGAGATGCTTTAAAGAATTTTTTGCTTCTCGGACTGGCAGGCGTTCTGATTGCCGCTGTTCTTTCTTACGTAGCAAAACCACATAGCGCAAATTCTCTTAATGCATGGATCGAGCGGGGCAGCCTGTTTTCTGCCATGCTTTCCCTTGAGCTTTTTGTTGCGATGGGAGCAGCCTCGACGAATTTGGGATTGGTTTGGCGAAACCATGTCATGGGGCTGGCGGTGGGATGGTCCGTCTGGGCCATTGTGGATTTCTTTGTGGAGGGTGCTTATAGCTATTTAGGCCCAAATTGGCATGGAATTGACCTCGACCAGGTCCGGATCATATCTCTTCAGTTGGTTACCATATATTGGGCCATTATTTTCTGGCTTCCGGAGCCGGAAGAGCGTATACTTTCTCCTGAAATGCGAAGGTACCTCGCTGCGCTGCATCAGGATGTACAATTAAACGCAAGCAGAACCGGCAGTTTAAATCATCGTTGAGCTGACACATGTGGATATTGACCTTCTTAGGTTTTGGGATGGCCTGTACTGTCTGGGTACTGTTTATCCAGACGCGCGCCCGTAAATTACGTTCTGGCAACTGGGACGACCTTGTCGCCCAGATCCAGCCTATGCATATGCGCGGGCTGGAGATTGTTGCTCTGGATCACCTCAATCCTGGCCGGGACCAGTTGAAGCTGGAGCCAGCCGAAATATGGGCGTTGGTTGGCGGTACCGAAGGTCTGCGGCGTATGGAAGTGAATGCCGACCTGATGGTTTCTCTGGCTGCTTATGTTCGCCGCTGGAACTATGAGGAGGCGGTCATCGTAGCGGAGCGCATTCGCCACGATGCGGTACAGCTGAAGCAGGCCTTGCGCAAGCTTCGCCGAGCTTCTCTGTCGGCCAGCAATCAGATCAAGGCACCTTTCTATATCCACCAGGCGGCAGCGGCTTACTACCTGATGACAAAGCGCCTGATAAACCTTTACAAGGCCAATCAATACATGCTCTATCCGCGACTGGCTGAAGTTCTGTAATTCCCGTTTTTTCTTATCAGACGAGAGCCCGCCAGCTTTGGCGGGCTTTTTGCTTGGCATCTGTGGAGTTTTTTCGGAGAATGATTTTCGAATTGCCTCGTCTTTACCCGATTTTCGACGCATCTTTTCTCCCAAGGGAAGATCGCCAGGAATTTCTGAGACAGATGATCACGGAACTGGCAGAGGCAGGCGTTTCTCTGCTGCAGTACCGGAACAAGCGGGGAACGGAAGCGGAGATATTGTCAGACGCTGCTGTGATGCGGCAAGCTGCCGGGAACCGGATCAAGCTCATCATGAACGATCGTCCTGATCTGGCTGTCCGCTCTGATTTTGATGGTGCCCATGTGGGGCAGGAGGATGTGTCTCCTGAGGAGGCGCGAAGAGTTCTGGGCGACGACCGGATTCTTGGAATTTCCACGCACAATCGCGCACAGGTGGAGCTTGCAGATCAGCAGCCTGTGGACTATATCGCGACAGGCCCTGTCTTTGCTACTTCTTCCAAGGCGAATCCTGATCCGGTCATCGGGATCGAGGGCGTGCGGGAGACGCGCTCGCTTACGTCGAAGACACTGGTGGCCATTGGGGGGATTACTGTGGAAAATGCTCATGGTGTGCTTAAAGCTGGCGCGGACGCAGTTGCCGTGATTTCAGCTCTGTTTGCTCCTGGGAGGCGGGCTGGAGAAGCGGCGCGAGAGTTTTTAGAGACATTGAGATCGCGTCAGAAACTGACGCCTCCAAAAAAATTATTGCGCTGCTAACGAACGCATTCCATTGAATTTGCATCTTGTCTGGTATAAGCATCGAACTTAAAACCGGAACGTGCATGGCAAAACCAAAGGACGGAAGAAAGCGCGTCGTCATTGAGCACGTCTCGCCAGAACTGGACGGCGGCAGATTTCCTGTAAAGCGCATTGTTGGTGACACGGTCATGGTTGAAGCCGATGTCTTTGCCGATGGGCACGACCACGTCGCGTGCCGGGTCCTCTATCGCTTTGAAGATGAGAGCAGCTGGTCCAGCGTAAAGATGGAAACGTTGGGGAACGATCGCTGGCACGCTTCATTCCAGGTAACGAAAATGGGGCGCTATTTCTTTTCGATTGCCGGGCGCATCGATCACTTTGATACATGGCGGAGCGATCTGGTGAAGCGCCTTGAAGCTGGTCAGGATGTAGCACTGGAACTCCAGACCGGAGCGCTCATGCTGGAGGAGGCGGCCGACCGTGCGTCCGGAAATGACGCCGCTCAACTAAAGCAACGTGCGCACGTTCTGAAAACGAAGAGTGGCAGCGAAGAGGCGCAACGGCTTGCGCTCGACCCAGCACTGGCTGCGATGATGGAGGCGTATGCGGACACTTCTCTTGAAACCATCTATGAGCGGGAACTGAACATTGTTGTAGACCGCGAACGGGCGCGGTTCTCAAGCTGGTATGAGTTGTTCCCGCGTTCGTGCTCACCTGTTGCCGGGAAGCATGGTACGTTCGCGGACGTGGAGGGCCGGCTCGATTATGTGTCGCGACTCGGGTTCGATGTTTTGTACCTGCCGCCGATCCATCCCATTGGCGTGAGTTTTCGGAAAGGCAAGAACAACACCACCACCGCGCAGCCGGGGGATGTGGGGAGCCCGTGGGCGATTGGCGCAAAAGAAGGCGGGCATACGGCGATCCATCCAGAGCTGGGGACGCTGGAGGATTTTCGTCATCTTGTAAACAGGGCAAGAGAGCGCGGACTGGAGATTGCGCTTGATATTGCGTTTCAGTGTTCGCCGGACCACCCATGGGTCAAGGAACATCCTGAATGGTTTCGCAAACGGGCTGACGGGTCTGTTCAGTATGCGGAGAATCCGCCCAAGAAATACCAGGATATTTATCCGCTGAATTTTGAAAGTGAAGACTGGCAGGGGCTATGGGACGGGCTGAAGGACGTTTTCCTGTTCTGGATTGAGCAGGGAGTACGCATTTTTCGCGTGGACAATCCACATACGAAAGCATTTGCTTTTTGGGAGTGGGTGATCGGCGAGATCAAGCGCGAGCACCGCGACGTGATTTTTCTTTCAGAAGCATTTACGCGGCCGCGTGTGATGGAGCGGCTGGCGAAGCTGGGATTTTCGCAATCGTATACGTACTTTACGTGGCGCAATACGAAGGAAGAGCTGACGGAATATTTCCGGCAACTGACGCAGTCGGAATCACGCGAGTTTCTTCGTGCGAACCTGTGGCCCAATACGCCGGACATTCTCCCGGAGTTACTGCAAACTGGCGGGAAAGCAGCGTTTATGGCACGGCTGGTGCTGGCTGCCACACTGGGCACAAATTATGGCATTTATGGGCCAGCGTATGAGTTGCTGGAGCATGTTCCCATCAAGGCAGGAAGCGAAGAATACCTGAATTCGGAAAAGTATGAGCTGCGCCAGTGGGACCTGAAGAGTCCTGACAGTATTGCGCCGCTAATTGAAAAAGTAAACCAGGCGAGGCGGCAGAATTCAGCATTGCATACCAGCCACAAGCTGATTTTTCATGAGACGGACAATCCGCATCTGATTTGCTATAGCAAACAGAGCGTGGATGGCACGAATACGGTGTTGGTTGCAGTGAATCTTGATCCATATTACGTTCAAGCCGGATGGGTGACGCTGAACATGGCAGAGCTTGGCCTGGAACTCCATGAGCCATTTCAGGTCCAGGATGAGCTCACAGGGCAACGCTACCTGTGGGAGGGCGCACGCAACTACATTGAACTGTCGCCTCATGCTGTGCCTGCGCACATCTTTCGCATTCAGCGGCATGTGCGATCTGAGAAGGACTTTGATTATTACTTATAGACAAAAATGAGCACGCCAACAGTCCAGCAAGCAAGAACGAAACGCTTAGGAAGCGCCACGGATCCGCTCTGGTACAAAGACGCGATCATCTACGAATTGCATGTGCGCGCCTTTCAGGACAGCAATAACGACGGGATCGGTGATTTTCCCGGTTTGATCGAGAAGCTGGATTACCTGCAGGATCTAGGCGTGACATGCCTGTGGCTTTTGCCGTTCTTTCCGTCTCCTCTTCGCGATGATGGCTATGACATTTCCGACTATCTGACCGTACATCCAAACTACGGAACGCTGGATGATTTCAAGCGCTTTCTGCAGGAGACGCATGATCGCGGGATGCAGGTGATGATTGAGCTGGTCATCAATCACACATCTGACCAGCATCCCTGGTTCCAGCGCGCACGTCGTGCTCCGGCCGGCTCGCCAGAGCGCGATTTTTACGTCTGGAGTGACACGGACCAGAAATATAAAGAGGCCCGCATCATCTTTACAGATACGGAAAAATCAAACTGGACCTGGGACCCGGTGGCGCAGGCCTACTACTGGCACCGCTTCTTTTCGCACCAGCCGGACCTGAACTATGACAATCCGCTGGTCATGGAGGAGGTGCTGAAGATCCTTCGCTACTGGCTGGACATGGGTGTAGATGCGCTTCGGCTGGATGCGATTCCCTACATTGTGGAGCGGGAAGGCACAAATTGCGAGAACCTTCCTGAGACGCATGCAGCCATTAAAAAAATTCGCGCTGCAATGGATGAGGGTTATGCGAACCGCATGATTCTGGCGGAGGCGAACCAGTGGCCTACGGACGTACGGCCATATTTTGGCGATGGGGATGAATGCCACATGGCTTTTCACTTCCCGCTGATGCCGCGCATCTATATGGCGCTGCGGCAGGAAGATCGTTTGCCGATTACGGAAATCATGGCGCAGACGCCGGAGATTCCGGAGAATTGCCAATGGGGTTTGTTTCTTCGGAACCATGATGAGCTGACGCTCGAAATGGTGACGGACGATGAGCGCGACTATATGTACCTGGCCTACAGCGCCGACCCGCGGATGCGTATCAACATTGGCATTCGGCGCAGGTTGGCCCCGCTGGTAGACAACAATCGCCGCAGGATAGAGCTGCTCAACAGCATACTGTTTTCATTTCCGGGAACTCCCATCATCTACTACGGCGATGAAATTGGCATGGGAGACAATATCTATCTTGGCGACCGGAATGGCGTGCGGACCCCCATGCAGTGGACGGCTGACCGGAATGCCGGTTTTTCGCGGGCCAATCCTGCGCAGCTTTATAGCCCCGTGATTATGGATCCGGTATGGGGGTACCAGGCCATCAATGTAGAGGCGCAGCGCAGCGATGCATCTTCACTTTTGAACTGGATGCGCAACATGATTGCGTTGCGCAAGCTGTTTCCGGTTTTTGGGCGGGGCACGCTCAAGTTTCTTCCTTCGGCCAACCGTAAGGTGCTCTCTTATTTGCGCCAGAGTGACGGGCAGAGTGTATTATGTCTGGCCAATCTGTCACGTTTTCCGCAGCCAGTTCTTCTGGACTTGTCAGAGTTTGAAGGCATGGTGCCTGTAGAGATGCTGGGATATGTAGAGTTCCCGCCGATTACAAAGGCCCCCTATTCGCTGACGCTTGGCGCTTATGAATTTTTGTGGTTTGAGCTGCAATCTGCGCTGACGTCTCAGGACAGTGACGAAAGCGGCCCGGAGAATGCGCTGATTGAGATTGGAAACGAGAACGACTGGCATGCCATTCTGACTGGGATGAACCTGGAAAAGCTGCGGTCTCTTGTCTTTCCGGAATTTATTGCAAGGCAGCGGTGGTTCGGCGGCAAGGCGAAACAAATACGTTCCGTCACAGTTACAGATTGGGCCATCTTTGACGAGGGCAGGTCTGCGTATCTGGTGACCGCAGTGAAATATGATTCGGGAGAAGAAGAGTCATATTTCGTTCCTCTGACCATGGTATTTGGTGAGGTGGCGGAGGCGGTCCGCACAACGCGCGAAATGGCAATTGTGGCCCCGATAAGAAGTGCGAGCCGCGAGGGACTCTTGTGTGATGCCTTTGTGAGCGAAAGCGCTTCTCAGGCATTACTCGATCTGATTCGTACAGGCGGCTCAGTACAGTCCGTCAGCGGTACTATTCGAGGTATTGCCAGCAGCATACTGCCAACTATTCTTGCGGCAGGCGAGGCCACGCCTGCTGCGCATCCAAGTTTGGCTGAGCAGAGCAACTCGTCCATTATTTTTGGCGGCAGCATGATTATGAAGTGCTTCCGCAGACATGAACCAGGCCCGAATCCTGACACGGAAATCTCCAGGTTCCTTACCGAACGCACGGGCTTCCGTTCCATCGCACCCTTTGGCGGCGCCATAGAATACGCACGGAACGATGAGGCGCCCTCTACGCTCGCTATGCTCCAGGGATTTGTGATGAATGATGGTGATGGTTGGAAGTGGACACTGGAGAAGCTGGACGGCTATTACAAATTTTGCGCAAACGAATCGAACGAAAGCGAAATCAGCAGATTCATTCGTGACGACTACTTTCCCGCATCGGCGGAACTGGGACGAGTCACCGCTGAGATGCATCGCGCTCTGGCTTCCGGGAAGGACAATCCTGACTTTGCGCCAGAGACCATGCAGACGCAGGAGGTGGAAGAGCTATGCAAAGGCCTTGCTGAGCACGCTGCACATACGCTCGAGATGCTGAAGGCAAATCTGGGACTGCTTCCTGAGGACGCACTGGAACTGGGAGGTGTCGTCGCCGGACGCAGACGCAGGATCCTGGGCCGTCTGCACAGTCTCATGTCCATCCAGTCGCCCATTACCAGAACGCGAATTCATGGCGATTATCATCTTGGACAGGTGCTTCGCATTCAGGCGGGGTTTGTTGTGCTGGACTTTGAAGGTGAACCGGCACGGTCGCTTGCGGAACGCAGAAAGAAACAGCCTCCGCTGAAAGATGTAGCGGGAATGCTGCGGTCGTTCAGTTACGCCGCATGGTCCGCGTTGTCGAGGTATGTTCTCCAAACCCATGCGGAAAACCAACAGATGGAGCAGTGGGCAAAACTCTGGATTCGTCTGGTTTCGGACGAATTCCTCAAGACCTATCTTGCAGAGATGAACTGCGACTCCCTGCTGCCAAAAAAAGACCTGAATTTGGTACTGGACGCATATCTTCTGGACAAGGCGCTTTATGAGTTGGGTTATGAGCTGAACAACCGTCCCGACTGGGTGCGTATTCCATTAATGGGCATCGTCTCGTTGTTGTCATAAAAGCATGAAAGAAGAACAAATTCACGAGAATGAACAGGCTGCGGCGCCGGTAACCAGCCGCGCCACTGTGCTGCTGGGCGTGACTGGCACGGTGGATTCCGCGATAGTGCAACCGTGTCTTCAGGAAATAGGGCCAGTCTTGAACGCGCGTGTGATCGTTGCAGCGCCAAACCTGGCGGAAGCCACTGAAAATGATGTTCATTTTCGCAGCTATCCCCTCACGGCGGGTAGGCCGGAAAATCTACCGTGGGTGAATGCATCCTTTGCGCAACGCGCCATCTGCTCGCTTGCTGCGGAAGTGCAGGCAGATGTGTGTGTACTGCTGCATGGTGACTTGATTCTATTGAACGCCGATGTGCTTCCGTTGTTTATACAGCCTGTTCTGGAAAAGCGCTGTGATGTGGTGCTGCCTGTCTATGCGGCCGGAAAATTCGATGGCCTTCTGAACCACGGAATTCTCGCTCCTCTCGCGCGCGCTTTGTTTGGGCAGCGAGTCCGGTATCCGTTGCCACTGGATTTCAGTTGTTCTGCGGAAATGTGCGCGAAGTTTACAGCCCCGCATCCTGCGCATGATCCAAATGCAGATGAAATCCTGTGGCCGGCCACCATTGCGGCTGTGGCGGGCAAGCAGGTATGCCAGGTAAACGTGGATGCGAGCCACGGGCGCCAGACAGACGGCATTGAGTTGAGGACGGCGCTGGCCAGCCTGGTTGGATCTGCATTTATTGAAATGGAGAAGTATGCTTCCTTCTGGCAGCGCATTCGAGGTTCACGCGCAACACCCGTCACTGGGCATGCGGTGAAGCAGGCAAGTGAGAGCGATGGAATAGACGTAAAGCCGCTCATTGATTCATTCCTTTTGGGTGCGCGTAATTTGCAGGAGATCTGGGGCCCTGTGCTGCCTCCGGTCACATTATTTGAATTGAAGAGGCTGTCGCGCGCGCCGCTGGAGGAATTTCGAATGCCGGATGAGCTTTGGGTGCGCATCCTCTACGATTTCGCGCTGGCGCACCGATTGCGCAGCATCAGCAGAAGCCATTTGCTGGGTGCGCTTACTCCGCTGTATCTGGGATGGGTGGCATCCTACGTCCAGGAAGCAGCAAACCTTTCTCCATTTGCAGCAGAGCAGCGTCTGGAGCAACTGGCCCGCGCTTATGAGGAAAATAAACCTTATCTCCTGCGCCGCTGGAGATGGCCTGACAGATTCAATCCATAGAGAGGAAAGCGAGAAATGTGGCAGCAGGTTGAACAATCATTGCACGACTCAATGTGGCGCGTCTTTAACAAAGTCGCGCAGTTGTTGCCGGGAATACTTGCCTTCCTGGTGGCATTACTGATCTTTTTGCTGATTGCATGGGTTGCGGCTGTGATCACGCGACGCATTCTGAATGCTGTGGCATTCGATAAACGCACCATGCCGACCACCAATGCGCTCAGTGAGCTAGCTCCGCGGCAAACGCCGACGGTGCTTGCAACGCGCGTCGTCTTCTGGGTATTTGTGATCATCGGCGTTCTGGTGGGAGTCTCAGCATTTGAGGCGGCCTCGGCAGAGTCTGGCATCTCCGCGTATGTATTTGCGTATCTTCCACACGTGATTGGCGCTGCTGTCCTGCTGTTTCTTGGGACGGTCATCGGGCGGTTCCTCTCACGCAGTGTTTTGATCACGGCCGTAAATCTTAATCTGCAATATGCGCGCTTGCTGGCGACAGGAGTACGCTGGCTGATTTATGTGCTTACGGCAGCGATGGTGCTTGATCATCTCTCGATTGGGGGAGATATTGTTCCTCTCGCGTTCGGGATACTATTTGGCGGAATTGTGCTGGCTTTGGCGCTTGCCGTAGGATTGGGTTCGCGCGACCTTGTGAGCCGCTCTCTGGAGCGTGAGGCCGCAAGGCCCAGCGAGCCTCCTGTGGAAGAGAAGATCCACCATTTCTGACTCACGCGCCAAGCAGGCGCAGCAACCATCCTGCAAGCATGCCTCCGATGCAGGGTCCAAGTATGGGAACCAATGCGTAGCCCCAGTCACTGGGCCCTTTTCCGGAGATTGGAAGAACGGAGTGTGCAACGCGGGGGCCCAGGTCGCGTGCGGGATTAATGGCGTATCCGGTGGTGCCGCCCAGCGAGAGTCCGATAGACCATACGATGCAGCCCACAAGATACGGTGAAAGGCCGGCTGCGGCCCCGGTGGAGAGTACAAGTTTCGAACTCACAGCCCCTACGACGAGCACGAGAACTGCGGTGCCGACGATTTCTGAAAAAAGATTTGCTGCAAAATTCCGCACGGCGGGAATGGTGCAGAAGGTGGCGCGCTTCGTGGCCGCATCCTCGGTCAGCTTCCAGTGCGGAAGGTAGTGCAGCCACACGAGAACCGCTCCGGCGAATGCTCCGAGAAGCTGTGCGCTGATGTAGGGAACGCATTTGCTGAAGCTGCCGGTCTGCACGGCCATGGCCAGAGTGATGGCAGGATTCAGGTGTGCGTCTGCACTGCCGCAGAGCACAGAGACAAAAACACCGCAGATGACGGCAAAGGCCCATCCTGTGGTGATGACCATCCACCCGCTGTTTTCCGCTTTCGATCGTTTCAGCAGGACCCCGGCAACGACCCCATTGCCAAGCAAAATGAGCACCAGTGTGCCCATAAATTCACCGAAGAATGGAGACCTCATTCTGTTCTTTCACCGTCAAGACTGTATTGTTTTACCAGCGCTTGAAACTCAGCCACTTGCTGCGTGACCCAACCCTTATCTCTGTGCAGTTCCTGTGCCATGATTTCCGCCACCGCTTGCGCCATTTCGCCGGCGGCCCGGGCGTTCAGAAGGAGAGCGCGCGTGCGGCGTGCAAGCGCATCTTCGACTGTTCGGGCCATTTCATGTCGTGCTGCCCATACAATTTCTGCGCCGATGTAGGGAAGGGTAGGATGCAGGGGGGAGGCGAGTTCAGGATTCGCGGCGGCGATTTGTCGGATCGCTTCTGCATCAGAACCGTAAACCCAAAGGCTGCCCAGGGCGCCAGTATTTTCTGCATAGCCGTGAATTTTGAGTGTCTTCGTGACGCATGGCTCTTCACGCAGGCGGCCCAGGGTGATGGCATGGTCTACGCAGTCTTCAGCCATGTGACGGTACGTGGTCCATTTACCTCCGGTGATGGTGAGCAGGCCGGAGTTGTCCACGTGGATTGTGTGGTCGCGCGAAAGTGCCGAGGTTTTGCCCGCAGCTCCAGTAGCTTTGACCAATGGGCGAATGCCTGCAAATACGCTGAGTACATCGCTGCGCCTGGGCGGACGGCTGAGGTATTGCGCTGCCGTATCGAGAATGAACTGAATCTCTTCCTCCAGTGCGCGCGGCTCGTAGGATGGTTCTTCAATCGGAGTGTCCGTTGTGCCGACCAGGGTGTGCTGGTGCCAGGGGATGGCAAACATCACGCGGCCATCGCTGGTGCGCGGAACCATGATGGCTGTGTCTCCGGAAAGGAACGACCGCTCGAAGACGAGATGGATGCCCTGGCTTGGCTCGACCATGGAGGGCACTTCCGGGTCGGCCATGCGGCGGATTGTATCGGTGAATATTCCTGTAGCGTTGATGACCACGCGCGATGCGATGGTGTACTGCTGGCCGGTTTCAGCGTCGTGCGCGATGACCCCGTTTACATAGCCTTCATCATCTTTGGTGATTCCAGTGACCGGCATATAATTGACGAGCACTGCGTTGTGGTCTGCGGCCGTCGCAGCGAGATGAATCAGCAAGCGCGAATCATCAAACTGGCCATCGTAGTAGATGACGCCGCCGCGCAGGCCTTCTTTCTGCAATGTTGGAAGGCGCTCAAGCACCTCTTCCGACGAAAGCAGGCGCGACTTGCCGAAGCCGTATTTGCCTGCAAGCATGTCATAGAGCTTCAACCCGATGCCGTAAAACGGAGCTTCCCACCAGGAATAATTGGGGACGACAAACGCTAGATCGCTGACCAGATGCGGTGCGTTCTGCCGCAGGATGCCGCGCTCCTTCAGCGCTTCCATAACGAGCGAGATGTTTCCCTGCTCCAGATAACGCACGCCGCCGTGGACGAGCTTGGTGCTGCGGCTCGATGTTCCTTTACCGAAGTCTTTGGCTTCCAACAGCAGAACGTCGAAGCCGCGCGTAGCTGCGTCTACAGCAATACCCATGCCGGTGGCCCCGCCGCCAATGACGATGATGTCCCATGGAGTTTCGCGCTGCGCAATCTGCGCGATCATCTGTTCGCGAATCATGCGGGACCATCCTGGGTCCAATGTTTGCTGCGCTCAACGGCGTTGCGCCAGCGGTCGCGCATGGCTGTAATCTCTTTGCGATTGCGATTGGGTTCAAACCGGGTATCGTTCTTCCGGCTTGACCAGATTTGTTGCGGGCTGTCCCAGAAGCCCACGGCAAGTCCCGCGAGATAAGCTGCGCCAAGTGCAGTCGTTTCCGTTACGGCGGGGCGCAAGACCGGAATCCCCAGGAGGTCGGCCTGAAACTGCATCAGCATGTCGTTGACGGCGGCGCCGCCATCCACGCGCAGCTCAGAGAAGTTGCTGCCTGACTCCGAGTTCATCGCGTCTATGACATCTGCTACCTGGAATGCGATGCTTTCGAGGGCCGCGCGCGCGATGTGTCCATGCTGAGTGCTGCGGCGCAGGCCGATGAGAAGCCCGCTCGCATGTGCGTCCCAATGCGGAGCGCCAAGGCCAACGAAGGCAGGAACCAGGACCACTCCATCTGAATCGGAAACAGTACTGGCCAGCGCTTCGACGTCGGAAGATTTCTGGATGATCTTCAAGTTGTCGCGCAACCATTGCACGACTGCGCCGCCAATAAAAATGCTGCCTTCGAAGGCATATTCAAGTTTGCGATTCAAACTGCAGATCAGCGTTGTAATCAGGCGATGTTTGGATGCGACAAACTTTTGCCCGATGTTTTGCAGCAGAAAACATCCAGTACCATAGGTGTTTTTTGCATCTCCTGGATTGAGACATAACTGCCCGAAAAGGGCTGATTGCTGATCGCCTGCAATGCCGGCGATGGGAATGGTGCCGAGGCCAAGAGTGGTGGTGACTTCACCATTGGTTTCGCCCGACCAGACGACTTCGGGCATCATTTGCCGAGGGACATTGAAAAGCTTCAACAGGTCGTCATCCCATGTGCCTTCGACGATGTTGAAGAGCATGGTGCGCGAAGCATTGGTGTAGTCGGTGACGTGCTTTTTGCCGCTGGTCAGGTTCCAGATGAGCCAGCTATCTACAGTGCCAAAGGCCAGCTTGCCGGCTTCAGCTTTTTTGCGCGCTCCGGGGACATTTTCGAGCAGCCAGGCGATCTTGGTTGCAGAAAAGTAGGGGTCAATCAGCAGGCCCGTTTTGTTGACGATCGTCTTCTCCACTCCTTCATCTACAAATCGCTTGCATACTGCGGCGGTGCGGCGATCCTGCCAGACAATGGCATTGTGAATGGGCTTGCTGGTTTCACGGTCCCACACGATGACGGTTTCCCGCTGGTTGGTGATGCCGAGCGCCGCCACATCCCGCGGGCGCGCTCCGGCGCGAGCGAGTGCTTCAATGGCAGAGCTGAGTTGCGTCGTCAGGATGTCGAATGGATCATGCTCGACCCATCCACTCTCGGGGTAAATCTGGCGGAATTCCTGTTGCGCCTGCGCGGCAATTTCGCCATTCTGTGTAAAAAGAATGGCGCGTGAGCTGGTTGTTCCCTGGTCCAGAGCAAGAATGTAACGCATAAATTTTGCAAAGATGAGTAAACAATGTTCGCGGGCGAGTTGCAAGCTCCTGCCGAAGTTGCCAAACGACCTTGCCAGCAGATAGTTTATAGAGTTTTCACTGGAGGGGACATGCCCGCTTCCGAATTGAAATACAACTCTGGATTTGGAAATGAGTTTGCGACCGAGGCCGTTCCCGGCGCGCTGCCGCAGGGGCAGAATGCTCCGCAGAAGCATCCGTTAGGGCTGTACACGGAGCAGTTCAGCGGAACCTCATTCACATCTCCGCGACATGTGAACCGGCGCACCTGGACCTATCGTATCCGGCCGTCGGTGACGCATAAGCCGTATGAAGAAGCGCCGGTGAAGCTCATTCGCAGCGGCCCGTTTACTGAGGTCTCGACACCGCCGAGCCAGTTGCGCTGGGACCCGGTACCGCTTCCGCAGGAGCCGACCGACTTTGTGAGCGGCATGATTACGATGGGCGGCAATGGCGATCCGGCGATACAGACAGGCGTTGCCATCCATGTGTACGCGATCAACCAATCCATGGAAGACCGCTTTTTCTACAACGCGGACGGCGAAATGCTGGTTGTTCCGCAGGAGGGTGGGCTGCGTTTCCATACAGAGCTGGGTATTCTGGGCGTCGCTCCGGGAGAAATCTGCGTGCTGCCGCGCGGGCTGAAATTCCGAGTAGTACTGGAAGGCAAAGCCGCGCGCGGATACATCTGCGAGAATTATGGGCAGCAGTTCCGATTGCCGGAGCTTGGACCGATTGGGGCGAACGGGCTGGCGAATGCGCGCGATTTTCTTTATCCGCAGGCTGCGTATGAAGACCGCGAAGGCACATTCCACATTGTGAGCAAGTTTTTAGGAAAACTGTGGGTGGCGGAGATTGATCACTCGCCTCTCGACGTTGTGGGATGGCATGGGAATTATGCTCCATACAAATACGATTTGAAAAACTTTAACTGCATTAACTCCGTTTCGTTTGACCATCCGGACCCATCTATCTATACAGTGCTGACTTCACCGAGTGCAATTTCGGGAACTGCGAACGTGGATTTTGCCATCTTTCCTCCACGCTGGATGGTGGCCGAGCATACGTTTCGCCCGCCATGGTTCCACCGCAACATGATGAACGAGTTCATGGGGCTTGTGTTTGGGCAGTATGATGCGAAAGCGGAAGGCTTTGTTCCCGGCGGAGCGAGCCTGCACAATTGCATGGCAGGACATGGTCCGGATGCTGAGACCTTTGAGAAGGCAAGCGCTGCTGAATTGAAGCCGCAGTATCTGGGTAATACGCTGGCTTTTATGTTTGAGACACAACTCGCGGTGCGTCCGACAAAGTATGCTTTGGAGACGAAGGTCCTTCAGCACGAATACTTCGAATGCTGGCAGGGACTAAAGAAGTACTTCAAATCAGGAGCAAAAGGATGACGGCCATCGAGGCGCTGCTTGGCGGATTAGTGGATTATGCCGGCCTGTTTCCGCCCGCGGAACTCGATATGCTGACCGCCGTAAAGAATTATGCCAGCTACCGTTCGGGCGACCACGCGTGGATGCTTGGGCGCTTTATTGTTCCGGCACCCAGGCTGACGGAGTTCACCAGAGCATTCAATGAGGCGTGCTGCGATGAGCAAGGGACCCCATGGCTCTTAAGCGTGATCAGCAGCGGCGACGCGAATGAAGATGCGCGTCTGATGGAGAATTTCAGCGAAGGCGCCGCGTTTCTTCAGTCTGCGGAGTGCAAGGTGGAAAATACAGCGCAGTGCGAGCAGATGGTATTGGCTGCTCCGGCAGAACTTGCCGTTTACGCCGAGTTTTCGCCGGCAGAGTGCGATGCGATGCTTCCTGTTCTGAAACGGCTGGATGCGCGCGCCAAGATACGCACGGGTGGTATTCGTTCCAATGCCTTTCCCAGCGCGGAGCGGGTTGCTCATTTTCTCGTCTCCTGTGCTGCGGCGAAGGTCGGCTTCAAGGCCACGGCTGGGCTGCATCATCCGCTGCGTTCTGTGCATAAGCTGACGTATGAGGCGGAGAGCGGTTCGACGCTGATGCACGGTTTCATCAACGTATTTGTAGCTGCGATGGTTGCGTATTATGGAGCATCGCAGGAAGACGTGCTGATGGTACTGCTGGAAGACAGTCCCGAGTCCTTTGAATGGGACAAACATGCGCTTGCCTGGCGCAACCAGAAATTTTCTGTGGAGCAGATCAGGGACGCGCGGGAGAATTTTGCCACCAGTTTCGGGTCGTGCTCATTTACTGAGCCTGTCGAAGGCCTGCGCGCTTTAGGATGGCTCTGATGCAGAAAAGCTGGATTGACTCTGCCAATGATGGCAGCACTGATTTTCCTTTACAGAACCTGCCGTTTGGAGTTTTCTCTGTTGCAGGGGACGGGCCGCGGATCGGCATTGCCATTGGAAATCGTGTGCTGGATCTGCGGGCGTGTGCCGAAAATGGGCTGCTTGATACGCTAGATAGACCGGTCCAGGATGCGTGCTGTACTCCTGTATTGAATGAATTGATGGCCCTCGGACGCTCTGCTGCTTCAGCTGTCAGAAGGCGCGTGATGGAATTGCTGGCCGAAGATGCTCCGGCAAACTTACGCGGAAGAATGGAGCCGTTATTGCATGTGGCGGAGCAGGTTACTATGCATTTGCCTGCTGCGATCGGTGACTACACGGATTTTTATGCCTCGGTGTATCACGCGACGAACGTTGGCAGGCTCTTCCGTCCGGACAATCCGCTGCTTCCGAACTACAAATATGTGCCAATCGGTTATCACGGGCGGGCATCATCTATTGTGGTCAGCGACACGGGTGTGAAGCGTCCCAGCGGTCAGATCAAGCCGGCTGATGCGGCTGTTCCGACCTTCGCACCGACGCGGCTGCTCGACTATGAACTGGAAATGGGCTGCTTTGTCGCAGACGGCAATGATCTGGGGCAGCCTGTTCCAATCCATGAGGCGGAAGAATATATCTTTGGCCTTTGTCTGCTGAATGACTGGTCGGCGCGCGATATGCAGGCATGGGAGTATCAGCCGCTCGGACCATTTCTGTCCAAGAATTTTGCGACGAGTATTTCGCCGTGGGTTGTGACTCTGGATGCGCTTCAACCTTTTCGAGTGCCTGCTTTTCAGCGCGAAGCCGGAGATCCTGATCCGTTGCCATATCTTAATTCGGCGGATGACCGGCTGCGCGGTGGCTTTGACGTGGTGCTGGAGGCCTGGCTTTCTTCAAAATTGATGCGCGATGAAAAGCTCGCTCCCATCATGCTAAGCCGCGGAAACATGCGCGACCTTTACTGGACGCTTGCGCAGATGCTTACACATCACGCGAGCAATGGCTGCAATCTTCGTCCCGGGGACCTGCTGGGAACCGGGACTGTTTCCGGACCGGGTAAAGACTCAGCAGGCTGCCTGCTCGAGATGACTCGGCGGGGAACTGAGCCGATTTCGTTGCCTACGGGTGAGCAGCGCAAATTTCTGGAGGACGGCGATGAGGTCGTCTTCCGTGGATACTGCATCCGGGAAGGTCATCCGCGAATTGGTTTCGGGGAGTGCCGTGGAGTGGTGCTTCCGCCGGAATAGGCCCCTACTTTGTTTGTAAAGTCTTCTTGGGAAATGGGTTATGGAATCTTTCCGGGAATGTCATTCAATATGGAAGACCTCTTTAGCATGAAGGCAGACGCTTGCAGCTTGAACTACCTCAAAATTTTGTTCCTGTTTCTCTATGGGTAGAGCACAAATACCCGGACAGTGAGGCGGACGATATTTTCGCTTTAGAATCAGTCGCTTACGTGAGGAGAGGCCAGGGCAAGCTCTTGACAAGCTCGGCGACTCGGCGCACATCGCTCTCCGGGGTGGCGAAGCGGAGATACTCGCGGCTTTCGACGCCGCCCATGGGGATTTCGGTCTTGCGGAACTGCATGGGGCTGGGGAGTTCCTGGTCGAGCGCAATGTGGACTTCGCGCGCACCCGTGGTTTCGATGATGGAACGAATGTTGTCCTGGGTGATGCCGCATCCGGGCATGATAATGATGCGGTTACCGGCGGCCTTGATCATTTCGGCGACCTTTGGCGCTCCGGCGACGACGGAAGGCTGACCGCCGGAGGTGAGTATGCGGGCTGCTCCGGTGGAAATCACGGCCTCGAGCGCTTCGAGCAGGTCTCGAGAGACGTCGATGGCGCGATGGAAGGTGACGGGGAGGGGCGCGGCGAGCTCAACGAGCTGGCGGGTCCGTTCGACATCTACTGTACCGTCGGAGCGGAGCAGTCCGAGCACGATACCATTTGCGCCGAGTTCTTTGGCGGTGCGGATGTCGTGCTGCATGGAGGCAAATTCGGTTTCGGTATAGAGGAAGTCTCCGCCGCGCGGACGAACCATGACGTTGATGGCGATGCCGGAGCGTTCGCGTGCGGTGCGGATGGTCCCAGCGCTGGGGGTGGTTCCGCCTTCAAGAAGGTTGGCGCAGAGTTCGACCCGGTCAGCACCGCCGCGCTCGGAGGCGATGACGGCGTCCACGGATTCGAGGCAGATTTCGAGGGCGATGTTTTTCATGGTCCTTTTTGAGCCTATATCCTGTTGGAGGAATTCTTCGCCTGCTGCCTGGAAGGCCTGCAAAGGGATGGATGATGCTAAGGTCAGGCGCGGTTCGACTCTGTTCCCCTGCAGCTGCTGCCCCGATTCAGCTTTTTCGTGGTCTGTAAACTCCACACCCGCTGGCCATTGTTTGCGTAAGGTGTATCCCTTTGGATGAGGATGCAGAGCAGCCGTTTATTTTGCGCGGGAGAAGACTACGTAATTGCGGCCGAAATAGAGACGATAGTGGTCACCGTCGGCATCAAGTTGCAGCGGTGTGGGGCGCTTGATGGCCGTGTCGTGAACGGTGGGGACGGTGAAGAGGTCGTTTGCAGCGATGTCCATGACCAGGAACTTGCCGTTTACAATACCTGTGCCGTAGGCGCCGGGATGCAGGGTATGTCCGCTGAAATCGAGTGGGACTTCGGTGATGAAGTAAGCTTGGTATTTCTGCTGGATCCCGGTGGAGTACCCGGAATTGTCTACCAGTGTGGCCAGTGTATACATGCCATCAGGGAAATGGATGCCTGCGGAGTTTCGCGTCTGCACCGGAGCGGACTGGCCGCGGAAGAAGACGGCTTCCGGGAGAAGTTTTGTTGTTTCGGCGGGGTGGAGGATGACCGGTGCTGAGGACTGGGCGGAAGCGAGAAGGGGCACGAACAGAAGAACTGTCAGCGCGGCGAGAGAAGCGCGGTGTAATTTCATGACTTCCTTTGTATCAGGAAGGAATAGGGGTGATACAGATTTTTGTCGCGTGCTCTGGTAAATCGGCTCTGGCATTTAACAGAAGAACCGCCGATCATGGGTGACGCGCTATTGGGCAACTGCCACGGCCGCTTTTGGAGCTTACTGGAGCTGGCGCGCCTGTGCGCAGAGTTTTTTTGAACTTTCCTTCTCTCGACTCTTCGCTATAAACGCCACTCCCCACCTTCACCATTGCGAACCTAAAGTTATGAGTTATGCGAGGGCGGTGGAAATTTCTGCAAGGATGGCGCTGGCGGTGGCGGCTGGGTCGGGGGACTGGGTGATGGGACGGCCTACGACGAGGTAGTCGGCCCCGGCGGCGAGGGCGGCAGAGGGAGTGGCGATGCGTTTCTGGTCGCCGATGTCAGCGCCTGCAGGGCGGATGCCGGGTGTGACCAGGATGGAGCCGGGGAGTTCACGGCGCATGCGGGCAGCTTCTTCCGGGCTGCAGACGAGTCCGAGGATTCCGGCAGAATGGGCGGCCTTTGCCAGCCGGAGGGCCTGTTCTGCGGGAGAGGTGGAGATGCCAGTGGCGGAAAGCTGGGCTGCGTCCATGCTGGTAAGAACGGTGACGGCGAGCAGGCGCGGGGCGTGGGGCTGGGAGGCTACGGCTTCGGCTGCGGCCTGGAGCATGGCCGGGCCTCCGGATGCGTGTACGGTGAGCAGGTCAGCACCGAGCGCGGAAACAGAGCGGACGGCCCCGGCGACGGTGTTGGGAATGTCGTGCAGCTTAAGGTCGAGAAAGACGGAGAAGCCCTGCTGCCGGAGCTGTTCGACAATGGCGTTGCCGGCAGACAGATAGAGTTCGAGGCCTACTTTAAACCAGCGGCAGAGGCCTTCGAGCTTCGAGACAAAGGCCAGGGCCTTTTCCGCGGAGGGGAAGTCGAGAGCGACGATGAGCTTGTCCTGGGGCGTGCGGCCCTGCGCGGAAGGCAGATCACGCGCAGGGATGTCCTGAGGGTTTTGCGAAGCGGCCATCTCGAAGACAATTTTACGGCTTAACCGTAACGGGCGACAGCGGGTACTGGAGCTGTGCCAGATTGGTCTTCGGATTTACCAGGTCAATACGGACCGGGGCCGTACCTCTATTGCTGAAACCAAGGAAGCGCGCGGCGGCGTAAGAGAGGTCCACGATACGGTTCTGCGGCATAGGGCCGCGGTCATTCACGCGGACGACGACGGACTTGTGATTGTTAAGGTTGGTGACGCGGACGATGGAGCCTAAGGGCAGGCTGCGGTGCGCGCAGGTGAGCTTGTTCATGTCGTAGTCTTCACCGCTGGCGGTCTGCTGGCCCTGAAAGTCCTCGCCATACCAGGAGGCGCGCCCGATTTGATACCAATGGCGCTTTTTGGGGGCCTTTTTAGTTTCGGGGCCTTGGTCGGGGACCGCAGATGGCTGCGGGTTGGTTGCTGCCGGGAGTCCGGCCTTGACACTGAAGAGGCCGACAACGGCCGTCAGCAACACTCCAGCGTAGGTCGAGAGTTTTGGATTTCGTCTGCTCGTATCAGTTGCGATAGCGGTCATATTCCTCCTTTAAGGATTGTAGGTAGGCAGATGACCTAAGTCAAACAAAAATCGAGGCTTGCAGAATTTTTTACTTGCAAAACCATCCTGCCTGTGGTAGGAGGGGCTGACTGCTGTGGCCCATCTCAGGCGGCTTTTATGTGAGCATCTGAGCTTGACCTTATGATGTAAGGGCGATGAATGAGGCTGCCCTTCCAGCTTGCGAAAGAGACGTTTGGCCCATAGCGCTGACGATTGCGGGTTTTGATCCGTCGTCGGGTGCGGGCATTTCGGCGGACCTGAAGGTGTTTGCGGCGCACCGGGTGTATGGGATGGCGTGCATTACGGCGCTGACGGTGCAGTCCACTTTGGGGGTGAGGCGAGTTGAGCCGGTAGAGGCGGCGACGGTGCGGGAGATGCTCGCATGTTTGCGGGAGGACGCGGTCCCTGCCGGGGTGAAGATTGGAATGCTGGCCACGGCCGGAATAGTGGACGAGGTGGCGGAGTTTCTGGCGTTTGGCGGAGTTGTGCGGGAGAGGGTGGTGCTGGATCCAGTGGTGCGGTCGAGTTCAGGACGGGAGCTGCTGGACCGGGAGGGAGTGGTCCGGCTGCGGGCCGAGTTGCTGGGGCGTGTGGGATGGGTGACTCCCAATGTAGATGAGCTGGCGGTGCTGGTTGGGGCGGCGCCTTTGGAGCGGGAGGATGTGCCACGGGCGGCGGCAGAGCTGGGGCGGGCGTATCCGGGACTGCATGTGCTGGTGACGGGTGGGGAGATGGAGCGGCCGGATGACTTTCTGCTTCTGCCTTCGGGCGAGAGCGTATGGCTGGAGGGGAGCCGGGTGGAGACGACTTCGACGCATGGGACGGGATGTGCGTTGTCATCTGCGCTACTGTGTGAGTTGATTGCGGGTAAGGGGCCGGAAGCGGCAGCGCGGGATGCGAAGGAGTATGTTACGAAGGCGCTGAGGGCGGCTTATGCGGTGGGGCGGGGACGAGGGCCGATGGACCATCTGTTTGGAATGTGCATGGGTTGAATCAAGGCTGTCTCGTTGCGCATCTGTATCTCAGTACAATTGATACAGCGCGTCTATGGCCGAGCAGGAGAAGCCGAAATCCGCACAAATGCAAGAAGATGACGTTGTCGGCAAGGCGTATGACAGCCGGCTGATGCGGCGCCTTATCCGTTATCTCTACCCCTACAAGTGGGCAGCTCTCACGTCGCTGGTGGCGGTGTTGCTGAAGGCAGCGCTGGACGTTCTTGGGCCATACCTGACCAAAGTAGCTGTGGATCGCTACATGACGGCGCAGCCTGCGACGAAGCAGTCGTGGCTGGCGCACCATTTGAGTGCGAATGCGGTGACGGGGATTACGCAACTGGCCATACTCTACCTGGGCGCGCTGGTGCTGAGTTATTTTCTGGAATTTGTGCAGACCTACCTGATGCAGTGGACCGGGCAGAAGGTGATGTTTGACATGCGCAGTCAGATTTTCCGGCACCTGCAATACATGCACGTGGGATTTTTTGACCGCAACCCGGTGGGGAGGCTAGTGACGAGGCTGACCAGCGATGTGGACGCGCTGAATGAGATGTTCACATCGGGCGTGTTCGCCATTTTTGAAGACATTTTTGTGCTCACCGGCATCGTGATTGTGATGCTGCGGATGAGCTGGTGGCTGGCGCTGCTGGCCTTTGCAGTGCTGCCGCTCATTCTGCTGGTGACGCGGGTCTTCCGGAAGCATGTGCGCGATTCGTATCGGCGTATACGGACGGCGATTGCGAAGATCAACTCGTATACGCAGGAGCACATCAGCGGGATGACCGTGGTGCAGCTCTTTAATCGGCAGAAGCGGTCATTTGAGCAGTTCTCGAAGGTCAACCGGCAGCACATGGATGCGTTCAAGGACGCGATTCTGGCGTATGCGCTGTACTATCCGGCGGTAGAGCTGCTGAGCTCGATTGCGATTGCGATTGTAATCTGGCGTGGCGGTTATGGGGTGCTGCATGCGACGGTTTCGCTGGGCGTGCTGGTGGCCTTTATGCAGTATGCGCAGCGGTTCTTCCGGCCGATCCAGGACCTGAGCGAGAAATACAACATTCTGCAGGCGGCGATGGCGGCGAGCGAGCGCATCTTTAAGCTGCTGGACACGCAGCCGGAGATTGTTTCGCCAGAGCAGACGAAAGAGGGCGACGGGTCAGGGCGCATCGAGTTTCGCGATGTGTGGTTTACGTACCAGAAGCTGACGGATGAGCAAAGGCTGCGCATAGCCGCCGCTGACGCGGCTGGGCTGGCAACGATGGAAGACGTGGAGTGGACCCTGCGCGACGTCTCGTTTGTGATTGAGCCGGACCAGACAGCGGCCATAGTTGGCCATACCGGGGCGGGCAAGACGACGATCATTAGCCTGATGATGCGGTTTTATGATATTCAGCACGGAAGTATTCTGATAGATGGCCTGGATGTTCGCCAGCATGATTTGAAGCGGCTGCGGCAGCGCTTTGGCGTGGTGCTGCAGGACCCGTTCCTGTTTACCGGGACGATTGCGGAGAACATTCGGCTGGGTTCGTGTTGGATCACAGACCAGCGTATGGAAGAGGCCGCCGATGAGGTCAACGTCTGTGACTTCATCCACTCGCTTCCGGGAGGCTTTTCGGAACCGCTTCATGAGCGTGGCAATGGCCTCTCGACCGGACAGAAACAGCTCATCAACTTTGCCCGCGCCCTGGCCCACGATCCCCGCATTCTGATTCTTGATGAAGCCACTTCTAGCGTAGATACCGAAACGGAGATGCGCGTAAGGCTGGCACTGGAGCGTATGGTAGAGGGCCGGACTTCGGTGATTATTGCGCACAGGCTTTCGACGGTGCAGCGGGCGGATGTGATTCTGGTGATGCACAAGGGCAAGCTGCGGGAGATGGGGACACATCAGGAGCTGCTGGCGCAGCGCGGGCTCTATTGGAAGCTGTACCAGCTCCAGTACAAGGACCAGGAATTTGGGGACATCGCCTTGCAACCAGGGCTGGTGGTAGGGGACTAGCGGTACGGTATATTGGGTCTATGAGCGTTGTGGATGATGTGCGGAAGGTGCTTCAGGATTTCCCCGCTCCGGAACAGCGGGCGATCTCGGTGTGCCTGGGTGCGACTGAAGCCAGAATGAGTGATCAGTTCGCGCATGTTGACCCGCGCTTTACCGCCATGGACCAAAGGCTTACGCAATTGGAGTTACAACTCCAGCAAGGTAAGCAGGACATTTTTCGGGCGATCAACGCTCTTGCCGACTACAAAACGCCTTCCGAACGTGTGACACGCATCGAGTCAAAGGAAGCTCAAACCCATTCGCTTTGATGGGGCCAACTTGCAACTCCATACCCAGTCCAGAATTTTTTTGTCCGCTGGAGAAGCCAGCGGCGAGAATTATGCCGCGCAATTGATTCCTGCGATCCGGCAACTTGCACCTCAGGCGGAGTTTTTTGGGCTGGGCGGACGACGGATGGAGGCGCTGGGTTTCCGGCGCATTGTGCGGGCGGAAGATGTGGCAGTGATGGGCATTACTGAGATCATCCGGCATATCCCGCACATTTATGCGGAGTACCGCAAGCTCAGGGCGAGCATTGCCGCTGAGCGGCCGGATGCTGCCATTCTGATTGATTTTCCTGATGTGAACCTGTCACTGGCGCGGACATTGCACCGGCTGAAGATTCCGGTGATTTATTTTGTAAGCCCGCAGCTCTGGGCGTGGAAGAAGTACCGCATCCGGAAGGTGCAGCGTTATGTGGACCGGATGCTGGTCATCTTTCCCTTTGAAGAAAGCTTTTACCGGGAGCATAACGTAGAGGCGCGATTTGTGGGGCACCCGCTGGTTGAAGTGCCGCTGCCTTCGATCTCACGTAACGAGTTTGCTGCCCAGCATGGGCTCGACCCGTCCAAAGAATGGGTAGGGCTGCTGCCTGGCAGCCGCTTCAAGGAGCTCCGCCTCAACCTTCCGGAAATGATTGAAGCCGCGCGACAGATCGGTGGGGACTATGAATATCTGCTGCCGGTTGCGCCGACGCTGACTCCGGAACAGGTGGGGCACGTTCGGAGCATGCTTCACCAGGCGAATCCTCGAATTGTTATCACCCATGATGCGCGGGCGGTGCTGCACCACTCGCGCGCGAGTATGGTGGCCAGTGGAACAGCCACCGTCGAGGCAGCCCTGATTGGCAATCCGTTTATTGTGGTCTACCGCGTCTCCAGATTGACGTATGCTGTTGCCAGGCGGGTGGTCAAGGTGCCGCATGTGGCCATGGTAAATTTGATTGCCGGGCGCGAGGTGGTCCCTGAGCTCATCCAGAACGACTTTACTGCCGCGAATGCCGTCTCACACTTGCGTCCTTTGCTGGAAGATGAGGCGGCGCGGAGCAGGATGAAGCAGGACCTGGCTACGGTGGCCGCATTGCTGCACACAGAAAAAAGCCCGATTGAACAAGTGGCGCGCATCACAATAGAGTTGGCGAGTTCAGCACGATGAAGACACTGATATCTGACAACAGCCCCGTCCCTGGAATTTTTTCGCGCTTACTTCTGAGGCGACCTGAAGCGTTTTTAGTGCTTCTGCTTGTGTTTTCTGCGCCGTTGTTCGCCCAACAGAAGCCGCTGATTGACATTACCGGATATACGATTGATGCGCAGCTTTCGCCTTCGGACCATAGGCTTTCCGCCACAGCGCGCGTGACTTTTACAGCGCTGGACAACTCTGACAACGCGATCTTTGAACTCCATGGCGCCCTGAAGGTGGAGAAAGTTGCCGATACTTCCGGCAAGGCGCTCACGGGCGAGCGTGGTCAGAATGCGACGGTCATCGTGACGCCGCCATCACCTTTGGTGAAAGGACAACAATATACATGGGCGTTTACCTACGGCGGGGTGCTAGACGATGGGTCAGGCAGCCCGGTAGAGGGGCTGAAACTCGCGCATGTGGGTGACCCTATCAGCTATCTGCTGTATCCGGGACGCTGGTTTCCGATGACTGGGTTCCTGACGGACCGGTTTACGGCGGACATTCACGTGAAAGTTCCCGCGGGATATCACGTGATCGGGAGCGGCGCGACCACTTCTGCGAGTGGGGAATATGACTTCCACTGGGCGAAGTCCGGATTTCCGGGAACGATTATCGCCGGCAAGTTCGCGCCTCCGGTTTCGGCCGCACCCAACATCCATATCTATACGACGGATGCGCACAAGCAGGCTGCGCAGGATTACGGACAGGCTGCGCTGCGCGAATTCGCTTACTTCACCAGCACGTTTGGCGTGCCGGACTCGACGCAGTTGAATGTGGTCGAGCTGCCGGACGATACCGTGCATGTATGGTGGGCGCCGGAGATTGCTGCGGTTGCGGGTTCCTATATCGGCAGCAACATCAACAGCTACCGGCTGCTCGCGAATACGATTGCGCACCAGTGGTGGGGAAACCAGGTGAGTCCGGCGACGCTGAATGATGCGTGGCTTGAGAATGGCATGTCTCGCTACGCGGAGCTGATGTATCTGGAGGACCAGGCAGGGCGTAATGCGCTGAATTCTGCGATTCAGGACGTTTCTGCCAGCGCGCTTGCCTATGACACGATTCCGCTGACCAGCGCCGGGCGGCTCGCGCCGTTCTCGCCGCAGTTCCAGGCGATGACACTGGACAAAGGCGGCATGGTCTTTCACATGCTGCGCTGGGAAGTGGGCGAGGACAGCTTTTTAAAGGTCCTTCGCGCAGTCCTGACGCAGTACAAAGATCAGCCGGTGAAGACCAGTGATTTTGAAAAGCTGGCCGAGGCGCAGTCGCAGCAGCAGCTTACTCCATTTTTTGCGCAGTGGCTGGATGGCACGGGTGCGCCGCAGTTCACAAACAAGTATGCCGTCTACCGGCTTGGGAACAATAAAGGCTTCCGCACGATTGGCGAGATCCAGCAGGACCTTGATCTTTTCAACATGCCGGTGGAACTGCGCATTGAGACGGACGGAAAGACCGAGGAGCGCCGCATTGATGTGGTGGGGTCGGACTCGCAGTTTGTGGTGGACACCTTCGGGCGGCCGCGACATATCACGATTGATCCGGACAACTGGATCCTGAAGAACTCGCCTGACATGCAGGTGCGCGTGCATATCCTGCGAGGGCAGAACCTGGTTTCGGCAGGAGATCTGACGGGGGCACTGGCTGAATATCAGAATGCGCTGAAGGCCAATCCGAACAGCTCACTGGCGAGCTACCGTATTGGCGAAGTGCTCTTTACGATGCGGAACTATCAGGCCTCGATCAATGCGTATCGCGATGCGCTGCGCGGAGATGATGATCCAAAGTGGACCGAGGTCTGGAGTCATATTCAGATTGGCAAAATCTTTGATGTAACCGGACAGCGCGACCGCGCAATTCCGGAATACCGCCAGGCATTGCAGACCAATGACAACACGGGCGGCGCTTTAAATGAGGCGCGAAAGTATCTGCAGACGCCGTACAAGAGGCCGGACAACGAGTAGAGTGCCTGCCCACAGCCCATACAGACCTATGGCCTGTGCGGCATGATGGGTCGAGATAATTACCTCCGATGACCGCCCTGGGATACAATGGGTTTCCTGATGGCGCGGACCCATTTTCAATCCGTGGATGAGTACATTGCATTGCAGCCTGAATCTTCGCGTGCTGTGCTGGAGCAGGTGCGTCATGCCATTCGCAGGGCATTACCGAAGGCTGAAGAGACGATCTCGTACCAGATTCCTGCGTACAAATTGAACGACGCGGTGGTGATTTATTTTGCCGGGTGGAAGAAGCACTATTCGATCTATCCGGCCTCTGGTTTGCTGATCGAGGAGTTTGGGGATGAGCTTGCGCAGTATGAGATCAGCAAGGGGACGATCCGGTTTCCTCTGGGGGAGAGTGTTCCGGTGAAGTTGATTGAGCGGATTGCGAAGTTTCGGGCGAAAGAGGCTCGTGAGCGCAAAGAGAAGGTGTGAAGGGGTTTCCTTTCGGCGGTCAAGGGCGCATGAACTGAAAGTCCATGCGGGCTTTCGGCTGCGCCTCAGGATGGGCGCCGGGGGTGTTCTGCTTTCTGCATCCTGCAGAGGTTGTTGTTTGCGCAACAACTCGCATCGCCCGGGTGTGCAGGTCCCTCGGCTTCGCTGCGCTCCACGCAGGATGACGAAACTACGTGCTTATGCGGCTTTTGCGATTTTGCGCGCTTCTGTCATGCGCGGCTTCTTTTTCTGGAGGGACTTCCAGGCGATTCCGGTAAGGGCCAGGGCTGCACCTGCGAGCAGCCATTTGACATACATTTCTGCTTCCAGCTCAAGGCTGGAGGTTTTTGCTCGTGCATCGAAGCTGCCGTGTGCTCCGTGGTCGCCGGGTACGGGTTCCCAGAGGTTATCGGGCCGTGAGGAGTCTTCTGGTTCGCTGGTCTGCTGCGAACCATAGCCTGACTTCGCGAGATAGTGATCGGCGTAAGAGGGCACAAGCTTGTTCCCGACGATGGCTTTGACCACAGACCATGCAGTGTAGTATTCGCGCTTTTCGGGATGATGCGCGGCGTGGTAGATGGCACGTGCGGCGACCTCTGGCTGGTATATGGGCGGAACGGGCTGCGCTTTGCGGGGCAGGCGGCTTTTGACCCATCCGAACTGCGGCGTGTTGAGCGCTGGCATTTGCACCATAACGGTGCGGACGCCGCTGTGGTCGTGCATCAGCTCTGTGCGGAGCGAGGCAAAGAAGCCGAGGATGGCGTGCTTGGATGCGCAGTATGCTGCCTGAAGCGGAATGCTGCGGTAGGCGAGAGCGGAGCCGACATGCACGATTACTCCGCGATCACGGGGCAGCATGTATTTGAGGGCGGCGAGAGTGCCGTTCACAAAGCCAAGATAGTTGACTTCAGTGACGCGGCGAAATTCTTCAGCGGTCATTTCGCGGATGGGAGAAAAAACCGACGTCATGGCGTTATTGACCCATATGTCTATAGGGCCAAGCTCGCTTTCCACTCGCGCGGCGGCTTCCTGGATTTGCTGTGGCTGAGAAACGTCGGCGGGAAGGACGAGCGCTCTGCCTCCCATTTCTTCGATTTCCCGCTTGGCTGCTTCAAGACCATCGCGGCCCCTGGCGATCAGCCCGACGGATGCGCCGCGTCGAGCGAACTCCCGGGCCGTGGCACGGCCTGCTCCGGCTGATGCTCCTGTGATGACCACGACTTCTGGCTGAGGCATTTCCATCTCCGCTTCCGCGAAGTTGGATGCGGGATGAATTTGATGGAGATGCGCGGGACGGGCGCTTGCGAAATGCTAAAGTTGTGCGCAGACCCTCGACCCAGGTCATGGATGACAGGTCAAAAGCGGGTTGTTTTTATGAGGGGAATTGCGCTTGCAGCCATGCTTCAAGCTGAGCTGCCGGAATTCTGATGCCCAGGAAAAACTGGCCGAAGAGGGCGTAGACGGCGCTGACGCGGTCGAAGCGCATTTCGTAGATCAGCTTTTTAAAGACGAGGGCGTCTTCAGCGAAGAGGTCCACGCCCCATTCCCAATCATCGAAGCCGATGGAGCCGGTGATGATCTGGCGTACCTGGCCCGCAT
This sequence comes from Alloacidobacterium sp., assembly GCA_035293545.1. Taxonomy (GTDB): domain Bacteria; phylum Acidobacteriota; class Terriglobia; order Terriglobales; family Acidobacteriaceae; genus Alloacidobacterium. Next base: position 256,178 of record DATGMQ010000076.1, on the reverse strand, counting down.
AACGGCGACCAATCATGCCATGTTCGTGCATCATCTGCTGGCGGTCTGCCATGGGCTCGGTGTACCAGTTGACCTGCTCGCCGCGTTTGCGGTCCATGGGGTAGAAGCAGATGTATTTTGTCTCCGGGATGGCAGGGTAGAGGCGCTGGGCCATGGCTTTCGACTGGCGCTCGACGACTTCGCGAATACCGGCATCCCACTCTGGAGTACCGGGTTCTAGACCTTGTTCGGCCAGGGCTGTGTAGGTTTTGGCGGAAGACTCGTACAGACCCAATTCGACTACCGAGAGGTAAGAATGCGAAGGCCGGAGAAAGTCATGCAGGCGCGCCCGGGCAAGCTGAAGCTGGACGCGGTCCAAAGCTGCGAATGAGTTGCGGAAATGGACGAAGAGGATGTCTCCCTTGTGGCCAAGAAGCGAGAAGATGGCGGACTGGCTGGGAGCGTCCTGCTCCCAAAGCGCAAGAAGGTTTGTGGCTTCATGGATGCAGGTTTGCTTTTCGCCGGAAGGGAGTTTCTTCCAGGCAGTCCAGTCGAAGTGAAACATCTGATGTAAGACGCTTGAGCCTTCAAGCGTAATGGGGACGCTGGGTAATTCGGGCAATGCGGACCTCCGACAAATGGTGTTCAGAAGGGGATGTCGTCGTCGCTGATTTCAGCAGACTGGCTGAGATCGTCTTGCGCAGTGGAGCTCTGATTGTATGATGAGGCCCCGGAGGAGCGCGAGTAGCCGCCGGATTCACCTTCACCGCGACCGCTTAACAGAGAAAGGTCGTTGACGATGATTTCTGTGCGGTATTTTTTCTCCCCGGTGTTCTTGTCATCCCAGGAGCGGGTCTGGATTTTGCCCTCGACATAGAGTTTCGAACCTTTTTTGACATAGTCGCGAATGATTTCAGCGGTGCGCTGAAAGGCGACGAGGTTGTGCCACTCGGTCTTGTCAGTCCAGTTCCCGGCCTGGTCTTTGGTGCGGTCTGTGGTGGCAAGAGAAAAGCTGGCGATGATGGCACCATTCGGGGTTGCCCGGATTTCGGGATCTTTGCCTACATTTCCCAGAAGAATGACTTTATTGACGCTCTTTGCCATAAATCCTTCGCTTTGTTGTCCTGTTATTCCTGAGGGGTAATTCTGCCAGGCACGATTGCATGATCCTGTCAGTTTTTCTGGTCAGTCATGCCAATCCTACTACATCCGTGCGGCCGGATTCGAGACACCTGAGATCGCGGCCTGACATGCATTGGGGGCTGGCACTATGATCGTGGACTCGATGAGAAGCCTGGCGAATCCGGCGGGTATCCGCCGCCGCGCGATGTGATTCACTGGATGAGGGAGTCTGGATTGTTCTCTTAGAACCAGATACCGTAGACTTGATGCTCGTATTCAGACCAGATGCGCTTGGCCTGCTGTGCAGGGTGCATGAAGAAGAATCATGCTGAACCGTGGAATTCTGAACCCTCATATCAACTCGCTACTGGCGCGTGTGCGCCATACGAACACGCTTGTGATTGCGGACCGCGGGTTTCCGTACTGGCCCATGATTGAGACGGTGGACATCTCGCTGGTGGATGATGTGCCTCGCGTGCTGGAGGTGCTGCGGGCGATTCGCGACAACTACAGCATCAGCCGGATTTTTATGGCGGAGGAGTTCCGCCAGCAGAACACTTCTTCTGTGGTGCTGGAGTTTACCGAGGCAATGAAGGGCGTGGAGGTGCAGTTTGAGCCGCATGTGGCCCTTAAAACGCGCGTGCCCCAGGCGATTGGGCTGATTCGTACAGCAGACACCATTCAGTATGCCAACATGATTGTAGAGTCGGGTTGAGCTACAGACGAACCGTCACCCCATTTGCTCGTTGAGGGAAACCATGATCTTTGTAAATTGCCCGGGATTTCGGTCCCACTCCGCCAGGATTTCTGGAGCTTGTTGCAAAGGAACAACTGTGCTGATGGCTGACTCTACCGGGAAGCGCTTCTGTTCAAGCATGGCGATGACTTCCTGAAAGTCGCGGGGCAGCGCATTGCGCGCGCCCATGATGTCGAGTTCTTTCTGCACAAAGAGACGGGTTTCGTACGTCACCGGTTCTTTTGCATAGCCTATGTAGACAACTCGCCCTGTAAATGCAACAAGATCTACGGCAGCGCGGAAGGTCTCGGGCCTTCCAACGGCTTCTATCACGACCTGCGGACCGAGGCTGCCGGTGAGTTCTTTCAGTGTTGTTTCGACATTTTGTTGCTTCGAGTTGATGGTGTGCGCAGCGCCGGCTTTTTTCGCAATTTCAAGCTTGCCGTCATCCACATCTATGGCAATAGTCTTTGCTCCACGGAAAGACGAGGCGGCGATCGCGCCGAGGCCGACTCCTCCACAGCCGAAGATGGCAACGGTGTCTGCATCGTTGATGTGGGCGCGCGCGACGGCGTGGCAGCCAATGGTCAGCGGCTCGACGATGGACAGCTCGCGCAGGTCCAACTGCGCCGCATAGAGTTTCTCCAAAGGAACAGAGATGTATTCACGCAGCGCGCCGTCACGCTGGACGCCCAGGGTCTGATTGAACTGGCATGCGTTGTTTCTGTGATTCCGGCAGGCGGCACAGGTTCCGCAGCTTGTGTAGGGGGACAGTGTTACATCCATGCCTGCGCGGAGGCCATGGTCGTTTGCGTCCACTTCTTCAATGGTGGCGGCAATTTCATGACCGGGAATGCGCGGGTAGGAGACGAGAGGATTGAGGCCACGATACGAATTGAGGTCGCTGCCGCACAGACCGACATAGCGCACGCGAAGCAGCGCCTCTCCCGGCTTGCGGACGGGCGCCGGAACATCTTCGATTTGAAGTAGGCCAGGGGCGCGCAGCACCAAAGCCTTCATGCGTTGGGCCCTTTCAGGCCATACACTCGAATTGCATTGCCGCCCAAAATGGCTTCCTGTTCCGCCACTGAAAGATGGGAAAGCAGCGTGGTGAGGGTCTGCCACCACTGCTGATATCCAGAGGCGACGGTGCACACGGGCCAGTCAGAACCGGCGAGCAGGCGGTAGGGGCCGAACGCCTCCAGCGCAACTTCGACATAAGGCCGCAGGTCCCCGATGGTCCAGCGCTGCCAGTCTGCTTCCGTAATAAGGCCGCTGAGTTTGCAACTCACGTGCGGGCGGCGGGCAAGCTCGCGGAGGTGCTCCCGCCAGGGCGAGAGTTCAGCCGCGCGTATGTTTGGTTTTGCCAGATGGTCCAGAACAAATGGCTGATTGGGGTGAAGGTCCACAAACTGCGTCGTGATAGGCAGGTGACGGGCATAGATCAGAACGTCGTAGACAAGATTTCTGTCTTTGAGCAGGCGGATTCCGCGATTGAAATCATCGCGCAGCATGTAGCGATCGTCGGGTTCATCCTGAAGGACGTGCCGCAGACCGCACAGCTTTGGATGGGAACCGAGATTTTCAAGTTGGGCAGGGAAGTCCGGGCTGCTGAGGGGTGCCCAGCCGACTACACCCGCAATATAAGGGTGTTCGTCAGCCATTTTCAGAAGCCACTGTGTTTCTTCCATTGTCTGGCGTGCCTGCACAGCAATGGAGGCATCAACGCCTGCCGTCGTGATTTCACCTGCGAGGTGCGCGGGTAAAAAATCGCGCCGGAGTACCTGCATCTTTTCGTTGATCCAGGAATATTCGTCCGGGGTATATCTCCAGAAGTGCTGGTGAGCATCTACACGTTTAAACATGGTTTTCGGATTTTCCGGAAAGCCAGACGTTATTTGCAACAGGTGCAAGGATGGAATGTACTCTGGCCATAATTTTTGCGTCTACCGATGTGCGTAAGGTATGCAGGTTGTATTGTACACATGCCGACAAGCGTGCTGGCAATCAAAGAGCACCAGTGCGATGAGGCTGTTCCCAACACTGAGGCATGCCATTGCGCTTGGTCCGGCACAGCCGGAAGCTTATTACCTGTTGGGGCGAGCGTATGAAGCAATGGGGAATAAGGCTGAGGCCCATAAGCAGTTCGCGATACACATAACTTGCAGAAAGGCCAGTTGGACAAACTGGCCCCCAAATGCCGCGCCAGGCCGCACCTCCCGCGCAATGATTCTGTTACAATTGGAGGGATATCACGAAGACAGGTTTGATGATGCAGGCGAGTCTTTGTGGCAGAAAGGTAGAAGTTTCCTCTTCCTGACTGTGCCATGGCGCGCGAAATCATTTATAGTTAGAAGAGCAAAAGGGGACGTAGTTCAGTTGGTTAGAATGCTGCCCTGTCACGGCAGAGGTCGCGGGTTCGAGCCCCGTCGTCCCCGCCATAGATTCTAAAAGACTTAGAAGCTATGGCACACCACAGGTGACAAACAAATCCGGGTCCAATAAAGGTCCATTAAGCCAACCTGAGCTTCCTGCGGGTCTATCGTAGTTGGATGCCGTTTCTAACAAGGCAATTACCAGCTTGATCTTGCCCAGGCGATGATGAAGGTGGCTATAATGAGAACACCGGATCCGGCGATCATCTGATAGAAATTGGCCCGTGGCCGCTCTCGCCATTCGCCCAAGGATACTCCCCACCCATTGGAGGCGATCACGATGAGGCCGATAAAGACAGGCCAGCCAACGCTGGTTCCCACCGAACCTAGACTTGTCGCACCGCGTGCATAGAGAAAGATGCTGATCATCCAAATAACAGCCATCCCCGATACGAAGATTGCATCGCGGCCCGACCCTTCCCTCTGGAACAGGGCCGCCTGGTGCGTGACTACGAGGCGATAGAAGCACCAACCGGCTTGCGATACGGCGCCGGCAGAAAGCAGGATGGCCCATGCAAGCCATGGCACAAGAGTGTCAGTGCGGGTGAACCGAGGCATGAGAGATGTGCCGTACTGAATTCCCAAATTCAATAATGGAGAACCCAGTCCCCCGAGCGCTGCAATGATTAACCCCTTTCGGAATTTTGCCCGCTCTGCATCGGTAGATCGGGCCGCGGTCCCCGCGCCTCTGGAAACTGTGCCGGCAGTTGCGCACAGGGTGACCCCAACCACCATCGTGATGACGCCTAGCAGGAATACCCAATCGGAGATCGTACGGAAGGCAATCCCGCGCACGATCGCGAATGGAACAAGCGCACCTACTACGATGGAAAGACCGAGTTGAATTGAAATGCCCAGGGCAATACCGAGCAGATCAATCGCCAAGCCGTAAAGCAGCGAAGCTACGCCCCATATCAAGCCCAAGGCAACCAAAGCCGCGAGTCTGTGCAATGGAATGGCTGCGATGAGTCCTTTCCATTCCGGGACCGCGATCAAGATGGCGCTCCACGGGATGACAACCATGGCGAGAATGGAAAAGAGGCCCCAGATATGTTCGAACCTCCATACGCGGGCCCTTTTCATAGGAACGGCAAAGCTGCCGTTCAATGCGCCTCCGATTACAATCCCCAGCCAACTGCCCAGGCCATCTACCACGCGAGGCGCACTCCGAATCTGGCCATTGAATCCTCACGAAGAGTTGTCCCAGCGCCAGGCATCACGGGACTCACAAATTGCCCATCAGTGATCGTAGCCGGCTCCACAAAGCAGTCGCGTGTCCATGGGATGTATTCCAAAATTGAGCAGGAGGCGTGTGCTAACGCAAGGTGGAGATGGATCTGCATCATGTCTCCGATGTGCGGCGCGACGGGCAGTCGATGCGCCCGAGCCAGATCCGCCACCTGCCACCACTCGGTAATGCCGCCCAGCCGTGTCGCGTCGGGCTGGACGTAGTGGGTTGCGTTAGCCCGAGTAAATGCGGCAAACGCATCCAGGGAATAGAGCTGCTCCCCAATGGCGATCGGTGTTCGCATGGATTGGGCCAGTCGTTGGTGGCCTTCCACATCGTCATACCAAAGCGGTTCTTCGAACCACGTCACATCGAGGTCATCGAAATGTCGTCCCAACTCGAGAGCGGCGGGAAGATCGCACCGTCCGTTCGCATCCACCATGATTCGGATGTCACTACCCACCGCGTGCCGAATCGCCTCGACGCGTGCGATGTCCCGGCGGGGATCGGGCAGACCCACTTTGACCTTTACCGCCTTGAAGCCGTGCTCCTCGACAGACCGCCGGCAATTTGCGACTAAATCTTCCAGACTCAGATTCAACCAGCCCGCATCGGTGTTATAGGCGGCGATGCCCTGGGGCGAACTCCCGCCTAACAACCGCCACAATGGCAGGCCGGCCGCCTTGGCTTTGAGATCCCAGAGAGCGATGTCGACGGCGGCCAGTGCCAGCTGCGTGATTCCGGCCCGGCCGACCCACTGACTGGGAGGAAAGTGGTAGAGCTTCCTCCACACAAAGTTCACATGATGAATCGACTCGCCGAGCAGCAGCGGCGCATAGACACGAGCGATGCAATCCGTGATGAGCAGGTCGGAACCTAAGTGGCCATGCGTACCTGTGTAACCATACCCACATAATCCGCCATCGGTCCGAAGCACCACCCCGGCGACACCCCAATGCGTCAAGTGATGCATGCTGTCCGCGACAGAGTTTCCAGTTACCGGCACGTGCAACAAAAAAGGCTCGACTGCCGTGATCTTCAATGGTTGAATCGGCGTTTCAGCAAGCCCAGGTTGCAGTTGAATTATCACAGTTATCTCACCTTTCCACGCAGGATTCATAGAGACGGAGCAATACGTCCAGCGTGGCCAGCCCATCAGCGGCCGTCACGCGCGGTTTCGCACCGGTATCAAGACAATCGAGAAAATGGCTAAGCGCGGCCTGGAAGCTGTACATGTAAGACTCAGCCGGCTGATGCGTGAGCCAACCCTGCCATTCAAGCGGCATCGCCTCAGCCACTTCCGAAAAGTACTCCACCCTCGGATTGGGGCTGATTTCGTAACGAATGGACCCCTTATCACCGGAGATTTCCAGCGAATTCAGGTATCCCAGCGGCCAGTCGTGCTGATACCCGGGCAGTTTGTGCCCATAGCTCACAAAAAGTTGTGCCAGCGCGCCAGAACGGTACCGCAAAGTCGCGGCTGCATGATCTTCGCCTTCCATCTCGGGTCGGCATAGATTGGCAGTGTATCCGTTTACCGATTGGACCTCTCCGAAGATAGCGCGCAAGCAGTACACCAAGTGTGCGCCGGCATCCACCCAGCAGCCGCCGCCGGTCTTTTCACGGCTCAGACGAAAATCCCAGGGCCTGAAAGTCAGCCAGCCGGCTGAACTGCCTTTGGCGAAGAGAGGACGGCCGAGCCAGCCCTTTCCAACGAATTCGAGGATGCGTTCGAAGGCAGGGTGAAACAGTCCTGTATGAGCGATCAACAGCGGGATTCCAGTTTTCTCCACAACATCCACAATTCCCTGCGCATGTTCCCGTGTAGCGGCGATGGGTTTTTCCATAAACACCGGTTTGCCGGCCTTGGCCGCCGCAGTTACATACTCCAGATGAATGTGGTGTGGCAGGAATAAACAAACCGCATCCGGATTGACTTCCTTGATCATTGGCTCGAAAGAATCGAAGGCGGGCACACCCCACTCTGCGGTCCGCAGTCTTCGTGCCTCCGCGCGGCTGTCGCAAACGGCCACGAGTCTGGCCCTCTCCTGCATTTGTTGGATCGAGTTATAATGCACATCGGCTATCCGGCCAGCACCGACGAAGGCAAGTTGATGTTGCTTCATCATCGGCTCCTTTGTGCAACCCGTTCCCGGGCTTGCTTCACTTCGTTCACGAGATACTCCGCCAATGTATTCAGGTAGAATTCGCCTCGCCTGGCATCCCCAGCTCGCTGGTCTCCTAAGACACCATTTGGCGAAACCCGGTCGATCCCCTCTTGCATCACTTTCTCCACAATCGCGTCGAATGGGGCAACGTTGCCGGCCTCGGCCGAGTCCATTCGCACGAGATCTGGGCGGGCGGCGAGCATCATCGAGGTCTCGAACTCGCCGGCATGAGAGCCGGAGATCGAAAGCGGAATGCCCTTTTCAACAGGGATTCTGTTCCATGTGGTCGAAACATATCCGGCCAGGTCTCGCAGACCGGTCACATAACAACCGGGCCACTTAAGTTCCAGTTGGGGAAGAATATCCTGAAGCACCGCATGGTTGCCGCCATGCGCAATCCAGAAATACACCATGCGAAAGCCCGTTCGCGCATGACTCTCAGCAATGTCGTGCAGCATTCCTGCCAACGTCGCTTTGGAAACCGAAACCGTCCCCGCAAATGCAGTATGTTCCTGTGAATATCCCAGAGTCACAACCGGGCCGACGAGCGTCTTTCCCAGAAGCCGTGCGGCACGGATGGCAGTCTGCAATCCATGCTCGTTATCGACGAGCAACGGCAATGCCGGACCGTGCTGTTCAGTCGCTCCGAGCGGCACGATTACGTCATGCCAGCCCCCGACGATCAGCTCACGGACTTGAAACGTGGTTAATTCGTCGAGAAGAAGCGAATGCTTCTCCCGCTCCGGTTCGATCATGGTGCCACCGTCACTCTCCGGCGGCTCACTACGGGGCACCATGACCTGTCACACGTCGCAGAAGCCTTCAACTCACTCGCGCCCTGGGTTGTGGGAATCGCCAAATCGAGCTCATATTTATGCTGGCCCAGAGCCGGCACAACGAACGACGTTTCGGCGTGTGCTAGCTTGCCTCGATTGGTGCGCGATTCCAACGTAAGGGTCAGCTTGCCGGTCAAAGCCTCATTGGTGTCATTCGTCAGCATGATCGTGAACCTGTGCCGGCTGTCTGGCTGGAGTTTTGGCTGCCAGAAATCCAGGTTTACTCCTAGAGGCTTGAAAGCCTGCCCCATGTAATCCTCAAAATAGGGTTGAAACTCCAGGGTCTGCACATTCCTGAAGTTGTCGTCCGTAAAAGTATGCGGTCCGTCCGCATCCAGGTAGGCAAGATACATGACGGCAGCAAATTGCCGGGTTGCCCGCCAGTGTTCGGTCAATCCAGCCAGAAGATAGGCGTCCTGGAAGAATCTTTCATCAGATGTTGCATTTGGTCCCACGAGGTGGTCATAAATAGGCTTGGTGATTACGGTAGGCCGTCCATCGCGATGCAACCAGAGCCAGTCATACTCGTTGATGATGATCGCATGGCCGGGAAACTGCGCCTTATAGCCCGGTCTATTTTCGAGATCGGACATTTCAAACAACGGGTGGCTCTTTGGAGAAGTCCAATACTTTTGAAAGAAGTAGCCTTTGAATTTATACGGATGAATCTCGTATGGATCATTCGGTCCCTGCGGGCCGTTGTAGCCGTTCTCCCACGGCCGGTTCGATAAATCCATCTTTCGGACTACCGGAATCACCTTGTTGCCGAGGAAGGGCCATCGCGTCTCGTTGGATGCATCCCACAGAACCACGCTGGGGTGGTTCCAGTTATCGCGAACAAACTCTTTGTACTCCGTCAATACCTCGTTTTTGTTCCACAGCTTGTGACGAAACGGTTCGCGGTCGTCCCACACCGGGTACTCATATTCCAGCAGAATTCCATCTTCATCGGCCACATCGAGCCAGTGTTGCGGAGGAGGGCCGATGCAGAGACGAAATGCATTCCAGTGCATCTTCTTGGGAATCTCCACGAGGAACTTGTGGACCCATGCGTCGTCCCACGGCAATTGACCGGAGTTGGGATCTGTGAAAAAGCGGTGCAGCGTGATGCTGGCCCCGCGCCAGTAAATCACCTTGCCATTCAGGATGGCTTTGCTGCCTTCGAAGTGCAACTCACGCATCCCAAAGCGTGTCGTAATACTGTCGCTTTCACTCGAAGTATTGAGCACATAGAGGAACGGATTATCCGGAGACCAGAGTTTCTCGTTCGGTATCGATACGGTTTGGCGCACGAACTTGTGCTCTCCGGCAGCGAGAGACACCTGTTCGCTGACATCTTTGCCCACCATTGCGCCGCTCTTCCAAGCCTTCACTCTTTGAGTCAGGTTGATCGTACGTGCATGACCATAATTGGTGAGCTCAGTCTCGACCAGAATTTCTGATGACTGAATACGCGGCGCCACCTGGACACTGTCGATCACCAGGTCCCCGGAGAGGAGCACAGAGACGCTGTCATAGATGCCCGGAGTCCAGAATTCCTTTTCGCCATCCCCGCCCGTCATCACCCAGTCGGGAACCGCCCCGGGGTGGGCTCCGATGCGAATCAGAAGGCGGTTTTCTCCCGTCCAGTTGATCGCGCTTGTCAGGTCAAAATGACCTGCGGTGAAGCTGCCCATGTGTTCCCCTATCTTTTTGCCGTTCAACCACACAGCTGTCCCAAACTGGGCCTTATTGACCACCAGGCGTGCACGCTGCATCCGAACCGGGGTCGTGAAAGTCCGCATATACCAGAAATAATTGCGCTTCTGTACGGTGCTGCCAAGTCCTTCCACAAACTCAGAGGCCGGAACTACGTGGTAGAGTTTTGCAAACGTATAGCCCCACTCGTGGGTGTGGTATTCATCTACGTCCGGAAACCTGGGCACAGCGGAATGTGTCAGTCCGGGAACGGGTCCCGTGTGAGTGAACGAAATTGGAATTGCATCAGGTCCTGTGCTTTCCCCAATCGACCAGGTACCATCCAACGGTATGGTAATCCGCTGAGCATGAAGATCGACCGAGAATGTCATGGCGACCAGAAAGATGCAGACTGCTACCTGCCGAGCAGTACTCCTGAACGATCTCATCGATTTCCACCCATCCCTTTGTTCTTGCGGAAAAACGCAAGGTTCCACGGTCCAATGGGGCCGAGACGAAAAGATTTATTAAGTAAATCGCAAAACATCGTCCCCACGCTGCTGTGCGTTAGCTCTCTTGTTTGTCTGTGGTAGTTACCTGGCGCTTGCCTTAAACCAGCCCACTAACAAACAGGCACATTCCGCTTCCAACTGGTCAAGATGGCCTTTTTCTACCGGCTGTCACATTCCCCCCTCCATCTATTCATGCGTTCCGCGTGAAAACCTCCCCAACGGGAACCGTGCCCAACTTATAGGCAAGAGAACAGCGCCAGTCAAAGCAATTTCCTAAAGTTCCAGTATGTTTGCAATGCGAACAGAGCGGCCGACGCCGGTAGCCGAACCTAACCGCAGTATCTCTAGAGATCGACGGAAATCTCCGTCGACTCTTATAGACCTCTCCGATCAAGATTGTTTACATTGCAATCGGCCTGACTGGAGTGTCAGGCAACTTTGTACCACAAGTTGGGGAACAGACTGGTAATCTCACCCGCGTTCTGACCGACATCAGGAATCATCATTCTTACAACCTTGCTCTGTGCGGCTGGCCTATTCGAGGTCACAGCCTGCGTGTACACCTCAAGCGTGATTCTGCTGTTCGCGTGTCGTAGAAGCTCCTGTACAGTCTTCACATCTTCTCCGTTGGCCTTCAGCAGCATGCCGAAGGTGTGGCGGAAGGTGTGCAACCGATGTTCTTGTAGATGCCGTTCGCCCTGGCGACCGGCTTGATATACCGCTTCATCAGATTGTCCGGCCAGTAGGGTTGTTCACCCTTCATGGTCTCGCTGACAAAGATGTAGTCGTCGGTTGGATGAGCGCTCAGGCCTACACCAACGCCGCAGATCGTTTTTTGCGATGACGAATGCGAATCGGCCAAGTAGCCGATGTGAGGCCAAATTCCCGCTCTTATGATTCTCGCCGTTCGCTTCTTCCTGGTGAAATGGAGCATTCGGGAACGAATGGTGGGATCGAAGCAACGTGTACTTCGATGACGAGGATGGGATGAAAACCGAAATTAAACACATTCGCAGGGCGACGATTCTTCAATTCAGGAATACATCGCACAACCTATTTATTGTTTTCCTATTTGTCGCAACTCTGTTCAGCCGAAGCAGTATGGCAATAGCGCAGTCTGCATCTCCAGACGGCACGGTCATACCCTCCGCATCAGAAATCATAGATACACAAGGTAATGTGTGGACACTTTCGCAAGGAGCGGTTTTGAAGAACAACGCATACGCAGGCTATACGGCAAATGTTGTGAAGCTTGCCTATGTTAACGGGATGATTTATCACGAAAATAGCCAAGGCTCATGGTACTGCTTCACCGGTACCGGAACAACGCAATGGGCCGAGTCGACGTACTCTCCCTTTCCCATCTCGCCGAATGGAATGACTATCCCTGCAAATGCATATATAACCGACTCGCAAGGTAATGTATGGACACTTACGTCTCAGACAGTGTTAGAGAATAGTGTCCCAGCAGGCTATACAGCGAATGTCATGCTGGTGGCGGTCGTTGGCGGAACAATCTATCAGGAAAACACACAAAACCAATGGTTCTTTTGGAATGGATCAGGATGGACAGGAGCGACCAATCCCCTTGCCGCATCAGCCAGTGGTGCCACGATTCCCTCAGCCCCCTACCTGATCGATACGCAAGGAAGCTTGTGGACTCTGTCGGCCCAGCAGACCGTTCTAAGAAACGGGACCGAGGCTGGCTATACCGCGAACGCGATTCAAATGTCCTATGTCAACGGAATGATCTATCACAAAAATGCTCAGAATCAGTGGTTCGGATGGAACGGGAATGGTTGGACCTATACCGGGACGAATCCACGCCCCGCGACGGTCTATTGGGGGGCAGACGGCCACCGCGATAAGGCGGATCAAACCGGCCAGGACAACCCCTACCAGGATGTTCCATTGAGCCAGCAGATCGCGGACCTCAAGAACATCTTCGGCAATACGCCCAACACGATCTTCTACAGAGCATGGGATAGCATCATTGGACATGAAAGTGACGTAACTGAATTGCAGGCTGCGGGAATTATCCCCATTATCTCGATGATCACATATCCAGATTGGTACAGCTTCTCCAGTGAGTCGGACGCTTATAATTGGGCGTACTCACAGGCCACAGAAGCAGTCAAGGCCGCGCCGACTGCGACGTACTGGATAGTTGGAAATGAATGGACGGATCAGCCGCCCATCAGCGGCGAGATCACAACAACGGCTGGCTCAGTTGCATCAGATTGGACGAATTTGAAGTCTTATCCCTTATACCGCGGTGCGGCTGCAGGAGCAATCGCAGCAATTCGGGATAATATTCCGAACGCGCAAATCATTGGAGGAGCAAGCACGGATTTTTACCGTGCGGGATTTGCCGATGCGCTGGCGAAGGATCTAGAGAACTATGGAGGGCGCAATTTAACGTGGGACTACACGAGTCTTCATTGGTACGTGGACGTGGCATCCGTGCATCCTAACGGCTCCGATGGAGGCAATTTGGGAATGCCGGACGACTACTATAACAACTACGACGCTTACACTCTTCTTAATCCAACTGGAAAGCCTCTGTTCGTAGATGAACTTGGTTCGAGCGACGGGGGCATTACATTTAACGACGCGGCTGCCGGAAATGCGATTACTGGGTTGATGCAGAATTTTCTGGCCAATGCAGTTCCATCCTCTTCAGCGCAAGGCATTGTGGGAGGGACGATTTATCAACTCTATCAGTATGCGCCGAGTCAGCAGTCATTTCTTTACTACCATGTTCCCGGAGAATCGACCACAACACTTGCTCCGCAGGGTGCAGCGGTGAAGAACTGGGCCAGCGCCAATGCAAATCCAAGCACGAATAGTGGTCCGGAATTCTCTCTGTCGGGTAGCGATTTTTCGGTGGGAGCGCCGGGACAAGCCACAATCACAGTTACAGTGACTCCATTGAATGGATTCACAGGGCAGGTTGGAATTGCCTGTAGTGCACAGAGTGTTCCGTGGGCAGGCGGTCCCGGAACGCCGACTTGCACTGTATCTTCCGTGCCTCCGATCACCGGGGATTTTCCGGTGTCGGCGACTGTGACTGTAGTCACGAGTTCTTCGACCCAACAGGGAGGATGGGTGCTAACGATAACTGGTACTGGAGGCGGTGCCAGCACTGATACCAATCTTAACTTTTCGGTGAACTAAAGCATGCACTGAATGAAGCAGCGGCCAGCCATCCGGACCGGCCGCTGCCATCTCGAAACGAGTGTGGGAGGATTATTTGCGGGGCATTGGTGGCATCTGAAGCGCATTTACGAAGCGGAAAAGATTTATCTGACCACTTCCCATAGTTGCCCTCCAAAATCTTTGGAACTCGCCAATGATTCGGTTATTTCAGCATCCGCCGTGTGGCCGATGCGTGGTTTATGTTGTGCATCGCCACAATATACGCTGGCCACAACGTTTGCGGCCAGAATAGTTTTGTGAGGGTACATCGTTGTCACGTTCCTGTGCAGGTTGGATGATCTGTCTTTTTGTCGCAGTTTTCTGCCCAAGCCATACCGCGGTACTCGGCCAGTCGCGTCCGCAACAAGGTTTTCAGTTTGCAGGTGTATCAGAGCGCGAAGCAAAACCGACTGCGCAGTCAAGTTCAAACGGAACAGGAAGAAGCATCGAACTCCGTGCAAGGGTTCTCCTCGAACGGGCCTTAACGGAGCCGAAGAAACAAATCGCTATCAGCGCATTGCGGTTGAGAAATCGCGCTTGTACATTCCGTTGTTGCTCGGCTCGGACATCATTCACGGCGATCGCACCATTTTCCCTGTTGGGAAGCTGCCAGTTTCTTTTCCCCGTTCCGTGGGGCAGGAGCCGCTAAGCTACATGCAGTTTCCTACTGGCCGTCCGTGGACAAATGTGGATCTGTCACATCCTCCTGCAACTGGCCGGGAAAAGGATGTTTCGCGTTACATCGATGAGGACAATGCCCCTCTGTTTCCATTCGGTTGGGGGCTTAGTTATTCTAAATTTTCGTTTCGAGACCCAGTTGTAAGCAGGTCGATAGTATCGCTCAGCGAACTTGTGTCGGATTCTTCAACAACGCAGCAACCACAGCAGGCTGGCGTGGATGTTCACAACGATGGATCAATGGAGGCAATCGAGACGGTTCAGTTGTATATTGGCAAACGCTCGAGCAGTGTGGAGCAACCCATGGCGAGTTGAAGGGATTTGCGCGTGTGAAGCTGGCGCCCGGCGAAACACGGCGCGTGGAGCTACCATTAGGTTTCGAGCAACTGTCCTTCATCAATGCCAAACAGGAGCGAGTCGTGGAACCGACCGTAGTCGATGTATGGGTTGGCGAGAATTCCTGGCGAAGCAGCATACGTCGTTCACGATCACTCCCTAGTAGGGAAGAACCTCTGCGCAGATTACTGAATTGACGATGCGAAGCACTCCCGAGCGCCCGCGCTTCTGCCCCCTTCCATTCGAATGCCTCTGGCCTTCATTGGAAACCTGCGAAAGGAAAGGTTGAATGTATCAACCGGAGATCTACGGAATTGTACTGTCGTTCATGATCATCAGCATGTTCTGTTGGGGGTCCTGGGCAAACACTCTTAAGCTTTGTCCCAAATTCAGGTTTCAACTCTACTATTGGGACTACGTGATTGGCCTTCTGCTCGGGGCCTGCATCTGGGGCTTGACTCTCGGCAGCTTCGGCAGCACCGGACAGCGATTTCTGGTCGATATCGCTTCAGCCAGTTCTCGCACCTTCCTGCTTGCCTTCATGGGTGGCGTGGTCTTCAATGTGGCCAATCTCCTTCTTGTAGCTGCCATTGACATTGCGGGCCTGGCCGTCGCTTTTCCCATCGGCATCGGGCTGGCTCTCGTCGTTGGCGCTGTGAGCAGCTATTTGATCACGCCCAAGGGAAATCCTCTTCTTCTCTTTGGCGGCATCGCTCTTGTGGTGGCCGCAATTGCCTTCGACGCCATAGCCTATCGCATCCGCGAAGCAAACAAGGCAGCCATGAGCCGCCGCGGAATCGTGATCAGCCTGATTGCTGGTGTTCTGATGGGATGCTTCTATCCCTGCGTCTCCGCGGCCATGACTGGCGCAGATCCCGTTGGTCCTTATGCGGCTGTCTTGTTTTTAGCCCTTGGCGTTCTGGTCTGCGCCATTCCGTTTAACTGGCTGTTGATGCGCAAGCCGCTCGATGGCGGCCGCGCCACTTCGATAGGCGAGTACTTTCAGGCCCCCGTCTCTTTCCATTTCTGGGGAGTGCTGGGCGGAGCCATCTGGTGCACAGGAACCGTTTTGAACTTTGTCTCCTCCCAAGCCCATATCGTTGGCCCCGCCGTCTCCTATTCCATTGGGCAGGGCGCGACCATGATCTCGGCTTGCTGGGGGGTCTTTGTGTGGCGCGAGTTCGCCACTGCTCCTTCTCCATCCAGGATCTTTTTGGCATGGATGTTTGTTCTGTTCCTGAGTGGTCTCACGGCAGTTGCTGTGGCTCCGCTCTTTTCCTGAGCTCCTGAATGGTCGCGATAGCAGGCCACTGCGGCTCAGTTGGTGCTCGTCTGAAGCAGCGCTAATTCCGCCCGCAGTGCACGATATCGAAAACGCCCAATCAGGAACAATGCTCAGTTTTTATCGGTTTAATGTTCGTGATACAGGAGAGACAAATTGCCCGGCAAAAAACCCATCATTGTTGTAGGCAGCATCAACCTCGATCTCGTCGCCGTCACTGAAAGGATCCCGGCCGTAGGCGAAACGGTGCTCGGATTGGATTTTCAAATCCATCCTGGAGGCAAAGGTGCAAATCAGGCCGTAGCCGTTGCACGCCTCGGATATCCAGTTTGCATGATCGGCCGCCTGGGAAATGATGCCTTTGGTTCTCAGTTGAGGACCCATCTCCAGAGCGTCGGCGTCGATCTCAGCGGAGTCGCCACCAGTCCCGGCGCTTCCGGAGTCGCCGTCATTGAAGTTTCCAGCAAAGGTGAAAACAGCATCATTGTTGCTCCTGGTGCCAATGCCAAAGTTACGCCTCAGGATGTCACCGACAACCTCGGAATCATTCGTCAGGCGGGCATGGTCCTCACCCAGCTCGAAATCCCCCTCGAAACTGTCGAACATCTCGCTTCCGTCTGCGCGCGGGAGAACGTACCGCTGATTCTCGATCCAGCTCCCGCGCGCGAACTTCCCAAGGCAATCCTAGAGAAGACGCAGTGGCTCACCCCAAACGAACTCGAAGCGGCGTTCTATTCTTCTGGCCACAGCTTGCCATCTGCTCAGATTGCCCAGTCCATTCTTGCCAATGGTTGTCGCGGCGTCATCCTCAAGCTCGGTTCGCAGGGCGTGTACCTTACTTCGCGCGATGGCGTCGATGAGTTTGTCCCCGCGTTTCGCGTGAAAGCGGTTGATACGACCGCTGCGGGTGATGCCTTTAATGGCGCCTTTGCTGTCGGTCTCATGCTGGGCAAGTCACCTCAACAAAGCGCTGTCTTTGGGGCCGCTGTAGCCGCAATCTCCGTAACCCGCGTCGGGGCGCAACCCGCGATGCCCACCATGGCCGAAGTGGCATCGTTCTTGCATGAAAACTCAACCATTTGTCTTTAGTGCACTTCGCATGAACCTCAGTCCGGCGATGATTTCGGTCTAAACGGCCGGACAAAACAGAGACGAATTGAAGTCCTTTGCATGAACTGGAGAACCCGCATTGAAAAGTACTCGCCCAAGTCTTCGGTGGTGCCCGGCACTCTCACTCTGTGTTGCACTCTTAGTGACATTGGCCAGGGCTCAGGATTCACATTACGTTCCTTCGCCTGCCGTCCAGCTGATCACCTCTCCTCCCTGCCTCACTCTGCCCAATGCATGGGAAGGTGAAAGGTTTCCCTGCACTCCGTTCGCTCATCGTGAATGGCTGACAGATCTCAATCATTGGCGCACTGAGCGTCGTATTCGCGTCGGCTACGATCCTACCCGCTATTCCGTCCCGGCCCTCAAATGGGCGCAATCCAGTTTCATCCAGCCGCAAATGATGGTCAGCGACCGCTTCTTCTACGACCCCGTACAGGGCAAGTACACGGTCGACAAGTATCTCGACGACCTCCAGAAGCGTTACGGCGGCATCGACAGCGTGCTTATTTGGGCGACTTATCCAAACCTGGGCATTGACGATCGCAACCAGCAGGACATGGTTCGCTCCATGCCTGGCGGTATCGAAGGCCTCAAGCAGATGGTCGCCGATTTTCATCGTCGTGGCGTTCGCGTGCTCTTCCCCATGATGATGTGGGATCAGGGCACCCGCGATCCCGGCAAGCCCTGGCCTGATGCCGTCGCCGAGTTCATGAAGCAGCTTGATGCCGATGGCGTCAATGGCGACACACAGGATGGCGTGCCTTTGGCTTTCTCCCTTGCCGCCGAAAAGATCGACCATCCTCTTGCTTTCGAACCGGAACTCGGCGAAAGTGACGAAGCTGTCGCATGGAACGTGCTCTCCTGGGGATACTACTCTGATTTCAAATTCGTGCCCCAGGTCGATCGCTATCGCTGGTTTGAGCCGCGTCACATGGTTCACGTTTGTGATCGCTGGAGCAGGTCGAAGACCGACAATCTCCAGTTCGCTTTCTTCAACGGAGAAGGCTGGGAGAGTTGGGAAAATATCTGGGGCATCTGGAACGGCATCACCCCGCGCGACAGCGAAGCCACCCGCCGCGTCGCCACCATGGAGCGCGCATTTGCTCCGTTCCTTATCAGCGCGGAGTGGGAGCCGTTCTATCCCATGCACCTCTACGGTGTATTCGCCAGCCGCTGGCCGCTCGGGGACCAGACCCTCTGGACCATCGTCAATCGCAACGAATATGACGTCTCCGGCCGCCAGATCACGGTCCCATACAAATCCGGCATGCGCTACTTTGACGTCTACCACGGCGTTGAACTAAAGCCCGCCATTGAAGCCGATCAGGCCGTGCTTTCCTTCCCCATCGAAGCACGCGGATACGGAGCCATTTTCGCCACTCCGTCCGAGCCCGATGCCACAATCCGCCAGACTCTCGACAAGATGAAGGAACTCACCGCCAAACCTCTGTCGAGTTTCTCCAATGAATGGCAGAAGACTCTTCAGAGGATTGTCGATATACCCGCCACCAAACCTGCCCGGACTGCACCCGATGGCATGGTCCGCATCGATGGGAGTGACTATCTCTTCATCGTTCGTGGTATGGAGATCGAGGGCGACAACGACGTCGATGTCGATGTCCAGTATCCATGGGAAAACAGCCCTCGCCGTTACCACGAACATCGCATCGAGATCAAACCCTTCTACATGGACAAGTACCCCGTCACCAATGCCGAGTTTAAGAAATTTCTCGATGCCACGCATTACCGTCCTAAAGACGATCTGAACTTCCTCAAAGACTGGCAGGGCGGCACATATCCTGAAGGGTCTGCCAATCGGCCCGTTACCTGGGTTTCGATCGAAGATGCCCGCGAGTACGCCAAGTGGGCCGGCAAGCGTCTCCCGCACGAGTGGGAGTGGCAATACGCCGCGCAGGGCAATGACCAGCGCCATTACCCATGGGGTAACTGTGATTGGACCCTTCCACCCACTGTCCCCAATCCACTGGCATGCCCCGTGCCCGCTGATCCCAAGGACACGGTGGCGCCCATCCCGGACAGAGGACGCACCATGCTTGCCGCCAGCGATGTCAATGCGCACCCCCGGGGAGCAAGCCCCTTCGGTGTGATGGATATGGTGGGCAACGTCTGGCAGTGGACCGACGAGTATGTCGACGAGCACACCCGCGCCGCCATCCTCCGTGGTGGAAGCCACTACCAGCCCCAGGGCTCTATGTGGTATTTTCCTCAGGCCTACCAGAATGGCGAACACGCCAAGCTGCTTCTCATGGCGCCAAGTTACGATCGCTCTGGAGCTGTAGGCTTCCGCTGCGTCAAAGATGCCGAATAGGCTGCGCAAAGAACACGGCAGAACTCATGCGCTCGAGGGGCATTTTCCTCAGAGGTGTTCAAACATTACCTTACGCTCAAGGGGTGACTGACCTGGAAACCGCATCAACCCGGGTTCCAGGCCGGTCACTCGGCGTGCTCGGGCGGGCTCAAGCAAAGGCCGATGATGCCGGCCGCCTTGGTCTACGTTGACGAAAAGACCGCATCCAAGCGCTTGACCGGCTCGATCCGGGCTAATTGGGATAGCAGTGGACTGAACCAGATCCCAAACCTAAAATCATTCCGACGAAGAACGGGGATGTTCTTTCGTACCAGCACTAAGATGTTCTTCTTTCGTACTAACACTAAATGGAGTAGCTGAACTGGATGCAAAATCCGAGAAGAGCTATTCGAAGGGCTCAGGACAAACTTAACGAAGCACGAGCGCGTTTCACATCAAGCGCTCGGTACAGATGGGTTTCTGCTCTTCGGGTCAGCTTGGGCTGTGCTTTAATGTTTTTCCTCGCTGCCCATTTCGTCTTTGCAAACGACCAACACTCAAATCCCTCATCCATGTCGGGGTATACCCGGCAACTCTGGCAGACTCAGGATGGCTTGCCTGAAGGAATTGTGCAAGCTATAGCCCAAACGGACGATGGTTACCTCTGGATAGGAACAAGTGGCGGCCTGGTCCGCTTCGATGGTTCACGATTTACGCTCTTCACACACACAAACACACCAGCATTTCGTGCCGACAGCGTCTTCTGTCTCGCGCGGGCAAGTAACGGCACTCTGTGGATCGGTACCGAAGGAGGCGGTCTCATTCGCTATCGTCACGGCCAGTTCCGCCTATTTTCGAAGCTTGATGGACTCACTGATGATTTTGTGCGGACCATATTGGTGGATCATCAAGGCCGAATTTGGGTAGGAACAGACCATGGACTATTCCGTGTGAGAGGCGACCTTGTGACCGCCATTCATCCTCCTGATGCCAAAGATCTTGGATCGATCCATGCCTTGGCTGAAGGCAGCGATGGAGGAATATGGGTTGGTGGCTCAAAACTCTTCAGGCTCATCGATGGTCGGGCGACTGAATATCCATTGGCAGGTGCGCCAGGATGGCTGGGTATCAAATCCTTTTTGCCACTGCGCGATGGAAGCCTCCTGGTTGGGACTATTTCGGCCTTGATGCGGCTGCAGATTGCCAGAGGCCACGGGGTGTGGGCCAAAGTAGATGGTGTTGTCGGCACCGTACGAACGTTACACGAAATGAAAGATGGTTCGGTTTGGATCGGAACTATCGGCCATGGCCTCTTTGTAATGCGCGACAATCGCTTTAGCCACTATGCGGCGCCCGAGGTATTGCCCAGCAACATTGTTCTTGGGATCTACGAAGATAGCTATGGAGACATCTGGCTCGGCACACAGGCCGGAATGCTACGGCTCAGAAAGGCAGAAATTACGACAGTTGAGGTCCCTGGCATGGCCGATTCTGATTTTGGCAGCATTTATCAGGACCGGCATGGAACCCTTTGGGTGGCCTCCTCTCGACTTCACCAGATTCGTGCGGGCAAAATAACAGAGTTTCATGTGCCAGGAACTCACGACCTGAAGATTAGGACTGTACTGGAAGATAGCGAAGGAGCATATTGGTTTGGAACTGAAGGGCAAGGTATTTACCGGATGCGTGGAACGCGTGTCTCCCATTTCACCAGCCAATCTGGCGGATTGGCAAACGACTTCGTTCGGGGATTTCTCCAGTCTCGGGACCGGAGTGTCTGGATTGCAACGGACGGCGGAATAAGTCACTGGGTAAATGGAAAATGGCAATCGTTCGATCAGCAGAATGGACTTGCCTATGGAAGTGGAAGGGCTCTGCTGGAAGATGCTAAAGGCGATCTCTGGATTGGAACAGATGGCGGATTGAGTCACCGGCATCTGGATAAATTCGTCAACGATGAAATCACACGTGCACTCGCGACAAAGAAAGTGTGGTCGCTTCATCAAGATGTCGAAGGTGGGTTATGGTTTGGGACACGAGGGGACGGACTGTATCGCTGGTGGCTCGGGCGGATGTCCCATTTCACCATCTCAGACGGATTGGCATCCGATAGTGTTTACTCCGTCGTCGAAGACACTTCCGGGCAAGTCTGGCTGAGCAGTCCGAACGCCGTAACTATGGTAGCGCGAAAGGAAATCGATCAAGCGGCAGAGGATCCCTCCTTCCATCCCCATTTCAGACTTTACGGAGCTTCCGAAGGGTTGCAGATAACACAGATGTTCGGCGGCATTCAGCCCGCAGGAATCCTGGCTTCCGACGGTAAGATTTGGTTTGCAAGTGCGGCTGGACCAGTCCGAATCCATCCCGGCAACCGGAACATCAGCAGGAATATGCCAAGGGTTGTTCTTGATGACCTGGACATTGATGGCAGCTCTGTGACAACGGCTAATGGGGCGGATCTCGGCACTGGAGGATCAAGGATCGAGTTTCATTTTCATGCCATTCAACTCACTGCCCACAATCGCATACGATTTCGATACCGTCTTGACGGCTTCGACAAAACCTGGAATTCCACGCTGCAAGGCAGTGCCTCCTATACGAATCTTCCTCCCGGGAGATACACCTTTCGAGTGGACGCATTTGATGCCAATACCCCGGATGACCTCACCGAAGCATCCATTGCTGTAACGCGGCGGCCCCATTTCTACCGGACGTGGTGGTTCGCACTATTCTGTCTTATGCTGAGCGTGGGCGTCATATGGGGGATCCAGTGGCGCAGAACGCGAAGCCTTAAAGAGAAGTTCGCTGCTGTAATGAAGGAGCGGAGCCGGGTGGCGGGGGAAATCCACGACACGATCATTCAAGGTTGCGCTAGTGTGTCGGGGCTCCTGGAGGCACATAGAATTCTGACCGATCAGGGGATCGCCCAGGGCGATCAGTTGCTGAATACCGCTTCGTTACAAATTCGATCCACAATCGACGAAGCACGGCAGGCTATCTGGGGCCTCCGTACGGGCGACATTGCGGAAGTCAATATTGCCGAAGAGCTTCGAGTGATCGCGGCACAACTAAATGCGGAGTTTCAGCTGCCCATCCTATGCAAAATCAAAGGAAGGGGAAAGCCGGTTCAGCGCACAGTCGCCCATGAGATTATGATGGTCACACGCGAAGGTCTCTATAATGCAGCGCGCCATGGGCGCCCGAAAAGCGTTGAACTGCTTGTGCAGTTTGACCCTTCGTTGCTTCGAATTATTATCTACGATGATGGAAAGGGGTTCGATGTAAACCATCCTGGAGTGTCCAAGGACCAGCATTTTGGCCTGGAAGTGATGCGAGAACGAATCCAGCGAATTGGCGGGGAGTTTGGAATCGAGACCGCGGAAGGGCAGGGAACGCGTTTGACAATCTCCCTTAAGAACACAAGCCTATACGCATCGCGAGCACAACTATGACTGAGATAGCCAGGAAGATCACTGTTCTGATTGTTGACGATCATCCCTTGATGCGAGTTGGAATTGCGACGATCATCAATGCGCATCCGGACTTTGAGGTGATTGGTCAAGCCTCCAGAAGCAAGGATGCTGTTGAACTCTTCTTGCAATGCCGGCCCGATGTGACACTAATGGACTTGAGGCTTCCTGATGGAAGTGGTGCAGACGCAATCCGAATGATTCGTGAGGTCGAACCGAGGGCGCGGATTGTTGTGGTAACCACTTATGAAGGTGACGAGGACATCCATCAGGCAATTGCGTCGGGTGCTCAGGGTTACGTCATTAAAGGTATGCCGTATGAGATGCTTGTGAGCGCAATTAAGAAGGTCCACCGCGGAGGACGTTTCCTACCTCCCCCTGTCGCAAGGGTTCTCGCCCAACGCAACCCCAGACAAGGGCTTACCGCACGGGAAAAGGAAGTGTTGGCCCTGATGATTGAAGGCAAGACCAATCCCGAAATCGCCGACGCACTTAGGATTGCCAGAGCGACTGTAAAGGCGCATGTGGAGCACATCCTTTCCCGGCTCGATGTGACCGATCGAACGCGAGCGGTTGTGGTTGCTCTGCAACGTGGAATCGCACACCTCTAGGAGCATCTCTCAACGAAGATTTTCGTAAGCGCAAATTCACATGTTCACGATCTCAGTTTCCCAGAAGCGCCTCCGTACCGCCTCGGGGTCTCGCTCCCCTGCTTGTACCTCACAAGTACTCGATCGGTCGATGTGCCGACGCAGCGCGGCTCGGTCCTATTGAATACCCTTAGCGTCATCTTCGGATTCATGTTGACGGGAGAGGACGCGCATGCTGTCAAAGATTTTGCCGAGATTGTCTCTCATTTGCTTGTACTTTAGACACAAGGCAACCTGCTCTTTCGCCTCATTCAACTTGCCGCTCTGGCGGTACAAACCCGCCAATCGGTAATGTGCTACATAATCCGATGGATCAATTTGAATCGCACGTTCGAACATCTGCTGTGCTCGCTCTCGCTGATTTAAGAGGACAAGCACCTCACCCAACTCAGTGCAGGCATCGCTATCATTTGGGTCCAGTGCTAAAGCATGCGAATAGGCAGTAGATGCGGCTTGCAAGTTCCCGCGTTTCTCTGCGATTTTCCCTAACATAAGTAGTGCTTTTTCATCCTCAGGATTGGCTGCCAAGGCCGCTTTAAACTCGGCCTCCGCCTCGGCCTGGAGCTTCTCATCGGAGGAGTGATAGAGAACGTCCCCCAATTCGGTATGCAGTCCCGGAAGGGTAGGGTCACTCTTTATTGCCTTTCGATAATTTTCGATGGCAAGAGCGCCCTCGTTATGCCGCGCCAATTCACGCGCCATTACCATATACATCTGCGCACTACCCGGAGCCGTCATGGCCAATGTCAACATGGCTTTGCCGGCAAGATCCGAGTAGAGCCGATAGGCACTGAAGAGCAGTACCGTGTTGGTTGGCTGCAATGCCAACAGGGACGACACAGTTGTTGCCGCCTTTTCCAGATCGCCAGTTGCCGTGTAGTTCTGGATCAAAGCCTCGCCCACCTCGGTGTAAACTTTCTCATCCTTGAGCTTTGGAAAGACAGCTTCGAGATCCTTGCGACTGCCTGTCTGGTCACCGGTCCGGCCCTCCGCCAGCCCAAGTAGTGCCTGAATTTTCGACAAATCGGGCTGCAATTTAACGGCTGCGCGAAGTTGGGGGACAGCTTCCTTGTAGTCGCCGCGAAAAAATAGGAGGACGCCAAGATTTGCATGCGCGTCGACAGCGCCTGGATCGAGAGCAACGATTTTCTCGAACTCAGGAATCGCAAGATCCGGGCGACCCTCCCGCAGATACCTCTCCGCGTTATGCGAATGCTGGGAGATCTGATCCTTTACTGCCGCCGGACTCTGGCACGGTGATGGAATAGTGACAGCCATCAGAAGTGCCACAAGGAAATGCATCTTGATTTTAGAGAGCGAACATAAAGGGTTGCGCGGCTGTCCGCGGCCACCAATGGGGTGTGACTCGTGCCGCTCCCTCTCGCCGCGATTGATCGCAGGAATGTATGTTCTGTGGTTCATTCCTAAACACCAGAAGATAGCCTGCTGTCCGGTCGCGGAGTTCGCGGCCGACCCGTGCGCACTTGCGGGCCGGCCCGCGTCAACATAATCAGAAGCTCAGCCGTGTGCTGATCTGCATCTTACGCCCACCATTCGTAAGGTTCCTGTCATAAGTTACGTTTGTGCTTGGACATGCCGCACCCAGGGTTGGACAATACAAACTGTAATTCGGATCGCCAAAGCTCGGATGATTGAACACATTGGTGGCGTCTCCGCGAATCTCCCACTTGATCCCTTCGGCGAGAGCAAATGTTTTTCCGAGGCTCATATCAACATCAGTTAAGCCAGGCCCGTAAACGCTGTTGCGATGTGCGTTTCCGAATGTGCCTGCTTGCGGAGCAGCGAAAGCCGTCGGATTGAACCACCCCGTATGGATGCTGGGATGTGACAATTTCGGGTTCCCGATGACATTCGGATACCAAAAGCCATCTTGTGCAAAGGACTGGTTATTACTAACTATTGGGGTGAAAGGATTACCGCTCTGGGCCCGAACTATTGCCGAGACGTTCCATCCCCCAACAACCGAATCAAGAATTCGAGCATTCAGTCCGCTTCCGCCCAGGTATCGTCTACCTATTCCGAAAGGCATCTCATAGGTCACATACCCTTTGAATGCGTTTCGCACGTCAAAACTTGATGGTCCGTAGTTGGCAGAGGGTTTAAATGCGTTTTGCCAAATTATAGACGGGGCCTGCCATGCGGCGGAATCCTGGTCGTTAAGAAAGTGCGACCAGACGTAATTGAAACTGAAGCTGAGGCCTGAGGTAGAGCGTTGCGTAATCGACGCCTGGAATGCATTGTAATTTGACACAGCATTATAGTTTCCGCCCCAGGAAATCATATTCTGGAACTGTGGATAAGGCCTGCCGGAAGGATTGTCTTGGGGGCCAAGCTTACTTTCGGGCACCTGATTGATATCCGACTGAAACGGAAGGTTGTAGCCATGACTTGCCACGTATGCGATCTCGGCGACAATATTGGGAGTCAACATACGCTGCACATCCAAAGTCCATTGTTCTATTTTGGTGTCGGGCGCATGGTACTCTTGGTACCATGGTCCCTGACCGTTCAGGGCGTCTGGAGTGTTTGGAATGGGCCCGTAGGGCAGCTGGGATGCCGTATAGGTGGCACTGACCGCACCATTCCCGTTCACCGTGCTCGTTCCGGACAAGTTCACCACCGGTGTGATGCCGTTGGTCAAGTCTGATGCGCTTCCAGTTGATTGCAACGCGCCACCCATGGCAAGCCCCCTGCTATTTAGGGTGTAATTGTAGTTGTAAAGTCCCCAACCTCCCCGCACCGTCGTGTTGGGTAATGGCTCCCAAGCGAACCCAACCCGGGGTAGAACACTGCTCCAGATATTCGCTTCCAGAGAAGTACGCCCATTTGCGTGGGTTGTGCCGTACCACATCGCTCCAAGCGTGCCCGTCGCCGGATTCAGAATCGTGGGATCGAAGGAGGCTTCATTACCCTTAACCTCATTCCATCCATGTTGGATTACGTAGCGGACGCCCAAATTGAGAGTGAGGTTGGGTTTCAGCTTAATGTCGTCTTGCGCAAACATCTGGGGTGTCTTGTAGCGCCCACCGTATTCGGGAACGACATAAGCGCTCCAATAATTCGAATCGCCCAAGAGAAAGTCAGCATAACCTGCACCGGTAGAACCCGACCCTACATATGCGGACGTGTAGTTGCCGGAGAAAGTGAAGGTCCCGCTATTGGTGTTGCCCCACGCAGTTGCATTGTCCTGGTAGATAAGAAATTCCCCGCCGAAGTGAAGAATGTGCTTGCCTGTGACCAAGGTCACCACATCGGAAGGAGCAAAAGTAAACTGTTTCAGAATTGCATTTGAGGCTGGTGCTATCGAGGCATAGCCTCCGGTGATATTGAAAGCTGGAAGTGCATCGGCTTTGGCATAACTGAGCCCAAGTTGTTCCGGATAACCCTTCCCAATCGTTTTATCCGCAAAAAAGTCCAGTTCGTCTGTAAACCCAAATCTTGCCTCGTTGATCAAACGCGGACTGATTGTCCACACGTCTGAAATCTGAGCGTTGTTGTTTTCACCGTCCTGATTTTGCCACCCGACAGGGGCAGCAAAGATACTTGGACCCAGCGCTGGTGCATCCTGTTCGCTGTCAGAAATCGTGATGCGGTGTTGCGCGGTGACATCGTAATCGAGGCGGCCAAAATATTTTGTCGTCCAGGATGCTGTTGCCAACGAATAGTAGTAATTGTTCGCCGTTGTGCCATTCGGCTCGAGTACACCAGGGATGAAGAAACCTGACGAAGGGTGGTTCGTTGCGGTCGGGAAAAGGGATTGTATCTTCAAAGCGACTGGATTGATCAAGGATTGTGGAATCTTGTTTCCGTTGCCATATTCTGACGCGAATGAATGCCTTATCACGCAGGGGGCAGGCTGCGTCGTACCATCGTCTTCAAGGCAGGTGCCCGTCTGCTTTACTACCTGGGTTGTAGGGTCATAGATTGTTGGGAACCCTGTAAAGTCTCCATTCATCACCTCCTTCGTTGGGAGTGTCGCAAACCCTGTATTCGCGCCGCTATTGTTGTAAGTCCGATCATAATTGAAGTAGAAGAACAGCTTATTCTTCAGAATCGGCCCCCCAATAGCCCCCCCGAAGTTATCGAAACGGAGAAATGGGACTTTCACGGGTGCGCCGAAACCGTAGTTTGCTGCATTTAATGCGTCGTTTTGTAAGTATTCATACACTGCTCCGTGAAATTTATTTGTGCCTCCTTTGCTGATCTGGTTGTACTGTACTCCACCGATTCCTTGTTCCGCTGAAAAGGTAGAGGCCTGTATCTGTACCTCTTTGATGTCTTCTAAGGGTATGACCACATTGTTTCCTGAGTTGACGAGGAGAACAGTCGAGCCATCCAATGTAACGTTATAGTAGGGAAGATTTCCGTTGACCGCAGCGCCTGTTTCTTGGGGGTTACTCGAATTTGAGTACGCGCCTGAGGCCGAAGCTGCGCCAGTTGCGCCTGGGGTCAGAATGACAAAGTTCTCCCAGGTAGGACCGGAACCTACTCCTACTTCCGGCATCTGCTCCATGGCCTGCGCTTCCAGCGTAATGGACTGCTCTGCCGTCTCTGTGCTCAAAAGAGGGACATTGTGCGCGTCAACAACAACATTCGCGGTCTCCGACCCAACTTTTAGCTGTGCGCTCACTGTCGTGTAGCCTGCCCTCACCGTAACTGGTCCGCGGACCAATTTTTGAAAGCCTTGTTTCGAAAAGGTGACCATGTAGTTGCCGAGTACGATAGACGAAGTGTCGTACACGCCTGCAGCGTTGGTGGTGACGTTTATAGACACGCCGGTATCGATGTTTACGACAGTTACGGTTGCAGCGGGAATTAGTGCACCCGTGCTGTCGGTTACCGTACCTCGGATGTCGCCAGAGCCTGTGGTCTGCGAGAAGCCGGCAAGGCTCGAGCCTACGACCAGAAACAATATCAAACCCGAAAGGTACACCCTCATTAGCATTGCATCCTTGAGCTTTTTCTGAAGGTAGCCGTGTCTTTTCATTACGTTCATCTCTGTCCTCTCTGAATTCGGTGGGATCCCTATAATTTTGTTCGTTTTATCGTCGAATGGTCTGCGCTATAGCCTTACAACAAAATGCGCGCCACAGTTGCGACGAATGAATATCCTTCGGTGAATCCATGGAACCTGCATTGATGGTTTCCGGAAGGTAATCGCAGCAATCGTAGGTACTCTGATAAACGCCTGACATCCGCCACATGGCCTATGGCAATGCAGGCGTTCACCTGGGTGGATACCTTTTCTTTTCGTCGCCTGATATCGCCTAAAGTAATGCCTGACAGAGTGAGGGAGCGAGTGCGGGGCGCGTCGTGATCGTACCGCATTGCAGATGCAGATGAGGTTTGCTTCGCGATGCGGCTCATCTCCTCCGCGCTGTAAGTCGCTGTTTCTTCAGGGCCGCGCGTGCATAAATTTTCTATGCGCAATTGCCAATCAGCCCGTCAGCGCCGTGGTCGCCACGCGCGCCGAGCCTCCGGCATTTGGGCCAATGTTTCGCAACCGGGTCATCAGGCGGTCGAAGAGGCCCTGCTCCTGAGAATGATCACTATCGGATGCGCTTCATGATTTCCACTGTGGCCGTGTTCTCGCGATGAAAAGATCTGCAGCCAGCAAGTCAGGTCGGGTTAGCATGGAGACCGATCTGGATCGCATAAGCCCTGATTGTGAGGAGTAGAAGTGGAAATGCATAGACCATTGCAGTGCACATTCTGCAGGTTGCCTGGCAAAATTCCAGACGTGCCCTACATCTTTTAGCTGTTGAAGATATTTGCTCATCAATGTGCATGGCCACATAGCGGCGGGAGAGCGCCAATGCAGCATTGCTGTTTCATGGGTGATCCACAGTGCGTCATTAGATTCTATTTGTTCATCAAACCTGCGGCGTGGTTCGATGGCTACGCCGCAGGTCTGCGTTATCTCGATCTCGCCTTCACAGGTAGCAAAGGTCAGAGGTTGAATCAATTCACGATGAAAATGACATTGGTATCAGCCGTGATATCCCTGCCGGTCGCGACCACCGTCAAGTCATAAAAATAGCCAGAGGTCGCTGGGTCGGCTGAGATTGTGATCGTAGCGGTTACTGGAGCACTGCCCTGTAACGAAACAGGCCCTGGAACCGCACAAGTCGGAGTGTCGGGTGCACCCGCGTACTGCAGGCTTTGAACGCTGCAGGTCAGGACTATATCCCCGTGATACTCCTTGATAGGCGTCAATGTGATCGTCGCAGTCGCTGTTGTCCCTGGCGAGAGCGTGGGTCCTGTGCCACCAGACAAAGAGAAAGTCGGTTTATTGTTGTAAGTTGGGTCGTTGTGGCGGGCGATCCACTCCTTCACTGCTTTGCCTTGTGGCGCGATCGTAACCGGCCCGCCAGCAGGATAGTTATAGAGGAAATAGCCAGTTTCAACTTGATCATTAGGCTCTTTTGGATCAAAAGGCATTTGATAGAGTTGGTAGATTGTTGCTCCTACAACTCCACGCTCAGTTGACGACGGGTTTGTGTGTGACAGAACATTGTCCATTAGGTTGGTCAACCTGACCCCAGCTTCAACATCGTTTGCCGGAACATTCCCATCACTTGAGCCTAACTCGTCTATGAATAACGGCTTCATCGCCGGATAAAGCAGAGAATATGCATTGAGTGTAGAGAAAGGGGACCAATTGGCGACAAAGTATGAATCGGGTACCCCCAGATCTCCCGAATCACCCTGTGTACCGTCGGAAGCTACATCCATGTACCAATGCAGGTTCGTGAAATCCCACAACAGATCGCGGCCATTATAATCGACAAGATCCGCCGCGAGCGCATCGGCGAAGCCTAAGGGTGTCCATCCGGTAATCGCCCCTGCGATGATTTTTGCATGCGGATTGTTGTCGCGAATGGCCGCAATTGCGCCCGCCGCGGCCCCTCTATAGATGGGATAATGGGGAGCGGTGTTCCAGTCTGACGCCAACTCGCCGAATTTGAGTTTCTCATTTGCAATCGGCCATTGCGAATTCCATTCATTTCCAACTTTCCAGTACATCGCGGTCGGCGCGGCCTTGACTGCCTCTGTGGCCTGTGAGTACGCCCAATTATAAGCGTCCGACTCACTGGAGAAGCTGTACCAATCTGGATATGTGATCACCGAGACAATGGGGATAATTCCCGCAGCCTGCAACTCAGTTACGTCACTTTCATGCCCAATGATGCTATCCCATGCGCTGTAGAAGATTGTGTTGGGCGTATTGCCGAAGATGTTCTTGAGATCCGCGATCTGCTGGCTCAATGGAACATCCTGGTAGACTCCCGGTTTGTCTCTGTGGCCGTCAGCGCCCCAGTAGATCGTGCCGGTCCGCAAACACTTCTTTTCGCCATGGCCGGCTTCATTCCCGGGAAAGCAATTGCCGGACCGTGACGATGCGGTGACGGTTTGTCCGATCGCGCATTCCGCGGCAGTCGCCAAAATAAGAATCCCAAACAGCATTTTCCATGTTCGCGAAAATCGGCTTCTGGCCCCAGCGCGCACTTTTTCTTCTTTTGAATGCCTAAAATCCATTGTTGTGTGGGTATTACTCGATGCCGTATGCACACTTCACCTCCAAGGGGATTTGTGATGATTGGGAGTACTGGAAACCGCACACAGGTGAAATCCATGGGCACGCCCAGTACGGAGTGGTTGAAGAGAGGAATTTGCTACCATGAGAACCTGGCGTCGAACTGCACGCCAAGTTGTTCCCATGAAAATTGGAAAAGAGGTTGCCGCTTGCGCCGAAGCCAGTATTTGTTGTCCCCAAAATGTGCGTCCAGGACTTAATTAGTAAGGTGCCATAGGCGCCATCGTAGACCTCCTTCGTATATGTGATTTCGATTTCGGATTGGAATGTCCCCGTCGTCAGGTTGCGACAACCCAGTATGAACGCCCCTAGGCTGCACGTGAATGTCCCAGAACCACTCGACTCCTCTCTAGGGATTCAGTAGGCCCCTATGTTTTTTGGCCTTAGCTTCCAATTGTTCGCGCTATTGCTTTACAACAAAATGCGCGTCACATGTTGCCACGACTGAATATCCTTCGGTAAAACCATGGAACCTGCATGGGAGGTCTCTGGAAGGAAATCGCGACAATGGTAGGTACCCTGAGAAACGCCTGGCATCCGCCACATGGCCTATGGCAATCCGGTTGCGCACTTGGCGGACACGTTTCCTTTTAGCCCCTTGGTATCACGTGAATTATGCAAGCAGGAGCGTGTGAGCGCGGAGCCGCGTCGTAATCCTCGATGGTTTTGCGGTAATGGAAGCTGGAATTGTCGCGAGCGTAAACATGCTTCGTGCCTGTGGAGAGACTGCCTGCAATCACGTCCAGGTGTGCGGCGATCCCACGGGCGCGGGAACGAGCTGTCCCTCCGGCGGCTTCAGCAGATGGGGGCAGTTCGTGGCCATGCTCCTATCAGTTAGACGGCGGCCAGGCGGTGAGCGAAGTCAAGTTATGGCATTTGGGCTTACCGCAAGCGCCGCCGCGTCGTGCCGCTCCAAGTGCCCGCCTTGACATCAATCGACCAATTTGCTTGCCCCAAGATTGTTGGCCATCCATCATGGTCGTTATCAAAGACCACAGGGAAAAACTCGTTTTGACCAATTCCTGAACTACCGCCCATGTCTGTCCATCGATCTCCGATGTACACATAGGTAGTGCTCCGACTGCCTGCGACGGGCAAAATCAAAAGGTTTTGCGTATCGAAGGTATTTGCGCTTTGAGGCACGGTGCTTACGTAGCGGCCCCAATTCCACGGTCCGGCCAGTTGACGTGCTGTCCAAACTGTGGTTTCGCTCGACTTCCAACCGTCTGTATCTGACGCGAATAAGAAATACCGGGACCCGATCCTGACCAGATCTGAGGCCTCCTTATTGCTCGGCGAGGCTGCATAGTTCCGAGGAAGAATCCTGGACACCACAGAATCAATCGCAAGAAAAGATCTCTTGAGCGGGCGATGCAGATTGAACCATTAATTTCCGGGCTATCGTTTGTCAAAGACAGATACGCTTGAGTATTTTCGACCAGAATTGACCCAAGATCGCCCATCGAAGATCCGCATGGATATGGATCTTCGGCTTGATATCGAAACGGCCCATAAGGCGAGTCACTCGTAAAGAATGTCAGCTTGTTTCGCCCAGTTCCGTCGTTATTGTTGTGCTCGGTAAAGAGGACATACTTTCGGGTCGTCTTGTTATAAGCAACTTTTGGACGTCCGATCCAGTCATTCTTGTTATATGCAGGCACATCCAATAGGTTCACCACGTTGCCGTGGGAGGTCCAAGTGATTAAATCGGTTGATGTGTACAGATTCACCTTATTGTTTACGGGACCGGACCAATCCATCCCATACCAATAGAAGACAGAGGCCCACCGCACAATCGTACCGCCCTGCGCTCTAATCGGCTGCCCTGCCGTATCTAACCAGACGCTATTGTTCACGATCTGTGAGTTATGTTCTCGGGCCAAAACGGAGACAGCGGAATTCGATGTGGTTAGTATTACGGAGACAGCGGCAATCACAATTGCGTGCTTTATCGTACAGTGTGGAAATGTAAACATGTGTTTCGTCAAATCACCTTAAATGATGGATATTTCCCGCAGAGAACGCTGTTTCATACTTTGCGCTTGCGAAAGCCTGCAAGCTATAGTTGCAGGAAAGATGAACCGAGCAGAATTTTAGCCGGCGCAAAACACGACATGCATACGCCACATGGCCTATCCTCCTGGAGCTTGTAGTGAAGGAGAGTTATGGTATGGTAGCCGCGGATGTAGCGGTTGCGGCATGTCGCCGCCTTGGATTTGCTCGCGTGACCGAGGATATGCGGGCGACTGTGGAAGAGCAACGAGACAAGCTCGTTAAAGTGGGCAGGTTGGAATTGAGGGGTGAGACCCTAATGCTGAATCAAGATGTCCCTGTGCGTTAAATCTTCTGATGCCAGATCGACCGATTCACCGCTCAACCCAAGATTGTCGAAGTCCACATCTGCCCACCGGATACCTAATTAATCCTCTGATTTCCATTAAGATTGGGAAGTGCTTTCGAAGAACTACCCCAAATTCACCCTGATGCAACGGATTGCGATGGCGGTGATTCCGCGGCTCACAGCGTTGGTTCTGGCGGTGATCGGGGCCACGTTACGATTTGAAGTCATCGCCGAGCCGGGTGCAGTTCCCGCTACGCCTCCGGCAAAGGGCATCTTCTGCTTCTGGCACCAGTGCACGCTGCCCTGTGCGTGGTACTTTCGCAAATTTCGCTGCTCCATTCTCATAAGCCGCAGCTTCGATGGCGAGCTGATTGCGCGCACTCTTGCCCTGCTGGGGTTTTCGAGCGTGCGTGGCTCCAGCTCCCGAGGAGGTGCGGCGGGTCTTCTCGCGTTGGAGCAGGTGGTTCGACAAGGAATGCCGGTGGTCTTTACGGCGGATGGGCCTCGAGGGCCGATTTACCAGACCAAAATGGGCCCGGTGAAACTGGCGCAGATGACACAGCAGGAAATCGGCAGTTTTTATCTTCTTCCTGAGTGGGCCTGGAAATTGCGTTCGTGGGACAGCTTTCTTGTTCCCAAGCCGTTTTCCCGCGTTGCCGTGAGCTGGGCGCGTCCGGTTGCGCCCCCAGCGCCGGATGCTGACGCTGCCACGCTGGAGTTGAAACGCCAGGACCTGAATGATGCTCTGGAGCGCGCCCGGCAGAATGCCGAGCGCCACTTTGAGTAGCTGGTTGAAAGCGAAACAAACTCAGTAGAAGTTACTTCCGGTTGATGAGAATGCCCTATTGCCTCCAGAAGAAGGTGCTACTTTGTCTGCCTCAAGGAGACGAGAAAGGTCCTAGTCGGTCTACTTTTTGATTTGTTTTTTTCGCTCAGCCCACCGTTGTTTCATGGCTGCTGAAATGCGACGCCGGGCTGCCGCGCTCATTTTTGTTCCGCGGGTGCGTCCTGGTGCAGAGCCTTTTCTGCGCCGCTCTGTGCCGGTGCCTGTCAGCAGTTCACGTGCTTCCCTCAGACGTTTGATCTCTTTGTCCAAGGCAGCAATAATGTCTTTTACTTCCACAGTTCCTCCATCTGGCTCGTCATAGCCTATCGGCATTAAAGAAAAGGCAAGAAAATTAAAGTTATTTCTGCCGGCTTGTATAGCTGGAACTAACAGGAATTAGTGTATCCGTACTTATCAAAGATGGACAAATATTTAAATCCGATAAATCGCCACAAAATAATATTCAAACCATCTTCAGACTTAATCGAGGTCCTCGGTTAGCTGTATAAGCTACCCAAGTTTATAAGACGTTGCATGGGAACATCAGGTTTTACGACACACAAAAAATTAAATGGCGGTGCGGTATTTGTGATTTGAGTATGCCATCATCCGCACTGTCTTTCTGGGTGAAAGCAGTCTAAAGAGCAGGGAACCGCCTCCATACAATTTGCGTACTTCCGGTAAGCGATGCAGAGTGCAAGCGACATCTTTGGGCAGGTCTTTCGCGCCATCTGGGCCAACAAGCTGCGGTCTTTTCTTACCATGTTCGGCATTGCCTGGGGCGTGGGCTCCATGCTTCTGCTCATCAGCGTGGGCGAAGGCTTTCGTTCGGGACAGCGCCGCTCTCTGGCAACGCTTGGCAATGATCTCATCATGATGTGGGGCGGCACCATTCCTGCCGTACCCAACCAGCACACGGGGATGCGCCCCTACAATCTCACGCTCTCTGATGCACAGGCCATTCGCACGGAGGCATCTGACGTGCGCGCCGCGACGGCCTTCATCAACCGCGAAGACATCAAGCAGCAGAGCCTGTATGAAAGTGCCGGAGGGCAGGCCATTGGGGCCGAGCCAAACTACAGCAGCGTGCGCTTTCTTCCCATCAAAGAAGGCCGCTTCCTCAACGACTCTGACATGGCCGACCGCCGGCGCGTCGTAGTGTTAGGTGAAAAAAGCGCGAAGCTCCTCTTCCCCGGACGCCCCGCCCTGGGCGAAACGGTCCTGCTGAATGGGGCTCGCTTTGTAGTCATTGGCATTGCCGACAAAACCGGGCGCGGCAACAACGAAAACGAAAATCAGAAGATATACATCCCGCTCAGCACCATGCTGGAAATGTTTCCCGTGAAGGGGGAAAACATTCCTGCCGATGCGGTCACCTCTATCCAGTACCAGCCGCGTGTTCGCGGTGACAACGTTGCGGCAAAGCAGCAGGTGCACGAAATCATTGCCCGGCGTCATGGCTTTGACGCCAACTCTGCAGACGCCTTCAACGAATGGGACACCATCAAGACCGAAGAAATGGTGGGGAAAATCTGGACTGCGATGGATGTTTTTCTAGGCGGCGTCGGCATTGTGACGCTGGCACTGGGCGCTGTGGGCATTATCAATATCATGCTCGTCTCCGTTACTGAGCGCACCAGCGAAATCGGACTGCGTAAGGCGTTGGGCGCGACCAAACGAAACATCATGACGCAATTTTTTATCGAAGGGCTTCTGATCACCGGGGTCAGCGGGCTGATCGGCATCGCCGGAGCGGCGAGCTTTATGTATGTGCTGCACTCTTTAGTGGGAAACAATATGCAGGGCTTTGATCCTCCGCACATGGCCCCGTGGTCTGCCGCGCTCGCACTCGGTGCGCTGAGCCTAAGCGGCATCATCGCAGGGCTATACCCCGCAGGCAAAGCTGCGGAACTCGATCCGGTAGAAGCGCTGCGGCGCGAATAGGAGCAACGCCATGATGCGCGACATATGGGGCCAGGCCTACGAGGCCATGCTGTACAACCGCCGCCGCACTTCCATCACCGTTGTCGGTATGGCGTGGGGCATTGCTACAGTTGTCTTGCTGCTCGCCTACGGAGCAGGATTCGGCCGCGCCATCGAGGCCATCTTTGCGCAGTGGGGAACTCAGCTCATTGGCGTCTTTCCTGGCCTTACCAGTGAGCAGGCCGGAGGTACAAAGGCCGGTGTGCAGGTGCGCTTCACGCAGGAAGACGTAGACCGCCTCTGGAATTCAGTCCCGAATCTGCAGCACATCTCGCCCATGCTGTCCAAGCAAGTCCCAGTGTCGAATGATCTGCACACCTATACATGGACGGTGAATGGTTATCACTCTGAGATTCAGGACATTCTCAAGCTCGACATTGCTTCCGGAAGGTTCTTCACCGACCTCGATGACCAGCAGCGCAATCATGTTGCTGTCATTGGTTCGGAAGCAAAGACCAAGCTCTTCTCAGGCCAATACGCCATCGGGCAACGCGTTCGTCTTAACGGAATCAGCTTTACTGTCATCGGCGTACTCAAACCAAAAATGCAGGAAGGCGATGACGATATCAATCGCCAGATCTACGTGCCATTCAATACCATGGGCGACATTAAAGACCTGAAGTATCTCGATGGCATATGGATGAACTACACCGGCGACAACGTCATGGTGGAAAAGGCCATCCGCAATACACTCGCCGCTGCGCACAACTTCCGTCCCTCCGACCACAACGCGATCTTTGTTGCCAATCTTATGGAGCAATTGAAGCAATTCCGTATCATCACGCTCGCGCTGCAGGTCCTGCTGCTCTTTATTGGGGCGTTAACTTTGGGCATTGCCGGAATCGGCCTTATGAACATCATGCTCGTCGCCGTGCAGCAGCGGACTCGCGAAATTGGCGTAGAAAAGGCACTTGGCGCACGCAAGCGTCATATTCTGGTCCAGTTCCTCGCTGAAGCGCTCGTGATTACCGCTGCGGGAGGGGCGATCGGCATAGCTCTTGCCTATGCTGTGGCCATCGGGGTCGGCCGCATCACCTTCTACAGCGCCCTGGCCTCGAATGCTGAGGCCGCAGATATCCGGTTGCTCATCTCCCCCGCCATCGTCATTGTCGCAACCGGAATTCTGGTCATCGTCGGGCTGGTCAGCGGCATGGTTCCGGCCATTAAAGCAGCAAATCTTAATCCCATTGAGGCACTGCGCTACGAATAGCCGGTGGCTCCACCTTTTGGTGGATGGCCGTCGTCACCTGCTCCGTGTAGCATGGCATTCGCATGGAGCCAAAACGTCAGATGGGACTGCCTGCGGCCGTCGCCGCAGTCGTCGGGGAATCAATCGCGCTGGGGATTTTTCTTACCCCGGCAGCCATGGCAAAGTCCCTGGGCTCGCCCCTTCTTCTGGCCGCCGTCTGGTGCGGAATGGGGTTCATCGCTCTATGCGGAGCACTCTGTTATTCCGAGCTGGCCGCGCGCTTTCCCCAGGCCGGCGGAGAATACGTCTATCTGCGTGAAGGTTACGGGCTGCGGCCTTCCTTCCTCTATGGCTGGATGTCGGCCGTCGTCATTGATCCTGGTGTTGCGGCTGCTCTGGCCGTGGGCGCGGTGCCATATGTGCAATCGCTCCACCCTATTCCTCCCCGACTCGCGACCCTTCTGCCATTCATTTTTCTTCTGTGCCTAGGGGCCATCAATTACGCGGGCACGCGCCTGAGCAGCCGCGTAATGGCAGCGGCCAATCTGCTCAAGCTGGTGGTGCTCTTCAGTCTCGTGGCCTGGGCGTGGATTTCAGGACATGCTTCCACCACCAATCTGCTGCCTCTTGTAACGCGGCGCCCGGGCGCAGAACCGTGGTTTGGCGCGATCGCGGGCGCAACCGTAAGCGCCTTCTTCAGTTTTGGCGGATGGTGGGAAGCGGGCAAACTCGCTGGGGAAGTACGAAATCCACGCCGTACGTTGCCTGTGGCCTTCGTTACAGGAGTCCTGCTGGTCACCGCCGTCTATCTCACCGTGAGCTTCGCATTTCTCTCCGTGGTGCCCATGGAGCGCATCGTCTCAAACACCGCTTTTGTTGCACAGTTTGGCTCCGTGCTCTTTGGTACTGCCGGAGGAAAAATCCTTTCGGCCTGTGTTTTGCTTTCAGTGGCAGGCGGGCTCATGGCCATGACCATGGCCGCACCGCGCGTCTACTATGCCATGGCACGTGACGGGGCTTTCTTCTCTGTTTTTGGACGCCTGCATCCGCGCTTTGGAACTCCAGCCAACGCCGTCCTGCTGCAAACCATCATGGCACTTCTGGTGCTTTGTTTTGGCGCTTTCGATCGCATCCTGGCCTACATCATCTTCTCTGCCATCTGCTTCTTGTCCCTCTCCGCTGCATCCCTTTTCCGGCTGAAAGATCCGGTGCGGAAGTGGTGGTTTCCTCTCGCGCCCTTCATCTTCCTCATTGGCAGTGGGCTCATCGCGCTGCTCATTCTCATGCACAATCCGCTGCCGGCGCTGGCTGGCGTTGCCGTTGTCCTTAGTGGCGACCTCTTGCGGAGGTGGTTTGCTCCTGCAAAACCAATTTCCATAGCAGACGTTGCCGAACCAACCCTTCCCTGAAAGGACCTTTTTCTCTATGGCCCATATTCGTTTGCCTGAAGAGCTACCGGGAATCCGCGGAGCCATGGCCTTTCGCCCTGAGACGGCGAAACCATTGAACGAGCTCGTCGAGATATTGCTACATCAGCCCAATACGCTTACTCCCGGAGAGCGCGAGCTGATTGCCACCTATGTTTCCTACCTCAACGATTGTTACTACTGCCAGACCATCCATGGCGCCATTGCCGCCGCCAGTCTGGACGACAATGAAGACCTAGTGAAGCGGGTCAAGGCCGACTTCCAGCACGCCGACATTTCAGAAAAATTGAAGGCGCTGCTCGTCATCGCCAGCAAAGTCCAGAAAGGCGGCAAAAACGTAACCGCTCAGGATGTAGAAGCCGCGCGGAACCTTGGCGCAACCGATCTGGAAATCCACGATACCGTCTTAATTGCCGCCGCCTTCTGCATGTACAACCGCTACGTAGATGGCCTTGGCACATGGCAGCCCCGCGATGAAGCCATGTATCGCGAGCGCGGCAAACGCATCGCGCGCGATGGTTATGTTTCCATCAGCAAAGAATATCTGCCAGCTGAAACAGCTTCACATTGAGGAGAACCACACCCATGCCACACATTGCTCTTCCAAAAGGACTGCCGGGAATCTCCGCTGGTTTTGCCTTCCGACCTGAGACGGCCAAACCCATGCGCGAGCTTGCCCACATTCTGCTCCACGAGCCCGGTAGTCTTGCTCCCGGCGAACGTGAGCTGATTGCCACCTACGTCTCCTATCTCAACGATTGCTACTTCTGCCAGACCAGCCACGGCGCGGCAGCATCGGCCCATCTCGGGGATGAGGAACTCGTCAAGCGGGTCAAGGCCGACTTCCAGCACGCCAACATCTCTGAAAAGCTGAAGGCCCTCCTTGTGATTGCAGGCAAAGTGCAGAAGGGCGGCAAGAACGTAACTGTCCAGGATGTCGAAGCCGCTCGCAGCCAGGGCGCAACCGATCTGGAAATTCACGATACCGTTTTGATCGCCGCTGCCTTTTGCATGTACAACCGCTACGTGGATGGACTCGGCACATGGCAGCCGCGCGATGAATCTCTTTACGACGCCATGGGCAAGCATCTGGCCGATCACGGCTACCGCAAGCCATCCATCCCGAGCGTCGAAGCAGCATAGGGGGTCCCCATGCGCAGAACTGGCGTTGTCCTCATTACGGTGTTCCTGGCTGGCTTATGCGTCTTTGCGCAAAAGCTCGCTGGGCGCACCGTAACCGTGCAGGGATGGGTCATTGACTCAGCCTGCGCGTACACAAAATCTCTGGACAAGCCCGTTAGCCCGGATTGTGCGCGGGCCTGTGCACGGAACGGTTCGCCGCTCGTGATTCTGCGCGATGACGGAACGATCTTCGTCCCTATAGATGACAAAACGCCGGCCTCCTCACTCAATCCAAAGCTTCTGCCATT
This sequence comes from Alloacidobacterium sp., assembly GCA_035293545.1. Lineage (GTDB taxonomy): Bacteria > Acidobacteriota > Terriglobia > Terriglobales > Acidobacteriaceae > Alloacidobacterium. The sequence goes on along the minus strand of DATGMQ010000076.1, from coordinate 215,639 downwards.
CGCAGGCCAGTACGTGGACATTACAGGCATCGAGTATGTGCGCAATGGTTCCCATGCACTCGTCATCAGAACGATTGCACCGTCCACCAAGAAGTGAGGCCGTACGCGTTACTCTGGCCAGAAAGACATCTGCGCTTCCGTTTCCAGCCGCTCCGGTGCGGACCTCGGTCCACCATACCGCTCTCCAAGGTGATATTTCCTCACCACCGCTGCCAGCAGGTCTGTCACGCGCTTGCGGTATGCCTTCGAGACAAACGCATCCTCTCCATAGCGCTTCTCATAGCTGGCCGCGAGCGCAGGGAAGTGCTGCTGCACGAACGACAGAAACGTCGCCTTTGAGCATGGCTTCAGATACAGCGGGTTCGCAGCCATAAAGCATGCCTTCGCTTCCTGCGCGCGCTTTGCCATCGCGTCAAACGCAGCCGGTGTGTCATTAATTCCCGGCATAATTGGGCAGCACAGCACACCTGCGCGTATGCCCGCCTTTCGTAGCCGTGCCACTGTTTGAAAACGCAGGTCTGGTCGTGGCGCGCGCGGCTCCAGAATGCGCGCCAGCTTAACGTCTGGAGTGGTGATGCTTATATGCACCGTCAGCCGGTTGTGCTCCGCGAACTTCTTCAGCAGGTCCAGGTCGCGCACAATCAGCGTGGATTTACTGATGATGCCCAGCTTCAGCCCGCGGCATTCGGCCATCACTTCCAGAATGCTGCGGGTCACCCGCGCCCGTCGCTCAATCGGCTGGTAAGGGTCAGTGGCCGTGCCCATAGCAATCTCTTCGCCGCGCCGCAGCTTGCGCAGCTCCTGTTTGAGCAGCCACGCCGCATTCTGCTTTATGAAAATCTGCCGCTCAAAGAGCGAGGGATCACGCAGCTCCATAAACTCGTGCGTATACCGGGCAAAGCAGTAGCGGCATCCAAATTCGCATCCACGATACGGATTGATACTCCGGCCGAAGGGAACGCCACGTTTTGAAACCACCGAGTTCAGCACGGAGCGAACATTCAGGGCGCGATATTCTGTCATGTGGCCGGTATCAGCCACTGCGGACTGGCTGGCAAGCCGGGCGATTCCTACCAGAGGAGTGGAATCGGCATCGTCGGGAAAGAGCGACAAAGCAACGGTATTCGCCTTTTCTTCGCTCATGTAGAAAAAGCTATGCTTCTTTCCGTTGTTGGTCAATTCATTCTCGGTGGAAATTTCATCCAACCACAAGAACCACATTTTGCAGGAGTTATGACCAATGTCTGATCTGAAGGGAACAACCATTATCTGGCTGGGACATGCGGCTGTATATATTTCTACAGCGAAGGGTACTTCTATTCTGATAGATCCTTTCATCTCCGCAAACCCGAAGTATCCCAAGGGCCACAAGCTTCCTGAAAAGATAGATCTCATCCTCGCCACGCATGGCCACGGCGACCACATCTCCGACCTGGTGGACACGGCAAAAAAGCACAACGCGATTGTTGTAGGGATACCTGAGATTGTGGGATGGGCACAGTCGAAGGGTGTAAAGAATGGCGTTGGCATGAACATGGGCGGGACCTGGCGCCACGAAGACATAGCTGTCAGTATGGTCGAAGCCCGGCACAGCTCCGGAATTGCAGATGGCGACAAGAGCGTCTATGGCGGCGAACCCGTCGGCTTTGTGCTGACCATTGAAAATGGCCCGGTGCTCTATCACGCAGGCGACACGGCAGTCTTTTCTGACATGCAGCTGATCCGAGAGTTCTATCATCCTGAGCTGGCCATGCTTCCTATCGGCGATCACTACACCATGGGGCCGAAGGGCGCTGCGCTTGCAGCAAAATTTCTGGGCGTGAAAACCGTCCTCCCCATCCACTACGGGACCTTCCCCATCCTGACCGGGACGCCCGAAGAACTGAAGAAACATCTGGAAGGCACGGGCATCGAAGTGAAAGCGATCTCCCCGGGCGAGAGTCTCAGGTAATTCGTGTTTTTGATAGCTTTAAAGTGTTCACTTGGTGGTCTGCTGGCCTTCTCTGGCAAGCAGCACCACGAGTATGATGCCCGCAACGAGCACGCCTTCTTCCACGCGCTCTGACTCGACATGAAGCTTGTTGAAGGCCACGTGGTCTGGATCGTTTGGTGGCACAGAGTCTATGGCGCCTCCGGCAGCAAGCCGATAGCCTTCCATTTTCGGAATGATGGAGAACTGCGAAAAGGCGGTGAGACAAAGCATGATGAAGGCAACAAGGACAGGCGCAATCACATGGCGAAGATAAGTGCCTGAGCGGTGCGCAACTGCCAGCAGCACGATGATCAATACTCCGGCAAAGAGGCCCTCATAATGCAGGATGCGCAGGCATTTTCCAACGATTGTGCCTGCGGCGTGCGTGTCGGGCAGGGAAGAGAACGCAGTTGCCGCCACGATGGGGAAGAACATGACTCCACCGAGCCACAGCACAACCAGGAGCAGAATCAAAGCGCGTAAAAGGGTCTTCATGCGGGGTCTGCTTTCGCTATTTATCTTGTACCCCATAGATACTGGGTCTGCCAATCAGGCGCTCGACCCGCTTTGCAATGGGCGGGTGCGTGGAGAAGAGATTGGCGAAGTCGCGGGCACTCATCAGCGGCTGCACTATAAACAGATGAGCATTGGAAGGCGAGGCTGCCATAGGCAGGCGCCGGGAATAGGCTTCGAGCTTTTCAAGCGCGCTGGCGAGCGCATAGGGATTGCCAGTAATGTGCGCGCCGGTCGCGTCGGCCTCATATTCGCGTGAGCGCGAGATGGCGAGCTGAATGAGTGTTGCAGCGATGGGAGCCAGGATCAGCATGAATAGAGCGCCGAGTCCACCGCCGTTGCGTTCGCGGTCCCGGCTGTCGCCGTACCCGCCAAAGAGCGAGGCCCAATAGCCCATGCGGGCGAGCATGGTGATGGCGCCCGCGAGGGTGGCCACAATGGAGCTGGTGAGGATGTCGCGGTTGCGCACATGACCGAGCTCGTGTGCGAGGACGCCTTCCAGTTCGTCGTCATTAAGCAGGTTAAGAATGCCCTGGGTGACGGCCACGGAAGCGTGTTTTGGATTGCGTCCAGTGGCGAAAGCGTTGGGCGAGTCGGTTGGGATGACGTAGATCTTCGGCATGGGCAAGCCGACACGCTGCGTGAGCCGTTCGACGACCTGGTAAACACGCGGCAGCTCTTCGCGGGTGACTGGCTGGGCCCGATACATGGCGAGCGCCAGCTTGTCAGAGAAGAAATAGCTGAAGAAGTTCGTTCCTGCCGCAAAAATGAAGGCGAGAACCAGGCCGTTGCGTCCGCCGAAGCGCTCTCCCAGAAAAAGCAGGAAGAGGGTGAGTGCGGTCATTAAAAGAGCAGTCTTGAAGGTGTTCATAACGCGGCCCTCCCTGTTTGATGAACCGCTGGAACTATTGTTTCATGAGACAATTTCGACGGTCTTAATCACAGGGAAATATGAGATCTGGAAAACGCTTATGAAAAACAGAAATCAATGTAACTTTGGATAAAACAGACTATTATTTTTTGATAAATAGCAGGTCGCACAGTAAACCCTTCATTTTGTTCATAGTACGAAATTTTTCTGGAAATCTCATTTCTCGGCATGTGGATTGCTTTTCTATCATCTGAAATTTGCACAAAATCCAGATCATCGAGAAGTCTGTATGAAAAACATAAGGTCTAAAAGCCTCAAACTGTTCGCAGTGGCAGGCATAGCTTTCCTGGTTCTATGGTTCTCACCGAAAACATCCAATGCCCAGACGAACATTTCTGGTGACATTGTTGGGACAGTAACTGATCCTTCTGGGGCTGCGGTATCCAACGCCTCTATATCCGTCACCAGCGCAGCCACTGGGCAGATAAAATCTGTAACTACTTCCGCAACGGGTCAATACCGGGTTCCGCTGCTTACCCCGGGAAGCTACAAGATCTCGATTACAGCGCCGGGTTTCCAAACGAGCGAATTTACGGTGACTGTGGCTGCCGGTACAACCACGTCTGGAGATGCCAAGCTGACGGTAGGGCAAAGTTCTACCACGATCAGTGTTACAGCTGAGGCCCCGATTCTTCATACCGACGACGCGCAGGTGAGCACTACATTCAACCTCCAGCAGGTCCAGAACCTTCCAAATCCTGGAAACGACCTTACTTTCGTTGCGCAGACTTCTCCGGGCGCGGTCATGAATACACAGGGCGGGTATGGAAACTTCGCAGTTTTCGGCCTGCCGGCCACGTCGAATACATTCACCATCAATGGTGGTTACCTGAATGATCCTTTCCTGAACCTGAACAATTCAGGCGCGACAAACCTGCTGCTTGGGAACAATGACGTGAGCGATGTGACCGTTGTTTCCAATGCCTATGACGCGTCGTTTGGTGGTCTGGGTGGAGCGCAAGTCAACGAGATTTCGCGAGCAGGCTCGAACCGTTTCCACGGCAATGCGACGTATTGGTGGAATGGCCGCGTGATGAACGCGAACAACTGGTTCAACAATAATGCGCCTAAGGGAGAGAGGACGCCTCGTCCTTTTGTGAATGCCAATCAGTGGGCGGCTGCGGTGGGCGGTCCTATTCGTAAGGACAAGACCTTCTTCTTTGTGAACTACGAGGGTTTACGCGTGGTCCTGCCTACTCGCGCCACGGTATATGCGCCAAGTCCTACTTATCAGGCGGCGGTCCTGGATCCGACGCCGATTTGCGGAGAAAACAACGCGGGATGCGCGAACCCGAATCCGCTGGTGCCGAACGGCAACCTGGCATATAACGGTAATTCGGCGGAAGCCTCGCTTTATCAGAACATTTTCAAGCAGTACAACAATGCTCCCGGGTTCGCCAGCGCCACACCTGCATCTGACATCTTTGGTGTTCAGTTCAATGGGACGGCCGGAAACTTTACGCATGAATACCTTGTGACAGGACGTGTGGATCAGGTGCTCGGTTCAAAAGACCAGCTGTATGGTCATGTCAATGTAGACAAGGGTGTACAGGCCACGTTTACAAGTCTGCTGAACCCTGTATTTAATGCGCTCAGTCCTCAACCGCAGTATTCGGGCCAACTTAACGAAACCCATACATTCAGTCCGAATATTACGAACCAATTTCTTTTTACGGCCATCTATTACCGTGCAGTTTTCACAAATACGAACCAGGCTGCTGCAAACCAGATTGCTCCGTTCGTCCTGGTATTTCTGGGCGGATCGCTGGGCACGAACGGTTTTGGCGGCTTTGTTGGTGGTCAGGACCACGTTTTTCCGCAGGGCAGAAATGTAACGGGATATCAATTTGCGGATGATCTGAGCATCAATCGCGGCGCGCATACCATTAAGGTGGGTTGGACAATGCGGCGTGATGATGTGACGGACTTTGATCCTTCTGTCCGGGCAGTGACGCCGGAAGCGTATACCACTGCAGCCGCATTTGGTGCGGGATTTGCAACCCGGTGGCGGCAGTCATTTCCTCTGCGTGTCACTCAGCCGGTTGCCCTTTATGCAATGGGTGGGTATGTACAGGACCAGTGGAAGATCCGGCCGAATTTCACCCTTACATATGGCGTGCGCGTTGAGCACAACTCCAATCCAGTGTGCATTACCAACTGCTTTGCTAATTTGGCCCAGGATTTCCTTGCTGAAGCATCTGCTTCTGCAGTGGATACACCTTACAATAAGCTGATCAATAGTGGGCGGCATCAGGCGTTTTACGATTTCCAGAAAGTTGCAATTGAACCGCGGGTAGGGATTGCATGGCTTCCGTTCGGGCCTGATTCACGCACAACGATCCGCGCCGGATTCGGAATGTTTTCTGATACATTCCCGGGCGTTGTTACAGACAACCTCCTGACCAATCCTCCGACGGGAGTGCCATTTTATATTCGCGGCAGCTATGTTCTGGATCCGAGTCAGGCGGGTAGTGGTGCTAAAGCTGTTACAAATGCAAATGCCGCCTTTCAGGCTGCCTATGCGAACGGCGGATCATTCAGCACTATCTCGGCGTCCGTTCCGGGATTTGTTGCTCCGGCCTTCACTTCCACGACCCATAGTATCAAGTATCCGACTTATGAGGAGTTCAGCCTCGCCATTGAGCACCAGTTGACGAAGACGGCAGCTCTCTCCGTCAGCTATGTGGGGAATCATGGGTATCATGAGCCGGTTTCCAACGACAATATCAACGCGTATGGTTTTCCGGGGCTACCGGACAACGCGCCGAACGCAGCGTTCGGGCAGGCGACTGAGCTTTCGAGCGGAGCAAGCTCGAACTTCAATGGACTGGTTACCTCTTTGGTGAACCGGAGTAAATGGCTCACGCTACAGGTTAATTATCAGTACAGCCACGCACTGGATGAAATCTCAAACGGAGGTATCAGCGCATTTGGCGGGAACGCGATTGCGCCGAATAATCCGTACAACGTGCACCAGAACTATGGAAATGCCGATTATGATATCCGCCATTATGTAAGTGGCAGTTATGTTTTGACTGTTCCTTATTTCGGAGGACCTCATGTCCTTTCTGATGGCTGGCAAATCAGCGGTACGGTCTTCCATAGCACGGGTCTTCCTTACTCCATCATTGATTCGTCAACGCCATCCAATTATGGCGGTGGTTCGCTGTTTGCCGATCAGCTTGCGACCGGCTTCAGCAATCACTGTGGTGGCGCGGCACATGCGGGAGTGAATGGGGGCACTTCGCCTTGCGCGTTTGCTGCTACTGGCAATTCCAGTGCTGGATTTGCTTACTTTGATTACGCATCTGGATTCAATGTGCAGCATCGCAATCAGTTCACCGGATCGGGATACACAGACACGGACCTTACCCTGAGCAAAGGATTCGGGATCCCTCACTGGGAAGGTGCCAATCTGCGTTTAGGTGCTCAGTTCTTTAATGTGCTTAACCATCCGAACTTCGCGCAGCCCGTTAATGATGTGGAGGCTGGAAGTGGGCAGGGCGGTTTCGGTACTATCAACGGAACTGTTAACACCCCCACTTCGATCCTTGGATCGTTTCTGGGTGGCGATGCTTCTCCTCGTCTTATCCAGCTGAAGGCCAGCTTTAACTTCTGATTGGATTCTCTAAGGCGGAGGCAAAGTCCTCCGCCCATGGTTCCGGAACCTTTGATCAAGGAGGGCCGCGGTCGACCGAGTTCCAGTTGACATTCAACTTCTAACAAATTCAACGTTCATTCGCGGAGGACCACTGGTCCTCCGCTTTTTGTTACATCAAAAGGACGGCAAATAGGTGCGCAGATGGCGCTATCTGGCGTATGCTGGTTTCGGTTCAATACTTAAAAGGAGCAATGGCATGAAACTGAACGTTTTAGCGGTTGCAGGTTTTCTGTCGCTGGGGGTCATGGGACTTTCAGCGCAATCTACTACCACTGTGAATGGCTTTGTCAGCGAATCGCATTGCGGAGCGGACCATAGCTCTCCCAGTGCGGATGCGACCAAGTGCATCAAGAAATGCCTGAAGGGCGGCTCTGATCCGGTGCTGGTGAGCAATGGCAAGGTCTACAAGATCAAAGGCGAAGAGTCGAAGGTAAAAGGGCTCGCTGGCCAGAACGTTACCGTCACCGGCACCGTGGAAGGCGACACCATCACGGTCAACTCGGTTTCCGCGCAGAAAGCCAGCTAATTTCCTGGTCCAAGTACAGCCAGAAGGGCCCGGCAGGAAGGTGTGTCCTGCCGGGATTTGTTTTTGCAATCCTGGCATTTTAAAACCGGACGTTTATTTTTTTTTGGCGAATCTCTCTTGAAGGCCGCACGAAACTCAGTCGCGAGGACGGGTCCGAAGTCACTCTCCGTCGCGAACAGCTTTGATGGCGGGGTAGAGGCGGCGGTAGACTTCGTATCCTTTGGCGTAGGTTTTTGCTGCGGCTGGATCGGGCGAAATCTGTTCGGCGATGCGAATGGCTGACGCGCAGGCCTCATCTGTAGTTTTCCAGGCGCCTGCGCCTACTCCAGCGAGGAGTGCTGCGCCGAAGGCAGCTCCTTCTTCGGCGACGAGCACATCGCAGGGATAGCCGTAGATGCTGGCCTGGATTTTGCGCCAGAGGGGGCCGCGAGCGCCTCCTCCGCCGAGGCGAACGCCTTTGACGGGGATGCCAAGTTCTGAGAACAGGGTGAAGGTGTCTTTCAGGGAGTAGGCTACGCCTTCGAGCACAGAGCGGGTAAGATGCGCGCGAGTGTGCGAGGCGGTAATGCCGTAGAACATGGCTGTGGCGTGCGAATCGAGGTGTGGGGTGCGCTCGCCGAAGAGATAGGGCGCCCAGAGCAGGCCGTCGCTGCCAGCCGGAACTTTCTCCGCTTCGGCGGTCAGTGTGTCATAGTTTATGCCGGGGGCGATGGTGTCGCGCAGCCAGCGGAAGGAGAGTCCGGCGGCCTGGGTGACCCCCATGACATGCCAGCGGTCGGGAACGGCGTGGCAGAAGGTGTGCAGACGTCCGTGCGGATCTTTGGTGGGGGCATCGGTGGCAGCAAAGACGACACCGGATGTCCCGATGGTGGCCGAAACAGAGCCGGGCTGGAGGATGCCCATGCCGACCGCGCCTGCGCCCTGGTCTCCTGCGCCGGCAACGACGGGAGTGCCTTCGGCGAGCCCGGTGCGCTTTGCGCCTTCGGAAGAAATTCTTGCGCATATGTCGGGGGATTCAAAGACCTGCGGCAGCCATGACTCGCTGATTCCGGCAACGCGCGCCACTTCAGAAGACCAGCGACGGTTGGTTACGTCGAGCAGAAGGGTGCCGGATGCTTCCTGGACGTCTATGACATAGGTTCCGGTGAGGCGGTAACGCACGTAGTCCTTGGGGCAGAGGACGCGTGCGATTTTTGCGAAGACCTCGGGCTCATGGTCACGGACCCAGAGGAGCTTGGTCAGAGTGAAGTTGGGTAGCGCGGGATTGCAGGTGAGTTCAATGAGGTGCTCGCGCCCGAGCTGCTGATGCAGCCAGTCGCATTGCGGTCCGGTGCGCTGATCGCACCAGATGAGCGATGGACGCAGCACGCGACCTTCGTTATCGAGCATGACGGCGCCGTGCATCTGCCCGGTGAGGCCGACGGCGGCGATATCGGAGGCTTTGAGGCCGCTGGCGGCGAGTGCGGCGCGAATGGCTTCCTGCGCGGCGCGCCACCAGTCCTCGGGGTCCTGCTCGGCCCAGCCGGGCTGGGGACTGCGGATGGGAGCGTGTTCGCTCATTCCCGATGCCAGGACCTGCCCGCTGTTATCTACCAGCACGGCGCGCGTGCCTCCTGTGCCGATGTCTATCCCCAAATAGGTCACAATGCTTTTCCTCAGTAAAGCGAATTAGTACGGCGAATTAAATGTAACATTCCGATGCATGTAAGAAGTAATCATAGGGATTTTCATGGCTGCGCGCGTTGCTTTCCGGGAAGGTTGTTGTTTGCGCTACAACTCGCACCTTGCGGTGCGGGCCCTTTGGCTTCGCTTCGCTACGCTCAGCGATGGCGGCTTTTGTGCAGGGGTTGCGGTTGTGGCACCCGGGATTTTTCAAAGGGCCAGTATCGCAAAGTGGCATTTGCTTCTGTTTCTGGAATGGGCGCACACTGAAAGCATGAAGCGTGTCCGTTACACCAAATATGACGGCAGCCTGGCGGGGGAGATGAGCATGGAAGACCTGCTGAATGCGCTGTCAGACTTTCTGTTGGATTCGGGCTTTCAGAACCCGTGGACGCAGTTTCAGGACCTTGATCAGACATTGGAAGCATTGCGGGAGGCGCTTCGGCAGGCCCTGGAGTCGGGCGAATTGTTCGATGAGCAGATGCAGCAGAAGGTGGACGAGCTGGCTGCGCAGAACAAGCTGGACGAGCTGATTGACCAGATCATGCAGCGCATGGAGCAGGAGAACTACATTTCGATTGAACAGCCGCGTGAATCTGCGCAGACCCTGTCTTCGGGCGGGCAGGTGGGGGAAGGCGAGTCGCAGGTAAAGTTTGAGGTCACGGACAAGAGCCTGGATTTTCTGGGATACAAGACGCTGCGAAACCTGCTTGGCTCGCTGGGGAAGTCGAGCTTTGGACGGCATGATACGCGGGACTGGGCGACGGGGATTGAAGCGAGCGGCGCGTCACGGCCATATGAGTTTGGCGACACGCTGAATCTGGATGTGGTGACGACGCTGAACTCGGCGATTCAGCGCGAAGGGCTTGCGCTGCCACTGAGCCTGGAGTACAGCGACCTGCATGTACACCAGTGTGAGTACCAAAGCTCATGCGCGACGGTGGTGATGCTGGACTGCTCGCACTCGATGATTCTGTATGGGGAAGACCGCTTTACGCCGGCGAAGCGCGTGGCGATGGCGCTTTCTCACCTGATACGGACGCAGTATCCGGGAGACTCACTTTCGCTGGTGCTTTTTCATGATTCGGCGGAAGAGATGCCGGTGTCACAACTGGCGCGGGTGAAGGTGGGGCCGTACTACACGAATACGCGAGAAGGTCTGCGGCTGGCGCACCGTATTCTTGACCGCCAGCGCAAGGACATGAAGCAGATCGTAATGATTACGGATGGCAAGCCGTCGGCGCTGACGCTGCCGGATGGACGTATTTATAAAAATGCGTTTGGGCTGGACCCGCTGGTGGTGGGGGAGACACTGGAAGAGGTGTCGCGCTGCAAGCGGTCGGGGATCATGATCAACACGTTTATGCTTGCCTCAGACTTTGGCCTGGTGCAGTTTGTGCAGCGAGTGACAGCGATGTGCAAGGGCAAGGCGTATTTCACCACTCCGCATACACTGGGCGAATATCTGCTGATGGACTATATGCAGCACAAGATGAAAACCATCCATTAACAAAATCAACATAAAATTCTTCCATTTCCGGAATTGGTGCAGCGGTCGTGTATCTTTCTTTCAGGAATCATGCAGACATTTGCCGCGATTGATATTGGTTCTAACTCCTGCCGCCTGAAGATTGCGCGGGTGGTGCAGCACCGGCTGAAGGTGCTGCATGAAGACCGAGAGGTGACAAGGCTGGGCGGTAGCGTGTTTGAGACGGGCCTGGTTTCTCCAGAAGCCATGGCCGCAACGCTGGGAGCGCTGAAGCGGTTTCAGCGAGCTGTGCAGATGCACGGGGCAGACCGTGTGAGAGCAGTTGCTACGGCCGCGATGCGCGATGCGCGCAATGCCCGCGCCTTTCTTGCCTGGGTGCGGGACGAGACCGGATGGGAAGTGGAGATTATTTCCGGGCTGGAAGAAGGGCGCCTGATTCATCGCGGCATTATGAGCAATGAACCGGGCGCGGCTGGACGCTGCCTGCTGATTGATGTGGGCGGGGGGAGCTGCGAGATATCTCTCTCAGAACACAAGCGCATTAAGGAGACGGTGAGCATTCCGCTGGGTGCGGTGCGGCTTACGCAGGAATTTCTCCACAGCGATCCACCTTCAAAACAGGATGTGGCCCGGCTGAAGCAGTTTATTGCCCGCGAGCTGAGGAGGGCAGAGCGGCGGGTGCAGCCGACGCGTGTCCAGACGGTGATTGCGACGTCAGGCACGGCGGCGGCCTTGTCGGAAGCCAGCCGCACGGTGGTGAAGCAGCGCGCAGGGACAAAGACGTCCCTCACCCCGACGCGGAGCGTTCGAAAGCTGACAGAAAAGCTGACGAAGATGAGCAATGCTGAGCGGACGAGCGTGCAGGGGATTGGGCCGCGGCGTTCTGAGATTATTGTGGCCGGAGCGCATGTTTTTGCGGAGTTGCTGGAGTCGTACGGGCTGCCGGGCTTTCGCTACTCGCCGCTGGGATTGAGGGATGGAATTCTGGCGCAGATGCTGGCAGAGCAGGACCCGAGGGCGTCGGCCCACCAGCAGTTTGAGCGCGAGCGGTGGGAAGCTGTGCTGGAAACATGCCGTAAATACGGGGTAGATCCGAGGCAGGCGGAACCGGTGCGTCTGCATGCCGTGCAGCTGTTTCAGGACCTGAAGACGGTGCATGCTCTGCCGGATGAATACCGTATCTGGCTGGAAACTGCGGCGATGCTGCGGGACATTGGGAAATTTATGAATTTCCAGGGATACCACCGGCATGCGCAGTACATTATTGCCAATTCAGAAATGTTTGGCTTTACGCCGGTGCAGCGCGTGATTACGTCTGCGATTGCGCGGTATCTGGGCAAAAGCCGGCCGGAGGCGACGGGGCGGACGATGCGGCAGGTCCCTCCGGAAGAGCACGAACATGTGCGCCGTGCCGTGGTGCTGCTGCGCCTTGCTGTAGCGCTGAACCAGGACCGGGCGAGCGATATTCTGCGCGTGCGGGTGAGGGTGTATCCAAAGCAGGTGCTGATGGAGATTTCTCCCGGACGCACGGGGGCAGAGCTGGAGATGTGGTCGCTGAGGAAAGAGGCGGCCTACTTCAAGGAAGTCTTCCGCAAAGACCTTTTTGTGACCCTGGTATAAACACCGCGGAGAATACGTGGGTCCACCAACCAGTTGAGAGTGCCAGGGCGCCGGGTGCAATCTACCCGTGCGATGGCGCCTTTACGCAGCCGGACATTGACGCGGGCCTGGGAAGCGAACAGGGAACCGAGGAACTGCGGCAGGTTCGGGTTGTGTCCTACGAGCAGGACGTTTTCGTATTTTTCAAGGCCAGCAATAAATTCCTGGAATTTGGCGACGCTGGCTTCAGGCGAGAGCGCATCGGTGACTTGAATCTTCTGGTCATACCCTACCTCAGTGCCTACGAGCGATGCCGTCTGCAGAGCGCGCTTGAGGGGGCTTGAGGCAATCAGATCAAATTGAACGTTCAGCGCGTTGAGATAGGCGGCCACGAGCATGCATTGCTGTTTGCCTTCTTTGTCGAGTGGGCGTTTTACATCAAGAAGTGGATTTTTGCGGCGCGTTCCAGCGCTGGCATGGCGCAAAATGTAGAGGTTCATGGGTCAGTCTTTCTGAAAATGGCTAAAACGAATAAGAATTAACCTTATTGTAACAATTCGCCTGGGAATCATGGCTGTCCAACGGAGCGCTGTAGCTGAGTAGATACTATGGCCGGTGGCTGCGTCTGCTCCTGCAGAGAGCTGAAGCGGATGCGCGGGAAAGCGTCCGGGTAATTCTGCCGGATGAAGGCGATCATTTTTTCGCGGACATAGCAGCGCAGGTCGAACTGTTCGCTGGAATTGCGGGCGCTGAGAAGGCAGCGGATTTCCATGGTGTGCTCGGAGAGATTTGTCACCTGGAGGGAATTGACGCGACGGTCCCAGAGGGGAGAGCTTTCGAGCACGCGGGTAAATTCCTGACGGAGGGCCTCGACGGGCACGGAGTAGTCCACGTAGAGAAAGGCTGTGCCGAGCAGCTCGGCGGTCTGGCGTGTCCAGTTCTGGAAGGGATTTTCAATGAAGTAGGACAAGGGGACCACGAGACGGCGCTGGTCCCAGATGGCGATGACGACGTAGGCGGTGGTGATTTCCTCGATCCGGCCCCATTCGCCTTCGACGATGACAACGTCGTCAATGCGGATGGGCTCGGTGAAGGCGATCTGAAGGCCGGCGAGGAGGTTGGCGGCTGTTGACTTTGCTGCAGTGGCAAGAACGAGGCTGGCGAGGCCAGCTGAGGCGAGAAGTCCGGCGCCATAGTGCCAGAGTTTGGAGTCGTGAAAGAGCGAAAGGATCAGGCCGGCGTCGAGCAGAAGCAGCAGCGTGATGGCGAGACGCCGCATGAACTGCATCTGGGTATGAATGCGGCGGGCACGGAGATTGTCTGCCGCGTGCAGGTCATAGCGGCGCAGCAGGAGGTCTTCAGCGAGATAGACGGCGGCAACGAGGAGCCATCCAAGGCCAAGAAACCAGAAGATGCCAAGGAGCTTGTGGGCCATGCCCAGATAGGCGGCGGGAATGGGTATCCAGGGAAAGACAAGTCCAATGGCGGTGAGGATGACGATCCAGCGCGCGGGACGCCGCAGATGCTGCGCGGACAGAATGAGCAGGGAACGTTCGCGATGTTCAGCGTGTTTTACCTTGCCGAGTACGCGGTAAGCGATGTCATGCAGGAAAAGACTGACAAGAATGGCGAGGCATACGAGCGTGATGCCGAGGCCCCAGTCCCTTTGGTGACCAGCAAATGCGTTATAAGCAAGTAAAAGGGCTTGCTGCACTTAAGGAGAGATGCAGGGAATCAGGCGCGGCGTTGGAAGTCGCCGCTTTTTCCTCCGGACTTTCGTTCCAGGCGAACGTGCTCGATGACGATGCCTTTGTCGAGCGCCTTGCACATATCGTATATGGTGAGGGCGGCGACGGATGCGGCGGTGAGCGCTTCCATTTCTACGCCGGTGGGCGCAGTGGTGGCCACGGTGCTGCGAATGGAGATGCCGCTGGTGGTGACCACAGTCTTTACATCCACAAAACTCAGGAGCAGGGGATGGCACATCGGGATGAGGTCGGCGGTTTTCTTGGCGGCCTGGATTCCGGCAAATCGCGCGATTTCGAGGGGATTTCCTTTGGGGTTTTGCGGTAGGGCGGCGAGGACATCCGGGGACAGCAATACGAAGGCAGAGGCTTCCGCTTCGCGATGCGAGGCAGATTTGGCGCTTACATCTACCATTCTGGCTTTACCGGATTCGTCGTAGTGTGAGAGTTGGGGCATGCGGTGATTGTAATCCTGCGAAACTGACGCATTCAGTACCTGGGTTGAGGTCCTTCCTTCCACCCAGAACGCGAACACCGCGCGTTCCGGCGTCCCGGTTCCCTAAGGATGAGCACCCGGACGGTGTTCTGCCGATGCATTCTGCGAAGGGTTGTAGCTCGGGCAACAAATCGCACCTTGTGATGCGGGTCCTTCGACTTTGCTCAGGAGGACGCATCAAAAAAACGCAGATACAGCTATTACTTGCCGGTTTTTGCTTCTTCCGCTCTTTGCCGTAAGGCATGGACGACTACGCGGAACATCTCTTCTTCCGGAGCGGGTTTGCCGGTCCAGATTTCGAACTGACGCGCGCCCTGGTGGACGAACATCTCGACACCTGTAATAACCGGAATGTTTTTTTCACGGGCCATGCGTAGCAGGGGCGTTTCGACCGGGTTGTAGACCATTTCAAAGACGAGCCGCGCGTTGATCTCCTTTGGCTCCAGAATGTGATTTGGCTTGAAGCCCTGCATGCCTACGGGCGTGGCGTTGAGGATGACGTCGAACTGCGTTTTGGCGAGCTGGTCGCGGCGGAAGGTACGGGCCTTTGCCTGGCGGGCGAGTTTCTGGCCGTCGGCGGCGGTGCGGTTCAGGATGAAGACCTCGGCACCCTTTTCCTTCAGGCCGAAGACGGCGGCGCGCGCGGCTCCTCCTGCGCCCAGGACCAGAACTTTAGCGCCTTTGAGCTGCAGGCGGCGCTCGAGTGGGCGGACGACAGCGGCAACATCTGTATTGAAGCCGTAGAGCTTTCCGTCCTGTGCGCGAACGACTGTGTTACAGGCGCCAATCTTTTCCGAGATCGGGTCGGTCTTTTCCAGATGCTCGAGGATTTCTTCTTTGAGAGGCATGGTGACGGCGAGCCCGTGAATGGGGACTTCGCGTACCAGCGTGAGAAGGTCTTTGAGCTTTGTGGTCTGTAGCGCGAGGAAGACTGCGTTGACGGTCTCGCGCCGGAAGGCGGTATTGAGCATCAGGGGTGAGAGCGAATGCCTGATGGGATTTCCAACGACGCCATAGACCTTGGTGGCGGCATCAATCTGGTCAATGCGGTAAGTTTCCCGCAGCGTGCGCGCGGCAATCTGGCCGGGGCCGGTTTCTTCTCCGGGCGTGGCGGCGGCGAAGGTAAAGGCACTTCCGGCGCGGATACCGAGGACGCGGCTGATGATTCCCTGGTCGCCCATACAGATGCCAACCATGTTGGCCATGTCGCGCGTGCGCTCGAGGAAGTGCATCATGGTGACGTTGTCAGATAAGGTCCTGGCAGTCGAAACAATCTTGATGAAGTCCGGTTCATAGGGCCGGATGCGCTCGAAGATGCCGTCGAGGTCTTTGGTTGCTGAGAAATCATGCCAGGAGATGAGCAGGGCCGCCCCGCGGGCGCGTAGCTTTTCGAGTTCGGCTTCTTTGACGCTTTCCGCCGTCTGGATCTCGACATCTATGATGTGGCAGCCGGACGCGACGGCCTTGTTCAGGATTTCGAGCTCGTCGGCGATCTTGCCCTTGAATTTGCCTCCGGCGGAGACGCGCCGGCAGGTGGCAATGGCGGTGACGTCGGGCCTCTCGGAGAGAAACTGCTTGAGTTTGGGAATGGCCGCGAGGGGCTTGTCGAGGTAGTCGAGACGGAATTCGAGGAAGGTGTTCTCGCGGATGGTCTCCTGTGCCTTTTCAAGCATTTCGGCAGGGGTGGAGCCAATAATGGCCACGCACACCTTGCCGATGCGCGACCGGATGTATTGAGGCGAAACTGCTGGAGCAATCTGATTCATGGACATTCGTGCAACGGTAAGAACGGACGCATTCTAAACCTTATATGCCAACCTGGGCTTTCTTTCCAGACCCGTGCGCATGCTATGCGCAAAGTCAAAAGCTAGGCTACCCTGAATCTAAGGTTTTAGGGGAAATTTTTGTGGCTGAATCTATATCTATTGTTGAAACAAAGGTTACTCGCCCCTGGGAGGGCGCGGCGGATGAAACAGGGCTGGAAAACTGGGTGGAAGCGGCCCTCGAACGCCATCAGGCGGCCCTGAAGCGTCTGGAGAGGGTTTCTGGCGCACGAACCCCGGAAAATACGCTGGCGCCTTATGATGGCGCGGTGGCCGAGCTGAGCATGGCGCGCTCGCTGACGTCGCTGCTCAACAGCGTGCATCCGGAAAAGAAGGTCAGGGACAAGGCGCAGGGACTGATCCAGAAGATTGCGGAGGCGGGCACGCTGCTCGCCCTGAACCAGGATGTGTACCGCGCGCTGGAGGCGATGGACCTTGCCGGAGCCGATAGCGGTACCCGGCATTATGTGGAGCGCACGCTGCTGCAGTACCGGCTGGCTGGCGTGGACAAGGACGAGAAGACCCGTGCCCGGCTGAAGGAACTCCACGACAAGGCGACCCAGTTGTCGCTGACTTTCCGGCGGAACGTGCAGGAGAACGTGAATAAGGTCATAGTCGAGGACAAGTCCGAACTGGAAGGGTTGCCAGAGGACTTTTTGGCGAACCATCCGGCGGACGATCATGGCCTGATTACGCTGACGACTGATTTTCCGGACTATCTGCCGGTGATGACCTTTGCGAAGAACGCAAAGCTCCGGCTGAAGATGTTTCTTGCCTACAATACGCGGGCGTACCCGGCGAATGAGGGCGTATTGCTGGACCTGCTGAAGACCCGGCGGGAGATTGCCAATCTGCTTGGCTTTGCGACCTGGGCCGATCTGGCGACGGCCGACCAGATGATGGGTTCGGCGGAGAACCTGCGGGCCTTTCTTGCGGATCTTGATGAAGCGACAAAGTCTGGCGCAGAGCGCGAATATGCTACCGTGCTGGAATTTGCGCGGCAGCATGAGCCGAAGATGGTTGCGATTGATGCTGACAGCCGGTCGTACTGGTATGAGCAGTACCGCCGTTCGGCCTATGACTTCGATTCGCAGACGGTGCGGCCTTATTTCCCTTATGACCGGGTGGAGCGGGGTGTTCTGGATACAGCGCAGAAGCTCTTTCAGGTCAGCTTCCGTCCGGCGGAAGACGCGGAGGTGTGGCACGCGTCGGTGAGTGCGTGGGACGTATTTGATGGCGGGGAGCGCATCGGGCGTTTTTACCTCGACATGCATCCGCGCGAGGGCAAGGACAAGTGGTTCAGCGCGCATCCGCTGATTCCGGGCATTGCGGGGCAGCAGCTTCCTGAAGCGGCGCTGGTGTGCAATTTTCCTGAGCCGAAGGAGGGGAATCCGGCGCTGTTGCAGTACTCGGATGTGGTGACTTTCTTCCATGAATTTGGCCATCTGATGCACGCGCTTCTGGGCGGAAAGCAGAAGTGGGCGGGCCTGAGCGGTATCGCGACGGAAGATGATTTTGTAGAAGTGCCTTCGCAGATGCTGGAAGAGTTCTTCCGCGATGCGAAACTGCTGGCCACGTTTGCGAAGCACTACCAGACGGAGGAGCCGATTCCGGCAGAGCTGGTGGAGAAGATGAACCGTGCCGGGGCCTTTGGGCGCGCAGACTGGGTCCGGACGCAACTCTTCTATACGACTTACTCTCTGGAAACGCACTATGAGGACCCGGCGACGCTCGACCTGAATGTGCTGTTGCAGGCCGACTATACGAAGTTCCTGCCCTACACGTGGATTGACGGCAACCGCATGTATGCGAGCTTTACGCACCTGACGGGGTACTCATCGAACTACTACACCTACCTTTATGACAAGGTGATCGCACTGGATTTCTTTAGCCAATTCAACCGCAACAACCTGCTGGAAGACCCGGTTGCGATGCGCTATCGCAAGACGGTGCTTGAGCCCGGTGGCTCAGTGCCGGGCAAGGAGATCGTGCGGGAGTTTCTGGGACGGGAGCAACGCCTGGAGGCGTTTACGGCATGGATCGGGGAGTTGGGATGAAATAAAAATGCCTCATTCTGAGGAGAATGAGGCATTGAGCAAGGAGAGGGCTCCTTAGTAGCAGATACATTCTTCCCGGCCGCAATAGGAGCAGCAGCGCAGGGTAGGACGGCGCAGGGTATCGCAGCCGCCGGCGATCGAAGGGATGACGAGCACTTCATCGCCATCCTGGAATGAGTACTTCTCGTTGCCGAGGAAGCGGATGTCTTCTTCATTGACGTAGAAGTTGATGAAGCGACGCACGTTGCCGGTCTCATCGCGCAGGTGCGTTTTGAGGGCAGGGAAGTGCGTCTCAATGTCTTCAATCAGCGCGGGAAGATTGGCTGCGTCTGACTTGATCTCCTTCTCGCCATTGGTGTGCTTCTGAAATGCGTTGGGCAGCAAAACTCTAACGGACATCTACGCCTCCTGTTACCAGCTCGTTCAGTTCCTTGATTTCGTTGATGTAGGTTTCAAAATCAGTCAGCCGCGGACGGATGGCCTGGCTCTGCTCATATTTGCCTTGCAGAACGTCGGTCGTCTTCAGGCCGTTGCCGGTGATGCAGCTTACGGTCAGTTCATCCGGCTTGATGCGGCCATGCGCATAGAGCCGCGCTGTGACCGCGGTGGTGACGCCGCCTGCGGTTTCAGTAAAGATGCCTTCGGTCTCGGCCAGCTCCTGGATGGCAGACACAATCTCGACGTCAGAGACGTCCTCGGCCCAGCCGCCGCTCTCGCGGATGGCGCGCGCGGCGTAAACGCCGTCGGCCGGATTGCCAATTGCCAGCGAGCGGGCGATGGTGGAAGGCCGCTGCGGCTCAATGTGGTCGACGCCGGATTTAACGGCCTTTGCGATGGGCGAGCAACCTGTGGCCTGTGCGCCGAAGAAGCGGACCGGCTTGTCTTCGACCAGGCCCAGCGTGACGAGTTCCTTAAAAGCTTTGCGAATTTTTGTAATCAGCGAGCCGCCAGCCATAGGGACCACGACGTTGTCCGGAAGACGCCAGCCGAGCTGTTCGGCGATTTCGTATCCGACAGTCTTGGAGCCTTCTGCATAGTAGGGGCGTAGATTGACGTTGACGAAGCCCCAGCGGAAGCGGTCGGCAATCTGCGAGCAGAGGCGGTTGACGTGGTCGTAGTTACCGTCAATGCGGATAAGATTTGCGCCATACACCTGCGTGTTGAGGATCTTGGCCGCTTCGAGATCGGCCGGGACGAGGATGTAGGCCTTCAGCCCGAGGCGCGCGGCCTGCGCGGCCACGGCGTTGGCGAGGTTACCGGTTGAGGAGCAGCCGACGGTGTCGAAGCCGAAGTCCTGCGCCGCGGCGAGAGCAATCGCCACGACGCGGTCTTTAAAGCTCAGCGTCGGCAGGCAGACGGCATCGTTCTTGAGATAGAGGTTCTTTGCGCCGATACGTTCAGCCAGGCGCGGGGCCTTGAGCAGGGGGGTCCAGCCTGCGGGAGTCCGAGGGACGTACTTTTCTGCCACTGGAAGCAGCGCCCGATAGCGCCACATATTGGTGGGGCCTTGCGCAATGATCTCGCGGGTGACCGTCTTTTTGGCGGCGTCGAGATCTATCTGGACTTCCAGCGGCGAGAAACACTCGTCACAAATGGAGAGCGGAGCGTTACCGTAGCGCTTGCCGCACTCCCTGCACTGCAATTCGTAAGATGAAGCCACCATTGTCCTCGCAATCTGCAAGGCGGCTTCCGGGGACCCGCTGGGATGCAAGCCAGCGAGTGCACAACTGCACGGGCACAACGTGACGAAAACTCTGGTACTGCCTGTTGCAACGACCGGTACTGCTACTTACCTGGGATTTAGCGAGATGCGATACAGCCTGCACCCCGAATCTCATGTACCCCACCGGTTAAGGTGAGCGAGAGTTGACACCGATGTCCTGAATTGCTCAGGCCGGTTGTCGTGGCGTCACAGGGCCCGTCCCTCAGCCACTCTGCATGAAATTCAGGCTCGCTCACAAGGAGCAAACTTGAATGCTTTGTTTGTATCACAGGAAATTTTGGAATGCAAGAGCGGGGAGAAGAACAAGTTTGAGAACCCCGGGTGCTCCATGTCTCGAAGAGACATGGGGTGATGAACTCTGCAAATCATCCGACATTTTTTCAATCCAGAAAGAAATTACCGGTCTTCATCGCGTCCAGTAAAATACCAGCCTCGTGCAGTTCATTAGGCAGAAGAAATTGTTCAGCGCCAGTAACCTCATGGAAAATGTAGAAGCGAACGCCATCGAATTGAATATATTTTGATGAGCGTATGCCGCCGTTTAAACGCACAAATGTATGTGCTCCGTTACGCGAGTGCTGCTTCAAGTCGTCAATTGTCATAATCGGAGTTGGCATAGGTACTTGAATGGAACTTTTCTGCGATCTTAGCATCGCCGCGCGTTACAAGAGTAAAGGACAGATTGCGCGGGTCCTGTCCGAAGCATGGTGGGCGGCAAATGGTTATTGCCTTGTTTGCACCTCAGACTCACTGAAGCAATCCAAAGCCAACACAAGATGCACTGACTTCATTTGCAGCGGTTGTAAGCACAGCTATGAACTAAAAGCCCTTCGCCGCTGGCCAGCCGCCAAGGTGTCCGATGGCGCTTATGCAGCCATGATGTCGCGTATCCATGAAGGAACAACGCCTTCTCTTTTGCTTCTCGAACGAAGCGAAAATTGGCACATACGGTCACTGACAGCAATTCATTCAACCTTCCTCACACCCATTGCAATTGAAAAAAGAAAGCCGTTAAGTGGTAATGCCGTTCGGGCAGGCTGGACAGGATGCAACATTCTCCTGGACAAAATTGGCCAGGATGGACAAATTCCAGTAATACAAGAGGGGGCTTTTCTCCCCAAAGAAGAAGTTCGCCAACGCTTCAGAATGTTTATGCCCCTGGCTGAAAAATCTGCGGAAGAACGCGGCTGGACGGCCTTGACCCTCACTGTTTTGCGAGGTTTAGGAAAACCCAGTTTCCTACTGAAAGATGTTTACGAGAAAGAGCAGATTTTCAGCAACTCGTATCCTCAAAACCGCCACATCAGGGACAAAATACGACAACAACTGCAAGTGTTGAGAGATATGAAAATCATCCGGTTTGATGGCCGGGGGCATTATTCATTTTTATGAAGAAAGAACATACAAACTCGGTAGATTACAACCGCTTATCCAGACGGCTGCGGAACAGTTAAGTAGCAAATACCCTTCCTCGGCCGGGGTGCCCCCATGTTTCGCAGAGACATGGGGTTCTCATCCTGCGGACCTTTCCACATCCTGAGGCCAACGGTCAACGAAAGTTACATATCAGGTTTATCCCTACTCACCAGACACTTTTGGGGGGACCGCTCTTTTCCATCCAGAGGCCCCAGGTGAGGGGGCCGATTTTTTCGTCGTCGAAGGGATGGCCGGCCAGCTTGAGGGCCAGTTTGATCTGTCCGTGGTGGTAGCCTTCGTGCCAGATAAGGTGCTGGAGCATCAGGAGCGGGTGGTCGTAGTGAAGGTCCATGGCTCGGGCTGCCTCGATGCGGCCTTTGATTGCTTCGCGGACCGCGGCTGCGCTCTCATTCAGCATCCGGGTCATCCGGGTGCGGTCGCTTTCGCTGCGCCATTCGCCTTCGGGCATTGGGCGGGCGAACTCGGGCGCGTCTTCTTCGACGAAGACCAGGCGCACGTAGTGGAGGTGCATAAACATCTGGGCGACGGTGGGACTGCTCTCCATGACCCTTGCCCCAAGACCGCTTTCAGGTGTCGCGTGGAGCAGGTTGATGACGATGGCGTTGTTGCGGTCCCAGGAGTTGAGGATGACTTCGAGCAGATTCGGGTCGGATGTTTCGGGCATGCAGTCCACCCTATCATCAGGGCGCCTTTCCCATGTTTGTACAGAGGGGAGGCTGTACGAGGATCGTTTTAGTTTTAATAAGTCAGGGAAGTGTTACAGGGCAGTTTGCTTCAGGGTTGGAGTACTTCGTGGACGGGCCCGTAGGCGGTCATCTGGCCGGCTTCGATGGCGAGGACTTTGTCGGCGACGGTGCGGGCCTGCTCCAGGTTGTGGGTGATCCAGACGCAGGTGAGGTGACGCTGGCGGACGAGGGATTCGAGCAGGGCCTCAATGCTGCGGCGGGCGCTTTCATCGAGCGCGGAGGTGGGCTCGTCAAGCAAAAGCACTTCGGGCTGGTTGGCGAGGGCGCGGGTGATGGCAACCCGCTGGGCTTCTCCTCCGGAGAGCGTGAGGGCGTCGCGCTGGGCATATCCGGCGAGGCCGACCTGTTCCAAGAGGCTGTTGATCTCTTCAGGGGACATGGCCTGGTGGCGCTGCGTGGGGCCGTAGGCCAGGTTTTCCGCGACGGTACCAGGAAAGAGGTAGGCGCGCTGCATCACCATGCCCATGCGGCGGCGGAGCTCGCGCGGTGGCAGGGTCTTTGTATCCACTCCCTGGAGCAGGACCTCGCCACTAGTTGGCTCATCGAGGCGATTGAGAAGGCGGAGGAGTGTACTTTTGCCTGCGCCGCTGGGGCCGACGATGGCGAGGACCTCTCCGCGCTCCAAGGTGAAGGAGATATTGCGCAGGAGTGTGCGCGACTGGGGCGGGGGAAGCATGCGACCGAGTTGTCTGGCTTCGAGCATCAAGTGGAGTATTTTGTTCTTCTTTCGGGCGGTCGGAAGTCTATTCGATATTTTAAAGAAGAGTGTTTGCGTGAATTGCGAGAGGTGGCAGGAGCAAAGTATTGAAGATGGCTGTTGGGATTTCGTGGTTCCATCCTTTGCTGCGCAGAGGATGGGGCACCGGGGATTGTTTTGCCCAATGCATTCTGCGAAAGGTTGTTGCTGCGCAACAAATCGCACCTTGCGGTGCAGGTCCTTCGGCTTCATTTCGCTATGCTCAGGATGACAAAACTGAAGAGATTCCGCAGATACAAGAATGACACATCAGCGCAGCTGCGGAGACTCGTTTAACTTTTGCAGCAGTTGCAGGAGCGCGTTTCCTCGGTGGCTGAGGTGCTGTTTTTGCGCGAGGTCTATTTCGGCCATGGTCTTGCCGAGGTAGGGCAGGTAGAAAACGGGATCGTAGCCGAAGCCACCTGTGCCTCGGGGAGAAGGGAGAATTTCTCCTTCTACGGAGCCGTCGGCGGAGAGCAGGACTTCTCCGTTTCGGGCCAGGGCGATGACGCAGCGATAACGCGCGGTGCTGGTCTGCAGCTTGCGGGAAGCAAGTTGCTGAAGGAGATAAAGATTGTTGCGCTCATCGGCTGTTCCAGGGGCTTCAAACGCGGCGTCGTCGGCGTAACGAGCGGATCGCACGCCGGGGGCACCGTCGAGCGCGTCTACTTCGAGGCCGGAATCGTCGGCGATGACCAGCTGATCTGGAAGGAAACGGCTGTAGTAGATGGCCTTGAGGGCGGCGTTTTCTTCAAATGTGGCCCCGGTTTCTTCTGGGGCGGGGATGTCCTTCAGGCCGGGGAGTGGGAGCACAGCGACGTGGAAGACCTCAGCGGCGGCGGCGAAGTCGCGCAGTTTTCCTGCATTGCCGGAGGCAAAATAGAGGGTATAAGGCATAGATAAAGTGTAAGTGCCTCTTTATGCCTGCGCCTGTTCGTGCTGCGCGGCGATGGTTTCTCCGGCGTGCTCGCTTTCATGCGCGACTTTTCGAAGGGAGACCTGCTCAAAACGCGCCCAGATGAGGCCGATTGGAATGACGCTGAGGAAGGTGACGAGGAGCAGAACGGAGCCACAGCCGAGGGCCGGTTCCCATGGAACCTGAAAAAGCTTTTGCATGGTCGCGGTGGTAAGGCCGATCTGGGTGAACCATCCCAGGACGGGAAGGGTAACAAGGGAACTGCCCATACTCGCGGCCATGAGCAACATGCATTGCGAGAGATGCAGGTTGGCGAGGATGGGGCTGGCGACGAAGGCGCGCGCTGTTTCCAGATAGGCAAAGGCAATCAGGCTCCAATGGATGAGCGAGATGATGACGACCATGAGCAGGTCGCCTATGGAGCTGATGGCGTTGAGGCCGTCGCGGAAGCTGAGGATTTTGTCTTCCACCTGATGGCCCATGTTTTTGGAGAGCAAGCCGAAGGCGCGGCCCATGAGGCGGGCGACGATTTTGCCTGATGCACGAACGAAGGCGGTGAACAGAGCGAGAAAGACGGCGACCAACAATCCGGCGAGGGCGGCCTTGTTGATGAGGTCAGGGCGCGGAAGGGAGTGGCGGTCGGGAGAAAACAACAGCACGGTGGAGAAGATGAGGGCCATTGAGCCCATGTCAAACATGCGCTCGACGGTGTAGACAGCAATCTGGGCGCTGAGGGGTATCTGGGTACGACGTGAAACAAGGTAGGGTCGCACGAGGTCG
Organism: Alloacidobacterium sp.; assembly: GCA_035293545.1. Lineage (GTDB taxonomy): Bacteria > Acidobacteriota > Terriglobia > Terriglobales > Acidobacteriaceae > Alloacidobacterium. The sequence goes on along the minus strand of DATGMQ010000076.1, from coordinate 190,827 downwards.
GCGAGACGGCCAAAAAGAGCGACGCCGGTGAAGCCGATGACCATGGAACCGATGAGGGCAAAGGGCGAAACGCGCCTGGTGGGACGCAGAAAAATGGACCAGCGGAGGGCACGGAGGCCATAGGCGATCCAGATAAAACCAATGGCGAGGCTGATGCGCTTCCAGTCTGCGAGCCTGAGCTGCTGGGCAAATACGTGCCACTGGAAATGGATGCGATGCCGCGCCCAGAGAGCAAAGATGATGAGGGCGGCGACCACGATAATCCAGAGGGTCCAGTTCTTTTTGTTCAAGAGATGTCCTTCACCTGCGAGTTAATTGCCGGATGATTTCCGCAAGGCGGCCAGCTGTTTCTGCGCCGCTGCCCGCTGGGTGTACCTGCGATTGAACTCGTGGATGACACGGGCAACGTAGGCGCGGGTTTCACGGTAGGGTGGGATTCCATGCCAGCGCTCGACGGCAGCCGGGCCAGCGTTATAGGCAGCGAGGGCGAGCGCGAGGTCATCGTGATACTTCTTCAGCAGCGCATCGAGGTACGCTGCGCCTCCGTTGACGTTCTCGTCGGGGGCGAAGCTGTCATGCACGCCAAGGGTGAAGGCGGTCCCAGGCATGAGCTGCATCAATCCGCGTGCCCCAGCGCGGCTGACGGCGCGAGGATTTCCACCACTCTCTGCTTTTACGATGCTGGCGAGAAGGTCCACGTCGAGATCGTGTTGGGAACCGGCGCTTGCGAGTATCTGATGGAGATCACCGGAGGTGAGCTTTGCGGCAGACGTTGCGGGAGTGCTGGCCGGGGGATTGGGGAGATCCAGATGCTCTACGGTGTTGATTTCGGCCAGATCAACGTCCACGAAATTTTCGCTGCCGGAGTCAAGAAAGAGACGGACGCGGTTGCCATCGGTCTGGCGGTGGTCGCACACGAGATCGAAGCCGTTTTTGAGGGTGACGTGCTCGGCGGCGTAGCTCTGGGCGTAGCATGCCAGGAGAAAGAAGGCCAGGGGCATGGCATGCCGGAGGTATGGGAAAGACCGCATCAGGCCCACTCTACCACGCTTGTATGATAAAGAGTTTCTTCGATGACGGCGGCCACGCCATCGGCATCGTTGGAAGGGGCGATGCGCCAGCCGCGCTGCTGGCCGAGGCCGAGCAATTCAGGTGCGGCGTTGGCCATGAGCACGGGATGTCCGGCGAACTCAAGCATATCGAGGTCGTTGAAATTGTCGCCGATGGCCATGATTTCGTGCGGACGGAGACCGCGCCGGTCGGCCAGTTTGCGCAGGGCCACGCCCTTGGACCATCCGGGCGGCAGGATGTCCAGAATGTTCAGGTTTCGTGCTGGATACTGTGTCTGGTGCATTTCAATCAATTGGGCATAAGGGCTGGCGGTGAGATAGGCTTCGGCGCGGCCCATTTCTTCCACCGTTCCGCAGACCATGCCTTGTACCGGGGCCTCACCGGCGTCGAAGGCGCGTTCGAGCGGCCGGACTTCCTCAATCCAGGGGCGGTTTGCCTCGACCCAGAGAGCAATACGAGAGTGGAGTTTCTCGAGCGACTCGATGACCAGCTCGCCTTTGCCGTCGCGGTCGAAGGTGAAGACGGTGGTGCCTCCAAACTGGCGCAGAACGCCGCAAAGACTGCGTGCGGTTTCGATGGGCAACAAGGCGCGTTCCATGTGTTCGCCCTCAAGTGTGCGCGTGACGGTGCCGTTGGAGGTAATGAGCACGGTTTCCGGTTTTAATTCGAGCGGCAGAATCAGCGGAGCGGCATAGGCCTGGCGCCTTCCCGTGGCGATGACGATTTCTACGCCCGTACTCTCTGCCAGACGCAGGGCGCGCTTGTTTCGCTCGCTGATGGCGGTACCGGCCGATGGCAGTAGGGTCCCGTCAATATCAATGGCAATGAGTTTGACGGGAGAGGTGTTGCGGGCGGGGAAATTGGCCATTGAGTCTAGTTTACAGGGAACGCTCAGTCACCCGGCGGTGGATGGTCGAATGAAAAAGGGATACGAGGGTGACAGAAACAAAATGTGCCTTGTGTGGAAGATGGCTGTTTGGGTTTTGTGGCCTCCCCGCCCTTTGCTGCCCACTCCAAAATGCGAACAGCGTGCGTTCTGTGGATGATGAAACTGGTGGGGCCCACGCCAGCTGCGCGACGTTATTTTTGGCGGGCGAGGACGAGGGTGATGTCGTCGGGCTGCTCCTGGCCGCCGATCCAGTTGCGCAGTGCCTGCATGACCTGTTCTGAAATGGCGTCGAGCGGCTTGTGGCGGTGGCGGCGGACGACATCGAGGAGGCGGTCTTCTCCGAATTCGCCGAAGTCGTTTTCCGGTTCCGTGACGCCGTCACTGTAGGCGATGAGGATGTCACCGGGGTGCAACTGCTCTACGCCCTGATCATAGGTGGCGTGTTCGAGGAGGCCGACGACAGTGCCGCCGCAGCCCAGGGTGGCGACGGTGTCGTCGGCACGGAGAACGAGGGGCGGGAGTTGTCCTCCGCAGGAATAGGTCAACTGCTGGTTTGTGCCGTCATAGTGGGCGAGAAAGAGAGTGGCGTACTTTTCCGGTTGCGTGCTGCGGTAGAGGTGGCGGTTGAGCTGCGTGAGGATCTTTGCGGGTTCCAGAAACGGATCGTCGTTTTCTTCACCGTTGCGGCTGGTGAGCAGGTCTTCTCCGGCAAAGCGATAGGCGCGCACGGCGGAGTGCAGGGTGGCCATCAGCAGTGCGGCGGAGATTCCCTTTCCGCTGATGTCGCCGAGGGCGAGGCCAAGTTGGGAATTACCGAAGACGAGGAAATCGTAGTAGTCGCCGGACACGGTGCGCGCGGGATAGCAGGCACCATGCAATTCAAGCATGGGGAGGGAGATGGCACCTCGTGGGAAGAGATTGGCCTGGACTTCCTGGGCGATGGAAAGCTCATTTTGCAGGCGTTCTTTTTCGCGCTGTTCGGCGAGAAGGCGTTCCATGGAGTGGGCCATGCGATTGAAGGAGCGGCCGAGCGCTGCCAACTGGTCGTTTCGCGTGACCTTGATGCGATGTGCGAGATTGCCCCGATCAATCTCGACGGTGGCATCGTAGAGGTTGTTGACTGACTCCGTGATGGTGCGGTTTAACCGCATGGCCATGATGAAGGCAATCAGCTCCAGCAGGCCGAAGAAGATGGCCACGCCGATGAGGATGTTCTGAATAACACTGGCGATTCGCAGGGAGGTGATAAAGAGCCGGTTGTACAGCAGCGATGGGCGTGAGGTGACGATAATAGAAGTGTCGTGTGGCTTTCCGGAGGCCCAGTCCCTGGTTTCCAGAGGGGCGTAGAAGGTAATGGGGATGTCGTAGAAATGTTGGGCTGCGGGAAGCATTCCTCCGGCAATGGAGTTTTCGCGGATTTCTTCGCGAACGCGCTTGCGGCGGCTGAGTTCGCTTTCTACTACCTTGCTCTTTCCATCCTGCTGCTCAGGGTGTGCGGCGTCTTCTTCGATGACGGGAATCATTTCGATCCGGCCAATGCCATGGGCGACCTGATCAATCCCTGACTTATCGAGGAGCACGCTGGAGATGAGAGTGGTGGTGTGGCCGTTGATGGTCTGCGTATCCACGGCGCGCAGATAGAACCTGTTCTGGTCCCAGACGACTCCTTTTTCAAAGCCGCTCTTTACCCATGAGGGCACCTGTGTAATGTGGGCGGCATTCAGGTTTTGCGGTGTGATGGTGATGGGTTTGCCATCGTAAAAGGCCGCGACCTGAAGCCCGGCGTCGCGACTTTCCGGTGCTGTGTCCACCATTTCAGGAAGTGCCACGGTCTTTGCCTGGGGCTGCTGGGCCAGGGTATGCGCCACGTGCATGGAGAAGGCGCGGTTTTCTGCGGCAAAGTGCTCCAACTGCGAGTTCATTTCGGCGGTAGCGGCAAAGATGGCGAATTGTCCACTGAAGACATAGAGCGAGATGAGCGCCAGCATGACGAAGAGCACGACTGGCGTGAGGGCCATCAGCAGATAGGTCAGAATGAGCCGGTTGCGAAGCTTCCAGAGAAAGCGGCCGAAGATCCAGCGGAAGAACAGAGGGACACAGAAGATGATGAGCAGCGCCAGGGTGAAGAAGCTGATTCCGCTGAAGATCTGGCCGGCCAGTCCGGGCAGGAGGCGTTCCGGCATGAGCAGGAGATAGATCACCAGAAGCCAGAAGGCGAGACGATGCACTTTGGTTTGCGGCGGTTCGCGCCTCAAGGCATGGAAAACGCGAGCTTCAAAATTTCTGACCCGTCCCATAGTTCTGATGGCTGACGAGATTGAGTGTATCGCAAGGGTACACGCGAGAGGTGCAGAGCGGCGAGTGAGGGGTCAAGGGATGCGGAGGGCTCGTCCATGCCGTGGATCATTCCTGGGCTTTATAGAGGTATTTAATACTCGACTTGTAGATGAGGATGCGGGTGTGGCTACGTATCTTGATGCAGTCGCGGTCGTACCATTCGATACAGCCTTCAATGCGCTCGCCGTCCTCGAGCACGAACACCATGGGGGTCTGCGACTGGGCCTGTTTTTGCAGGTAAAAAGATTCAGCGTGGGTGCTTTCCTGTACCGGCTGCACGTCCTGGTGCCTGAGCAGGGGAGAGCCATTGCGGCGCGCAAACCCCTTGTTGAACGCGCTTGCGGACATGGGCGGCCGGACCAGTTTGCGGGGGCCTGGCGGCGTGATGCTTGCAGGGGCCGGACAGGAACCGGAAGTTTTTGTTCCGGAGGCCAGGGCAAAATCTCCGGAGCGCGTCTTCAGCGCATCCGGTAAAGGAAGTGGGTCAGCCATATATTCCCAACGCAATGCTTACTTGATGAGATGCTTTTTCGTTTGCCTGAGAACACTTGAAAAGTGGTCTCCATCCAGGGCCTCATTTATGAATAACTGAAACCCAGAGTAACTCAGAGGCGTTGCGGGAGAAAATGGTTTTCCTGCCAAAAAGTTACAAAAGGAGAGATTTCAGGCCAGTGTCTGGATTTCTCCGGCAAAAGCATCCAACGCGAGCGAACGCAAGAGGTTACGGCGCATTCCGGAGCGTACCTGCTGGATGGCGCGGGCGGTACTTTCGATCCAGGGGAGTGAAATGGAATTGGCGATGGCGGACAATTCGCTGTGTATATCGGAGTTACGGACCAGTGCAGCCTGACCGCTGAGAATCAACAGGAGATCTTCGAGCAGGCTGGAGAGTGCGCGCAACATGCCTTCGGTTTTTTCCTGTCCTTCAGCCCCGGCGCGATAGGTTTCCGTCATGCGGAAGAGGGTGGAGTGGTCGGGCTCACGGGTGGCGTAGCGGAGAAAGATGAGGGCATCCTGCCGGTAAGTAAGATAGCGTTCGAGATCAAAGCCGAGCGCGGCCCCGACAGCCCCCTGAGACATGCGTGCGACAAGGGAGCGCTGTGCCGGGCGGAGGTCCGTTCGGCGGCGGGCGATCAACTGTTCGAGCTGGTCGAAAGGCAAGGTACCGAGGCGCACGATGGCGGCGCGGGAACGAATGGTCGGCAGCAGCTCGCCTGTGTTTTCAGCAAGCAGAAAGATGCTGGCGTGGGCTGGCGGTTCCTCGAGCACCTTCAGCAGGGAATTTGCGGCTTCCTTCATAAAAGCGGCGCTGGTGAAGATGTAGAAGGCACGTTTTGCTTCTGAAGGAACGCGGTAGATTTCGCGGATGACGGTGCGCACCTGTCCCAGCTTGATGAGAAGCTGAGGAGGGTCGGGTGGGATGACCAGAACGTCAGGGTGGGTCTGAACCAGGATGCGGGTTTCTTTCTTGTCCACCTCGCGCAGTTCTTCGCGCGCAGCGATTGCTTCTTCTACGCGGGTTTCGAGCGGCATGGCCTCAGCGATGCGCGTGCAGTTGCGGCACTCGCCGCAGAAGTCCGGCAGGCCGTTAGTTTCTGGGGGATTGAGGCAATTGGCCGCCTGCGCCAGCATGAGGGCCAGAGTGTACTTGCCGGAGCCGCGAGGGCCGGCGAGTATGAGCGCATGCGGCAAACGGCCATGCGCGATGCTCTCGCGCAGATGCTGCACGACGGCTTCATTTCCGAGGAAATCCTGAAAACCCACAAGATGAGAGTAGCGAGTGGGCGGGAATGGGGCAAGTTTGGCTGTGTTTGCAGAGGTGGTTATTTGGAGCGCGCAGACGCGGGCTGGTTTGGCCACGTTAGCTTCCTCACCGCGGAACGCGAAAACCGCGCGTACCGGAGGCCCCGATTCGCGAACCTGGGTATCCGGGTGCTTCTACTACTCGGTTGCGCGAGGACTTCTAAGGTTTAGGGCGGAGGGCGGCCAGGAAATCGTTTGCGGGCCGGGTGTTGAGCACATCATTTCTTGTGAGCCAGGCGCGGCGGAGCTGGCTGACGCCGTAGCGGATTTTTTCCATGTGGCTGGTGTGGTGCGAGTCAGTGTTGATGACGATTTTGCAGCCGAGTTCGCGAGCGAGGCGTAGGTCGCGGTCGCAGAGGTCGAGGCGGTCAGGATATGCGTTGTGCTCGACGGCCACACCGAGCTCGGCGCAGCGGCGGAGAATCTGCGGCAGATTGAGCTTGTAGGCTTCGCGGCGGAGAAGGAGACGTCCGGTAGCGTGGCCGAGGATGCGCGTGTAGGGATTTTCAACGGCGCGGAGAATGCGCGCGGTCATCTCCTCTTCCGGCATGTTGAAGAGTGAATGCACGCTGACGATGACGACATCCAACTGGGCGAGAGTTTCATCGGCGAGATCGAGCTGGCCGTTGGCGAGGATGTCTACTTCCATGCCGGCGAAGATGCGGATGCGGCCGCCCATTTCTTTTTCCACCTCGCGGATGTGGCGGGCGTGCTCGATGGTGCGCTCGTCGTCGAGGCCAAAGGTCATAGCGAGGTTTTTAGTGTGGTCGGTGATGGCGAGATATTCATAACCGCGAGCGAGGGCGGCCTCGGCCATTTCGCGAATGGTGTTTTTGCCATCGGTGACGTTGGTGTGCATGTGGACGTCGCCGCGAATGTCTTTAAGTTCGATGAGTGCGGGAAGGCGGTGCTGCTCGGCGGCCTCGATTTCGCCGTTGTTTTCGCGCAGCTCGGGCGGAATCCAGTCGAGGCCCAGGGCGGCATAGATTTCTTCTTCGGTAGCACCGGCGACGAAGGAGCCGTCATCCACGCGCGCGAGGGAGTATTCGCTGAGGGTGTATCCGCGTTTGAGGGCACGCTGGCGAATGGCGACGTTGTGCATTTTGGAGCCGGTGAAGTATTGCAGGGCTGCGCCGTAGGAGTTTTCCGGAAGCAGGCGCACGTCTATCTGAAGACCTCCGCGAAGGCGAAAGCTGACTTTGTTCTGGCCTTTGGCGATGAGGTCCACGATGAGGGGATAGGCGGCGGTGTATTCGACGGCGGACTGGACTTTCCCTTCCGTGCAGGCGCGTCCGGTAACGAGGATGTCGAGGTCGCCGACGGTTTCACGTCCACGACGGAGGGAGCCAGCGGGAGTGATGACGTCCATGCCATCGAAGGCGCGGAGGTAGGCGATGAGTTTTTCAGCGGCGATTTCGGCGTCGTCTATCAGGAAGCGGCCACTGTTTTTTTTGTAGTCCTCGATGCCCTTGCGGAGTTTCTCTATCTGCTTTGTACCCATGCGAGGGAGAGAGGCAAGTTTGCCTTCGGCGATGGCGGTTTCGAGTTCGGCGATGGATGAGACCTGGAGGGCCTCCCAGAAGAGTGCGACAGATTTGGGACCCATGCCGGGGAGGCGCAGGAGGTCAAGCATACCGGGGCGGTATTTTGTGAGCAGCTCTTCGCGCAGAGGGAGGGTGCCGGTTTTCTCGATGTCCTGAATGTTGGCAGCCATGCTCTTGCCGATGCCGGGGATCTCCTGCAACTTTTTGGCGTCGTGGGCGATTTCGCTGAGCTGGATGGTGCTGGACTCAACGGCCTCAGCGGCGCGGCGGTAGGAGCGGATACGGAAGGGGTCGGCGGCGCTGATTTCAAGCAGGTCGGCGGTTTCAAAGAGGAGCTGCGCGATTGAGCGGTTGTCCATCGAGAGAGATTATCGCAAATGCGGGTGGTGGGTGGAGAGCTGTGCGACAGAGGTGGAATCCGGCTTAGTCGGGATTGCGTTGGTATGTGGCGAGTTCTTCGTCGCGTAGTGCGCGCCTTAGAATGACGGCGTTATTCTCGTTTCCTCATAATATGGAAAAAATAGAAAACCCAGCCGTGGAGGCTGGGTATCCTGGACACACCTCGTCTGCCTGGTCTTGCGCAGTGGATCAGGCGAAGCAAGAAAAAAGTAAGGGATGAGTACTGTTTGATTCAGGCAACTTCGCGTGTGCGAATTACCTGGTCTGCCTGCGGCCCTTTCTGACCCTGCACAATATCAAATTCGACTTCATCACCCTCTTTCAGGCTTTTGTAGCCGTCGAGCTGGATCGCGCTGTAATGGACGAAGACGTCTGGTCCATCATCGCGTCCGATAAATCCATAACCTTTCGCGTTGTTGAACCACTTCACTTTACCTCTGTAAGTAGACACGAGCCTTTGACCTTCCTTCTTTAAAGCAGAGTACGGTTGGGTGAGACCAACCTGCTTGAAAGTAAAGACGCATGTTTGTGTGCTTTGGTTTTCCTTTTTTCTGCGGAAATCCAAGATTGGATGCGGCGAACAGTGGTCGAGGACAGATGCGGTGGCGCAATTCAGCGCTTGCGTTTTTTGCGCAAATGTGTGAACAGCAGTACGGCGATGAGCGTTTTTCCGTCGAGGACTTTTCCTTCTTCAATTTTACCGAGAATTTCAGAGAGCGGGGCCATTGCGACTTCGAGCCACTCGTCTTCGTCCGGGGATGTATTGCCGAGCGTGAGGCCTTCGGCGAGAAAAATCTGCATCCATTCGCCGAGAAAGCCGGGGCTGGGAATGTAGCGCGTGAGCTTTGTCCATTTTTTTGCGCTGTAGCCGGTTTCCTCGCGCAGTTCGCGTTTGGCAGCGGCGAGACGGTTTTCACCATCTTCAATTTTGCCTGCGGGAATCTCCCACATATATTGGCCTGCCGCGTGGCGGTACTGGCGCTCCATGACAATGAGGGGATCTTTCTTGCTGGCGTCATCCACGGCAAGGATGACGACGGAGCCGTTGTGGCGGATGACGTCACGGCGGGAGATCCGATTGCCAGGCTCACGGACCTGGTCTACATCTACGCGAAAGAGCGGGCCTTCAAAGGCGGTCTTAGAGGAGAGGACTTCGATCTTTGACTTTCTTTCAGTGAGAACGGGCTTTTTCGGCATGGGCTTCCTCGGCATGGGTCGTTTTTTCTCTACCGTATCATCCAGACATGGAAAGAGAGATGGATGTCGCCATTGTCGGAGTGGGCAACTGGGGGAGTTCGCTGGCATACGGGTGTGTGGAAGCGAGTGTTCCGCTGCGGGAAGTGGTGGTGCGGACGACGCCGGAGGAGAAAGCTGGACTGCCCGTCGTGGGGATGGACGATGCGAAGCTGGATGCGCGGGTGATATGGATTTGCGTGCGGGATGGCGAGATTGGTGATGTAACCGAGCGCGTAGTTGCACGACGCGGAAGGCTGGATGGCCAGATTGTTGCGCATTCAAGCGGAGCGTTGAGTGCGAGTGTGCTGGAGGTTGCGAAGCGAGCTGGGGCGCGGGTGGGATCGGTGGCTCCGGTGATGAGTTTTCCAACCCGACGGCCGGTTTCGTTGCGCGGAGTAATGTTCGCAGTGGAGGCGGAGGAGGAAATTGCCGCAGACCTGGAGGTGCTGGTGCGCAAGCTGGGCGGCGAGCCGTTTCTGATCGCGTCGGAGAAGAAGGCGCTGTATCACGCAGCGGCGACGATGGCTTCTCCGCTGCTGTTGAGCGAAGTAGCTGCGGCAATGGCTGCGGCAAAGGCAGCGGGGCTTGCGGATGAGCTTGCTGCGAAATGGGTGGGTGCGCTGGTACAGACGACCGTGAGAAATTTTGCGGCGCGGGGTGTGGAAGGCAGCTTCAGCGGACCATTTGCACGGGGAGATGCGGAGACAATAAGACTGCATCTTCAGGTGCTTGGGGCGCATCCGATGCTCAAAGAGATTTATGGGGTGCTGGCGAAGTATGCGGTGGAGCATCTGCCGGTGTTACGGCGGGATGAATTGAAGGAAGTGGTTGGGTGACAGAACAGCCCACTGAAGCCTGCGGCGTGAGTGGGCACCGGTCTTTGCTCAGGATGACGAAGGAAACAGCATCCTGGTTTGGTTGACGTGAGACACTGAAAGCACGATTTCTGCTGGAGAACGAAAGCATTGCACGTGGATTGTTTTCCAATTACGGTGTTGCCGCATCTGTCGCGACTGTTTAGTGATTACGCGCAGAGCCATGCGCCTTTGCGTTATTACCAGCAGAGTCCGTATTCACGTGAGTGGATGGCGCAGGCAGCGGCGATGCCTGCGGAGAGACGTGCTGCGATTGCCGATTTGCTGCTCAGGCAGAACCGTGCGTTTGGAGCGGGCGAGAAGACGATTACGAATATCGAGCGCCTGCGGAATGGCGCGAATGCCGTAGTGACAGGGCAGCAGGTGACGCTTTTTGGCGGACCAGTGTATACGCTGCTGAAGGCGGCAACGGCCATTCGCAAAGCCAAGGATGCTACGGATGCCGGGCACGAGCATGTGCCTGTTTTCTGGATGGCGACTGAAGATCATGATCTGGCGGAGGCCGACCATGTTTTGCTGCCGGCGCGACATGAGATGCGGAAGTTCCGTCTGGAAGTGAAAGATGACGGCGCCTCAGTGGGGGCGCTGAAGCTGGGCCAGGGCATTCGTGCTGTTCTGGATGCAGTGGCGGAGATTCTGGGCGGCAGCGAGTTGTTCGAATGGCTGGAGCGCTGTTATACGCCGGATACAACTTTTGCTGAGGCCTTTGGTGGTTTGCTGTCGCGGATTTTTGCGGAGCACGGGCTGATTTTGATAGATGCTTCGGCGCGCGAGTTTCATGCGCTGGGTGCTCCGGTCTTTGAGCGAGCCATTACGGAAGTTGACGCGCTGCGCGATGCGCTGCTGGCCCGCGACAAGGAGCTGGCTGAGGCGGGGTACCACTCCCAGGTGCTGGTGACGCCGCAGAGCAGCCTTCTTTTCCTGATGGATGAGGAGACGAAGGCGCGGCAGCCGCTTCGGCGCAGAAATGGCGAGTGGGCTGCGGGGAAGAAATCGTATAACTCAAGTGACTTGCTGGAAATTCTTCAATCAGAACCTCAGCGTTTGGGCCCGAATGCTCTGCTGCGGTCTGTATTTCAGGACTACATTCTTCCTGTTTCGGTTTACATTGGCGGACCAGCAGAGATCGCGTACTTTGCGCAGTCGCAGGTGGTATATGAAAAAGTGCTGGGACGGACGACGGCGATTCTGCCGCGATTGAGCGCGACGCTGGTTGAGCCGCCGATTGCGGAAGTGATGGCGAAGCATGAAGTTGGATTGAGCGATCTACTGGCGACGCATCCGGATGATCTGGCGCAACGCCTGGGGGCGCGTTCAATGCCTGTAGAAGGCAAACAGAAACTGGCGGCGGCGGGAAATGCTCTTGACGCGGAATTGAAATCAGTGACGGAGTGGATGCGCACGCTGGATGCGGAACTGGGGCGCTCGGCAGACGTTGCGGCGTCAAAGATGCGCTACCAGATGAATCGTCTGCGCAGGCTGGCTGCGAATTTTCAATTGCAGAAAGAGGCGAGCCTGCGGCGGCATGTGGATGCGATGTATCTGGCGCTGTATCCCGGGCGCCATTTGCAGGAGCGCACGGTGGGCGCGGCGTACTTTCTCGCGCGGTATGGAGACGGCCTGGTGGACACGCTGGTGGAACATGCGGCGCAGGAGTGCCCAGGGCACAAGGTGTTCTATCTCTAACATTCTGCGAATAAAGCAGGCCCTTTGTCGCTGTGCTCCCAAGGATGACAAAATTATTTTGACTTGACTCTCAGCCTGGCCTGCTGGCGCGAGGACATTGCGGTGGCCTAGAATCTTTCTGGTTATGGCACCAAAAACACAATCAGCATTTGAAGTGGCATGTCCGGATTGCGGCGCGGTGCTGAAGATTGATCCGGAGACGCGCGCGATCATTGCGCATACGCCTGCTCCGCGGAAGAAGACCTTTGAGGACTTTGAGACGGCAGCGAAGGCCATGCGCGAGCAGGATGAACGCCGGGAGAGCCTTTTCCGGCAGGCAGTGGACGCGGAGAAGAACAAGAACGACCTGCTGGAAAAGAAATTCGCAGAAGCGCTGCGCAAGGCGAAAGAGACTCCGGATACGGGGAAGCCACTGCGCGATTTTGACTTGGATTGACGGCAGGCGGGGAGCCCGAGCAACGGGCGGTGCGCGAAATGAATCCCACATCCTTCAGGAGCTGGAATGGGTCTGACAAAGATTTCACACGAGATACAGGGAAGGATTCCTGAACCATTGGCTCAGTTTTCATGGCAGAGGACGGTTGCAGCGGGATCGCTGGTGACAGGCGCATGCCTGTTTCTGGCTGGCCGGCGTAAGACGGCGCTGGCCGTGGCTGCCGCGGGGGCCACGGTGGGTCTGCTGGAGCATCCGGAGGCGGCGCGGGAGTTGTGGGAGAGCCTGCCGCAATATCTGCGCAAAGGGCAGGATCTGCTGGTGCGCGCGGAGGACTTCATCAATGAAGTTTCGAAGCAGGCTGGGAAGCTACGCAGCACCATTGGGTGATTTTTCGCTGGTTTGAGGCCCGGGCTTCTACCCTCCTTTGATCGCTCTTTTGGGCTGAGTGGCGCACCTTTCGGTGCGGGTCCTTCTAACTGCTTGTACTTCGCTCCGGATGACAAAAATTTTGTACAAAGAGTAGTGGTTGTGGTTTCCCCACCCTTGCTCCGCGAAAGGATGGGGTACGACATCGAATCCGTCCACCCGGTACCGTACTTGGGACTGCCTACAAATTGAGGGTGGAGTTCTGGAATTGCGATCGTAACCATTTCTGTTCCTGTCCGTCGGACAACTTGGAGAGCGCGATTCGCGTCTGCTAACGTTGATACAGGCAATGACACACCTTTTTTTTGTACTCGCCTTCTTTTTGTTCCAGGCGGAACCGGATGCGGCCGCTCCGCCTGCGACTTCCAGTGGCAGCGCGATTGTGGAGATGATCCAGAACAGCGGCCCTGTGGCCATCGCTGTTCTGCTACTGCTGCTGATTGCAAGCGTTTATTCCTGGGCGATCATTCTGGGTAAATGGGGGAGCTTTAAACGCGCCCGCACCCAGAGCAGCCGGTTCCTGCGCGCCTTTCGCAAAGCCAACCGCCTGCAGGAGATTGCAGCGGTCAGCGAGCAGTTCAAGCCCAGTCCTCTGGTGAATGTGTTTGATGAGGTATATGAGACATACAAACGCCAGACGGGTGGATATGGGCCTCCAAAAAACATTACGGCGCTGGAACGCGCGGCGCACACGGCATCGAGCGAAGCGCTTACCGTGCTGGAGCAGCGGCTGACGTGGCTGGCGACGATCGGCGCGATCTCTCCGTTCATTGGGTTGTTTGGAACGATCATGGGCATTGTAGATGCGTTCCATGGCCTGGGCACGGCGGGTGCTGCGACATTGCGGGCTGTGGCCCCGGGTGTTTCTGAAGCATTGATTACGACTGCGGCTGGCCTGGTGGTTGCTGTTCCCGCAGTGATTGCGTACAACCAGTTCACGGCGCGCTGCCGCGAATTTGGCGCGCGCATGGACGACTTCTCCCGCGAGTTGCTGAACAGCATGGAAGAGTCGGAACTGGCGCCGAACCAAGACCCGTTTGAGAGGGAGGCCGCACGTGGCCTTCACAAGTAGAAGCGGACACACGCAGACTTCGCTGGCAGAAATCAACATTACGCCTCTGGTGGACGTGGTGCTGGTGCTGCTGGTGATTTTTATGCTCACGGCCCCGGTCCTGCAGTCGGGGATTGATGTGGCCGTTCCTAAGACGAAGACAGTAAAGGAAATCACTGAGCAGAGGCTGGTGCTGACGATTGACAAGGACCAGCGCGTGTTTCTTGGGGATCAGCCGATCAATCTTGCTGATCTGCCGTCGCGTCTGCATCAGCCAAACACTGCCCCGGCGCACCAGGTGATTTATCTGCGTGCCGATGAGCGGGTGCCGTTTGGAGCATTTGCTTCAGTGATGGATGCGGTGAAGCAGGCGGGAATTACGAACATCAGCATTGTGACGCAGCCATTGCAGAATGGTGCGAAGTAGTGGCAAGAGGTCGGTTCCTCATGGAGCCCCCGGGGGCCCGAAGCAGAACAGCAGGTCCTTCGACTTCGCTGCGCTTTGAGCAGGATGACAACGTATAAAGAGCCTAAGCAGTAATGAGAATAAGCGCACGATTTGATGTAGAACCTGACCGCATGGGCGGCCCCACGGCTGGTTCGATTGCCCTGCATCTTGGGATTGCGGGATTGATTGCGCTTTATATTCTGGTGGTGGGTCGCTTTCATGGAGGGCTGTGGGGGAACAATCAATCGGCTCCCGGGGCCATTCAGGCGACGCTGGTAAGCTCCGCACCGACGCTGCCTTTGCCGAGTGAGCAGAAGCCTACGGACAACGTTCTGGCGACGCAGCAGCAGAGCCCTGCGCCAGCGCCTCCAGCGCCGCAGAAGGCTGAACCGATCCCACCGCCGGAAGCGGTTCCGATTCCGCAAAAACAGAAGCAGCCGAAGGTGAAGCAGCAGGCACCGCAGAAGCAGGAGAACCCGGTAAAGCAGGCGCCGAAGACGACGGCGTCTTCGCAGAGCAAGCATCCGCAGCCGGTACAGAACCAGAAGAACCGGGCGTATTACGGAGAGGCACAGCAATCGAACATTCCGCGCTCGACGACAAGCAACCCAAACGGGAATAATCCCGTCGCAGTCAATGGGGGAGACTTTGGTTCGCGCTTCCCCTGGTACGTGGAGATTATCAAAAGAAAAACTGCGCAGAACTGGTTGTTGCAGGAAGTGGCTCCGGGAACGCCGGCCGGGGCGAGGGTGTATTTGTCGTTTGTGATTTCGCGCGATGGTTCCCCCAGCCATGTACGAGTGGAGCAGTCGAGCGGCTCACCAAGCCTCGATTCTTCATGTCTAAGAGCAGTGCAGAGGGTTGACACGTATGGCCCTCTGCCGGCTGGATACAATGGCAACTCGCTTTCAGTGTCGTACTATTGTGAAGAGCCGGGACAATGATCCTTTCCAGCTACGTATTTCAGTCTGCGGGACGGAAGAATGAATTCAGGCAGAAGGCAGTCTTTTTTTAGTTTGCGTTGTTTTTTATTTTTTGTTGCCATCCTTACATTCAGTGACCTCTGCGCACAGTCGCAGGACTGGGTACGGACAGGGACCAATCTAGGCGCAGCCAAGATCCGCCTGGCTGTGGCGAACTTCAAACCCACCACTACTGACCCTGAAACCGGCGAACTGAAGAATGCGTTTGATACGACGCTCTTTAATGATTTGTCGAATGCGGGCATCTTTGACATGGTGTCAAAGAGCATGGCACCACCGCTGATGCCAGGGTCGCCGCAGGAGATAAACCTTGCGCAGTGGTCGGCGGCACCGTCGAATGCAGACATGGTGGCATTTGGCGCGATTGGCGTGAACAGCGGCAAGGTGACGGTGCTGGGGTATCTGTTCGATGCCAAGAATCAGCAGTCACCGCAGATTCTGGGCAAGCAATACAGCGACAATGCCAATGTGAACAATGTGCGGAACATTGCGCACCGCTTTGCCGATGAGATCATTACGCGGCTGGGCGGGATTGCCGGCATTTGCGAGACAAAGATTTACTACGTTTCTACGCGTTCGGGGAACAAGGAAATCTGGGTGATGGATTATGACGGCGAGAATGCGCACCAGCTTACGCATCTGGGAACAATTGCGTTGTCGCCGCGTGTGTCGCCGGACAATTCGCGCGTGGCCTTTTCCGGCCTGGGCAAGAATGGCTGGTCCATCAAGATGTACTCTCTGCTGCTGAATCGCCTGGTCAGCTTCCCGTCACCGGGAGGAACCACTGTTTCTCCTGCATGGTCGAGTGATGGATCGAAGCTGGCGCTTTCCACCTCCATTACGGGCGATCCGGAGATCTACACGATGAGCGGCGACGGTACGGGACTGCATCGCGTGACCGCATTTCACGGGCCGGACGTCTCGCCTGTATGGAACCCGAAGACGAATGCGCAGATTGCGTGGGTGAGCGGACGGACCGGGCTGCCGCAGATCTACATTATGGACGCGGACGGCGCAAATGTGCAGCGCATGACGGACGGCGGATATGCGACATCGCCGGCATGGTCGCCGAACGGACAGTTTCTTGCCTTTGCGTGGAACCGCAAGTATGGGCCGGGCGCGCCGGGCGGGCAGGACATCTATATCATGGACATTGCCAGCAGGCGGTGGACGCAGTTGACGCATGATTCCGGACGCTGCGATTTTCCATCGTGGTCACCGGATTCGCGGCATATTGTGTTCCAACGCGAGGACGGCGGGCATTCCGAGATATGGACGATGCTGGCTGACGGCACAGAGCAACATCAACTGTCGCATGGTGGTGGCTCGAATTCCATGCCGAACTGGAGCTGGAAATAAATTTTTTAGTGGATGGATGCGGCAGGGATGTTCCTGACCGTGCTGTCCTAGAAGAAAATAAAAGAGACAACACTCCTGGAGGAGAAACGTGCAAGTCAATCATCGCAAGTACATCGCTTCTATAGTTAGTCTAGCAGCGCTTTTGACCGTTGCCGGATGTCACAAGAAAAAGGCAGTACCGCCTCCTCCACCCCCCCCAACGGCGGCCGCGCCTGCACCGACGGCAGAGATCACTGTGAACCCCACCTCCATTAATGCGGGTGA
Source organism: Alloacidobacterium sp. (assembly GCA_035293545.1). GTDB lineage: Bacteria > Acidobacteriota > Terriglobia > Terriglobales > Acidobacteriaceae > Alloacidobacterium. Next base: position 174,020 of record DATGMQ010000076.1, on the reverse strand, counting down.
CAGCGCCGTGCTGACGTGGAAGACCACGAATGCAACGGACATCTCGATTGAAGGCGTGGGGCAGGTGGCGAGCTCTGGCACGATGAATGTGAAGCCGACCGAGTCTACCAACTATCACCTGATTGCGCGTGGAGACGGCGGATCGGCGGATGCAACGGCGCGCCTGACGGTGAATGCTCCACAGCAGCAGAGCAACCTGAATGAACAGAACATGGACGACACGCTCTTCCATCAGAATGTTCATGACATCTTCTACGATTACGACAGCTATGAGATCCGTCCGGATGCGCAGCCGACGATCCAGCAGGATGCGGCTTTCCTGAACCAACATCCGAACATCAAGGTGGTGATTGGAGGATATTGCGACGAGCGCGGCTCGACGGAATACAACCTGACGCTGGGCGAAAACCGCGCCAATGCCGCCAAGCAGGCGCTGGTGAATGCGGGAGTAAGCCCGGACCGTCTGCGTACGGTGAGCTACGGCAAGGAGAAGCAGTTCTGCACCGACCACACCGAACAGTGCTGGCAGCAGAACCGCCGCGCGCAATTCAACATTGACCGGTAGGACCTTGCATTCTGTGTACTTACGGCAGCATTGCTGTGAAGGCAGTGCTGCCGTTTGCTTTGGTCTACACTTGAACTGGGGACCTTCTATGCGAAAGACATTGATGCACGTGGCCGCCTTTGCCTCTCTCGGCCTGTTTTGTGCCGTTCCGAATGCCCATGCGGCATCGAAAGAGATCATTCAACTGCAAACGCAGGTGCAGACCCTGCAGGACATGCTCCAGCGCATGCAGCAGACCAATGATTCACGCTTGGCTGTGATGCAGCACCTGATTGAACAGACGGCGGACAATGTGAACCGCATGTCGCAGACGGTGAATGGTATTCAGCAGCAGTTGCAGACGCAGAGTGAGAATGCTGTGAATGGGCAGCAGATTTCAGGGCAGATCCAGAGCCTGAACGACTCGGTGGATGAGTTGAAATCGCGGATTGCACGGCTGGACAAGAGTCTGCAGGACATTCAGTCCCAGCTGCAGAACGTGAATACACAGCCGGCGGGCGGTACTCCGGGCCAGCAGCAGGCCCCTGGGCAGGAGGATGGCGCGGCACCTGGACAGCAACAGCCGCAGCAGCCACAGGCGCCTCCTGTGGACCAGCTTTATCAGGGCGGTATTCGCGACTACAACAGCGCTAAGTATGACGTTGCGGCAGGCGAATTTGGCGATGTGCTGAAGTTTTATCCTCAGGACAAGCTTGCCGGGAATGCGCAGTTCTATCTGGGAGAAATTGCTTACCGCCAGGGTGATTACAAGACAGCCATCAAGAACTACGACGCGGTGCTGGAGCAGTTTCCGGGCAGTTTCAAAGCTCCGGTAGCACAGTTACGCAAGGCCGATGCGGAGATTGCGCTGAACCAGAGGGAAGCTGGAATTCGTGATTTGCGCAGCCTGATTCAGCGTTATCCGCAAACGCCAGAGGCGGCGCAGGCGCGCAGCAAACTGAATGGAATGGGCGTGCGCATTACTGCTTCGAAGCCGTCGGCTTACCGGTAGCAGCTCTACAACTTGTTGCTGGCGGGCAGCATCAGAAGAAGAGCTTATGCAAAATCATCACGACAGCGATTCGAAAAAAGGGGCGGTGGAGTCTGAGTCGCCCCGCGACTATTCCCGCAGCCACCTCAAAGACCAGCTTCCGCATCGCACGGCTGATCCAATGATCAAAGACCGCGATGATGATCATGACACGGATTTTCCTGAGCCGGGACGAGTGCCTGAGCACAGCGGACAGCACGAGTAAACAGGGCACGCCCTCTGAATCTTTTCGCCTGTACATTCATCCAACGCAAAGCAGGAGAGTGTCCATGGCTGCCTTTTGCGCCTGTTGCGGAGCGGAGATTACACCCAGAGCAGAGAGTTGTCCGGTCTGTGGCACTCCGCAACACGGCAGCCTGCCAGTTGGGTTTGAAGAAGTACTGGGCAGTGGTGTGGGCACCGGACAGACGGGTGCTCCGGCAAAACAGCAGAGCAACGATTCTTCTGCGGTCTGATTTTCTTTATCGAGGCATATCGCGGTGCGCTGTCTTTACGCGATAGCCTTCTTTTTCTAATCTCTTACTGATTTCTTCCGCGATCATGACGGAACGGTGCTGCCCGCCAGTGCATCCGAATGCAATGGTGAGATAGCTTTTCCCTTCATGAATGTAGTGAGGGAGAAGGTAGAGCAGCAGCTTCGTGACCTGGTCCAGAAACTCGCGCGTCTGTGGGAATTTGCGCAGATACTCGACCAATTTTGGGTGTTTGCCGGTGAGTGGGCGAAATTCAGGAATGAAGTGTGGGTTCGGCAGGAAGCGCACGTCGAAGACCAGGTCGGCTTCGAGAGGAAGCCCGTTTTTGTAGCCAAAACTGAGAGAGGAAATCAGAAGCTCTTTACCGCCGCCGGTTCCCGCGAACTTGTCCTGAATATAGGAGCGCAGTTCGTGGACGTTGAAGTTTGACGTATCAATGATGATGTCGGCGACGTTGCGGATCGGGTCGAGCAGCTTGCGCTCTGTCTGAATGGCAGAGGCCACCCGTTCCTGCCTGCCGAGAGGATGTGGGCGGCGGGTTTCAGAAAAGCGGCGCAGCAGCACGGCTTCCGATGCTTCAAGGTAGATGACTTTGGCCGGCAGGATGTGCCGGATGTGCTTGAGCATCTGCGGGAAGCGCTCAAGGCCGCTGCCTTCCCGGACGTCTACCACCAGAGCGGCCCGGGTTGTAGTGGTGGATTCTCCAATCAGATCGGCGAAACGCGGGACAAGCTCAATGGGCATGTTGTCCACCGCGTAATAGCCCATGTCTTCAAAGGCTTTGAGCGCGGAGAGCTTTCCGGAGCCGGAGAGTCCGGTGATGATCACAAGTGAACGGGACTCGTCCGCGCTATGCAGGGAAGTGATTTTTTTCTTTTTCGCGGGACCACCTGCTGACTGGCGTGCAGATCTCGATGGCATGGGCCCATCGTACCATTGTTGCGCGAATCCTTGTTAGCAGATGGTTCCATCTGCTGAACTGGCTACGGGGCCTCGATCAATTCCATCTTGCCGTCGCGCTTCCGGTGCAGGACCTTTACCTGGCCTTCATGGTCGCGGAAGACAAAGACCTCGCGGTCGCGGAACTCTGCTTCTTTTACTGCTTCCTCGAGAGTCATTGGACGGATGGCAACGGAATCAGCAGAGCGAACGATGTGCGGCTCGTGAACAGGCGTGTGCGCAGGGAATGAATGCACCGTGACGGGCACCGTCTGCCGCGCTTGGCCGTTTCCATTCGCCTTTTTCTGCAGCTGCTCTTCAGGGGCATCTTCTGCGACAGAAGCCGTACGGGCTACGCGACGCGGACGGGCCAACTGGAGTTCGGTGGCGAGCTTTTCTTCCTTGGGCTGGCGCTTGATGGCCTGGATCTTCTTTTTGCATCGAATGGCCTGCGTCTCGGCCTTGTCCAAGGCTTCGCGCAAGGCGGTCTCCATGTTGTTGGACTCGGATGTTGCCACGATGTCCTGCAGTCGGGTCTTGATGGTGACTTCAGCGAAGTGGCGGTATTTTTCCGTCGTGAGGACGACGTGTGCGCCGGTTGTTTTTCCAAGGATTTTTACGATGCGCGCGATGCATTCATCCGCAAGGGCGCGCAGAGCGGGGGTGACGGTCACCTGCCTGCCAGTGTACTCAACCTGCATGGCGAAAGCTCCCTTCCCATAGGATTGTAACGCCGGAGAAACGTCGTGTTTCCGGCGGGTTCAGTGATTCTACATTAACTCCGGACACGCCGCTGGTGCGTGCTCGGAATTCTCATATCTTCACGATATTTAGCCACAGTGCGGCGGGTTACGTTGATACCCTGTGACTGGAGAAGATTGGCGATCTGGTCATCGGTAAGAGGCTTACGTGGGTCTTCCTCCTCAATGAGTTTTTTCACTTTGCGCTTGAGCAGCATCAGGGGAGTGGCTGCGCCTTCCGGTCCGTTGACCCCTTCTGAGAAGAAGAAGCGCAGCTCATAAACTCCCTGAGGCGTGTGCACGTATTTGTTAGATACAGCCCGGCTCACAGTGGATGGATGGACGCCGATTTCTTCTGCGACTTCTTTGATCATCATGGGCTTGAGCGCGTCCACGCCTTTTTCCAGAAATTCAGTCTGGCGGCGGATGATGGCCTCGCAGGTGCGCAGGATGGTGTTCTTGCGCTGTTCGATATTGCGCATGAGCTGAAGGGCGGAGCGGTAGCGCTCCTTGACGTAGTCCTTGACTTCTTTTTCGGTACCGTCCTGGGTGATCATGCGGCGGTAGCCCTGGTTGAGGCGCAGAGTGGGCATGTCCTCGTCGTTCATCATGACGACGTATTCATCTCCACGCTTTACGAAGGCGACGTCAGGCTCAATCAGACGCGCATCGGAGCGATTGTAGCGCTGGCCGGGGCGTGGATCGAGGGTGCGGATCAATTCGATGGCCTGCTGCGCGATTTCCGGCGTGCAGGATGCAGCTTTGGCGATCTCACGCATGTCTTTGCGCTGGAGAAGGAGCAGGTGCTTGTCCGCGATTTCGCGTGCGGCATCAAAAAGCACAATGCGATGGGCCGCGCCATTTCCGTTCAGGGCATGGGAGTCGTCAGCGTCCGAAGGCAGGGCAGAGAAGTGGCCGCTTTTCTGGCGTTTATAAATCAGGTCAAACTCATGTCGCTGCGCATCGAGTTGTAGCAGGAGGCACTCGCGCAGGTCGCGTGCGCCAACGCCGAGCGGATCGAGCGTCCGGACTACGTCGAGCGCTGAGGCGAGATGGGCCCTGGCGCGAGCGCGCATGGCTTCCGGAACCTCAGCAAAATGGAGAACCTGATGTTCCTGCGGAGTGTGTTTCTCTTCGGTTTCCGGTTCGAGCTGCTCGCGCAGATACCCTTCAAGTAGTTCCTCATCTGTCGCCGTTAAGTAGCCATCTTCATTGAGGTTGCCGATGATGTATTCTGCGGCATCGCGGATGGCGGGTGACAGGTTCAGGGAACCAAGCTGCCAGAAGAGATGATCCGTCAGTGTGCCTGGTTTTGAGAGGAAGTTTTCAATGGAAGGTTTTTCTGTGACCTCAAAACTGTCCGGGGAGCGGAAGCCCGGATCGAGGTACTCCTGAAAGTAGGAGCCGAAGTCAATTTCGTCAAAGGGGTCGGCCTTTTTGAGCGTGGGATCTGTAAATTCAGTCTCGGCAGGCTGGGCGAGCTGTTCTTCACGGCTGGCGACATCGTCGAGCAGCGGAACGTTTTCTTCCATCTCCTCGAGGATGGGGTTTTCGGCAATCTCAGACTGGATCATCTCCTTTAGCTCGAGCTTGTTCAGGGCAAGCACGCTGACCATCTGCATCAGGCCGGGCGTGAGTATCTGCCGCTGAGATACTTTCAAGCTGAGTTTGGGTTGAAGAAGAGCCATTCTTTACCTATGTCTGCATTTTCAGTGGATGAGATTACCCTCAGTCTACACGCTGAAACAGGGCGTCCGATAGGGTACAGCCAAATGCAAGCCCGGGTTCCAGGTACACGAAGTGTCCTCCTGTTAATTGAGCGAAAAGCCCTCGCCCAGATATACGCGCCGCACTTCGGGGTCGCTACCTAACTGCTCTGGGGTGCCGTGGCGGAAGATGCGGCCCTCATTGATGATGTAGGCGCGGTCCGTGACCGAAAGCGTTTCGCGAACGTTATGATCTGTAATTAACACGCCGATGCCGCTGGCCTTGAGGTCATAAATAATTTCCTGAAGGTCGAGTACCGCAATGGGATCAATTCCCGAAAAGGGCTCGTCCAGCAAAATAAAGGACGGTTGAATACAGAGGCATCGCGCGATTTCGACCCTTCTGCGCTCGCCGCCGGAAAGGGCATAGCCTCGCGTCTTTCGAATATGGCCGAGGTTGAGCTGATCAATCAGCTTTTCGGTGCGGGCCCGTCTCATTTCAGGGGTGAGGGACTGGACTTCGAGAACTGCCAGAATATTTTCTTCGACGGTCAGCTTGCGAAAGATTGAGGGTTCCTGGGGCAGATAACTGATGCCATACTGGCGCGCGCGCAGATACATGGGCACGCGGGTAATGTCTTCGCCATCGGCCAGAATGCGGCCTGTATCGGGAGAAACCAGACCGACAATCATGTAGAAGGATGTGGTTTTCCCCGCGCCGTTCGGGCCGAGCAGGCCGACAACTTCTCCCTGTGAAATTTCGAGGTTAACGCCCCGTACGACCTGACGGCCTTTGTAGGATTTCCCGATCTCGTCGGTAGAAAGCTTCTGCATTTACGGATTTACTTAGGAGCGCGCGTCTTTGTGACGGCGGCTGACTGCCCCCCACTGACCTCGACGCTATCATCCTGGTCATTGAAAATCAATGCGGCGCCGGTGATTGTGCCCTTGACGGCATCCATGACACGAGGCGGATCAGATGGGGTTCCCGTGAGCACGTACCTGCCATCGGCTGAGGTGTAGACGAGTTGCTCTCCTTCTCCTTTCCTGCCCGGCTGGATCAACAGAACGTGACCGGAAGCGACAATTTTTTCAATCTGCGATTCGGGTGCTGCTGCGGTGGTGGGTTTCTTCTGGGCTTGCGCCAGAAAGAACTCCGCGCGGTCTGCACGTATGGTTCCATTGGAGGCAGTGGCCAGAACACCTCCGGTGAAATCGCCGCGACGGTCCTTATCAGAGTAGATGAGCATCCGGCTGTGGACGCGCACAACGCTCTGCTGCTTTTGGGAGCCCATCACGGAAGCGATTGCAGTATTTACGTTGTCGTCGTATGCCTTAAGCGTCTGAGAGGCGCGCGAAAGCTCAATGACAGGGGCGGAGACGGTGTTTCCTGATTGCTGCCACATGCGAGCGTTGCCGCGAAAGATGCTGTTGCCATCCACGTGACGCAGTTCCGCCTCATTCGCCACGATGTGAGTTGCGCCTTGTCCACCAAACATGGTGCCCTTCTGTGGCTGACCTTTTGCCTGGAGGTAGGTTGCTCTTACGTCTCCGGTGGCCTGGGCGTCTCCGGAATCGCGATGATAGGCAATGGCCTGCGCTGTCAGGTCTACTTCTCCGTTGTTGACGCGCGGGCTGCCGGTAAGATGTACCACCTGGTCGGCTGCGTGGTATTCGGCCTGGCCGGCGGAGGCGTTCAATGGCGAAGCAGCTTTGGCGTTCTTTGCCGGGAGCTGTTGCAGTATGACATGCCCTGTCTGGACGGCGGTATCTATCTGTGACTCCGCTGTTCTCATGGCTGCGTGCTGCTGTTGCGATGGAGTGAATGTCATATGCAGAGAATCACCGGTGGTGATGTTCGTGGTGCCATCTTTGGCGACGTCCAGAATCTTCGTGTGCCCGGCACCGTCGAGTTGCCGAATGGCGTGTCCACCTTCCAGAGTGGCAAGCAACTGGTCTCCCTGGATGGTTGTATTCTGCCCGGGTCCCTTCGATGGAATAGTGCGCAGGGTGGCTACGGCGTTTCCAGTTGCGAGGGCCTTTTGGGCGACGGCCTTTTTCTCCGGGCCTGGGGCAAAGTCGATGTCGAGCCTGGATGCTTCAATCTGGCGGGTGGTGGAGCCGTTTGGATCGTTGGGGAGTTTTTCCTGGTCCACGAAGCTGACAGCATTACGGAATTGCGCGTGTTTCAGGGTGGTATCCTGGGCGAAGGTCAAAGTGCCTTCCACAGCGTTTCCGTGCATGGTGTGAAGCGGGTCTTTGTCCACAAAATTGACTCCGCCTCCGAGGAGAGCCTGAGTGGGCCCGCTTTTTTCATCAAGGTAGACCGTGGTGGAAGCGGAGGTGGACTGGGCACCATTGTCCATGACGGTGTGGACATTGCCTCGAGCGTCAATTTTCTCTGCCGAGCCATCTTTGCGGAAATAGACGATCGCCTGATTGGCGGTGCTGCGCGTGTTGCGATAGTCGCTCTGTGCATCGAGAAGAAATGCCTGGCGCGAGTCACGCAGCAATTGCGCATGCGAGGCGCGCACAACGGCCGGGCCGCCGTTGGTGCTGGAGGTCAGCTCGACTTGCTTGTCGAGGACGAGGACGCCCTGTTTTGAGTCGTAGGCTGCACCCATAGCATGTCCGGCGGCCTTTGGCAGATGGAACTCCACATACTGGTCCGTGGTGGCAGTGCCTGTTTTCTGATTGAAGACGACCCCGCTGGCCTTGACGTGGATGGTACCTTTCGATGCGTCTTCTGAGCCACCTCCGGTGCTTTGCGGTGCCTCGAGGTCAATCTGAACTTCGCCCTTTGCTGTGGCGATGCCATTTTTCTGGTCGTAATCGAAATCGCTTCCGTAGACGCGGTCTTCGCGGTTGGTCCCGGGCGGGCCATATAGCGTTATGGATACGTCATGCAGGGTGGCGTGGCCGTTGCTGCTGAACTGCACTAATTTGGAAGCGTGGATAGTGAAAAGCGTGTGACCCTTCTGCGATTGGGAATAGGTGAATCCATTGGCTGTTCTCTGGATATTAATGCCGAGTTTACCTGGAAGGTCTTTGCCGATGTGACGGATGCGATAGCGCGCATATCCAAGGAAACCGGCGACGACTACGAGCAGAAGGCAGGCCAGAGTAATGATGACTGCCCGCAGCCGTTGGATGGTAATGCGCATGATGAGATTATCTCAGGGCCCGGGTGCCGCTCAATTGACCTGCTGCAGGCGCTGAATCAGTTTCTGGGCGAGGGTTTCACCGGATTCCGACCAGAGGAGCCGCGATGAAATGCCGCAGTGCTGCTGCACTCTGTTGGTGAAGTCTACCAGCATCTGCACATTCTGCTTCACGCGCGCGGCGGCGTCGGGATCGAGGTCCAGGTCTTCATAGAGAAAGGGCGAGTCAAGGCCGAAGTCAATGCGTATCTGGCCGTTCTGCTCGTATGCGGCTTCGTCGAATTCAGGGCCGAAGCCGACAATGCGGACGACGCTCGGCTGCTTGCGCCAGAGAGGGTCGAGACCGCCGCCGATTTCGGGGGTCCATAGCTCCCAGGTCAGCTCAAATTCGTAGGCGAAGTCCTCGTGCAGAAGCTCGAGGGCGGCGGGCACGGCTTCTTCGGGTGCTCCGGCCTCGGCCTCATCTTCGTCATAGATGCGCTGGTATTGCGGGGCCTCGTTCCAGGAAATGGGATAAGCGGCGGCGGAGCGCACCTGACGGTTGCCTCCGGCAAGGTTGAACTGGCGCATGACCCCGAGCAGGGCCGGGCCAAGAGATGTCAGGCGGAAATTGGGATACCACAGGCTCAGATAGAGTTGATCAGCCATTCCTCTATTTTAGAAGGCCGACGCGCTGCCATGTGAGCTGGACGGCGACGTTTCCGTCAGCGGAGAGAACAGGGGGAGTGCGCAGTACCAGGGTATCGCCTTCCAGCTTGTGATAGCGGAGCTGCGCGGTGCCGAGCCAGTTTGGAGAGAGGCTCACTTCGACGTGGTGAGTCACAATTTCGCCGTCCACTGTATATGGGCCAGCGTAGGCGATGTAGTCGCGCTTGCGGCGGGGGTCCCTGTCCTGGGGCCTTTCTGTGCTGGCGCCTCGGCCAGCAGCACTGAGGTTTCCGCTCATGTAGCCTTCGGCGGAGTACAGAAGATAGCCGACGACGTTTTCACCCCAGGGCTTTTCAATGCGGCCATCTTCGTACAGAAAGGTATAATCCAGCAACTTCCATGTGCCAACAAAATCTCTGGCTGTTGCCATCATGCCTCCGGAAGTACAAGTTCGTCTAATTCAAGGAACTGCCGTACCACTTCCTCCTGCGACTGCTCCATCTCCTGCATGGTGCCGAAGAAGACGGCCTTTGCCTGATGCAGAAAGAGAACGCGGTCCGCCAGTTTTTTGGCAAAGCGCATGTCGTGCGTGACGACGATGCTGGTGAGGTGCAACTGGTGCTTGAGTTTCTGGATAAGGTCGCCGAGCAGCCGCGCGATAAGAGGGTCCACCATGGTGGTGGGTTCGTCGTAGAGGATGGCCTCAGGCTGGGCGGCGAGGGCGCGGGCAATGGCGACGCATCGCTTCATGCCAGTGGAAAGGTCGGATGGAAGCAGGTCTTTCATCGGTCCCACGTCCACCATCTCAAGCAGGCCGTTTACGATCTGCTGAATCTGGTCTTCGCGCAGTTCGCCACGTTCGCGCAGCGGAAAGGCCACATTTTCGCCCACGGTCAGGGAATCAAAGAGGGCGCCGTTCTGGAAGACCATGGTGACTTTGCGGCGAATGGCCTGCATCTGCTCTTCAGAAAAGCCGCAGATGTCTTCGCCTGCGACAAAGATACGTCCAGAATCAGGTTTAAGGAAGCCCATGATCTGCTGGAGGGAAACGGACTTACCGACCCCGCTTCGTCCAAGAATGCAGAGGGTTTCACCGGGCAGAACAAAGAAGCTTACATCGTCGAGCACCTTGTGGTCGCCGAAGGACTTAGAGACATGCTCAAAGGCGATATAAGGCTGTGGCCCCTTCTGGGTGGATTTTTCTTCCACAATGATTTCAGGAACGCTGCTCAATGCTGCTCCCAGTTTCTGTTATCAGATTACCAGCGCCAGGTCGCCCGGAGTATTCACGTTCTGAAACCAGCGATGCATTTGGGAATTTCGCAAATCGTCCCTCGCTGTAACCACGGCTTCCACGCTGAATTGGTCGAGATTGTTGCCAGCGGCGTGCTGGATCACCCGAACCACTTTGTACTCCCCGGATTCGAGAGCGGAACGGATTTGTGGAAGCAGGGCACGATGATAGATGGCGCAGAGAGGCATTGCCCGGCCGGCGACCCCGGGCATGGTTGCATACGCTCCGGTCATGGATACGCGCTGCTGCAAATAACGCAGAAAGGCTGGAGGAATCAGGGGTAAATCAACGGCCAGAAACAGGTTCCATTTGCTGCCGGTTGCTGACAGAGCAGCCTCGATGCCTCCCAGCGGGCCACACGCTTCATGAAGATCAGAGATGACGGGCGCATACTGTGCGAGATCGGGGCGAGACCCAACGATATGCGGCCGCAGACCAGCTTCGCGCAATAAGCGGACTGCGTGTTCGATGAGTGGCCGGCCATGATATTCGAGTAGGGCCTTGTCGCGGCCCATGCGAGTGCTGCGCCCCCCGGCCAGGACAAAGCCGTTCATCTTCCGAGCTCTTCAAAAAAGGTAATGATGGATTCGATGCCGCGATAAAAATTGGGCAGATGGAACTTCTCATTCGGTGCGTGCAGGTTATCGTCCGGCAGACCGAAGCCCATCATGACGGTAGGTATTTTCAGGTGGCGCTCGAAGTCGCCGACGATGGGAATGGAGCCGCCAGAGCGAATGAAGACTGTGTCCTTGTTCCAGGCATGGCGGAGTGCTTTTGTGGCCGCTCGAATATAGGGGTTGTCTGTGCCGATGACGATGGGGTCTCCGGAATGGATGAGCCGGACGGACAGTTCAATGCCCACAGGCTTCAGGGATTCCACGTATCGCTTGTATTGGGCGAAAGACTCCTGAGGCGTCATATCAGGAACCAGACGCATGGAAATTTTTGCTGTCGCTCTGGCCGGGATGACGGTCTTTGCACCCGCGCCGGTAAAGCCACCGGGCATACCGTGTACGTCGAGTGTGGGACGCGCCCAGGTGCGCTCCAATACGGAGTATCCCGGCTCGCCCGTCAGTTGCGCTGAACCGACTTCGGTCTGTCGGTAGTGCTCCTCGTCGAAGGGAAGGCCCTTCCAGGTCTTCAGCTCATCTGCACTGGGCGCCTTGATCTTGTCATAGAAGCCCGGAATCAGAATGCGTCCGTCTTTGTCCTTGAGTTGGGCAATGATGTGTGCGAGCGCCACAAATGGATTGGGCGCGGCGCCACCATACATGCCGGAATGCAAATCCGTCCTTGCACCACGCGCTTCTATTTCGGTATAGATCATGCCGCGCAGGCCCACGCAGAGGGTTGGCAGTTCCGGCGCAAACATTTCTGTATCGGAAACAAGGGCGAAGTCAGCCTTCAGTTGCTCAGGATGTTCACGAACAAACTTTGCAATCGCTTCTCCTCCGACCTCTTCCTCGCCTTCGAGGATCACGCGTACGTTGAGCGGCAGCGTTCCACTGTGAGATGCAAAGAGCGATTCCAGCGCTTTTACGTGCATGTACATCTGGCCTTTGTCATCCACCGCGCCGCGGGCGTACAGGTTACCATCGCGCTCGGTGGGTTCAAAGGGTGGCGAGAGCCACTCGTCCAGCGGGTCGGGAGGCTGGACGTCATAGTGGCCATAGCAGAGCACAGTCGGTTTGCCTGGCGCATGGAGCCAGTCGGCATAAACGAGCGGATGGCCTGCGGTCTCGATCAGGTGGACATTTTCCATTCTGAGGCGCTTCAGTTCCGCGGCGAGGGAATCGGCAGCGCGGCGGACGTCGTTTTTATGCTCCGGCAAGGTTGAGACAGAAGGGATTCGCAACAGAGCTTTTAGCTCATCGAGAAAACGCGCACTGTTTGCGCGAGCGTATTCCACAGCAGTTGGCATGGCCTCTCCCAGAAGAAAGAACAGATGAGTATATAAAAGGAAAAAACAACCTGGATTACTTAAAAGAACGGATTTCCGAGCACCTGCTACAGCCTGCGGGGCTATCGGCTTTTGCCGGACCGCCACTTCCAGGCAACAAAGGCGGCATAGCCAAGCTGGATGACCCAGGTGAGAACATAGGCCAGCACAAGGTGGCGATGAAACATCGGATTCATTGGATCATCTCCAAAGCGCGAAGCGCTTCCTGCTGTTCTTTCAACTGGTCGCGGTGTGCCACCGAGTAGCGGAAGGACATCATCAAAACTCCCCATGCGAGCCACGCTGCCAGGTTCCACCAGACAGCCGGCATCATACTGGGATCAATCCCTGAGTTTGGCCCTCCGCCAAAAACCGGGGCCGGGTGCTGCGTTCTCCACCAGCGGGTAGACATGTAGACGATGGGCACATCCACATATCCGAAGATGGCCATGATGGCAGCCAGAGTTCGCATCTGCGGCCCTGCGGCAAAGCGCCGCAGCAGCAGGTACGCGACATAAATCAGGTAAAGCACCAGCGTGGAGGTCAGGCGCTCGTCCCACGTCCACCAGATGCCCCAGACAGGACGCGCCCACAAGGGGCCCGTAATCAGCACGACCGAGCAGAAGACCACACCGACTTCCGCATTTGCCAGCGCCAGCGCATCGGCCTTCAGAGCACGGGTGAGCTGGTGATTGCGCCACGCCAGATAGGCAATGGACGCGATGAAGCTGATAAAAAAGAACAGAAACGTCATCATCGCGGACGGGAAGTGGTAAAAGAAGATCCGGAAGATATCGCCCTGGTCCTTGTCCGCGGGAACAACAAACATGGCAACGCGAAAGGCCTGGGCCAGCATGCCCAGCGTAACCAGAATCCCAAGCCATCGAAGCAGCTTCATTTCTTCAGTCTATCGCTCCTCAAGCGCCTTGCGCGCCTCGGCTTCCGCCAGCCATCCGCGCCGCAGCTTCTCCATCGGCACGCTGGACATATACGGCTTGATGTCAAGAATAGGCGTTCCATCCAGCATGTCTACGCCCTTTACGTAAAGGTCTGCATTTTGCCGCCGAAGCAGCTCAACCACGGTAAGGCCAATGGGATTGGGACGGCGCGGCGAGCGCGTTGCGAAAACTCCATGGGGCCGCTCCTCAAATGGAGGCGAGCCAAGCAGCGCAAAATCAGGAGAGCGATCAAATTCCCAGATGACGAAGAGATGAGAAAAACCTTCGATATCTGTGAGCCCCAGCTCAAAATCGCGCAGGATTCTGAGCACACCCTCGGCATCATGCCGCGTATTTAACCCCTTCGGAATCTCCGAAGTGGTCTTGTACGGGCTGCTCACATAACCGATTGCTCGTGGAGTAAACATCGCGCTGCGCCTTCCTTACTCCGCGCCTTCGCCGGGTTTGGTCGGCTCAATCTGCAGGGCGTTGTTAAAGCGGTTGAAGTAGTTGAAGAGGCCAATGGCGGCCATCAGTTCTACGATCTCGCCCTCATCAAAATGCGCGCGCAGTTCCTCAAAAAGCCCGTCAGAAACATGGTTGGAATCAAGCGTCATCTGCTCGGCCAGGCGCAGAGCGGCCTTTTCGGCGGCGGTGAAGTCATTGCGATTCTCGAAGTCTTTCAGATGCACAAGCTGGTCCTCGCTCCAACCCAGGTCTCGGGCAATTTTCGTATGGGAGCCAAGGCAGTACTCGCACTGGTTGATCTGTGAGGTCCGCACGATCACAAGCTCCTTAAGCTTGAGCGGCACCGTGCCTGTCTGCAGAATCGCCTCAAAGTGGGCGATCATGGTTTCAAAGATCTCTGGCCTGTGTGCCATCGTGCGGAACATATTTGGCACATTGCCGCGCGTGCGCATGTAGCGGTCGTAAATGGCAGCAGTGGCTTCCGGCACGTCTTTGCGGCTCTTGCGCGAGATGCGTGGCGCGGTCTTGAGCATAGCTCTGGTTCCTCCGGTAAACAGATAAGATTATCAGGAAGAGCTGTGTCATATCGGAAATGCCGGTCAGAAATCGGAGCCAGAACTTTGACGCAGGTGCGGCCATTTGATATAAAAACTCCAGGCAGAAATCGCCTCCTACCGAGACACTCCTCAGTAGCTCAATGGCAGAGCATTCGGCTGTTAACCGAAGGGTTGTAGGTTCGAGTCCTACCTGAGGAGCCAATCAAATCAAAAACTTAGAGCAGATCAGAGCAGCCAAGAATCCGCCAATTTTTCAGATTGTGCCCATTTTTGTGCCCACTCCCCTTCAAAGCGGATGCAATGTCCGTAGCAATTCTGCTCAGTTGTTCTCCTTCTCAGTGAATCGAATCGATCGCCTACAGCTTTTCGGCTGACTTGCCGATTTGCACGAGTTCGCCTCCTGCTCCATTCTCCATTCGCACTGGGCCATTGGTACTAGTGCCAAACGAGTGACAGGAGTGATCGATGGCAATTTTTCCACGCGGCAAAATCTATTGGTACAAGTTCTACTTCGCCGGGCAGCTGATCCGGGAGTCGTCGAAATCGACTTCAAAAACGGTCGCTAAGAACGCCGAGAATCAGAGACGGCGCGAACTCGAACAGGGCTTCAACAACGTTCAGACCAGACGGGAGATCCGCATCCGTCAGTTGCGCGACGTGGCCGAGGACTACCTCGGCGATTACCGACTGCGTTTTCGAGGCGTGACCTTCGCCGAATACGCAATCGGGCACGTCGTTCGCCACCTCGGCGAAAAGCTCCTCATCGATATCGATGAGACGACGGTTCTGGCCTACCAAACCGCCCGTCTCAAGGAACAGGCCTCTCCGAAATCGATCAATGAGGAGGTTCGGTTCCTCCTCACCATGATGGGGGAATCCGGCGACGTCATCCGAGTCCGGCTGCGGAAGAAGAAGAAGCTCAAGTTGCCCGCGCGGCGGAAGATCGGGAAAGCATATGAGCCCGAGGAGACACAGAGGATGGGCGACGTGTCCCGGAATTCACGTTCTCCCCACATCCGGCTTGCGCTCACGCTCGCTTTGAACGCAGGGATGCGCGACGCGGAGATCAAATCGCTTACGTGGGGGCAGATCCATCTGGATAAGGGCTACCTGCAGGTAGGAAAAAGCAAAACGGCCGCCGGTGAGGGTAGAACGATCCCCATCAACTCCGTTCTGCGGCAGGCCATCCTCGAGCATCGGGTGCAGTATGAAAAGAAATTCAATACCATCGCGGACGAGTGGTACGTCTTCCCATTCGGTAAACCCCGTCCGAGTGATCCCACCCGGCCAGTCACGACGCTCAAGACCGCCTGGAAGAATGTGCGGAAGAACGCGAAGGTGACCGGCCGCTGGCACGATCATCGGCACACGCTCATTACGCAACTCGCCGAATCCGGTGCCGGAGAGGAAACCATCCGGCAGATCGTTGGCCACGTATCGAAGGAAGTCCTGCGGGACTACCTCCATGTCCGCATGAAGGCCAAAAGAGAAGCACTCGAAGGCATCGTGGTTCAACCGAGCGCAAATAAAGAAGAAGAATAGAACGGTCGCCGCCCGGTCAGCGCCTGATTTGACCGAATTCTGAGATCACATTACGTTCAACGCCTGCATGCCTCGGCTTTCGTTTGGCCAGGTATGCAGGCCCTTTCATCAATACGAGGTGCTTATGGAATCCCTTCTTACGGAAAACGAAGTCTCGGTTCATCTCAAAGTCAGTTTGGCTTGCCTGCGCCGCTGGAGGTTGTGTGGTGAAGGCCCTCAGTATGTGAAGGTCAACAACCTGGTCCGGTACCGCGAGTCGGATCTCAACAGCTGGGTGTCGGAGCTGCCCAGCGCTGGCAATGGAAGAAGGCTCTCTCCGCGAAGCGTTATTCGGACCAAATTGGCTGCAAGTGCCTGACAGTCCGAGAAAACGACCCGCTTGCCGATCTGAAGAAACACAAGGGGCTGCGATGTTTGACTCGATTCGAGATTTTTCCGACAGACTGCGCCGAACGGGGTATTTCATCGACCCAGTCATGACGCAAGTGGTGTTTCTTGCGATCAAGCTTCACAAGCCCCTGCTCCTCGAAGGGCCCGCTGGCTCGGGCAAAACGCAGCTCCCAATCTCGATAGCGGAGGCGGCCGGAACACACGTGGAACGCCTGCAATGCTACCGCGGGGTGACAGAAGAAAAGGCGATCGGACGCTTCGATGAAAGTCTCCAGCGGCTCTACATGGATTACGCGAAAGGGCGGCACGAGAACTGGCAGACTTTGCAAGCCGACCTGAAGGGGCGCGATTTCTTTCGTCCCGGCCCGCTTATGCGGGCCCTCGAATACGAGCGCCCCTGCGTGCTGCTCATTGACGAGTTGGATAAGGTTGACGAGGGTTTTGAGGCGATGCTCCTGGAGGCTTTGTCAGCCTGGACTCTCTCGATCCCCGAGTTTGGCACCATCACGGCGAAGAGTATTCCGTTCGTAGTGCTGACCAGCAACGAGGAGCGTAGGCTGGGTGACCCAATCCGCCGACGCAGCTTGTATATCCGGGTCGAGCATCCGACGCCCGAGCGCGAGGCCGAGATCATCGCCAGTCGCACCCCAGAGGCTGACGACGGCTTTCACCGCGAGATGGCGGGAATTGCACTTTCATTCCGGAACTATTCGCTGGAGAAACCCCCGTCCGTGTCGGAGATGATCGACTTCGCCAACGCTCTGCAGTTGCTTGGGACCAACCACGTGACCGAAGAGCATCGCGACGTGCTTCTTCCATTTTTAGCCAAGACTGAGAAAGACAGGCGCCACCTCCTCCTTCGCGAAGGATTCAAGAGCCTGCTCGACGATGGAGCGCGTATCGCAGAGCGGATGACAAGGCGAGGAGTGTCAGCGGCATGAAGTGCGTCCTGATTATCGCCGGCCTTTTGATCGCCGCAGGCCAATCCGAGGCCGCCAGCTGTGCAGATGCATATAGGTGCGTGCAAACCTACGCCGCTCATTACCGCGTGTCTCCAGATTTCATCGCGGCGCTGATCGACGTTGAATCAGGCTGGAATCCGCACGCCGTATCGAACAAAGGAGCGATTGGATTAATGCAGCTCATGCCAGCGACAGCTCGCCGGTTTGGCGCCTTTGATCCCTTCGATACCGAGGAGAACATCGCTGCCGGTACGCGGTATGTCACTGCGCTGATGTGGGAGTTTCACGGGGATCTGCGCCTGGTGTCCGCCGCTTACTACGCAGGAGATCGCGGCATCGCACTCAAACAACTGAACTATCGTAACCCGGACGTCGTGGCTTACGTGCAAGAGGTCAGAAGGCGTTACATGCTTCGCAAGTACCCCATCGCAAGACGATCTCGGAGGTAATTCCCATGAGACTTCGCTGGTTTATTCCGATTGCACTGTTGTTCCCGCTCAGCCTGGAGGCTAAGAGCCCGGTCGTTGGTGCACGTGTCGCCACGATCACGATCAATCCGAGAGAAGTCACCGTACTGCACTTGCGGCCGGAATTTGAGTCGACGATTCACATGCCGGAGGAGGTCACCTCGGTCATTCTTGGCAGTCCGGGCCAATTCAAGGCGGAGCACAACGAAGGTGAGCCAGACTACGTCTACGTCAAGCCCATCACCAAAGAAGCAGCGCAATCGAATCTGCTGATCGCGACCAAGTCGGGCCAGCATGTGGCCATGGAACTCGTGAGCGACGGTGTTGCGACAGCGGATGAAACTCAGCCGGTTGATTTTTTAATTGAATACAGAGCGGCGCGGAGCTTTCTGATATCCGATGATCCCAGCCCTGTGGCGCTCGTAAACGCGCCAGCGAAAGTGATTGAACGTGGAGCGACAGAGGGCGGTGCCGCCCCCAGGTCGCCGCTATCGAGTCTGGACGAAGCATTCAGGCAGGAAGAAACCGTGAACGCTCCGAGGTGGACGAAATGGGAGGAGAAACAGATCGAGACATCGATTGGCGATATACGGCAGATGGGAAACCGAACAATGATCTCCTATTCGATCCTGAATAACTCCAATCAGGCCATCGAGATCGTGCCTCCACAAATCCAGATCACGGGTCGCAAAACCACAAAGAAGAAAAAGCGAGAGGGCAAAGGCATCATCTCGGATCAGCTTGAAATCCGCGACTACAAGTTGAGCGCAACCCGTCTCGAACCAGGAGCCCGCGCCGATGGCGTGGTTGTCTTCGATAGACCCAACTTCAAGGAATCAACCGAAAAGCTCTACCTCCAAATCGCCCAAGCTGACCAGGTGGACCGACCGATCCTGATCCGCCTTCCATTCACTCCGCCCGTCGCCATCGATAGCAAGTAGAAGGGAGCCGCGTCCATGAACAGCAAGGGAAACAACCAGAATGGTGGCATCGGTGTCACCGCACCGGGGCCCGAAACAACTGAGCGAATAGTTTCGCAACGATCGACTCAGCCGCCTGAAGCAGTTGATTCGAACTCTAAGGAAGAGTCTGGCGATACGAAGTTTGCGACGAGAGCCGCCAGGACAGCCGACGGAATGAGCAAAGGCAAACTCATTCTCCTTGGAGGTGGGCTTCTCGCAGCGGTGCTCTTCTTCGTTTTCACCGCGACCGTCAGCAAATCACCGAAGAAGCAGGCTGCCACAAAGCCTTTGTCGCAGCAAGCGAAACAGGATTCGCCAAAGCAGTCAAAAGAGAGCGTGACGCCGCTCATGGAAATGGCGAGAACGGAGGCGCCAGATAACACGAGTGGCCAACTCGGGCCTGGTGATATCCGGCGAACACGTTCGATCGATAAAGACATCACGGGCAAGACCCCGGGCACCAAGACTGCAGCGGCCGGTTCGCTGGGCAGTGTCCCCTCTTTTGCGGATACGCAGCAGAAATGGGTGGATCCGGCCCCCTATGGTGGAGCCCCCGCTGCAGAGGGACCTCCAAATCAGCAGAACGCCTTGAAAGAGCCGTCGCTCGTCTTTGTTCGGAGCGTGACGCAAAATCCAGTCGCTGCGGCATCCAGGCCCAACACCGACAGTGATGGCGCACGACGGTTGGAATTGACTCCCGGAACGCGCATTCAGGCAAAGCTCGAAACGCAGATATCGAGCGCCGTATCGGCCCCGGTTGTAGCAGTGGTCGAATACACCTACGCGATCGGCGACAGAATCGTGGTTCCCGCAGGTGCCCGCGTGTATGGTCAGCTTCAGCAGGCGGATCGAAGTGGATTGGTGAGCGTTAAATTCGACGAGATCGAACTTCTCGACGGAGCGCGAGAAATGATCGACGCCGTCGGTACGGGATTGGATCTCGGGCCGATCAAAGGGAGCGTGTACGGCAAGAACACAGGAAAGAATTTCCTTGTACGGGCCGCATCAGGCCTCGGATCAGTGCTGGCGGAAGTCGCCGGAAACAACACCAGCGCTGCGTTCTCTGAAGATGACATGCTGCGCGAGCGCTTGGCCGAAAACATTGGCACCGCTGGCGATTCGGAAGTTATGACCCTCAATGCAAGTAGCCGCATCGTGGTCTCCGTGCCGGCTGATACCAAAATCTACGTTGTGTTCACCAAGCATGAAGAGACTCCGGCTGCGCTTTACAAGGTGACAGCAAGCGCTCAATAGCTTGGCAACAACGCGGCTTCTTCTTGCCCTGGTCTCCCGGTACCAGGGCATTTTTATGCTTGAGTAATTCCAACGATTCCCCGTGTGCATCCATCGCACTCTGACCCTCGGCTTGGGAAATTATCCGTCCCGATTTCCCAATGTGCAGATGAGCAATCTGTCGTCCCGTGAGAAAAGATCTTTCCCGATTGTTCAGTTTTCGAACTGAGCAATTGACCGTCCCGATTTCCCAATGTGCCATTGAGACATCGGGATGTTCAATTTCCCACTTTGCAGATTGAGAAAGGATCCTTCCCGATGACTCAATGTGCGGTTGAGCAAAGATACTTCTCATTCACACGTATCTGATTCAGCCGAGACTGGTCGATTCGACCGAACTGGCCAACAAAAACATATCGGCTCTTTAGGAGAGGATCAGTTGAGAGTTTCCGCATCGGCGGCAGATGTACGTATGCTCCCAATTCCGGCGGAGGTGAGGGTAGACTTCGCGGTTATACCGGCTCACTCTGCGGATACTGTTAATCAGCCCTGCGAGGGAACCTATGCAAAGGAAAAGAATTATTAAAGCCAAATTCACCTTATAAACCGAAATTCCGCGGACCTGAAAGACAGCTCCCAGCCCTATAAAAGTCCAAAGAGCGAGAAACATAACCATCGGTCCCCAAACCAAGAAAGGACGCCGGTAGCCACGTGGATGCGGTGGCGCAGTCGCCTGAGCGGAAAAGGACTGGGTCGTCCCCGAACCAAACCTAGTGGAGTATGTGTGGGTTCCTTGCTGATAGACCAGTGGGGCGGCCACGACGTTCGTCGCTCCGCATCGGTCGCACTGATAGGGCGTCTGCTGCTCAACTACGGTTCCCATCTCGTTGTCCCAGACCTGGCGACAGCTTGCGACACCTGGTTCCTGAACACAGATTCTAGCGCGGTTCTTCAAAACAGGTCGAATCCTGTCCCGCAAAACAGAAGGGCGCTCGATACTCCGAGACGAGCAAAGGCACAGTAAATGCTCAGGATAGGTCTTTTCCCGATCCGGTCCTACGCTGCCATTTGACCGAGTTTTCGTTCAGAACGATTCTCTTGCTCGACACGGATGCCCCGAGCAGCCGCGTCCAGGAGAGAAACGTATGAGAACCGCTTTAGGCTTCTGGCGGCGCTCGAAGGCGCCTGCCTTACCCACCGCAAATGTCCTCTATCGTCCCGACGAAATCAACTGGATGCACGTCGCGCTAAAGTTAGCGCTCGGTCTGATCCTGATCGGCAACCTCGCCGCGCCATTTGCTGCCCGGGCGCAGAACCTCGGCACACAACCCGCATTCGGACAGGCGGTGCAAGGCCAGCAAGCGACGACTGTCGAAGGCACGGTGCTCAACATCGTCAACTGGGGCTGCAATGTCATCGCTCCGGTCATAGCGATCGGGTGCCTTGGTATCGCGGGATGGCACTTCAAATCCGGACGAGGCTATTTCGGCTGGGGCGTCACTGGCGTTGCCTTGATGGTGATTTCCGGACTGGGGCGCATGGCGGAAGGCTTCATCACCCAAGCACAAGGCATTCAGTAAACGGGAGCGCAGCGTCATGCAGGTTCCCCGGTTCCTTCTCGACCTTCTCCAGTTGCTGCTTGATCTCGCGGTGCCGGCGGCGTTCTGCACGCTGGCCGCCGCGGGTGTAAGTCTCCGGCATGAAGGCGGGATCAACTTCCACGTGAACGGGCGCACGGGCAAATGGATTCTCTGGACGGTGGTTCTCTTGACGCTTCCGCAACTCCTGTCATGGATCGCTGCACAGGGCATCAATATGCCCTCGGGCAGCGGATCCGTGGGTACCAGTTGGATGGCCAGCATGGAGACAGTTTTCAAGAATTTCGTAAACCAAATTGTGGTCGCCAGACTCGTGCCGATTATCGCCGCCTACTTTGTCCTGAAAGCCACGCTCGACGGGGCGTCGGGCGAAAACCCGATCGGCTCCATTGTTGCCGCGCTTTTCCTGATGTCGCTTTCAGCAACAATGCAACTCCTCCAGGGATGGAACTCAGGGGGGCAATATGCGATGACCGACATGCTTTCGTCGCTTTGGAACTACATCGCAGGCCAGATACTACCTGCCGCGGCGGGGTTGGCTTGTGTGGGAGCCGTGGTCAATTTCGTCCGGCACAGGCCGTGTGCCCGGCTGGTCTTTGCGGCGATCTCTTTCCTGAGCGTGAGCGGTCTTCTTTCGCTCTTCCGGTCGATGGCCGCGTGAGGTAAATACATGAGTCTCGATGGAGCCATCACGAACCTTGCATCCTGGGCGGGCAACACGATGATGCCCACGATGGCAGGCATGTTCTTTGCGGGTGCGGTGTATCGCTACAGCAAAGGCGGCCCATTTGAGCACTTCCTGTACGGCGGCTTTGGCTCCTTGATGTGCTCAGGAATGTTGCGCGCGATCGAAGGGTTTGTGCAACACGCAGGCGCAACGAATGCCGATGCGTTCTGGATGGCGACGATGAGTCTCGTGAACTGGACGGCTAATGTCATCCTCCCCATGTTCGCATTGACGCAGTTGGCAGCAATGGCTCTGCACATGGGGGGTGTGGTCTCAGAAATCTATCCGGGCTCGACCTGGATCAGGAAGTTTATTGCGGCACTCGGCGCACTGATGGTTTCGGGCATGGTGCGGTTGGCTGAATCGATGGTCACGCAGGCGCACGGAGTGGGAGGGTAGGAGAATGAGTCTCGAACTGACGCCGGTTCATCGCAATCTGCATACTAAGGTCACCTTCCTGGGCCTCGAATTCGAAGACCTGATTCTGGTGCTCGCGCTCGCGGCCTTGATGAATCTGCTTGCGCACTTTGTAAGTGGAAACGCGCATGTGTTTGGGATTCCGCTCAACGTATTCATGGAGTTCGTCGTGCCCGCGCTGGCGGTGCCGTTTCTGATTCTGTTCAAGTATGGGCGACCGCGCGGATACCTCACTGATCTGGTCCGATCGTTCTTCGCTCCGAGAGCATGGTGCGCGCTTGAACGAGATTCAGAGTTGACAGAAGGTTATCTGGTCGAAGGCGAGGAGTAATGCCATGCAGGCGTCAATCACAGCAGAGAGAAACGGGACGGTCATTGCCGTCTTGGATGCGGAGGCGGCGCGCACTACATTTGCGTGCGTGATCTTCGCAGCCCGCATTCATGAGGAGATCGTTCCACTTGCTCGGATCGTCGAGCAGCAATTGCAGATCGAAGGTATCGGGATTGCCAGGGGAGATATCAGTCATGCCCATGACGCAAACAGAACACGATAGAAGCCTCAAAGCGCCTGCGGTGTGCGAACTGTTGCCGCTCCGGGACTTGCCAATGGGTGACGACATCATGGTGCGCACGAATGGGGCGTTCGTCGCCGGCTATGAACTGAAAGGAATCGAAAGCTACTTCGCGACTGACGAGGACCGCAACCAGAGCAAGTCCATGCTCGAGGCCTTGTTTCGGAGCGTTCCCGATGTCAGCATGCGCATCCAGTTTCGTTATGAGATCTCCGAGCGCCTGAATGACCTGCTGGATAGATACCTCCGTGAACAGCGGACGGAGCAGTCCGAGGTTATGGCTCTCGATTCGCACCGTTTACAGATGTGGAGGCAAAAGGAACAGGGCGGCTACTTCTTCGAAAACCGGCTTCGCGTGTTCTTCATCTGGGATCCACGCATTCATGCGAGGCTCTACCACTCCACACAGCAAAACCACAGTCTTGGTGGATTCACCCTGAGCCAGACAAAGGCCATCCAGCGTGCGCGGAAGGAGCACGAGACCTATCTGGCGGAGTTTGAATCCATCCTCCGGGGCATCGAGGGGTCGATGGAGGCGGCGAGCCTCGGGCCCCGGAGACTCCAGACTCAGGATCTTTTTGAGGAACTGAAACACGCCCAGCATCCAGTTCGGCGCGACCGCCGGTCGTTTGTCCCGGGTGAGGAGATGATCGGGTATCGCAGCGCGCGGGAACAGGCGGCTGACGCAAGCATCCTCAACGAGACGGAAACCTACCTCAACATTGATGGTTATCTTTACGGCGTCGTCAGCCTCAAGGAACTTCCGGATGCGACCTTTCCGGGAATGCTCAAGGGTTTCTCGACGCTCGGGTTCCCAGTTGTAGTCAGTGCTCAAGTCGTAATCCCCGACCAGGTGAAGGTGCTCAAGAGCTACAAGAAACGCCTTCAGAAAATGACCGCGGCACAGAAAGACGCAAATGGCAACTTCAAATCCAATCCCGAAGCTGAGGTCGCACAGGCCCAACTCATCCAGGTTCAGCGCGACATCATTTCATCCTCATTAAAGACGGCGAAGCTGAGCCTTTCGGTTGTCGTCCGAACTTCGGAGGCCGCAATCACCCTCAGAGATCTTGAGCGGTCGGAACGAGAACTAGCCAACCGCACGCAGGAGGTGCTGAACGCGTTCACGCACATGAATGGCGCGAAAGCTGTGACGGAAACCATCGCAAAGCGCCGGATCTTCATTGGGACGCTGCCGGGGATGGCGGAATCGGACAAACGGGATCAGGACATGCTGACGTTGAATGTCGCCGACCTGGTTCCAGTCGAGATGCCGTGGATGGGGACGCGGCGCAGCCCGCTCATTTTATTCGAGACACCCTATCGCCAACTCATCCCGTTTTCTATGTTCGATCCCGATCTATCGGATGCGAATGGGCTATTGATGGCGAAGAGCGGTGGAGGCAAAACACTTGCCGCTCAACAAATGCTGTTGATGGCCGCTCGCGCAAATCCGCTGATTTCTATTCTCGAGCGCGGGGACTCTTATCAGCCGCTGGTCGAATTGATGGGTGGCGAGATGATCGAAATGTCTCTCGACAGCGATCAGACGATCAACCCGTGGGATTTGCCGGCCGGAGAGGCGACACCTTCGAACGACCAGATTTCGTTCCTCAAGAATCTCACTCGCCACATGCTTGGGGAGAATACGCCTCCGGATCTCGATATCGATCTACTCGACAGCATTCTGCTTGAGGCCATTGCAGCGACCTATAAGCGCTGCAGCGCCAAGACCTCGAATCCGATTCCTCTGTTCGGGGACCTGGCCGCGGAACTTGCGCACTGGCAGGATCGTGACCGCAATCAGAGGATCAATGCTATCGCGCAGATGGCGGCAACGAAACTGCGTGCATGGGTCGACGAGGGGCCATATGCACTGCTGTTCGACCGGCCCACAACGGTCCAGCTGAACAATCCGTGGCTCTACTTCAACGTGGAGAAGCTCAAAGACGATCCGCGCCTGGAGCGAGCCATGAGTCTTTTGATCGCGCACACGGCCACCTATCGCGCATCAGGCGCCACTGGCCAGCCGAGCATCGTGCTTCTCGATGAGTGCTGGGCACTGCTCGAATCCCCGATCCTCGCGGGCGTCGTCGTGCAACTCTTTCGTACTGCGCGAAAGCGCAATGCAAGTGTCTGGGGAATCAGCCAGACCCCAGAGGATTTTGTTGGCACTCCTGACCGGCCCAATGAGCACGGAGCCGGGATTGTGAAGAACGCGACTACCAAGATCATCGGCAAGCAACCGGGCGATATGACGGCCCTCCGGGAACATGTTCACCTGAATGAGACAGCACTCAACCAGATCAAAACGTTTGCTCACCCGAAGAAGGGACACAGCGCCGAGTTCCTGATCACAATCGGGGAGAAGGCCGAATCGACGCATGCCATTCGGATCGTTCCGAGCCCAGTGGATTACTGGATCACGACTACCTACGCACGGGAGCGGGTCTTCCGCAAATGGTGGCTGCGCCGGCATCAGCAACTGCCGTTGATTCAGGCATACGAGGAACTGGCGGCAAAATATCCGCGAGGATTGGCAGAACTGGGGCCGTTACCGATTGAGCTATCCGGAGAGATGCAGGAGGTGATTGGCAAATGACGGAACACAGCAAACCCGGACCGCCTCTGCTTCTGAATGGTGAACCCTATAAGGACGGGCCAATATGCGGTCAACTCCGGCGAAGCGGTTCTCGATGGAACAAGCGCGTGCTGATTGGTGTTCTGGTACTCGAATCATGTTTCGCTCTGCCGAAGCTGGCGCATGGGCAATTCCTGAGCGTTTTTGAGGCGATCTTCAGTTCGATTCAAAACGACATCGGAACCTCTCTCAAGGCGATCAACCAAGTCGCCCAGCAGATGCAGCAGCTTTATCAGACCACGGTAGCGCCACTCGCGGCGATCAACCAGGCTCGCGGGTTCGTTGCAAACTCCATCAATACCTACCGTGGTCAGATGAACCAGGTGTTCAACACACCTTTTGCGAGCGCCGTAACACCCGGGCCTCAGCAGTTCGAGAGCCTTCTGCACAGCCGTGTATCGGCGGAAATCCCGGCTCTCCAAGCGAGCTTCACCTCGAACTTCGGCAGCATCCCAATCGTGAACGCAGCTTCTCCGCAGGACCGGGTAATGATGGACGTGGACGACGCGCTCGTACAGGAGAATCTCAAGACCACACTGATCGCGGATCAGGGTGCAGACGTGGTTCTCCAGACTGCCAACCAGATGGAGAACCAGGTGGCACTCAGCACACCTGGTTCCAATCCATTTCTCACCGCTCAAGCCCAAGTCGCTAATCTTCGCTGCCAGGCCTATATCCAGAAGATGTTCGCGGCGGAGTTGCGCCAGGAAGCGGGCCGTATAGCCCACGACAACGTGCTTGTAAAGCGCAAAACAGCCGCGACTAGCGGAGTCAACAGTCTGATTACCGGAGCCCTGACGGCGCGGTAGGGAGCATTCGATGACCGATCCGAAGAAGAACCCGAATAAGCAGCGCAGGTCGTTCTTTTGGCGTCGCAACCCCATTCCTGTGCCAAACAGGGAAAAGCCAGCAAGCCAGCCTGAACCGATGTTGCGCGATGCGCAGAAGTGGTATCGTCCAACGCTGCTCAAGGGTGCGGCGGTTGCACTTGGTATCGTCGCAATCCTGCCGAAGAGTGCCAATGGTCAATTTGGCATTGACACGGCGGCGATTCTCGCTGCGCTGTCCAAAATGCAAACTCTGATGAGCACCTACATTGCTGCGCCGCTGAGGACGATCAATCAGTACGAGCAGAGCACCGCAAAGTATGAGCAAGAGGTGATGTACCCGCTCGCGGCAATCAATCAGGCCAAGACCTCGGTGACGCAGTTCGAGAACCAGTTCAACCAAGTGAGTGGCCTGTTCCGAGTCAACGTGGCGAGCGCCACGCTGCCTCAGTCTCAGAGCCTTGAGGCTCTCCTGCTTTCCCGCAGCGCCACAGATGTTCCCAGTGTTTCCGGGCAATTTCAGAACGTCTACGGAGTCGTTATGCCGCAGAACGCTGCGTCTCCGCAGGTGCGATCAATGACCGATATGACGGACGCGGAGGCACAGGACGCAATGAAGCGTGCAATCGAGATCGATGCCCTTGCTGATGCGGAGCTGAATGAAGCGAATCAGATCGGGCAGCAGATCTCGCAAGCAGCGCCGGGAAGTGCCCCGATTCTCGAAGCCGAAGCAGACGTGTGGGTGGTACGCGCGAATGCCTATACACAGGCTGCACTTGCAGAACTGATGCGGACGCGCGGGATGGACCTCGCTAACCAAAGTGCTCGCACGAAGCTTGCGACTACGGACAATACCACGAATAACGGCCTCATCAGTGGAGCACTGACCAACAGGTAAGAGATATGACGTTCGCCCACCTTAATCCCGTCGCGATGGTTGCGTTCTTCCAATCGACGCAGCTGAATCTGTTCGAGCGGTTTCTGACCCAGGCCAGGTCCGGTATTGACTCGACGGGTATTACTGCTGGGATGCAGAACGTAGCCTATGTGGTTCTGCTCGTCGGGTTCCTCTGGCAGGTCTACCAATCGGCCTCGCACGGAGGGGATGTTCGCGGCTTGGGTACAAGCCTTATCAAGTATGTGGTGACGGCAGTTGTGGTTATGAACTACGGAGCTGTGTTTACAACGATCAACCAGGGCTTTGTGAGCGCCGGAAATTGGGTGAGTAACGCGTCGGGTGGAAATGTCTTTCAGGACTGGGCAAGCGATTTAAAGACACAGTACAGCCAAGCCGGCTTCCAACAAATGTGGGGCTTGATTACCGGTTCGATTGCTGGATTGATCGACGGAATTCTAGTTCTCGTTGCCTACATACTTTACCCAGTTGTTGTGGTGGTATTCGGTTTCTTCTACATGTTCTACGGCAGCATTCTCTATATCTTCGGGCCAATCGTCGTTGCTCTTATGCCTCTCGACGCGACCAACCGTCTAGCGAAATCGTACGTTGAAAACATTTTTGTTTGGAATGCCTGGCCAATTCTCTATGGAGGATTTGGAGCACTTCTCTCAGCGGTGCAAATGGGGCAGGTTGGACAGATGCTCAATCAGAACGATTTTCTAGGTGGGCTGGGCAACCTCGAGGGCGCGTTCTTATTGGGCATTGTCAGCATCGTGTACTCGTTGGCGATCGCCGTGATCCCGTTTGTTGCCAAACGTATCGTAAGCGGCGATGTAGGGAGCACTGCCGCTGCCATGGTCGGAGCGGCCGTGACTGCACTGACCGCGGGTGCTGCTGGCATTGAAGGAGCCGCTGCGGGTTTCGCGGGTGTGAGGACCGGGGCTGGCGGCGCAACTGGAGGGGGGATGTCGTCGAGCGCGGCGACCACCGCGGCCGCACGAGCCCTTCCGGCATCGACTGGTGGAAACCTTCCGGCTCCTCCCCAATCCGCGCCAATTGCCGCTTCGTCAGCAACAGGCGGGTTCGGGTTTGATGCCGGCGCTCCCACTCTTGAGGGCCATGCAGACCTTATTCGGAACTCCATCAGCAACGCAATGGGTACCAATCACGCGGATGAAGCCAGCAGCGAGGCTGTTTCTGTTTCGAGCGGCAATTCGAGTCCTTCGCAGGGTGATTCGGGGAGCCCTGCCATGAAAAGAAGCTCCAATGCCGGATCAGGCGGTTCTCAAAGGAGAGGGCCGAGTGTACACAGGTACAACGTAGGCACCTGGGGCGCTTATCACGCCGCGCGGCTCGCCGCGAGTGGAGTTGCCAAGGCGACGAGATCTAGGACCGATGAAGATTAGGGAGGTTTCATGAAAACCAGCACCGTCAGTGGAGACCAGGCAGCTCTGGCAAAGCCGAAGTATTACGAGATGGATGGAGCGCTGAGGGCAAATGCCAACCGGGCGTGGCTGTTGGCCTTCCTGACGATTCCGATTGCACTCCTTGCCATTGGTTTCGCCGTCTTTGTCCGGATGCAGCCGCCAACGGTGATCCGCATTGGTCCGAACGGGGACGCATCAGTGTTGGGCAAGCCCGCCAGAGGATCGGTCTCCGACCTTTCAACGGGCGGCACGGACCAGTTTCTCGATGAAGCGTTTGTGAAGCGCTTCCTGTCGAGCTATCTGAACTACTCGCCGACAAACGTTGACGATCATTGGGCTGCCAGCCTGAATCTGATGACCCGCAACCTGCGCGCCTACACCTTGAAGGCACTACAGGACAACGACACACGCGGAAAGATCGATGACGGCCAGATTCAGTCTGTGTTTCACCTCAGAGAGCTGGATCCCGTCACAGGCGAGCCTCTGACGTTTCTGGCATATGGGGTGAAAGATGTTCACCACATCTCGAACGGGACAGAAACAACGGACCACTTTGTGAACGAATACCGCGTGCGCCTGATCGCCGATAGACGGTCGGACACAAATCCGGACGGCTTGTGGATTGCCGAATACAGTGAACGGCCGATCGACGGCGAACGCCGAGATCAGATTCTGGCCGCGCCAGATCGAAAAGACGGAGGTCAATGATGAGTACAGCAACGGTTACGGCCATACCCGCACAGGTACCTGCGAGACAGAGCACGCAACCGAAGAGACCGCGGAGATCACGGCAACAGAGCGAAGAAGTCGCCCGATTCTTTCTTGCCAAGGATGGGTCTTCTCCCACAAAGCCGGAACTCGGTGAAGAGGCTTCAAGCGAAGGGGAGGCCCTTATCAAGGCGTTCCAATCAAAGTCCGCAATCGTTTATGTCCTTCACGCCTACAAGGCGGAGGCGGAGATGAACGGAGGATCTCCGATCTTGGTGAAAAAGCCCCTGCAAAAGTAACGGGGTTAAGTCAGCGCGGATTCAAAGAGGAGACAAACCTGAAATACGGCTCATGTCGCCTCCTTTGACCCTTATCGCAAATGCGATGAGGAATTCCGCTGACCCGGTTTCGAATCTCGATCCTGGTTCGGCACACAATCCACCCCTAACCCGGGCGGCCAGGCGAAGAGAATCGGGAGACCGGCGTCAGCCAATCTCTTGTCACTTCGTCTTGAAGCGCCAGACAAGTGAGGAGAACATGACAGCGAACAGGACACAGATTTCGGCCATTGATGATCGCCTCATTCTTGAGTTGAGGATTGATGCGTCCGGAGAGGTGACCCGCAAGCCAACGAAGCTCGGACGGAAAGATACGCTCGAAGGAAAGCTACTCGGGCAGATCTATCCAGGAATCCGGGTAGCGCGCGTCAGCGTGCCGTATGAGTTGACGCCGTATGAGCAGTCTGTGGTCGAAAACCGCATGGCGAGCCTTCATTACGGCGGGGTCGAATACAAGCTGGTGGGCGCCAGCGGTTCGGCGAAGGATGGAAAGTTCTACTTCGTCGATAAGGCGCATGCCGGCTCGATTGCTGAGCGCTTTCAGCATTGGCCCGAGGCGGCGATCGTGTACTTTGCGATCCTGGTCTCCGACTGCAAGCTGATGGTCGAGGAGTCTGACCTGCGCATCGCTGTGGTCAAGGATCATGTCCTTGGCACCAACGATTGCCGTGGCTGGGCGCGTGAATCCCTCTACCGCAAGCTGAAGATCGGCACGAATCGTTTTTGCCAATTTCGATTGGCGTTTGACGCGAGCGATCCGAAGCAAGCAAAGGGCGCATTGAAGGCGATGAGCGATCGTGTAGCCGACAGGCTGACGGTCGACGTGATTCTGCCCGAAAGTGCCTGCAAACCAGCGCTCAAAGGGGGTGTGCGATTTCTTCCTCAATTGGGCACTTCGGGCCGTATGTTCGTCGGTCCGGCGACGCTCGGGATCAAGCAAGTCTCCCGGCAGTCGGAGTTTGGATCAAGCTACACCTTGATTGAGCATGCTTCGGAAGAAGCGCTGCAGTTTGAACTGAAACTGTGGGCGCTCGAACGAATCAAGGCGATGAGAAGGGCGTGGGATGAAGGCGATTACCAAGCGTTGTTCGATGTGATCGGAAAGTCCGAGGTCACAACGAGCGACGACGGTGTTGCCTTTGATCCCGACGCACTCGAACGAGAGGATGAGCCTGCTTCAGAAGGATGTGATCCGGCGGAAGCGGTTCTATTGGCGGATCGTAGCGGAAATGCAATCAAGATTCCCTACGTCTTCAATCAACTGAACCGCAAGCTCGCCCGCTGGGCATTCCGTGCATGCACTAGCGCGGATCTGAAGCTGCCATCGTTCGCTCTCGCTGACGACGGTGTCCTGATCGAGCACCGGGGAAAGATTCTCTCCGCCTCGGATTGGATACCGGAAGACAGCGCGATTACAACCTTAGTGGCAGAGAAAGGACTCTGTGTCCGATACCCGATTCGGATGCAGGAGGATCTTCTACCTGTTCGCCACCTAACCGAAAGAGAGCTTGTTCCGGCGCTCAAACAGGCGCTCGGGACCGACGACCTTGGCGACGGCGAGATCGCCTATCTTTTCGATCGACAGGTTCAGATGGAGGGCACCTACATACTTCATTCGAAAACTGCGAGCAGGAACGGCGGCGATTTCGACTTCGACACCATTTGCGTGATGCCATCCGATCAGTTTCCGAAGTTCGTAGCGGGGAGGATCGCGTATGGTGAACGATTCCGTCAGGAAAAGACGAAGTACCAGAAGGCCAAGTCTCCCTGGTGGAATGCATGCCCGGTTGCCATGAAGGCGCGAGGAAACCGGATCGGCGCCATTACCGATCTGAAGACCTCGTGTCTTGCGGCGGGACGGCCGGATCTGGCCTATATGCTCGTCGAGCAACTGCAGAACGCGCTCGATTCTTTGAAACACCGGGTCGAGATCGATGAGTCCGTCATCAGCGACATTCGGAAGGAGGTCGCTCCGGCACCCTGGCTCCGTCATAAGCGCGAGCGCAGAGTATCGGACCTGCCTGCCCATCTCGAGGTTGCGGACACGGACAAGGTCGGGCGGCTCTACAACGTCCTGCGCAAGGAGATCGGCTTTCTTCCCGATGAAACCGGCAACGGCTTCGAAGAGAAGATGTCGATCGAAGATTTCCGCGGGCTTTTCACGGGTGAGAGTGTCACCCGGGAAATGTTCGAGGAATGCCAACTGGTGAACTCGATATACGGCGACATTGCAAGCCAGATCGTCCAGCGCGAGGACACGGTCAAGCAGCAGCTGAAAGTCGCTCAGGCGCATTGGGACGCGGTGCGCGGGAGCGAGGACAAAGAAAAGAGAAAGTCAGCGGTGCTTGCGCGGAACAAGGCGCAGGCGGCCCTCTGGGAACACGAACAGGATGCGCGAGATCAATTCGGCTCGTTGCATCTCTTCGTTCACTATTGGGCGCAAGGCAAGCAGGAGAACCGCAAGGCGTGGGCCCAGGCGATGAACGCGGTCGTGACTGCTGGTTCCGGTTCCGGTGCGGTCCTCTTCCAGTCGTTTCCGCAAGAGGTGGTCGATGCTTTTGCGGAGATGACAGGCGGCCAGCGGGTTCGGGTACGGTTACCGAAGACCGTAAACGGATACGTATGGTTTGACGATGAACAGCGGGCGTTTCTGGTCGAGCGGATGGCAAATCCTCAAGGCCCGGAATGCGAAAAGAGGGTATTTCTCTTTCAGTACAACGGCAAGCGGTCGCTAGTCTTCGAAAACACGAGTGTTCCGGTTCCAATGGAGCATTCCTAACCGCGAAAAGAGAAGCTTGGGCCTCAGGGCTTGGGCTTCTCTTTCTTTGTTTTAGCGCAACGATGCCCAGGGAGGCCGCCGTGAAGGTTCTCACAATCGCTACCATCGTTCTGGCAACTGTTGCGGCCGGGGCGCAAACGACCACTCAGACTCAGATCCGCCACATCGAGACGTCGCTGAACCATCTCACCGTTCTCGAATTCGGCGAATCGGTCACGACGCTTGCGGTCGCAGATCCTGACACCTTCCAGATTGAACGGCATGGCGACAAGGTATTTATCAAGCCGCTCCGCGAAGGTGTATCCACCAATCTATTTGTGTGGACGACGACACGCGAACTGAGCTACGAACTTGATCCGGCAGGGCAATTGGCCCAAATGGATGTAATGGTCAGGGCCGAACCGGCTCCGGGCTCACTCGTCAGCACGCAGGCCTCAGCCGAACCCTCGGACGCAGAGATCCGCAAAATAGCTTCGCTTGTCCTTACACAAGCGATGTTAGGTGTCGAAGATATCGTGCATGACCCGGAAAAGCGTGCGACCGGACGCGTTCAGGTGGATCTTGAACAGGTTTATCGCGCCAAGGACAGGATCTACATTCGCTACTCCGTCGCGAATCAAACTCGGGATTCCTTCCGCGTCACGGCTCCGGAGGTGTACGCCGGAGTTCCCTCTGTGCAGCCCATTGCGCTTCTCAGCCTCAAGAACCACCAGATCACATCTCATACCTTCGGCAAATTCAAGACAACGCAAAGTTCAGTAGTTGGCGTACAGGCCGATTCCGCTGCCCGCGACCTGGCACCGGGAGAAAAAGCGACAGGCGTGATCAGCATTGGAACCTCGGCTGGGATTCAGCCGCAGATCTATCAGCTCACCTTCGGTTCCGACCGCAGCGGTCCCTTAAAAGTGGAGGTGGTTCTTTAGTCATGGACACTCACGGCCATATTTCGACAGAGGAGGCGCGCGAGGCTCTACAGCAGATTTACCGCAACGACTCCGAGTCCAATCTTCATACCGCCCTTCTCGAATCCCTTTCCGACGAACTCAGACCTATCGATGTAAGCGGCCGGCGAAGACCCAATCCGACGTTGGTGCTTTCCTTCCTGCTTCTCTGCGCTCTGGCCGGAGTCTTCGTCTACTTCTCAGTTGGAGGGCATCGATGAGTCCGTACTACGACCAGCCGAGGCACCGAGAGCCAGAGGACGTAGCGGGCGGCCTGGTTCTCCTTGCTTGCGCCGTGATTGCCTTCGCCTGGTACGTTGCCGTGTCGCGGCTTCATCTGCACAACTCGCAGTGTCTGGAAATCCTTCTGTACAGCGCCGTCGTGCTATTTGGTGGAGGCCTTGTCTTCGCTCAATTGGTCGGCCGCCGGAAAAGAAGAGAGGAGAACTGGCCTCACCCGGCTCTCTTAATTCGCGCATCGAAAGACGCGGCAATTGCTGAGCAAGCCAGTCGAAACGGCGCGACGCTGCTTGGTTACAACGTCCACAAGGATCCGTGGATTTGGCCGGATACCGTTCGCATGAAGCACGGGGTCATCGTCGGAGGTACCGGTGCCGGAAAATCCACTTTTCTTGAGAACATCATTGCCCAGGATGTAACGAGGCGTTTCGGCGCCCGCAAAATGCCCATGATCATCTTCGATGGCAAGGGGGAGCGGGAGTTCCTTGATCGTCTGATTCCGCATATCGAAGCGGCGGGGCGCCTCCAGGACCTTCGCATTATCGATCCAACTCATCCAACTGAATCGGCCCGGTACAACCCTTTCTATGCTCTCGACGACGCATACCAGGAGCATGTGAACTTCATTTTTCGCTCCTTCGGCTTGCGCGAAGACTTCTTTAAGGGGCATCAAGAGGCATACCTTTCGGACCTGGTGCGAGTCCTCCAATACACAGGAAAGCTCTTCAATATATATGACGTGCTCGTGATGGCGCTTGATGAGAAGGTTCTGGAGGAACAGATTGCCGCGGCAAAGGAACGCCTGGCCTCAGCGCCTGGAATCTCCATGCAGAAGCGGCTGAACTTCGAAATGTCGGTCAAGATGCTGCAACGCTCGCTCTCAGACCGGGAACGCGTGGAAAAAATCCAGGGACTGTTGAACGAACTTCTGAGCTTTCTTGAGGATGAATTGTCGATCGTCACCGGTTCCTACCAGGGTCTGCTGACGCTTGACGAGGTACTCGAAAAGGACCTGATTCTGTTCGTTTCGCTCAATGCCAATCGCAATCAGCGTGCGGTCGAAGCCCTGGGAAAGATCCTGCTCCAGAACATCCAGCTGATGGTGGGCAAACGCTACGCGCAGACGGCCGGTGTGCAGGGTGCCGATGAACCCATGCTGTCGGTGATTCTGGACGAGTTCGCACCCTTCGCTTATCCGGGGTTTACACAGGTGCTCCAGACGGCTCGCGGTGCGCGCGTGTCGTTCCTCTTCTCATTCCAGAGCCTACCTCAATTGCAGCGAGTGAGCCAGGCATTTGCGGATGAAGTCTCATCCGCGCCGGGAACGAAAATGATCATGAATGTTTCCGAAGAACACACGGCGCAGTGGTTTTTGAAAGCGTCTTCGCGGATTACGGGTAAACGGCGCAGCCTGTCAGTCCGTCGTACCGGTATCTTCACGACGAAATATACCGAAACAGGAACCGGCAGCGAGAGCGACATCAAGGAAACGCGGGCCCGCGAGGACCACATCAAGAACCTGCCAGTGGGGCAGATGGAACTACTCATGGTGGACAATCGCGAAGGAACGAGGTACTCCCATCTGCATGTCCGGCGCGCACCGCGGCTTGAACTCGAAGCGATCCGGCCTTCGCTTTATCCCAAGATGCACAGCTATCTTGATCCCAACATCGGGGTGAATCTGCGCTTTAGGGATGCGGCGAACCGGAAACAGAGGCGCAGAAGAACGGCCGGATTGTTCCTCGGCGACATGGGCGGAGAATGAAAATGCGCAGCTCAACACCAATTCGATCCCTCGTTCTTGCCGTTGTACTCAGTTCGGCGGCCGGGCCCGTTGTCGGCCAGACCACGGTTGCACCCAGTACACAAGCCGGGCAGGAAGCCCCAAAGCGACACGGCTTTTTCGCATATGTTTTGGGCAAGATCAATCCTCAGAACACGGATTATGGCGCCACGATAGAGTCATCGCGGCATTCTCTTGAAGAGCATACGATCGACGATCTTTATTTTTGGTCCAATGTCGTGACCCTTGTCCTTCTCAGCGGGTTGGCGGCAGTTGTCTTTCTTCAGTGGCGTGCGATGGACAAGCGCGAACTCATCGCGGCATCCCTGATTGCGCAACTATGGAACGGCCGTGTCAGTGACCGGATCGAAATTGAGAGGCGGACCGAACAGTTCAATCAACTGGTCGAGACGCACAATGCGGATGTGGAACGGTCTCTTGCGCAAAGAGCGAATTCGTCGGAACGAGAGAACGATAAGCCATCGAATCTGGCACGCAGCGTTCGCGACTTGGCGGACGGAGGCTCAGTGACAATCAGCAGAGGGGCGCCTTCCGATCCCGTAGGTCCGCAAGCAACTGGAGCGCTGGCGGTGGATCAGCAGAACGTTCTTCTTCTCCAGCGGCGCGTGGAAGCGCTGCAAAATAGTGAACGGAATCTCAAGCAGCGTCTCAATCAAACGACCGCGCTCCTCGACGAGGAGCGTCGGCGCAACTCGTCTCTCAAAGGCGCCTAGAAGGCAAGCATGAACATAAAACCCCGCATTGATTTCGGTGATCATGAGCAGTGGATAGCTTACGTGCGCCGCGAAGTACCGCCTCAGGAGCAAGGCTATGTGCTTGCCCGTGGCCGTACGGAGTTGTTCCGGAGGTTTTATGAGGTTCGAGGACGGGTGTTTCCCGCAGGATTCAGGCAAGAACTCAAGCAGATAGAAAGGCACAATAATCCTGGACGGACTGAAGCTCTCGCGTCCTTGAATGATCGGATCTTTCGAAGTCTCACCGGTATGCTCTTCGCGGAAGCGAGTCCAGCACTTGCGCAGGCGGGTGCGGCGGAGGGCGCATCCGGGCGTGAGCAAATAGAAGATGTTCTCGATGAACTGAGCGCACGGAATCCATACTTCGCTCTCAGCACCGGATACCGGCAGGCATTCGGCGATCGTGTAAACGCCGCGGAGTGGGACGGCTACCTGCGCAGGAAACTTGGACAAGACGCAGAAGATGAGATCTGTTTCGCGCATGCCATGATGGAAATGGACACGCTTCTGCGGTATTTCCGTGACCGAAGTCTGCGGCTCCCGCAGCATTTCCGTGATCGCGTCTGGTTTCTTCATTATCTTCGCGAACCGGAGAGAAGTGTTCAGACGCGCGCAATCTTGAGCACACTCACGACGGAGATCGAGGCGTGCATGTCCGCATAATCAGCCTCGGGACCAACTGGTGGTCGATGCATTCCCGCGACCTAAGCGATCCCTATTGCTTCCGCAAACGCGCCGCCTTGTTCAATTCAACCGGGTTCAAATGTGGTCACCGACTGCGCCTGAACTGGATCCACCCTGGACAGATCCGGTTCAACCTGACCAGCGGTTTTGATCCGGAGTTCCGGCTGCGCGCAATCGGTAAGACATTCTGGTGTTCCGGTCCCAGCCGATTTCAAGGCAAGAATCACCTTCTCGTTGTCCGGCCTGCGAAATCCGCGTGCCCTGATACATATCTTGTCACGCTCAATGATGCCGAACACGGCCCAATCCAATTCGGGAGACCGGGATGGAAAGCTGCTGAAGTCGAGGTAATTTCGGTCAGTCTACGTTACGCGAGGTATCAGGCGATGCTGCTGATGACATCCGGAAGTTGGATTGAGAGCAAATGGGGACGGTGGCAGTTGAGCGCTGACGGCCGTCGCCTTGAGCTAGATGAGCGGATGGAAGGAGGGCTCCGGTGAGGTACTACAAGGGATACGTGGCTCTGTCCGACACCTGCGATGTGCCGATTCTGCTCCAAATTCGCAACGCTCGTGCGCTCTATTTTGAGCAATTAAGGGATCTCATTCTTCTGGACGGAAACGGAATTGCGATCGCTTCGTTACGGTGGCGTGTAGCACGGATGGAAAAGGCCGGCTTGATTCAGCGGCTCTCCGATCAGCGTCACCTTGGCAAGCCAGTGTTTGGAATTACACAATCGGGGCTCGCATTCCTCGAATCTCGTGGCCATTTCCTATTGTCGCTTCCAAGTACCGCGGAACAGATGCTGCACCCGACCCAGGTTCCGCACGCTCTCGAAATGGTCAATATCCGCCTTGCCCTGATGAAGGCTGGCATCCTGCGCAACTGGAAAACCGATCTCGAGATCGCGGCCCGAAACCTCGTGCTTGAGACTGTGGCCACCAAGGATTTCGACGCCATCGCGGAAATTGACGTTGACGGAACGCAACACTGCTACGCGATTGAATATGAAAGAAGCCCGAAATCCGCCTCCCGTTATCGTGCCATCCGGGAGGTCCTGGATAAGGATGTGACCGTTGACGCGGTACTCTATCTCACGGCAAATGATGACATCCTGTATCTCCTCGCGCTTGAAATGCGCGGCGCCCGCAAGCGCATCGGGTTTGCGCTCAGCGAATCCTTCCGTCAATCCCTGCTCGATACACGCACGCTGACGAACACACCGGATTCGTTAGTGGTGCCCCTGCGCGAACTGATCGAAGCCTGAGGTTGCCGCTCATTGCGCTTCCATTGACCGCATAATGCCTTCCCTTTAGCTTCCTATTGACCTTCTTTGTCAATCCTTTGACTAGAACCGACCGGCCATAACCGTCGCGTTGTCAGATGTTTGCTTCTTGACTATCCCCTTGTTGACAGATGTATGGAGTCGGAATGGTGGTGAAGAAGGATGTGTGGATTGGAAAGATTATGCGCTACGTCGATTCGTCTTGGGCCAATCAATGCGCCAACGTCCGCCCGCCATTGCCGCCCAGACCAGGCGCTTCTGCGGTGTGCCGCGCGCGTGGTGGTAAAGCACGGCCGCACGCTCATAGAACCCGCGTGTGTGCCACGAATCGGCAAACCCGAACTTCTGAAAATCGAGATGATGGCAGAACTCGTGACATAGGGTGCTCAGAAACGTGCCGAAAGATGTGATCTCTTTGCGCACTGCTGTCCGCATCCAGACTCGGATGACTTTGGTATCTGGCGCGTAGTCGCCAAATAACTCTGTTGTCCAGTGCTCGCGGACGCGCAACGGTCTCGACGCAAGGACCCGAACCGTGCACTCCGGAACGCCATAGAACTGAGACGCCGCTTTCAGAAAGCCGGCACAAGCGCCGCGGACTTTTTGGGTCTGCTGAGCCTTCATCGCCGATTCAATGGCCTTTGCGAATTCGGGCAATAGTGCGTCATTGGGAATGTCGAGCGTTGTGATCCGGTCACTTTCCCGGAATGCATCAAGGTCCGATTTGCGTGGAGGAGTGTCGGTGACCATCGTTTTTGGGGTGTCTCTCTGAACCCGGAAACGGCACCATTTTACGACCGGCCCCTTATGGGTGCCTGCGAGTCTGCCGCAATGTCCCGGATGCACGCTCGCTCTGTAGCCGCCTCGTTGTACGTCTTGTCCTTTACCTCCCTCCTTTAATCCGACCTTCCCGCTGCACTGGCGCAGTTCCGTCTTGAGGCTTCAGGGCGCTGAGCCGCCTCATTCAGCGCTCATCAATTCCATTCCCGAGGAGTTTCCATGGCTCACGTTGAGATCCAATCTGTACCCACGAATCCGGCGAGCAAGCCCGCTTTGCTGCGCCGGTTGGTCGTCCGGTTCATTGTCAGTTCGGTTTCAAGTTTGGCCGGACTTGTCAGCTTCGTCCTGACAGGGCCGGTCATATATCGCGTCGCGGCTATTGATCCGGCGCTGGAAGCGTTCTATCTCGCTCTCGTTGTCGGCTGGTTCTGGTCGCTTGCCAGAATGTGGTCGCTCACCCTTGAAGCTCGGAACCGCCACTGAACAACCTCAATTCCCAAACCAAATCCTCAAGAAAGGAGATTTCATCGTGCAACCTAGCCTCGGAAAGTTGTCCGCCTACAAGATCCTGGACTGGCAAGATCGAGCCGTCAGTTCCATCGAGCAAACCGTCGCAGCCTTCCTCGAAATCGGCGAAGCGGTCGCCACACGCTGGATTCAGACCGCGAAGGGTGTTCTGCTTCTGCAGATGGTTCCCGGCGAGGACGCCTCCGGCGCGATCTACGTCTTCGATCGACGGCGCGAACAGTGGTACATGCTGTCGTTCGAAAAGTGCGAAGACCAATTCACCTCGGAGAAGTTCGACTGCGCCTTCTCAGAGTACGATCTGCTCCGCCTTATCCAACGGCCAGATCTCCTGATTTCCGAATTGCAACCTGCCAGGGCTTAACCTGTCCCTCCTTTCTAGTTCTCAACGACAACCAATTCAACACCCACGAAGGAGCCACAATGCGCCTGTCCGCAAGCCGTATCCGTTCGATCAACCGCCGCCTCGCACGAGCCCAGGGATTTACTTGGCCCGCGCGCGACATGAACCAACGCACCTCCTCAGTTGGCACGATGCGCACACACCCGAAGATCACCCGGATCGCGGCCGTCAATGTAATCGCCGTTCCGAGAAGTGCCGC
The DNA here is from genome assembly GCA_035293545.1 of Alloacidobacterium sp. Taxonomy (GTDB): domain Bacteria; phylum Acidobacteriota; class Terriglobia; order Terriglobales; family Acidobacteriaceae; genus Alloacidobacterium. The sequence continues at coordinate 133,479 of DATGMQ010000076.1, read as the reverse complement.
CGCCTGATCTTAAGCTGGACGATCCTCAGCAAGTTCAAAAGCCGGAAGCGGCATTCCGAACGCTGCTTCCGGAGAAACTTGACCGAGTTTTGGAGCCGGGGTACAACCACACCACCTGAAGGAGGCACTACCATGTATGCCAAATTCCGCGTGACTCGGGACACCGCCGGCGACTTTATGCGGTTGTTTGTAAATCGGCGGGCCTACTCAATCCAGTCAACCCGGCCACTTCCAAATGGATCCTTTCCTTACTACCTGGCACGAGACTGGCGCACTAAAGCGCCAAAGCCGTTGGACGACGACGCGGTCCGGATGCATTTAAACGGCGACATCACCATCAGTCTCTATGCAATCAACCCAGAGACCCAGTGCTCAAAGTGGGTCGCGATCGATGCCGACTTCGATGGAGCTATCGAAGCGTTGTTCCAGTTGCAATGGGAACTGAAGCAGGATGGAGTCCAGGCGGCACTTGAACAGTCGCGCCGCGGCGGACACCTCTGGATCTTCGGCGCCGAGCCATTGCTCGCGTCTGAATGCCGGATCTACGTGTACAACCTCGCCCTCCGACTCGGAGTTCCGGTCAAAGGTGGTGGACTCAAGGAAGGGATCGAGGTGTTTCCGCGTCAGGATCGCCTCGGTGGTTCGGAATATGGGAATGCTATCCGCGCCCCTCTGGGGGTGCATCGCAGGACAGAACGGCGCTACTGGTTCTACGAAGCCGACCTTACACCTGAAGCTCAACTCGCGTATCTCGAGGGGCTCAAGAAGCTAACCGATGACGAATTGAAGACCTTCATCCAGGGCATGAGCCTGCCTGAAGCGTATAAACCCACACCTTTGGTTCCGTACATCCCGAGGGCTTCGCGGACCGACAACCAGGAATTCCGAATCCTCGATTTCGTACGCCCCACCCGCAAGGACAGCCGCAACTGGTGGGCGCGATGCCCGTCCTGTGCGCAGGCCGGCCGAGACCGCTCCGGAGACAATCTCGCAATTCAGATCAAGAACCCGCGTTTTTACAAGTGCTGGGCGGGGTGCGCAAAAGAGGAAATCCGTGCCGCGTTGGGCAGGCCCATTCACAAAAGAGCGTCAGCTTAGGGGAGCGTATGGCCAACCTGAATACCACACCTAAGGCCCGCCCTAGCGCAGATCGTTGCGCGCTCCACGGACTTTCACTTCCGCGCTCTGTTTTGAATGTATTGCAGAAGCGCGGCATCCGTTGCCAACCGGCGGTCTCGGTCGAACACCAGCATCTGGCAAACCGGTACGTTCTCCGCGGCGTCGAATCCGGCGGTGCGGTTTCGGACATCGGCCGCGCTTGCGCTTTCGTTGCGCCCGATGGTAGTTCGTTGCCGTGGTTACAACGGATCGATTCGATTGGCGTGAATGGGCGACACGCAATCTATCTTGCGGAGAATCTGGTGCGGCTTGAAATGTTGCGGGCTGGGCAAACCTGCGAACTGGTGGTCACCGCGCACACCTTGTCATGTCCTCCGGGACACACCCGCCCAGATATCCGGTCGGAAGTGATCTTCCACGGGCGCGATGGTTCACTACCGCGCGATTTATGGAAGCCTCATCACGGGGCGCTTCGCGGGAGTGTTGCGCCAGTGTTCTATTCCCGTGCGGGAGAGAGCGTGCCATTGCCGGTGCCGTTTGAAATGGCGATCAGAAAGGTCACAGCCTGTGTTTGCTGCGTCGGCTGCAAACATTCGCACCTTGGAGTGCCGCCTGGTGCGGCGGATCGGGAGAGAGTATGACTTCGAGCGGACAGAATCCGATTATCGTCGGCGAGCCAAACTGGCGACCGCTTGAGATGGCCCTCGCGCCTAGCGATTGTGAGGACTTCATGTACATGGGCCGCGCCGGAGAGATCGAGTTGTACAAGCACCGATGGACACGCCGCTACCTCAATATCAGTGCCAATGGAGGGCGATTCTATCGGCTGGCAGGTAATGCGTACATCGAGATCTCCAAGTGCGAAGCGATCGAGCACGTTTATTCGTGAAATTCAGCTCAAAGGAATGGGAGTACCGTCATGCCAAAGAGTGTCAATAAAACCTTCCTGCTCGGAAACGTTGGCAAGGATCCGCAGATCAATTCCACGCCGGGCGGTATCGCTGCGAACTTCTCTCTCGCAACCACCGATCGCGAGAAGGATCAACAGGGCAATTGGAGAGACCGGACCGAGTGGCACAATCTGGTGGCTTTCGGTCGCACTGCAGAGATTGTCCGGGATTATGTCAGCAAGGGCAGTCAGCTATTCATCCAGGGAAAGATCCAGACCCGGTCATGGGACGACAAGCAATCCGGCCAGAAGCGGTATCGGACGGAGATATTCGTCCATGACCTGACATTGCTCGGTGGCGGTAAAGAGGTGGATGAAACCTACTATCGCGGCCGGCGCAAAGACAATGCACCGAGGAGAGAAACTCCTGCGCCGCAATTCGAACGGGAATACCAGGACCAGGAACTCAGTCCGGACGAAATCCCATTTTGAGGCGGGTCGCTACTTGTTCGCCTTTTTCATCTTTGCCCACCGCGCCTTTTGGGCGGCAGCGATTCTCGCGCGCGCCTCCGGTGAGAGTTGACGCTTCTGCCGCCGAGGCGGCGGAATCTTGGTTCCGTGGTGGCCATCTTTGCCAGTCAGAATTGCGCGTACTTGCTCGAGCTTTTGAATTTCTGCATCGATCTCTGCGAGAATGCCTTTCATTTCCATACGAAGAGTCTAACAGCGGCGAAGAGCCGACTCGTTCTCTCAAACGCCAGCCGATGATCCGTTCTGAGCATTATTCGATCAAGACGGCGTCGGGGCTCGTGTGCGCCCATCTCAATCCAGGAGCTAAAACGATGGCAATCGAAGAAACCAAAGCAGGTTCTGAACTGAAGAACCCATTCAACGATCTGGCAGAGCCGTTTGATCCATCCGAGATCAAGTGGCGCGTCACTCACACGAGCAGGGACGGCAACCGAGGCGCCGTGATCGCGTTTGCAGATCCGCGTGCCTACACCGATCGGCTCAATCTGCTGTTTACGCCGACCGGGTGGACGCGGACCTACGAGGTCGCGACACTATCGTCGGTGACTCGGATGAAGAAAGACAAACTCATTCAGACTGGCAAAGTGCTGGTGACGTGCATCCTCACAATCACTGGACTCGGCTGTCATTCGGGGAGCGGAGAGGAATGGGCGGACGAAGAGAACGCGATGACTTCGGCGGAGGCGCAGGCGTTCAAGAGGGCAGCAAGTTGCTTTGGATTGGGCCGCTACCTCTACAACTTCACCGAAGTATGGGTGCCTCTGAACGAACACCGTCAGCCAAGGCAGTTCCCCCAGCTTCCACAGTGGGCGCTCCCAAGAGCTCACCGGTCGGACAAAGCGCAGCCCGCATCGGGCCCACGTCCGCCCGCAATCCAGAGAGGCCCTATCGATCAGAAGACGACGGCGAGGATTGAGGGATTGCGGCAGATTCTGGGTGACGCGATCTACGGTGAGATTCTCTGGCGCGCCGGACGTGCGCATCGAGCGAACGACATCCCCAATGCGCAGTTCCAGGCTAATGTGGCAGAAGCAATGGAACGAGCCGCGCGCGGAGTTCGCAAGGCGAACTCTCTGGCAGAGCAGATAGGCGAGGCATCCTTCATCGCCGTCATGGACAAACTGCAAATCGAGGCGATGACAACCATTCCGAGACTCGAATCCCTGAAAACGCTTGTGGCCGAGCTTGAGGAGGAAGCGGCACGATCCGTCGCCTGACCAGTGGCAGCAGCGGATTCGGGAGGATGGAGGATCCTATGCCTAATGTCGTTATGATTCGTTCGGAACCCGGGCTTGTCTCGATCCCGGTGGAAAGAGCAGTGTACTGCCAAGCTTGCGAAACGGTCTCAACATCAGTTCGGCGGTGTGGATTGTGCGGGTCAGAGCGGATTATCGAGCTGGCGCCTTTGCTCTCGCATCCATGGGATCCGGGCCCTGTGCCTGCTGTCGTCCTAGCGGCATGAAAGCCAAGACACCCATAGTCGAATTACGATTAGGATATGGCCCGACTGCACGGTCTCACACCGACGACAAGCGACGGTCAAAGAAGCTTCCACTTTGCAGTGCGCAACCTCTTTGATGCGATCAAGATGGCGCAGGCATTTCCCGGCACCAACAAATACCCGAAGTTGCGGCCTTGGTCACGCTATGAGATCGAGCTCTTCGTAACAGCTCTCGGTAAACTCGAGGACACGTTTTGGAAGATCGCTCGCGTTGCCGAACTCTACGACGTCGCACGCTGCAGAATCGTCAAGATCGAGGGGCCTACGATATCCGCTGAGGATCTGGGAGCAACGCAACAGGCGTTGCGGGATATTCCACTCCATCTCGATTGCGTGCTTCTGTACCTGAGGATCTTCGTTGACTGCCTCGCCAATCTCACAAGTCAACTTTATCCATCGGGAAAAGTTCCTCATCGTAGCTTCCGGGATCAAATGAAGAGGTTTACGCAAACGAAGCAGCCGCGAATTGATCCGGGGTATGCGGAGATCCTCGAGAAGTACTCAGGTTGGTTTAAGACGCTTGCTGGCGATTCCAACATGAACGGCCTCAGAGATCTAATAGTCCACCACATGGTCAGAACCGAACTTATGTACCAGCCCGGCACGACGCCAGCCGAGAATCGAGTCCACTCTTTTCTCTATGGCGTCGTCAAGGAAACAGCTCATACAACAGAGTCCTTGGAACCGCAGGTTCAGCAAATGGTTGCGAACTTTTTCGAGTTTCTCGATTATTACGTTTTGCATTTCGCAGCCAGAATCAGCAATGATCTGGGCACCAGCTTGATGGACTGGGGCGACCACCGTTCATCTCTATGGTTTCAAATCGAAGGGGAGTACAGATCACAGTGGCTTTTTCCCCGTCTGTCTGAACCGCCTCCGGACGCGACCAGTACTTAATCATTCCGATGTACTTCACGCTCAAGGTTGCGCTGCATCTCGGCTATTCTCGATTGGCGGAAGATCGACGCTGTCGCGGTGCCGGTGGTGCCTAACTCTCCACCTATCCCACAATTCCCCCTTTCATACCCGCTGATAGGACTTATCTGGCGAGGCGCACAGTCGGCCGCCGCCGCCAAAGCCACAAACTCAAGGTGAAACGAATGCGCAATGCCGCTCGCCTGAAGATGGGCTACTACCCATTGCCCGAGAGCGAAGGAGTGAAACTGCGCTCCCTCCTGACCTACAGTCAAACGGCCTCGGTTATCGATCCCTGCGTCGGCCAGGGCACAGCACTCTACCTGGTCACCAGCAATGCACCCGTTCGGCGCTATGGAATCGAACTCGATGCCGAACGCGCCCGCATTGCTGGCGCGAGCGGTATCGAGACGCTCCCGGGCAATACGTTCGACGCCATCGCAAAACCAGAATCCTTTTCGCTCCTCTACCTCAATCCGCCCTACGATTCTGAAATAGGCTCGGTTGCGAATCGCCGCATGGAAGTTGTGTTCCTAGAGCACACATACCGCTGGCTTTTGATGGGCGGTGTGCTCGTGCTCGTGATTCCATACGAGCGGTTACACGACTGCGCAGGGATTCTCAGTTCGCACTTCACCGCGCTGAATGTATTTCGCATGACGGATCCGGAATCGGTCCAATACCGCCAGATCACAATTCTGGGCGTCCGTCACGACATTCGGGGCGCGGCGCTCGAAAAGAACAAGAGACAGCTTCATAAGATTGGTCTTTATGGAAGTTTCCAGCATGTGCCGGAGTTGCAGGCTGGTATTTGCCAACCCTATCCGGTGCCCGGGTCGGACGCAGCCTCGCTCACCTACCGAGGCCTCCCGTATGACCTCCTCGAAGATATGTTGCCTGATTCGCCGGCCTGGAAGCAGGTGGCGCCATTGCTCCTTCCGAACGACGATGGGGCGACAGGGCGGCCGATCACACCGCTGCACGGCGGCCACGTGGGATTGCTGTGCACGGCCGGCCTCCTCAATGGCGTTTTCGGCGAGGGAAGCGACAGGCATATCGCCCGCTGGCGATCGGTCAAACACGTCACGACCTTCGTCGAACAGGAAGGTGACGCCGAGGTCATCCACCATCGTGAGCGCTGGACCAACGAGCTTCGCCTGGTATACGCCGACGGGAGGACGCTCAAGCTGACAGAGACTCCCGTAAAGAAGGAGGACGAAGCCGATGGAGAATGCGCACCTGCGGCTCGGGCTGCTTGAGTATGTTCGTTTTACAGAAAAGGCCTCGACCCGCATCCGTCTGCGGGTCGATCGCTATGTCGGCGAAGACCGACAGGCCCACCTCCTGAGCGTCTTCGGAAACGATTCGGATGTTGGAGCGATTACGGCTGCGATCCACGAGAAAGCCTCGTTCAGCATTACTTTTCCGAATGGAGCCGAAAGGGAAATCTCGTTTGGAGAGCATGCTTCCTGCTACAAAGGCGCGGCGACGCTGCCGGGAAGAAAGCAGCCGGTCCGGCATCTAGTCGCTGTTTCACAGCACCTCCACGCGAACGGCCGTGCAGGACAGACAATTCTGTTGCGATACCAGCGGGAGGAGGCGTGGGCAGCGCTGGTGAACTTCCTTGGACTGCCCGCGAACCCGGGCTGGGCAGAGCATGTCCTTGGAATCATCGAGAGCAAGCGCCGGATCGAAGAGATTGACGGCATCGGGTGCGGACCTGTCCAGATCTCAGCGACGACAGAAGAAGTGCTGGAGTGGGTGAGCGAAGGTCTGCGGACGGGAAGTCTGAGCTTTCCGGAGCAAGCTGGGCCGATTATCTGGCCTCATTATGCATTGAATCGAGCCCTCCAGGCCCGGTGATTGGCCTAGAGGCTAAATCCCGCTTCCATGAAGGCCGGGTGCTTGCGCCAATAACTCGCAAAGATGCGGCGTTGCGGTTGGCCCCATTTCATCTCGTCCATTCTCACGACAATTTCGCCGCTGCCAGGAGGGTTCTCGATGGAGACGACCTTCGATTATTTGCGCCAGTTTGGCCCGGCATTAGCCGAACGCATTCTCGGAACCTACCCGCCGCTCCAAAGCACGAAAGATCCGGTTGCACCCTGTCTCAACTCGCTGCTTCGCAAACCGCTCCCGGCCCAGGCGCTCGTCATTACAGGTACTGCGAAGTATCTCCGCGACGGTAAAGCGGTGCGCATTGTTGCCGAATGTGGGGCCGGCAAAACCTTTATGGCGCTTGGCACGATTCATGTCCTCGCCGGTGGACGGCCAAGTTCCACGCTCGTGATGTGTCCCTCGCACATCACCCAGAAGTGGGCCCGTGAAGCGCTCCTTACGATTCCGCGGGCTCGTGTCTTCCTGATCGAGGACATGCGCAATGGAGGCGATCGCAACCGGCCGCACGGCGTGTGCGAAGTCAAGCTCAACAAGGGAAAAACGGTCTATGAAGGAAAGCGGCTCTCCCTGGCGGATATGAGGGGAATGGGGCGGAATGAGTGGCAAAAGCGCTTTCCGTGTCCCACCTTCTTCATTACTGGCAAGGACAAGGGCAAGCTCAGCTACTTCTGGGACCACGTCTATATCAAGGCGAAGTCGGGTCCCAATCTTGGCGGTATCGTCAATCCGGATTCCGGCATGGCGATCCTCGATTCAGAGATGGAGAAGCTCACGAGTCTCGATTTCGCGGAGAAGGTAAAGGTCGCGGAAACTCTGCCCGGAAGCCGTGGCGGAACAATGAAGTTCTCACCGCTTTGGCAGGCAGATCGAACTCGCATTCAGCGTATGGCGCCGGTCGAATACATCGGCCGATACATGAAGGGCTGGTTTGACTTTGCCATCGCCGATGAATTGCATCAGCTCGCCGGCGACACGGCGCAGGGCAACGGTCTTGGCGTTCTTGGCCGTGCTGCGCACAGACTAATCGGCCTTACCGGAACCCTGATGGGCGGCTACGCCGACGATTTGTTTAACATCTTCTTTCGGATGGAGCCGCGTGTAATGGTGCGCCAAGGCTTCGCTTATGGAGGACAAGGGAGGCGCGATTTCCAGGAGCAGTACGGCGTTCTTGAAACCATCGAGAAAATCGAGGATTCCGACAACGCCTGCTCACGGGCAACGAAGAAGACCGTTCGAGTCCTGCGGAAGCCCGGGGCATCGCCATTGCTTTTCGGCAAGTTTCTCATGAGCTCGACGGCATTCCTGTCGCTCGAAGACATCTCCGACAATCTGCCGCGGTACGACGAGAGCGTGATCTCCGTCGATATGGATGAAACGCTCCAGAAAGCCTACGAGCAGTTGGAGGAGGAAATTCGCGCGGCGATGAAGGAGCATCGGGGCAACAAGAGCCTGATGAGTATTCTGCTCAATACTCTGTTGCTCTATCCCGATCATCCATATGACTTCGAACAGATCTGGGCGCGTGCCTTCGATCCTCAATCACGGGAGTATGTGAGGTTCCTGGTCACCGAACCAGAAAACCTGACCCGTGACACGCTCTATGCCAAGGAGCGCGCTCTCATCACCGACATCAAGGACGAATTGCGCCAGGGTAGGCGGTGTCAGGTCTATGCCACTTACACAGGTGAAAAGGACGTTACGCTGCGCTTGCAGACGGTCCTTGAGCGTGAAGGCATACGGACGGCAGTGCTTCGGTCATCGGTCGCGACAGACAGGCGAGAGGACTGGTACGACCGCCAACTAAAGACAGGCGTCGAAGTCGTCATCTGCCACCCCAAACTGGTCGAGACCGGGCTCGACCTGTTGGCGTTCCCAACTCTTTATTTTTACGAAACCGGCTATTCGCTGCACACGCTGCGTCAGGCCAGTCGCCGGTCGTGGCGTATCGGTCAGCGCCTTCCGGTGCGCGTGAAGTTCGTCACCTACGCGGGCGCCATGCAGGAGACCTGTCTCCGGCTGATGGGCAAAAAGATGCTCGTGGCCCTGATGATGGAGGGAAAGTTCACCGGTGAGGGATTGCAGGCACTGGATACTGATGAAGACCTCATGAGTGCAATGGCCCGCGAACTGGTGGAGAAGGCTGGCGTCGGAGAATCCGCCGACGCAGTATGGAGAGACCTCGATAAAGAGCGCGCGAAGACCCAACCACGCTCTGCAGTGGCGGTCGAATCCGAGTCGGAAGACGACCCCACGCTAGTTCTCGAAGTGCCGGTGATGCCCGCTTCGCAACCTGTGCCTACGATGTTCGGCGTCGACTTGATCAAGACGAAAACGGCAGACAGGCCGAAGAAGACAACGCTGTGGCCGACTTCGACCGAAGCCAATTTGCAACTCAACCTGTTTGATTGAATTCGGTACTCACAACCTCGGAGGAAACACCGTGAACGAAGACCGGGAGAGAACTCGCTGTCGGAATTGTGAACTTGTCCAGTGGAATGAACAAGCGAATTGTCGGCGCTGCGGCGCGGCGCTACCTCAACCAGTTGTAAGGACTGTCGAGCGCGTCGTCGAGAAGATCGTGATCCAAAATGCCTCAACAATCTCGAGCAGGCGCGCCAGCTCCTTGCCGAGGCATCAAAACGCCTAATGCAGCCGGGAATGGACTCGGCGTTGTCACCGATTTCATTGCCGAACGGCAACTCGGACCAGTTCCCGACGATGGCTGAAGCCGAACGTGCATTGATCCTTGCAGCCTACCAGCGATCGAATCGCAGATCCCTCGAAGCTGCGCGGCTGCTCGGAATTGGCAAGACGACTTTCTATCGGAAGCTCAAGGAAATCGGCAAACGTGCCGCGTAGTCGAAGCAGCAATAGTGCTAAAGAACCAAATGGAAGGGGGCTGGCTGAAAGCGCGAGCAATAATCCGGTGCTACGAAGATTCGACCGCATCCGTGCCGCGATGCTGCCGATCATAGATGCAATGAGGTCGCAGGTAACACTCAAGGCAGTTCGGGTCCGTTGCCTTGCAGTTCGATCTTCCGAGAATCCACAGCGGCCAATCCAGTTGCCACGGATCTGTCGGGTGAAGTTCTCTGGTCAAATCGATGATCTGGGCCGCATTAGCGACCCCAATCTCGTGGCCATAGACAGCTCGGCCAAGTACCCGGCGGAGATGCACGTCCGCTTTCACGTCTCCTGAGTCGCCTTTAATCTGACCAGATTCGCGCAGTGCTCCGACAATCATCCTGGAGATCTGGTCGCCAGCTCCTACTGCCCACAAGTGAACAAGGGCATCGTACGGGGACCTGTTGCTCCAGATGTTCCGGGCGTCCCCGTTGTATCGAGTGCATATTGCGTTGGCGATGCCCCATAAGCGTGCATAGCCCCAGTGAAAGCGATGGGGCCTGCCAAATTCGTGGTATTTCGAGTCCCACGCCTCTCTAGGAAAGTCGCTTATCGCCAACCAGACATTTTCGGCACCGCCGAGCTGCTCGGTCAGCGCCTCGCCCTTCTTCCACGCGACATCAGCGTTTTGCTGGAAGTCGAGTAGGCAGCAGATCAGAAATCGATTGGCAATCGCCCTGGAACATTCTCTCCCTTCTAGATGGGAGATTTCGCCGAAGTCTTCTCTGCCGTTTCGGTGCTGCAAAAGAAGAGTAGCCAGCTGCTGCATGTCGTAGGTCATCGAGCGCACTCGGCCATGAATTCTTTCAGAAAAAGGTACTCTTTCTGGGCGACAAAAATTATACGCTGTCATCGAAACCTGACACACCGAAACCCAGCGACGTTTTTTGGGAAAACTGTTTGAGGCCAGTCGCCCTCCTCGGTAGTGATCGACGAAACGATAAAGGAATCTGCACAGGAGAAATAATGATGAGCAACCTCAAGGTTGAAGCGTTGGTCCGCGAGTTCCAGTACAACGGAATTCGCATTCCCGATCCCGGCCCTGAACTTTCCGTAGACCAGGTCCGCGATCTGCTCACACCCCAATTCCCTGAAATTGCCACAGCATCGGTCTCCGGCCCCGAGGCTACCGGAACGGCCCTCCGCTACACATTCAGCCGCGCGATCGGCACGAAGGGATGACATGCAGAAAGAAGTCATCACCTCGGCGGATCTGCTGGCGTTGTTTTGCGCCAAGGCTGGAGGGCCGCCGCCGAAAGAGAACCAGCTACTTGTGAGGCATTTCCAATGCAGAGAATCGCTCAAAGCGTCCCAGTGCCTCGCAGAAGCAATGGACCGCTACGTCGCCGAGGCCGACCAGGTGCTGCCGACAGGCGCGGAACTGTTGTTCCCGCCGGCATAGAGATCCTGGCACCAGCTTTCTCCCTAGCGTTGCCAATTCTTGATGGGGCTCCGGCAGTCTACAGCCAGGAATTCCGCGCGGAGTTGTTGTACGAATTATGTGCAGCGCTGGTTCGAGAGGAATTGGCCGGACCGGAGCTCTGGCGGAATTGTGAAGGGAGCGCGGTGCTCTTTGCACAGCGCTCCATCATGCAGGGCATCGGTGAGACATGCTGGAATCTCCTTGAGCGTAATGTCGAGTACCACCTCAGTATCAGCGACGTTGCCGATCAGGACGGAGAGGAGATGCTTCTGGGCAATGGCCGGCTCGCAGTCACAATCGAGTGCGGCGGTAGTGGGTTTCTCAAGATGGGGCCGGCAATCGAAGCGCTTGAAGCGGAGGCGCAGGGTCTGGGTGCCGCATTCTACTGGACCCTGACGTATGCGCTCTACCGCGTGATGCGGGTCTACAACCACGATGATGCATTCCAATACGAAGAGCGAATGAAAGAGTACGCCGAAGATGATCCGGAGAATCACGAACAATACGAGTTTCCCGAGGTCGAGAAGGCGCTGCCCGAGTGTATCGGCCAGACATTGAAGAGCGGCTATAACAGTCGCGGCCGGGATGCCCAGAGGCTTCTTTCAGCCCATCGGAGAGGCAGGTATCAGCGCTGGATCGAGCGGCTCCGGAAGATCGAGCAACTCTCGCGCCTTCATCTCCCTTCGGATGCCTGCTTTCGAGAGGAAGGCGGCTATGACACGATCCCTTTGCCTTCATTGTTGATCGCGTTCAAAGAGCATGATGCGATCGTCGCCTGTTTTGACGAAGAGAGCCAATACATGCTGGAAGGAAGTTCCGAACCGACGCTGGGCGTCGTGTTCTCTCCGCAAAAGCCTAATGAGGTGCGAAAGGCGATCCGTACTGTCACGCGCTTCATCGCTTTCAACCAAGAGGTCTTCCAGTTGGCGGAGGACCTCGTCGAGTGGGAGAAGGGGAATGCAGATTCATGTCTCCATCGGCGAGAACCATCGATTCGAGCTGCATGACGCGCTCCTGGTCTACGGGGATCGTCAGCGAAGTTTTGTCACGCGTCATCAGGTCACACTCCACAAAGATGCTGCTCCCACGCTCGGACCGGCCCAGCCGCTCACCATCGGGTTTCTCGAGTCACTTGCTCGTTCTCTGTCTGGCGCAGTGAGGGCCGAGGTTTTGCCGGAAAACGTGCTTGCGAAGAGCGATCGAATGATTGCGTGGTGGACTCCTCCGTGCCGCCGTCAGATGTTCTATGAGAATGCGGAGGGAAAGGCCGTGAAATTCAATGGCCGGATGTTTCCGCAGCCAGCGCTCGTCTGGAGAGTCAGCAACCTGGGTTTAAAAATCCGCTCTCTGGCCGTGAATCGACGACCAACGGCTGAAACCGCACTCGCGGTTGCGCCGTACTGGAACCTGTCTGACGACGGCCGCGTTTGCACCGGTTCGATGCGCTGTCCGGAGAATGCCTCGGTTTCTTCTATTCCTGCGTGGGAGCGCGCGTTTTACGAGAGCGCCTTCACCCACGCCAATGTGGGACGGCTAACGCGGCACCCGGGAGGATTCGAGGGCCTATGGGCCGATCTTGCCGACAGGCGGAAGCCGTTTCCAGTGAAGACCCTGATCCAATTGCCGCAAACACTTGAGCAGTTCGTGCGCGGAGGAGAGGCGTAGCAGCATGCGCATCGAGCACACAATATCAGGCGATCTGCTGCGACATCGCGCTTTGCGTGTCCTCGTTGTCGGAGCGGGCGGCACAGGGAGTGCGGTGGTCCTGGGGCTTCCTTATTTAGATCAGGCGATGCGGGTGTGGGGGTATCGGTACGGTGTCGAAGTCGCATTGATGGATGCGGACTCAGTGTCAGAGACCAACTGCGTTCGCCAGCCGTTTTCCGTTTCTGACATCGGCCTCAATAAAGCGACTGTCCTCGTCAACCGAATCAACCTGTTCTGGGGGACAAACTGGACCGCCATCGCCAGCGGGTTTCATGCGAAATCCTTCGACCGAGAAAGGGACTGGTGTCCTGACCTGGTCATCGGCTGTGTGGATACACGCGCCGCACGAAGAGCGATTCAGGATTCCTTCTCGCATGGCCTGAACCGAGCGCACTATTGGCTCGATCTCGGGAACAATGCTTCGAGCGGCCAGTACGTTCTTGGTCAGCCTCTCAATGCACGCAACCGCAGAAAAGCGGAACGATTGCGCACGGTGAGCGAACTCTATCCAGAGATTCTGGATGAAAGAGTTGGGGAGGATTCGCTCCCGAGTTGTTCAGCATTGGAAGCCCTCGATCGTCAGGAGCCATTCATCAATCAGACGCTGGCTGCGAGCGCGCTGGCCATGCTGGCGCAACTGTTTCGCTACGGGAAGCTCACGCACCACGGCGCGTTCTTCAATGCAATGACGGGACAGATGAGCGCCCTTCCTGTTGATCCCGAACTGTGGCGAAAGGTAAAGAAGCGCAGAACGAGCACTCGTCGCAACAAATAAAGCAGCGAGCAACTGGCGCCAGGCCGCCGCTACACCCTGCAATGGAACGATCCGGAACTCAAAAGGCCTAACAGAAGAGGATCGCGGCCCAGGCAAAACATGAATATGCTTTTAGTGGTGCCTTGGCCGCAGGATGTGACTGCCGACACATAGCCTTAAGTCCGAGTTTGGGCGAACGCACCCCATCACTAGGCATCGCTCATTCAGGAGATCCGCCGCCTCATTTTCAAAATCGCTGCCGACTCCCGGTCTGGTTCACGTGAAACCGGCATTGAGTCTCAATGTCCTGCAACGGGTTGGACGTGGTGATCTGCCGTTGGAGGAGGCGCCGTTCGCATCTTTCCACTAGCCGCCCAGCCGAGCGCGATGATCCAACCGAAAAGAGTCCATCCGAGCAAAATGTTCAATCCCGCTATCCAGGCGATCGCCTTACAGTTCCTGTACAAGGCGAGTCCACTGGGCAACAGGTAAAGCGAGACTACCAGGATGAAAAGAATCAGATGGACCGGAGCCAGCAGCGCAGCGGTGTTCCTGGCTAGTCCGACCGCAACTGCCAGGATTGCAAAGGCGACCAGAGCGGTGGCAACAAACAGCCGAAGCATATCCCTCATGTGTCACCCCCGATGAAGCGCCAGAAATGATAGTCGGGTTCGTCTTGTCATGCCGTGTCAGCGATCACCCAATCTCGTGAAATCGGCCTGGCCATAGAATTTTGCCGGCCTTCGTTCAGCAATCCTCAAACCTGGAATCTATCGCTTCAAGGAGAAATCCACATGTTCAAAGAGCTAGCTCCGCTCCTGCGGCAGCGCGCTGTTTTGTTGACCCTCACACATCTCGAAGACGAGCAGATCCGTGTGAACGTGATCCCACAAAAGATCAAGGACGGCGAGAACGCGGCACTGACCACACCACTGACCGTGACTGGAACTTCCGAGGAACTCGACCGTGATCTGCCGCCCACACTGGTCAATTTCGTCGGCGCGCATCTCGGTCTTAAGAACACACTCGACCGTGTGAAAGAGGAAATGGATGCGGCAGCTAAGGCAGCACAGACCGAAGCTCGGTCCAAGAGCAAGTCATTGGGGACGAAGGCTGCGCCGAAACCTGAAGTTGCGAAGCCAGCCGAAATCTCGAAGCCTGTGCCTCCTTCACCTCCCGAACTCGCCAGAGGGGCCAGCCTCTTTGACGCGCCTGCGCCGCCGGCAACTTCGGCGGACGACACCGACGACGAACAAGAGATTCTCGCGGAGACTGCCGAGCAAGACCGATTCATCGAAGAGGACGAAGTGGAGGATGCTGCCTGAGTTCCGGCCGTGAAGACGATCCTCGATCACACCGTAAGCTGCTCTACCTAAATAAGATAGCTTGGATCCGGACTCCCTGAACCCAGAAACGGAATGACTCATCTAATAATTATTCAGGAGCGTCGGAATGATTATTGATTATAATGGGGAGAAGGGGGGAGCAGCCATGGAGGCCGTGATGGAACGCCTGACAACCACGGAAGCCGCAATAGCAGCTGGCGTGTCAGTCCCGCAGATCAATCGAATCATCGATGAGAAGATCCTGCCGGAAGATCTCTACAGCACTTCCCCTACGCGGAGCTTCCGAACCGACGCCGCGCTCCTGATCGCCTTCTACTTTGAGACGGCGGATTGGCTAACCACGAATGCCCGCCTTGAGACCATCCGTAATGCCAGGGCGCACTGCTCGACCTGGGAAGAGTGGAGGGACTGCACTATAGGGGAGCACTATCTGACGATCCGCTTCTCCGAACTGTGGAAGACGGTTGATGAACGTCTGCACATGCTCTCAGAAGCCCGGGAAATGGTCGTCGAAGACCCGGAAATCCTGAGTGGAACTCCTGTTATCCGGGGTACACGCATCCCGGTACATGACGTCGCCGCACAGGTCGAAGCGGGAGTCCCCATCAAGGAAATCCTCGAAACGTATCCCCGGCTCAGCGCGGCGCAGGTGGAACTGGCTTCGATCTATTCGAAGGCGGTTCCGCAGCGCGGCAGGCCGCGGCGAGTGTCTATTCCGGGCGCAAAGCCCATCTCGATCACCAAGAAGCGACTTCGCGGCTCTCTATAGGGGCGTGAAGGATGCTGAAATTTCTGATCGATGAATGTCTGAGCCCAGAGCTTGCCCAACTGGCGCGGGACCGGGGATACCACGAGAGTTTCCACGTCAGCTGGCTTGGCAAAGCAGGTTGGAAGGATTGGGAACTGAAGAACCTGATTCTCGAGCAGGATTGGACCTTCGTGACCCGGAACAGCATGGACTTCCGCGGGCCGGCCGAACAGCCAGGTTCCAAGGGGCAGTACGCCGATGTCTCCATCCACGCTGGACTCGTTTGCATCAATGGTCCGGCACGGATGAGTGGGAAGATGCAGGCCGAGCTCTTCGCTGCCGTTCTTGACATCATTCAGGACACGTCTCCGCCGAAAGAGGACTTGATTAACGAGGTGATCGAGGTGGATCTCGCCGAGGAAGGCGGGGAGTTCGAGATCGTTCGCTATCCGTTGCCGGTCGCTGACGAATCGAAAGAGTCGCCCTGAACCGGAGGGACGAAGGCCGGCATTTTCACTGGCTTGCACCTTCCGCAACATGAGTCAACAGCAATTGCAGGTCTGTCCCTTCCAGGCCGATCTACCCTCTTTGAGGAGGATGGGAACGGCGACGAGGGCAGCGGCGGCATCGAACCACGCAACATGGAAGAGTGCGTTGACGCAAAGACCAATGAGCGTGACGAGAGCGAGGTAGGCACACGTGGCCGACTGTGTCGCGTCGGCGGCTAGTGCGGCATTCCCGAATCGGCGGGCCTCCCTGTGCTTCAGCCAGGCCAGTACGGGCATCGCAAGCAATGCGGCGGCCGTGATGACGATTCCCGCGCGACTCGACTCTGGACGCAGGCCGAGGGCCAACGATGTAGTGGCTGCTACCACAACGACGAAGGCGAGAACGAATAGCAGCACCGATGCTACGCGAGCGGCGTTGCGTTCCGAAATCGAAACTTTCGGAATCCACTGCATAAGCACTATCGCCGCAGACAACAGTTCCACGAGGCTGTCGGAACCAAAGGCAAGCAACGCCGGGCTGTGAGCCGTGGCCGCTGCATACACCGCGACCCCGAACTCGATGAGCATCCATCCCAGGGTGACACCCTGAAGCCAGAACACGCGTGATCGCGGCTGTTTCGGAGCACGCGCTGCTAGACCCTGCTTCGGATGGATACCGATCTGCACGACTCGCTCCATACCGTCATGGTCTCAGGCTCCTGGAACAGAACGCAAGACGATACCAGCAGCAGCCAAAGCATCGTAGAGCTAAAGACAAGCTTCCATTAGAACGCTGCGTCAATGGTGATCGCTCTGCCGTCCGTGACAATTTCGTTGCGATCCCCGCGCTCTCTGACGAGAACCACGAAATCCGCATTTCAACATAATCACCCGAAGGAATTCCCATGAAACCGTCGAAGCTCTATGAAGCGCTCCGTGCGCTCATTGGCGAACGTGTGCCTCTCCATATTTGGGGCCCATGTGGCACCGGAAAGTCGCAGATCGTGGGCCAGGTGGCCGGAGATCTCGAATACGAGTTCCTTGACGTCCGCGCAGTCCAACTCGATCCGGTCGATTTGCGCGGCTTGCCCCGCATCTCCTCCGATCAGACCGAGTGGGTTCCCCCCAAGTTTCTGCCGACGTCAGGTAAGGGCATCCTGTTTCTCGATGAACTGACTTCGGCCCCACAGATGACGCAGGCGGGATGCTATCAGCTGGTTCTCGACCGGCGCCTCGGCGAATACAGGTTGCCCGACGAGTGGGTCGTGATCGCCGCCGGCAATCCCGCATCGGAACGCGGAGTCCATTTCGCCATGCCGCGGCCGCTGCGAAACCGGTTCGTGCACCTCGATCTTGAGCCCGATCTCGACGACTGGTGTAAGTGGGCGGTCAAGGCTCATGTTCGCCCGGAGGTCATCGCATTCCTCCGCTTCAAACCTGAACTGCTGCACGCGGCCGATGTCACTTCTGACGTGAACGCCTGGCCGACTCCCCGTTCTTGGGAGATGGCCTCGCGGGTTCTGTCGGGAGTAGCCCGGCGCACGAACGCTCGGCTGCTTTCCGGAACAAGCGAGTTTGAGGCGCAGTTGCTCGACGGGACCATCGGACAGGCCGCGGCCTCCGAACTGGTCGCCTTCCTACGGCTGTTTCGCGAGTTGCCATCGATTGACGAAATCCTTCTCAACCCCACGGGCGCTAGGGTTCCAGCAGAGCCTTCCGCACAGATCGCCATCGCCACCGCACTCGGTCGCGTATTGAGCGACAGTTCAGTTGGACGGGGAATCACTTATCTCGAACGGATGCCGACGGAGATGCGTGTGATGGCGATGCGAGATGCGGCGGCACGCGACACATCCGTCACGCATACTCCGGAGTTTGTGCGATTCGGAGTGGAATACCGGGAGGTCATCCAATGATTACCGAAAAAGCGATGCTTGCCGCGGTTCATATCAGCGTCTGGACCGCCGTAAAACACGATCGCAAGGTCAGCCGGGAAGTCGCCGATCAGCATGGAGCCCATCAGGGGGCAGGCCGCTACAACAAACAACTGCTGCATGGAGCGCAGAAACTCGAGGAACTGCGGAGCTTGGCGGGCCAAATTCGGCAACACTTCTACAAGGTCACGCTTCCCTGGTCCGATGAAGGTTTTCGGCTCTTGCCCGCCAACTTCTACTTCGATCTCATGGCCCGCATGCGCGAATTCGAAGCGAGCTTCGATGCCGGCGTGGATGCGTTCCTGCGTGTCTATCCGCAGTATGTCGAGCAGGTCCGCCCGGAATTGAACTGCCTCTTCCGCGAAGAGGACTATCCCTCTCCGGAAAAGCTCAAGGCCAAGTTTGGCGTGAAGCTTGAGGTTCTGCCGATTCCTACAGGGGCAGACTTTCGTGTCCAGATGTCGGCCGAAGAGCAGGCGCGGGTTGCACGGGAGATCGACGCGAACGTTCGTCAGTCGCTCATGCGGGGAACGGAAGACCTCTGGAAGCGGATGCGCGAGGTTGTCGCCCATATGGTCGACAGGCTCAATGAGCCCGAGTCGCGCTTCCACAGTTCACTGGTCACCAATGTCCTCGATCTGGTCGAAATCCTTCCGCGGCTCAACGTCAGCGGGGACGCAGCCCTGAATCGGCTTGCGGAGCAAATCAGGCTGCGGCTGTGCAACCACTCTGCTCAGGAACTCAAGAAACATGATCTGCTCCGCGTGACCACGGCTGCCGATGCCGCCAACATCGTCGCTGAGATGGACGGAGTTCTTCGCGATCGGGAATCGGCGAAAACGATCGAAGCCGAGAGCGCGGATGAGATCTTCGCTCACATGTCGGCCTATATGGAGGCGCCGAGCGCCGCATGAGAAACGAAACCTCAAATTCACTGCGCATTCAGAAGGCGCGAACCTCTCTTCTTCTCGATCATCCTTTCTTCGGCTCTCTCCTGTATCGGCTAAAGGATCGGGAGAGTCGCGCCGTCAAGACGATGGCCACTGATGGTATTTCACTGCTCTGGAATCCGGAATTCGTCGAATCGCTTACTGCGGCAACCTTGGCCGGAACGCTCGCGCATGAGGTGATGCATCCGGCCCTGCACCATCACCTGCGGCGCTCGAGCCGGGACCTGAAACGATGGAACATTGCGTGCGACTACGCCATCAATCCGCTGTTGGTCGACGCTGGGCTGTCACTTCCTGAAGGCGTTCTCATTGAAAACCGATTCCGCGGCATGAGTTCGGAGCAGATCTATAACCTCCTCGAATCGGAAGAGGACACGGACCCGAATGGTGACAGTGGTCAGGAGTCCCCGGTCTCAAACGAATCGAACGGAAGCGCGGCTCAAAACGAATCAAGCGATCCGTCGGCTCCCGAGACGGATGGAGGGATCGGCCAGGTTCTTGATGCACCTTCGGAGAGCGAGGATTCTGAGACCGAGCAAGAGCAGGCAAGAGAATGGGAGATCGCGGTCAAACAGGCGATGACGGTTGCCCAGCAGGCGGGCAAAATGCCGGCGGGACTTGACCGGACGATGGAGGGGGCTGCGGAAGCAGCCGTAAATTGGCGGGAGCTTCTTCGCCGCCTCTGGTCGGACACGATTGCGGCTGATTACAGCTGGATGCGTCCAAACCGGCGCCATCTCTGGAGAGGGCTCTATCTTCCCGGAGTGGTAAAGGAAGGCGTTGGGGAGATCGTCATAGCGGTCGATTGCTCCGGCTCCATCAATGGACGTCAGTTGAGGCTCTTCGAGGCCGAAGCGCGATCCATTCTGGAAGGCCAACGGCCGGAGCGAGTCTACGTGCTCTACTTTGACGCGGTGGTTCAGAAGGTCGAGACTTACGAAGCGGGCCAGCCAATCTCTCTCAACCCCATGGGCGGGGGAGGCACGGAATTCGCGCCATGCTTTGAATGGGTCGAGGAACGCGGGATCATGCCCCAGACCATGGTTTTCCTGACTGATCTGTACGGATCGTTTCCTTCCTGCGCTCCCTCCTACCCCGTTTTGTGGGCTTCGACCGGGCGCCGCCAGGCTCCCTTCGGCGAAGTCATCCCAATGCAGTCGGCGTAATCAAAGCGTCGACCATCCTGCAAACCACCAAATCAATTCAAGCCTCGCGCACGTTCTCTGTGCACTGAAGCGGGGATCAGGAGGTCTTGTGTGAACCAAACCTATCGTGTGTTTACGGATGGTTCCGCGATCGGAAATCCCGGACCTGGCGGCTGGGGTGCTGTCGTGATGAACAGAACGAGGCGCCGGGAAATGTCCGGCGGGTGCCCCAGAACGACGGTCTCGGAAATGGAACTCGTCGCCGCAATTGAGGCGCTTCGCTCGCTGCCACCAGGCGTACGGATAGATCTGCACTCCGATTCGCAATACCTGATCTACGGGATGAGTTGCTTTATCTCCAAATGGGAACGGGATGGCTGGCGCAACCGGCGAGGTTGTCAGATCCAGCACCGGCAACTGTGGACGGAACTCACGCTACTCAATGCGAACAGAGAAGTCCGGTGGGTGTGGCTCAAAGGGCACAATGGCCATCGCGATCAGACCCGCGCCGATTCACTTGCATACCAGGCTGCGCGTGCCGTTTGGCTGCGCGAACGAGCCGCTGCGTAAGCCCCCTAAGAAGACAACCGATTCCGAAAAAGGAGTGCCAATATGGCTTCAATTACCGAAGCAAATTCGTTGTTTGAAATCGATATGGAACTTGATTCTTTGCTCGAGCAGATTCAGGAACAGGTGGAGTCCGGTAGCGAACCTTCGGAAGATCTCGTGGCTCGGTTCCACCAGTTCTGTGACGCGCACGGAGAAAAGGTAGACCGAATCGGGCGCTTTGTTCGCATGATGGAGGCTCGTGAACAGTTCTGCCGAAACGAAGCCTCGCGTTTGAGTGATCGTGCTCGTGCTGCGGCCGGGAAGGTGGAGCGCACGAAGAACCTGGTTCTCTATTATCTGCTCAGCCGGGATCTCAAAAGGATCGAGGGACAGCAGTTCACCCTCCGGGCCCAGAAGAACAGCCAGGATTCAGTGAAGATCACCGACGAAGCGGCTTTACCCTTGTGCTACTGCCGAATCGATGCGCGAATCGAGGGCGGCGTTTGGCAGACAGTCCTGTCCCTGCTTCCGGACCAGATTGCAATGGCTCTCATGTCGTCCGTTCAGGAAAAACGGCCGAATGCGGAGGCTATAAAGCAAGCGGCGATGCAGGGCGGGCATGTGCCAGGCGCAGAAATTCGGCGCGGATCGCACTTGCGAGTCGCTTGAGCGTATTGAGCAAGCGTTACCGACTGGCCTTCTCCGGGCAAGCCGTAATTGGGTCCATCGAAACTGCCAACATTAGACCATGAGAGACAATCGCGCAATTCGCAGGCCGGACGCAAAGGCATTGGCTCTGACGAAACGTCTCAGTGTAGAAATCGGCGTCAGTCTTTCCGAACTGATCTAAGGCGCAGGGTGACGGCAAAGCGCCGCATCGGTGTGACGTATCAGTTCCGCCTGCTCGTCGATCCTAAGAAGTGGTGTCTCGGGCCGGAGCTGTTAGGTGGGGATGTATCCTAGGCGGGAGGTACTGCGGTGTTTGATGATCTGATTGTCGAACTTGATCCTCCGACAAACAGGCGCGGCAAGTGCGAAGGCAAAGAGCGGCACTTAACTGAAGCAGCGGTGATGCTCGCCTATGGAATGCATTTGCTGCGCACTGTGCCGCAACTCCAGAAGATCGAGCTTCATCCGGATGGCGAGCACGCAAAGCGTTTTGAAATTGTACGGTGGCTGTCGGCGCGGGGCTTTGCGCTGAAAGAGTCCCAAGGCACAACTACCTACTGCGGAACATACAGAGATGGCCAGAAGACCATCGTCGTCACGTCAACGCCTGGAAAGGGAGACGTTGTCGCAAAGACCGACGATGGATCGATCATTGCGGAGTGCAAGGGCGGAATCGTCAACACGAGCCATGCGGGACAGAAATCGCGGTTGCGTAAGGGTCTCTGTGAAGCCGTTGGGCTGCTGATGGCACGTGAAAAGGGCGGCAGGCAGGTTGCGGTCGTACCCAACACAGAAACGACCCTAAAGCTCGCGCAAAAGCTGGCAACCCGTGCGCGCGATGCGGGAATTGAGATTGCCTTGGTCGATGAGCGGGGAGCTGTCTTTGATGTCAAACCGTAAGCGTTGCCCTTGCTCTCACGAAACGGATAGTCACGTCTCTATATGGGTTCTTTTCTCGGAGCGATGCTCTTTATCGTAAAGCCTTTGGAATTGTCCTGATCGTGACCGATAAGCGTGAGTTTAACGCGGTACATATCGGATGCTTCCTGTGCTTTCGCCTTGATGGTCTTGTACTTCATCGCGTCCGAGTCCGCGTTGAACATAACGTGGTAAAACGAGGACCAAAGCACTGCAGCATCACTAAAAAAGATGTCCTGATTCGGTCCCAAGATCGAATAACACCCAGAGCGGGGCATGATGCTATCCGCAAGAGCGCGATTGGTCGCGGAGCAGGCGGACATGAAAAGACGCCGTTTGCGCAGATATGGCTTAATCAGCGGTCCGAGCTCATCGAAGGGTATTTTGTCGAGTGTTGTGTGGATTGCTCCGGGTTCACCGTGGCAAGACAAATGAAGGTAGCGGTATGAGGAGGACTCGAACTGTTTCAACAGTTCCTTGAATTCACGTTTTGTACGGATATAGCAGTATTCGCATTTCTTGTCGCTAAGCGCGAGAATTTTGGAGACAATTTGCCCCTCGAAGCGTCCTGCACGCTCGTCATCAAAGCCGAGTGACTCGATTATGAATACTTCTGGCTGGCTCATCGCAAAGGTCCGATTACATGTAAAAGCGGTATGACGGGTTAGGTATTTGATTGTCGGAAAGTTCCGTCATCAACATGCCGACTTTGCGCGCGAATGAAATGGTAATAGGATAGCGCCCCAGCCCCTCGCTGGAATTCCAGTTCATTTTGGTCAACGCCAGCAGTTCGCGTGCCCGCTCGCGAATGTCCGTCTTTCCGCATGCTCCGATTTCAAGGGGGGCGGGAATATGCGGTCCAGGATATTCATCCCACCACGAGACGTAACCCATGGTAAACAGATAGGCCTCTTCGCCGACGTTGCAGAGCGTGCCGCGCCAGGGCTCCTGCATACCTTTGCGGATGAGCCTGAATGCCGTACTGCGCATCCACACGAGATCGCATGCCGGAACGCGAGACTCTGCGGCGGAGCGGAATCCTGCCTCCTCTTCAGGCTGGTACATGCTCGTCTTGTGAACGACGACGCGCGTGGGAAGCATGCCCGCTAGCGCCTCGTACTTATCGAGTACCTCCTTAATTAGAGTCGCAGCCTGCTCTTCGTTGAGATAAGGCTGACGTTCCCGACGTTGTTCATGGGGCACAAGCGAGCCCTTGAGGGCGAACGGTTCAATTTCATTGGAAAATGCTTGCGCCACGCTGGCGTAAACTACATCTCCCTCGCGCCGCTTCAAATGGTGGAAGGAAACGCCGATGAAGCATGTATTACCTGGCAGGTCGGCCGGACGCCACGGTTCATGCCCTGATTTGTAAAAGAGTGACGTTGCCAAATTCCAAGCCCGTGTTGCATTGCTCTGTCCCTCGTCATCCGCCCGCAGAAATGTGTCGCGGCGCATCACTTGCACCGGCACGGGATTCTGGTGGGTCATTATCCTTGCCTTCAAAGCACGGTAAAACGTGCGGAAAAGCAGATCCTCAGCCTGTGTTCGGAGTTCTTCCGCCGCCTTGAGCTCTTCCGGTGTCGGCTGAAAGAGGGACATCTGCTCTTGCTCTTCCTCCTGTTGCAGCCGCTCTAACGCCTCACGCTCCTGCGCGGAAAGCCTGGGATTACTGATACGCATGTCGGCAAGTTCATCGGGAAGGCAGACGATGATGCAGTCTGGCCGCGCGTCGCCGAAGAAACTCTGGATTCTTGCGTCGAAGAGTTCGACCAGCTCGTCGAACTTTTCAACAGACGATGTGCGATGCAAGGCGAGGTTCAGCCGTTCCTCATCAATAGCCCGGACGAAGCGGTCCTCTATGACGAACGTGACCCCGAGTGCTTGTTGCGCCCCCGGCCAATTTGGGTAGCGGCGGGCGCTCTTTTCCCGTGCAATCGCCATACGGTTGAGTCGCGGCAGCCATGCTCGTGCGAGCTGCACTTCCGCTGCAGGTCCGACAATGCCAATGCGCAGCTCCCGTGGCGCGGATTTATCCGCTGCCCCGTGCTTTGCCATTATGCGGCGAGGCTCCACACCCTTCTCATTGGAGCCGAAGAGCAAGTTGGGTTCAGGCAGACATTCGATTCGTATGTCCAGGGTCATTGCTCAATCCTATTTCCGGCACTTCCACAGTCAAAAAGTTCATATCAATCAAGAGGTCGTCAACGTGGAGATCCCCGACGTTCATTGTTTCGGCTCCCCGGCCGAGGAAGCTCGCCCAGAATGTCAGGTCAGCCTCGACGCTTTTGTTGCGATCAAATTTGATGCGGCGCGTCGCCTTCGCTGCGCGCGTGAATGCGGGCAGCGGCGTAAAAGCGTCGTGACCGGTGAACATGTAGAAGGGCTTGATGCGGACGCACCAGGTTCCACCCATATCAACGATCTCGTAGCCGAAGCCCTCGTTTTCAAACCACGCTCGCGGCGCCTCGGCCCGTCGCTTGACCACTTCTCGCCGGTTCCCACGCTTCTGTGAACTGTTCCAGACAATCGTGCGCGGTCCCTTGTCCTTGCCTGCAAAGTAAGCCCGATGCTTGCGGCCACATTCGAGGATCAGTCCGTGCTCGTCTTCAAAGGACTCAAGCTCATACTCGAAATGCTTGCGCAGAAGCCAAGAGAGAACCCGCTTGTCATCGGTCGAGGACTCGATTTCGGATCGAGGCTTTGACTGGCTGGCTTTCAGGTCCACGATTGGGCCGAGCAGCTGCGTCAGTATGAGCAGTGGGACAAAACTCCAGAGTTCCGTTCCCCGGTCCACGAAGGTTCCACAGTCTGCGAGTGCGATTGTCTGCGGCCGGTAGCGCAACGGTGTGGTCAGCCGCACAATCGAGACGTTCCGGGGAATGACACTAAAGGGAAGAACATTGATGATGTAAAATCCCGTTGGCACGCTGGAGCGCGCTACGCCGCGTGATCCGGCAGAGGCCATCGGCTGGGCGATGACGGCTTTGAATCGCGATTCCGCTGGGTTGTGGTAGAACGCGGAACCTCCACCTCCTGCGAGCGTCAGCTCGCCCACGTCGATAAGGCCCGTCCCCGCCCGCTCCATTGCGCTGATGCCAAAGAAAATGTCGCAAAGGGAGGGATTTCGCTGATCGGTTACACCCTCGGAAATAATGATGCGCCCGTCATTCTGTAGCGTGACCTTGCCCGCGACTTTTTGAGTCAGTGCACCAGGATTCGTGAACACAATGTCGGAGCCCGGAATCAGTTCAATCGTGGATGGCTCCGCGATCTCATAATCACGATGAACGAGCATGTTCACAAGCACTTCAACCAGAGCGCGTGGAGGATAGGCAGGCTGATCCGTATGCTGGCGGCGTTTCTTGAGCTTAAGCTGCGGATTCACATCGGCGCTTTCGAGCTTCTCCAGCAGCGCCCGGTGTTGCGCGATGAGATTGCCCTCATAAATCTCACGTTTCTTACCTGCTTCCGTAAGCGCCACTACGGCATGCGGGAAGAAATCCTGCGTTCGTTTTCCGAAAAGCAGCAAGGCTCCGGCAGTCACTTCATCGCCGCTGGAATTTGCAATGATAAGCCCCTGCTCGCGCATCAGCGGGAGAAGGACTTCGCGCGTAAGCGACGCCCTGCCGAGCTTCTTGCAGTATTCCCCGAGAATCGAGAGTGCCAGATCCAAATCGAGGTCATCGAGCGTTGCTTTAGGAGTGACGCGCTCGTCGAAGGCCTGAATGTCGTGTACGGTTCTGTTGCCGGCGGAGGCGATCGTATAGCGGTCATGACCGGCGAGTTCCTTGGCGAGATCCGCGAATAATTCATCGAATCCGTCAATCCTGAGGGGCCGAAAGTTGGAGTCTAGGCGGCGAGCGAACGCCTCGACATTCGGGTGCAGTGTTTCGCCATGCCGCGTGCACCAGTAGACTCCATTGGGAAAGTCGAGGCGACCTTCCTTACTCTGTCCGAAGAGACCCTCCATAATGGAAGGCTCAGAGCCGCGGTAGCCCATGACGATGATGGGCGATGCGTTAAGCATCGGGCGAATCAGAGAAATGAGGCCCGGATCGAGCGCGCCCACCTCCCCGGATGAATTCTTATCTGAATACTGCTCCGCTCGACCGTGCAGCCAGACTATCTGGCACTTGCCGTAGATATTGAACTGATCGTAGTCGCCGGGACCGCGGTTTACTTCGTGAATGTGTCTGATATGGGGCTGGCGCTCCCGCAGCGCATCGGGGAGGCAGGTATCGAAGTTCGTCGTCAGCATCGTGCGAATAAGTCCGCGCATGACGAAGTCGGCAAGAGTTTTGTAACCGCTGCTGATCCCGTTTACCGGGCGCATCAGGTCGAGCAGGACGCGCTTACGGAATTCTGCGGGAACCAGCAGATGTTCTACGGCAAGAGGAAAATTCTCAGCAAGCCGGTCAGGTCCCGCAACGAACCAGTCGAATCCGTGCAACCAGGACTCCCATTCGGACGGCTTCACCCGTTCCGGCGGGCGCGCATTGTTTAGCTCTCGCTCGGAGTAAACAAGTCGCGCGATCTGTTTCACGGCGTCCGCTGCGGTCGGGACACCGGACCGGAACGAGGCCCCTGCCCCGAGCAAAATGAGCGGACACGGCTCATCAGTGGTCCGCAGAAGCGGCCCAAGAGTGGCTACGGCTTCCTTGTTGCCAGTAATCTCTGACACGCTCGAACCTCAAGCAACGATTGCGCAAATACAAGAGAATGTAGCAATTCTACCGAAGCCCCGCCGTAGGCAATTTCTTAGGCTTCGATCGTCTTGGCTGAATTGAGGCCTACAAATTCAATGCTCAGCGGGAGCTGCTTCACCAGCTTCACGGTTGATAGGCTCACCGTCGTCACGCGTTCGATCAGGCGAACGATGAATTCTTCGTCTTCCGGGTCATTGGGGTCGGATGTGATGTCGGATTCCGGGGCGGCGTCGTAGTGGTACTGGTCCACGACCCACTCAAGCGCGGACCGAGTGCCAAGTACATAATCGAAAGCCTCTGCCGGAATCCCTGCGAGCGTAAGAGAGCTGTTGACTCGGATCGTACCATGCTCCCTGCTCAACACCATTGATTCCGTGACGCGGTAGGAAAGCGGTTCGGTCGCACTTTCCCTCCACTCAAGCGCATGAGGAGAGACGGACTCGTAGGCAAGATGCAGCTCCTTGAGCTGGCGTCCTATTTCGCTGCATTTCCAGAAGTCCTTCACGAGCGGGACGCGCGGGATTTCGTTACGGAGGTTCTGTGCGAAATGCTCACGGTAGAGCGGATGATGCAACACGGCATACACGTAGTGGAAAATGTCCCACTTTGAGATGCCGCTGTCTGCGTAATGGTCCCTGAGCTCCTGAAGCGCCCAGTCCGTTATGTTCTCGGACCTGACATGCCCGTCGTCGGAATAGGTATAGAAACCGAAGCACTGGCCGTTTCGACCACCCACAGCTTCATTCGGGAGGCAGTTGGTCACCATGCAGATGAACGGCATCTGTGTGTGCGTAGTGCAGCAGATGACGACGTTTTCGGCTTCCGCTTCTTCGTTGGGGAACAGTGCCGGTGTCAGGTAAACACGCTCATTGAGCAGGCGATCAAAACACAGCCATTTCTTGCAGAACGGCCGGTACAGAGAGCGCCTGAAATTTGACTCTCCGACCGACGCATAGTGCCCATTGCCCAGCGCCTGCTTGAGATTGTGGGTCCATTTGAGCAGGTCCACGTGCACAAACTCATCTACATCGATTTTCTTTTTCTGTTTCTGCTGCGCTCGCTTGTAACGGTCCACCTCGCCGTTATAGTCTTCGACGAATTTGCGCATTCTCTGTTCAAGCGCCTCGCGATTGAAGTCATAAGCGACATCATCGCGGGCTGTGAGCACGCCCACGGTATAGCTCTTGAATATCGCGTCGGCGTCGGTACTGGTCAACTGCTTCGCGGCTTTGGTCTCCTTCGTTCCAAGCGGAACCAGTGTATTGAATTCTCCAGCAGTTTCGAGCTGGAGCCAGGTTTTCGGCGGCAGGATTTCCCAAGGAACTTTGGACATATCGCCTAGCTCCGCAAGCCAGGCAAGCTTTTGCATCCGGGTCCAACGCTCGGGGACGCGGTGATAGTAGAGCGAATGATCATCCTCGCGCGTGCCTTCCTGCCGCACGGCAATGGTTATACCTACACCCACCTTGATACCGAAAACATTGTGCTGCGTGCCGCTCAGGGTGCGGTCCTTGTTCACGTCTCCATGCAAGTCGATGTGATAGATCCGGGTAAAGTCGCGCAGGAAGTGCTTCTGCATGCCGTCGAGTGTGTCCACAAACTTGTTATTTGAGACGTAGCAGACAACGCCTGGCCTGTCCCCGAGGCGATCCACTGCCCAGCGGAAGAAGCGGACATAGGGGTCGTAGTACTTGCTTTTCAGCGTTGCAGTGGAGTCTTTGGCATAGGTTTCGCGAATTCGAGAGTCGATCACCTTGTACGAACGGTTCTTGTTATTCTCCGTCTCGCTCTTCTGCCCCATGTTGTAAGGCGGGTTGCCGATGATCACGGTAATCGGCGTGCGCTTTTGCCGCTCGACGCGCTGGGTGTTGGCTTCGTTCAGGAAGGCGAATCCCGCCTGCTTTGCCTCGGCAATGTCCAGCGTGTCCACGAAGCAGAGGCCCTCGAACGCCTCGTAGGTATTCGTGATTTCGTAGTATGCATGTTCGATGTTGAGAGCCGCGATGTAGTAGCCGAGCAACAGGATTTCGTTAGCAAAAAGCTGATCTTTGTAGAACGTCGTCAGGTGGCGCTTCGGGACACGGCGGACTAGATTGACGATGAAGTTGCCCGTACCGGTGCAGGGATCGAGGACGTTGACATTGGGTTCGCCAAGCGTCTTACTGAAATGCTCCTTGAGTGTATGAACCACACTCGCGGACATAAAATCGACAATCGGCTGGGGCGTATAGACTATGCCGTGCGTATCGGCCAGGCGCGTAGAATACCCCTGGAAGAACTGCTCGTAGACCGTATTGAGGAAGTGTTGCTTATCCGTGAAATCGGGCAGGGTGCGCGCAGCATTCTCAATTGCGATGTAGAAACTGTCGAGGCTCTTGAGATACTCGGTTCGGCTGAAACTCTTGCTCACGAGCGCATCGATTACCGTCTCAACCTCGCGCGCAATGGCGTTGCGCTGGATGAATTCAGGATTGTCGAAGATGGTACGGAACAGGCGTTCGGTCAGGAGGTGCTGTACCAGCATCTCTTCGACAGTTTCGACGGTCACCTTGGGGTCAATGGCATTCTGGCAGAGGGTATAGAACGCTTCAAACGCTGCGATGAACTTCTTATTCGACTTGTGGGCCTCCTTGATCTTGTGCATCAGGCCCTTTGCCAGTTCGGGAACGCGATCCTTGAATTCCACCACGGCCCGCTCGAATCCTTCGACGTCGGGTTCGATGTAGGAGAAAAACTGTTGCAGCAGGCGGACAAGCTGCGCGCCGTCGGAAAGATCGACGCGCATGACCTCCTGCTTCGACTGATACAGCACTGCGGCGCGCGTATCCTCGAAAATGATGTTCGTCAGCGGGTATCCTTTTGCCTTTTTCTTGGCGATTTCCTCGTCGAGGTTGTCATCGGTGTCTTTCGCTTCCCAATAGCCGCGCGGCAAGCCGTTCCCGTCACGGATCGTGCCATCGGGGACCAACCGTTTTCCCGTCTTGAGCGAAAGAAGCGGAATGAAGATCCACCCGCGTTGCTTTGCAAGGGCGGTGAGCATGTTCTCAAAGGCGGTGCTGACAGCGCCCTCATGCTTGACTCGCTGATCCTGAAAATCCTTAAGAAGCGAATAGTATTGCCTGATGATCGGATGATCGGCAGAGATCGTCGTTTTCTTCGAGGCCTTTTGACCCATTGAACAAGTACCGCCTTGGACAAGCCGCAAAATGACGCAACTTTAACAGCATATCGTCAGATTGCAACCCGCAATCTGTTTGATATTGTGTCTTTTACAGGAATTGTAGTGCGCTTTCGTCGAGGGTCGTTACTCAGTTGATGCGGGGTGTACAAGAGCGGTAAGCCCCCTGCCAATCCCGACCTAGGCGGCGGGATACCCCATATTCCGCGATGGCAGGCAGTTTTGTGCCTTCGTGATTGAGGTGCAACTGGCGGCAGATGTCGCTGGTTGTGCTTCACAGCGGGGATCTACGGTAGCGGCGGGATGATCTCCACAAGCACATCCAGGCGGTCCATTGGATGTGCAGGCGCATCAGGGTAAAGGCGTAAACGGCTGAGCAGGTTCAGAGAAGAAGAGAGGAATCAAATCTGACGATGCCTTTCGAGCTTCAAGGTAGCCATATGCGGCTAACTCTGGGATGGTCTTTGCCTTATCGAGCTTGAATTTGTTTGCCGGGACAGCCGGATTGATTCGAATCACCCGCTCGTGGCTCACCAAGGAATAGGCAATTCCCAAACTTCCTCCAGACTGCCCTCTCAGAGCGACCTCGAGTGCCTTACGCAACCAGTCCCTTCCACCGGACAAACCCGTGAGCGAAGCAGGAAACTGCGTGCAACCCAAGGACAACACCCGCATTCTCTGTGGACTGATACCGAGCCAGCTGACAGCTTCGACAACCGCGTTGCCCACGGGATTGTTCGCCCATAATCCCCCATCGATGTAGAGTGCCTGACCAGCTCCCTTATGAGTGGGGAAGTACGTTGGAGCAGCGGTTGTCGCCAGAGCCACATCCACCATGCTCACTCGAAAATCGGTGCGGAAGCGCTCATGATGACGTGTTTTATAAATGTGAACTTCACCATTATTAACATTGAAGCTGGGTATCAACAGTCGCACCTTGGAGTCACCCAGAGTGCTGTGTTTGTATTCACCTTCGAGTGCGATCCGGAGCGCATCTGGGGAATACTTGGAGGAGAAGATTTGGCGGACGAGTCTCATGGGAGTGGATAGAAATGCTGCTGGAAATATGCTGGGGCCATACTTCTCGTAAAAGCTGGTGATTGCTGACGCGGAGAGGCCGAGCCCTAGGCCCAGCGCGATGATTCCCCCGGTGGAGGTTCCAGCAATCAGGTCGAAATAGCGATAGATGGGCTCAGGAAGGGATTTTTCTAACTCGGCCAAAAAAGCCGCAGGAAATACGCCCTTGATCCCACCTCCGTCGATCGAGAGAATTCGGAATTCCTGATTTTCGTTTGCCAGGGCCCGATCTGCCACTGTCGATTCCTCCATTCCTTACGCTTTAGAACGGTTCTTTTGCGCTGGGCCTGCGCTTGCAGGACCTCCAATTATCGCGTTGACAGGGCGCGAAACCAAGAACGGCTCGCCAGCCGTCGCATCTTGGCGAGCTTCTTATTGAAGACGCATTTTCCCAGTGGCCGCCCACATTCACACGGGCAGGGCGATTTGTTGGCGATCCTCTTTTTTAGGCCCAACAATCGAATTGCCCGTTCCGCTTGCTCTCGTCGTTGGAGACCAAACAGCTCGACGTAGTCCGCGATTTCCCCCGGCCTTCCGTGGTCGAGTTCATGGAAAGGAAGCTTTCCTCCGAATTGCAGTTTGTGGCTGATGGCATACAAATACGGAACAAGACAATGAGAAGCATAGCCGGGCAAGGTGGGTACCTTCGACAACTTCAGAAGCAGCCGGAGCGGAGATCCCAGGCACAAACTTCCACCTGGGTTGACGTGGAAATCGCCATTGCGAGGGATCTTGTGATCCAGCTCTTCCACGACGGGGAGAGCGGACGGAAACTCTTCTGGCACTGCAATCCGAAGTCGGTATGCGTCAGAAATCTCAGGGTGATTGGCAGCCGTCGCGGAGAATTGAAGCTCACCTTCCAGGAGGACCTCCCGACCCGCAATCGGAAGCAAGGTCATCCTTGGATAGCGCTGTAAAAAGACTTCAACGCCCGGGACCATAGTACCTGCGTGCACTCACAACATCCACGGTTTGGCGGGCGCTTCACGGATCGTGTGTTGGGTCGGGGTGAAGATCACTGCTGGGGCCGAGAGGGTACCGCGCAAAGCGCCGGTATTGACGCGGGACCCCAGCTTTTGGAGAGCTTGTTCGGAGATGAAGTCGGAATCGAGAGATCGCGCGATAGTGGTGAAGTCTGCTCTTGCCTGAACCAGCCATGCATTGAAGTTCTCTTCCAACTTGTTCTTTCGTCCTTCAGCAGTAGACCACTTATCGGCGAAGTCTTCGGCCGGATTGACGGGATTGGGCACGCGAGGAGCGGTGGCACGGACGAATGTTCCCATCTCATTTAGAATGCGCTCCATCGCATCGCCCAGATCCCCTTCTCCCTGATAGGCGCGAGCTGCGAGCGTCGTAATGATAATTGAGATCGGCTGGACCTCAGGATTTTTGCGGAACATGATGTCGCGATGACGCTTCAATAGCTGGATGCAACGCTGCAGGGGAGTCTTCCAACGAAAAGCGGGCAGGTCGTCGATCTTGGCCTTTTTCATCTCCATCAATCGCTTCTCGAGGAGGTCCTTGGCCTGTCTCATTCTCGATTCGAACCAACGAGCATAGCCTTCAGGATTACTCAGCTTCCAGTCGAAACACAGGTTGCGATAATTTCGGTGCCGATTGTCGGTGATCGAAACCGTCAGGTTCGCTACTTGCTCGGCAAGCATACGATCAGATCCCGCTTTGAGCATGGCCTCTTCGATTGTCCTTCTCGCAACCATCTCCTCGGGAATGCAGGGGACAATATCCATGTGAAAGCTCATCTCATCGGCATAGATAAGTCTCCAGCAACGATGCTTTTCTTCCTTCGGCTCTTGAATATTTCGAGCTTTGCGATAGCTCTCCACATCCAGACCGACGAGAGTTTTGAGTTGCTCCTGTGTCCAAGTCTCCTTGGTGATTCCACTTTCCAACTTGCAGCTCAGGTCCAGATCGTAGGTCGCGTCCTCATTGAGCGGGCGATTGACTGTTCCGAGTCGGAACGATCCTTGAGCGAGGATGTGCGGCGAGAAAGGTCCGCAATGCGAGTCAGCGCGTCCAAACCAAGTCCCTAGGTCTCTATACCGAGCCTCGGCAATTTCATAGGCGGAATCGGGAATCTCGATTTTCTGGGCGATGGATTCGATGATGTGGTGACGATTGGAAACCGGCATAGTTACCCCCAGCTCTGTGCCGTTCACGAAGCAGATAGAGTCGTGGCAATCCAAACTGCCAGTGGGGGGAGGCTAGATGGTTCACCTAATCTCGAAGCCGAAGAGCGACACGAATTTCTTTCTATATTCTACATCAAATGGCATAG
Organism: Alloacidobacterium sp.; assembly: GCA_035293545.1. Lineage (GTDB taxonomy): Bacteria > Acidobacteriota > Terriglobia > Terriglobales > Acidobacteriaceae > Alloacidobacterium. The sequence goes on along the minus strand of DATGMQ010000076.1, from coordinate 99,833 downwards.
CGCCGCAATATATAGACATGCTGGCATGCTTGCCACAATATATTGTATTATTCTGGCCTATAGGACGGGTGAAGATATGCGCAATGCCAGTGGGCTGCCCTGGATGGTGTTAATGAAGCTCGGGCGTAAAGAACACATGGAGCACTTCCGAACCGGTCTGCTCTACATGAACGCACTATCGTACTTCCAACGTCTTGAGGCTGACACGGCGCGCGGAGATCGTTATGAGGGCATCGATTCCATCCTGCAGCCGCAACATCTCGGCGAAGCCTACATCGATTCTGGAATTCCGACAATCGGACGAATCGAGATTAGCCGCGAAGATCTCGCCGGACCCATCACCGTCGCCATGAATCGAACCTCCCGCTGCAATCTGTTCTGTCTGTATGCACTCACCACGCCCGTGCGGGATGTTCTCTTTTCGTCGGAGCATGATTGGTTCGGTGGAGACTCTCTGGTGCTGATCATAAATACGCAGGAGTTCCTGAATCGGATCAGTAAAGCGGCGCTCGAGCAAAAGCTCCCGCTCCAAGGCGCGCCTGTCGAGTACTTCGATGAGAACAGCTACTCAGGCAAGGTTGGCAGATTCAGGAAGTCATCGCGCTTCTCATATCAAAACGAATATCGAATCGCGATCGAGACCGGAATCGAGGGGCCATTCCGATTTCAGATCGGAGATATCCGAGACATCACCTCGGAAGTGATCCCGTTCGATCGGGCTGAGGAATGTCTGAAGTTCACCGAAGCGGACGCTAGGGAGGCGGGCCTGACCTGGTAATCCAGTTGGGTCTCAGACTCCGGGCGTTGGATCAGCCGCATCAGAGAGTTCGCGATTGAATTCCAGCGTGCGCAAAGCCGGCCAGATACTTGATGAATTCCCCGTACGTTCTGTTGATCTCGGGACCCACATCAGTCGGCCGGAAGATGGTTTCTGTGTTGAGTGGCCACAAGAGCTCAAAGAGCACGTGGCCTTTTCTGGGAACTCGGCCCTTGTCGTCGAGTGGAAGCAGGACAACAAGAAGCAGAGATCTGATGCAAAGTGACACCCGTAGATTAACCGGATGGACAGGTGAGTCCTCGAGATCATCCGATTCGGTCAGATAGCCGAAGCCTGGTGTGCTCTGAATGTCACTGAGTGCAAAGATCACCGCCGGGTCCGGGGCCCCGGCTCCCGCCACGGCCCAATCTTCGAAAATCTTCCAAGGAACTGAGTCTGTTTTCTGGACAGAGAGAATCATGAAGGCAGTCTTGAAGGCCCAGCGTGCAAGCACTGTTCTTTCATCCGCAGAGAGGGACTGGGCGGACCGCGTTCCATTAATAAGCGGCAGGAGGATTGGCTTCACCTCTGTCTCGAGACTGGACATCCAGCCATTGTTACAGCGGGTGCAGATCGAGTTGAGCGCGAAACTTTTGAGATCATGACTCCTTAACAGGCGAGCTCCTTCTTCATCAACCGCCCGGTGTTCGAGGCTCACGCCCGGCACTTCGATGTAGGGGTGCAACCATTGAGGAAGGATATGCTCCCGACTCCGCGAGCCGCGCATCTCCGCCCCGCATCCTCGACATCTCCGTCGATCCACCGTCACACCCGCCTGCCCACCGCATGAAGCGAGACTGTAGAACATCGCAGGAGCGACGCACTCTCGCCTATTCCGCTCCTGCCATTACGACCACTACAAGCTACTGATTATGATAGCCAGCCTACGGCCTCATTCAATGACGCAGTGTTCCAGTTTGCTAACTGACCAGTATTGGACTCCAGCCAATCCATCCGAAGGCACTCAATCAAATCCCAACCAGTTCTTGGAGAGAACTATGAGACTCCGCCGAAATCAATTGTGCCCGATCCATCGATCTGTGGCTTGCTGCGGACGGGAACCGATCCCCAAGGAGAAGCGAGCGCGCCAGATGGGAATCCGTCGCATTGACGATCCTCAACACCCTCGTGGATATCGCGAAGTCCGTTCAAATGCCGAGATGCGGAAGCTGGTGGACAGAAAGATCGCGGCGCAAAATGGAATCTGCGCTCTCTGCAACGAGAAGTTCACCGACTACTACGACATCGTGCCCGATCACATTAGCCCGCGCGGCATGGGAGGGGCGTGGAGGGACGATCATCCCGACAATATCCAGGCCGTCCACTGGTGGTGTAACGGAGAGAAGGGTTCAAGCAGGACATGACGGGCACTGCGGCGTTAGACGATCATACGGAACTACACTTCGGCGATGACCATTATTCGACAGACAAGCTAGAAATCCGCTTGAAACTGCGGAACAAACGCAATCTCGGTTGGACGGACAGATCGAATCTTGTCGCAAATGAAGCGTTTGATGCCAGGACCACTTTTTCCGCCGGTCCTGTCATATCCCCAGAAGTATTCGAGCCCGACGCCGTCACTTTTTCTCACATAGTATTCAATCCTGTACGGTTCAACCAGACGGCGTAAGCCGTCATCGTATACAAGTTCAACGAGTGTCTGCGTCCGGCCGCCTGCGACGATTGCATTCCTGACGCCCCACGCAAAATAGGTCGGAGTGCCGAATCCGAGCGCCTGCCGAGAAGCGAGTTGAGGTATCCCCGTCCCGCCACCGGGGGCCCCGACACCAGGTGAGACGGAAGAGCGAATTACCATGCTGAAAAGCGATTCGATAACCGAGCGGAAATTATTCACAACGTAGTCGAAATTAAACAGGCTGCGAATTGGAGCGGTAACCTCTGCCCAAAGTGGACGGAATTCATCGAGCGGAACAGCGAGCAACTCGCTCTTCACAGCCGCAGCTTGGTGTTCAAAGATTGATTTCTTAAGAAATGTGGATATTATCTGCAAGCGCTCGACTTGGAATTCCTTGGTAAAGATGATCGAGTAGAAGAGATCGAACAAATCCGCCGCCCTTCGTCGATGAAGGAGTGTCGTAAGCTTTGAGGCGAGAATCTCCTCGATCTTCTGACAGCGAATAGTCGCGGCACAAGCACCTCCGTCCGAGTACGGGTGGAGGAGCGGTCGACTCTGAATCGGAAGATAGATCCTGTCGAATTGCGTAATGTCGAGTTGGGCTTTAAGAGTAAGATTCTCTTCACCGAAAAAGCCCTTAAAATACAGCCGTGCTTCTAGTGCGTCGATATCGGCCGGCAAGTTCTTGTTCTTCACGATAGTTTCATCAGGCGAGAAACGTACCTCCGTCTGGCGCTCGATCAGGCCGCAGATGATTTTCAATTCACGCTCCAAGACCGTCTGATCGATTTTTGTTTGGGAGGAGAAATCGAGATCTTTTGAGAATCGGGTGCTTGGAAGATAGGCCTTGCGCAGGCCATTGCCACCTTTGAGGATCAATTGATTGCCGAGAGGCGATTGGGTATACAGAGCATGCAAAATCCAGCCGTAGATGTAGTCCTTCTCCACGTCGACTGGGTTGATGCGATACTCGTTCGCTCTTTCCTCGATTTCACGATCGGTGATCAAACTCCACGCTCTCCTTGCGATCCTAGCAAAACTGAGGCAAGGCGAAGGGACGCGAGTCGCTGCTACCAAAGCATTATCGTCCGACCCGATCCAGGATCGTCCTCGCCAGGCTAACGCTTTCATTGACCACAGCAGTAAGCCTTGGAGACGGTCGGCTGATATCGGGATCTCGTGCCAGACGAACAGCCGCAATGATTGCCGCGGCGATCACAAGTGTCGATTTCATTCGCTTCTCTTCCTGCATGTTCTGAAACCAGGCGGCCTGCTCGCGAGCAATCGCGCGTTTCATTTCTCCCATCACGGCACCGCCGGGCGCGGCCTTCCGGAGCCGAGCTTGTAGGACAGTTTGCCGCGAAAGATTTCGGAGGGTAGGTAATGCCTGATCTCTCCGCAGAGGGGACACCGAGCCACAATCCAGGAATCCGGCACGGTGCCCACCGGCGCCGGAATATTCTCTCCGCATTTCTTGCAGCGGATCGTGAAGTCGCATTGGCGGCTTTCCGGGAGGTTGAACACGAATGCAAGTATAGGAGAAGAAAAGGCGAAACTTCAATCATCCGGAACCCTGAGTTTTCCACCCACTCGGCTGCCAAGAAGCTAATCGGTTAACAATCAATCATTTAATAGACCATTGGTTGCTTCAATCCAATATGTTCTGGCAATATGGGAGGCAAGTTGATCGGACCGCTATGCGAATTGCGTCTTCCCCCACCCTTCGCATCGCTGCCGGTTTGTTTCTTGCCGCCCTGCTGAGTATTGTCGGGTATAAAGTCTTCCGGCGGTTGATCTCTCACGGTCCTGAGGCGCTGCTGGAGCGAGCCGACGAGATGTCGTGGCTCAACAGCTGGATCAACGCTGAGCCGCTCTATCACCAAGCCGAATTGCAGTTCATTGAAAGGCATCAACCTTCGAAGGCTCTTTACGCACGTGTGAGCCAGATGCCGGCACACAGCGAATCGTCGATTTCAATCCCAAAGCAGATAGCCCTTTTGAGATCGGACCTTGATCTGCCCGAGGGCAAAGATAATGAGACCCGCCTGCGCATCCTGACCATTCTGGGGATGCTTGAGGTCAACTACGACGCCGGGATGGCGCGTCAGACCTGGGGGGATGTGCAGGCACTTGCGATGCGACAACATCATTACCTTCTTGCGACTCGTGCGCAGGGAGAACAGGGGATCGCCGCGTTCCTCCTCGGCGACATCGCCACCGCGAAGAGGAATGTAGTCAGAGCCTGGATGGTGGCGAAAGCTCTTGATCCTGGAGCGCACATCCGCTACGCGAGCATGTACGGCGTCGGCTTGGTTGAGATGCACAAATATCAAGAAGCGCTCGGTCCCTTGAACGAAGCGATCAACGTTGCCAACAAGACTTCCGGAGCGGCCTTTCCCACCATCGCGATCACAGGAAAGATTGAAGCGCTCAGTGGGATTGGGCAGAACGCGCAGGCACTGGCGCTTGCGGCAGATGAATTAAAGCGGGTCAGCTCCCGTGATCTTGCGGGACACCTGTATGAGATCTATCAGGTCAGGGCGGGAGTCTATCAGCGCATGGGCCAGCAGGATCTCGCCATTGCCGATCTGTCCAAGTCCGCCCAGTATGCTCGAACGCTCAACTACTGGCGTGGGCTCACGCAAGTTGACGGGCTTCTCGCGAAGGCATACCTCCAAAAGGGATCTCTACAGCCTGCGCTCGCCTCAATCAATGCGGCAATTGAGGCGAACCGGAAGATCCCCGATGAACTGTATTTCGTGCCACGGGATCTCGGGATCAAGGCGGAGATCCTCGCACGGCTCGGGAATACAAAGGCGTCAAACGATCTCTACCAAAAAAGTGCGGATCTCTTTGACGCGCTGCTCAGCAAAGTCCCTACTCCAACTGTCGAAAGACAACTCCTGGACGACCTCAGCACGGTATACGCGGGCTACTTTTCTTCCTTGTGCGATCAGGGGAGAATAGACGACGGTTTTCGCGCAATCGAACGTGCACGCGGGCGCGTGGAAGCGCAAGGGTTGACGCATCACGAAATTGTCACACCGCATTTAGCCGGAGCCGCAGAGAAAGAACTGACAGCTCTGAACGTCAAATTGTTGGATACGGACGACTCGGTGTCGCGCGCTCATATCCTCGATTCGATCTATTCAACAGAACTTCAACTTGGAGACAGTTCGTCATCCGAAACTCCTCCTCATCCGATTGGACTCAAGGAACTCCAGCAGCAACTGGAGCCGCCTGAAGTACTCGTTGAATACGTGCTGGGAGAACCACATTCATACGCACTTGCCTTGACTCGCGAGAGCGTTCATCGCTACGTTCTGGCATCGAAAGACCAACTGGAGCGAGACTCGGCACAATACCGTTCCACTCTTCTGCATCAGAAGGCTGACGCAGCGTTCGGCCAGCACCTTTTCGATGAACTTCTCGGCGGAATACGGGAGTTCGATGGCAGAAGCAAACTGATCGTCGTACCTGATGGCAAACTCCATCTGTTGCCCTTTGCTGCACTCGTCAATGGAGGGCATTACCTCGTGTCGTCCTACGGAATCTCGGTAGCGCCGTCGGGAACAGTTCTGGCCATTCTGAGACACCGATCTGGTCAGGTCATTCGCGACGATCTCTCCTACGTGGGTGTGGCCGCGTGGGTGCCGAAGTCCCAACCGACGTCCTTGATAGCGATGATTCAGCGCTCAGTGTCGGGACCGGTGCGTCGGGATTTAGTCGCTTTGCCTGAAAGCGCGCACGAGGTTGAGACGATAGCCACGGATCTCCCAAAGCCAAACACGGTTCTGCTAGGCGATCGCGCTACCGAAACCAATTTCAAACAACTCCCTTTGAGCCGCTTCGCGGTGATTCACCTGGCTCTGCACGGATACGTGGATCCCGAAATTCCTGATCGATCTGCTTTAGTATTTGCGCCTGAAAGCGCAGCGACGGACGACGGGCTTCTCCAGGTTCGCGAGATCAGAACCCTCCCTATCAATGCAAATCTCGTCACTCTCTCCGCCTGCAACACCGGAGTGGGGCCAGTCGGCGAAGAAGGAGTGGAGAACATTGTCAATGCTTTTATAGAAGCCGGAGCGGAGAGCGTTGTGTCCACTCTCTGGGAGCTTCAGGACCACTCCACCGCTCAGTTGATGACCAGTTTTTATGCGCATCTCGCGCACGGTGAGCAGAAGGCCGAAGCTTTGCGTAAAGCGCAGCTGGAAATTCTCAATTCGGGCGCCCCACCGTACTACTGGGCCGGCGTCGAATTGGATGGCGAACCCTATGGCAAGCTGTTCGACAAGGTACGAAAAAATACCCCTTCCAGGAGTGGCGAATGACCATGAGTTCCGCAGAAGAGGCTGTGATGCCGGTTCCGCTCGAATCAAGGGAACGGCGGGCCGTACTTGAGAACGTTCTGGCGGCGTTGCAAAAGAGGTTCTATTCCCCTGAGAAACTGAACGGAGACTGGCTCGCCGCGGTTGAGCGCCATAAGGTGAGCATCGAAGCTGCATCAACGACCGACGAATTCGAGAGAGCGATGAGCGATCTCCTGGCGGAACTGCGTACTTCTCACATCGGCTTTTTTCATAACAGCGCACGCAGGGCTTCTAGTCGAGCAGCTCTCAGCGCAGCCTACCTCGCAGACGATACACGATATGGAAAGCGCTGGATATTTCAGGATGTTCATTCCGGTGGCGCGGCATCGGCTGCCGGGATCGAGCCAGGAGACATCCTCCTGACCGTTAATGGCCAAGAAATCAGTCCACCCGAGCACCCCGTCTTTTCCATGGGGAGGCAGACCGGTGTGGAGATTGTCGGGAGCGATGATCAGCGGCGTTTATTAACCGTCGATGTGGCCCGGCCAAAAGGAAAGAAACTCCATTTCATTGAGCCCACGCTTGTGGAAGCGCGGCAACTCACAGAGCGGATTGGCTACGTAAAGATTGCGATGTTCCCGGGCATAGTTGGAGTTGAAGTTGCAAACGAAATCTCCAATGGAGTTGTGAAGTTGGGGGCAGCAGAAAACCTCATTATCGACTTGCGCGGCAATACGGGTGGAGGAATCGGTGCTCTTCGGGTGATGAGCCTGCTCACGCCAGATCGAATCCCGGTAGGCTTTGCTCTTGATAGACGCCGCGTCACTGCAAATCTTGAGTCAGAGAAGGAAAGCTTCTGGCGGTTCTCTCAGATTCCTCCATCTACCAAGTCATTGTGGCGGTTAGCGCTGCAATTCGCTCCAGCGTTGATGATGAAGAAACCAATCGTGCTCCAGACCGAAGGACTCGGCGTGCAGCCGTTCCAGGGGAAAATTGTTTTGCTTGTGGACCGCCACACCGCGAGCGCCGCTGAAATGATTGTCGCGTTTGCCAGAGAGAACAAGCTTGCCACAGTTATTGGCGAGAAGACCGCAGGCCGGCTTTTGTCCGCGACTTCCGTCAAGGTGGGCAAAGGCTTCCGCTTGGCGCTGCCAACCGGCGCGTACTACACGTGGAAGGGTTCAATTCTGGAAGGCACGCCAATTGAACCGGACGAGGCCGTTGAATTCGATTGGCACCAACGCCGGCTCGGGCGCGACAAACAACTCGAACGCGCCATAGATCATTTCGAATTCGCAAGGGCGCGCAAGTCCGCTGACTAGATAGGATTTTCCCGAGCTATATCACTCGGCGCCGCAGCAATGTCCTTGCGATTGCACCGGCGGACATTTTGCCGAACCGTAGGAACAGAAGACGCAGCAGTCACCTTTCTTCGGGCGCAAAAGAGCACCGCATTGGACGCATTCATGGAAGAAACGACAGGAGTCCCGAGGCATCTCTTCCAGCGTTGCATAGCCACAGTGCGGACAGGTCAGGGTCGATTCCAGGGTGACGTTCGCCGCTTTCACTGCTTTGGTGCTCCACCGTGCAGCTTCGAAGGAAAGCCCGCGTTTGTCGTGGCCTTCAAAAGAGCTGAGGTGTCTGACTTGGCAGGATCGTACTTCACTGTTGCCGTTTTGTGGTCGTAGTCGACCTTCGCGTCAATGACCCCGGGAACTGCTTCAAGCGCCTTCCGAATCGTGATGGCGCATGTTGAGCAGGTCATGTTCTGAACATCCAGAGTAGCGGTCTGGGGAGTAGCGGCAAGCGCTGATAACGAGAAGCAAGCGAGGAGAGGCACGAAGATCTTCCGCATCCGACCATCCTTTCAATGAACGAAGAGTGCTATGAGCCAGGGCGATGCGATCAGGCCCAGGGTGAGAGGCGCCAATATCCAGAACAACGTCCGCTGGATGCTGCGAGTGCGATCGGCAATGCAGTTGCCTGCGAGGGCGCAACTCTGCGGCGCCAGATACAGCCTCCAGAAGGCGAGTCCGAGAAATAGAGCCGCCAACACCATGAAGACGGGGCGAAATGGTTCGAGAGCAGTGAGGTGGGCGATCCAAGCCCCTCCGATCCCCAACGTCAAGAGCAGAAGAGGACCTACGCAGCAAGCCGACGCGCCAATCCCAGCCAGCACGCCACCGAATAGAGCAGTCTTCGCGTTGATAGGGGATCGCATCTTCAAAACTCTTTCCATGGTCACTGTACACTCCGTACCATAGTACAGAGTCAAGGGAGGCTAAGTGAACGAGTATCTGACCATAGGAGCGTTGGCGAAAAAGGGAAGCGTGAATGTCGAAACGATCCGTTATTACCAGCGGCGAGGCTTGCTACAGCTTCCGTTCAAACCGCAGGGAGGATTCCGGCACTACGCGCCGGAGACAGTGAAGCGGGTCAGATTCATCAAGAGAGCGCAAGCACTTGGCTTCACGCTCGAAGAAATCGCTGGTCTGCTCGCGCTCGAAGAGAAGAAGGGCTGTCTGCAAACGCGAGAGATCGCGGCTCGCAAGTTGAAGCTGGTAGAAGAAAGAATTGCGGACCTGGTGACAATGAAGAAGGCGCTCGCCCGGCTCGTGCATGCCTGCGATGTATCATCCGCCGGTGCGTCGTGCCCGATTATTTGCCTTCTGGCCGACGATTGATCGCTCACGTCAAAGCGTGCGCTGAGTCAATGATCCGTCCAGTCTTCCAGCGGATGGAAGCGAATCGAATGCGAATCTCTATCAGACAGGAAATCTTTGCATGATTTCCAGGCCATGATTCCGAGAGGCGCCAACATCAAAGCCAAAGCGACAGCCGCCAGGATTCCTAATCCCCTCTCGATCCAGGAAGCTCGAGGCCGGGAATCAACCTGATGTCCGCAATGCGGGCAGACGGATTGCCGCATTCGCGCGAGCTCAAGCGTCGAAATCGCCATCGTCGTCCTCCTCGTATTCTTGCGTAGACCCCTCACCGTTCTGCAACACGGCAAATGCCTCTCGTTCGCGCTTGTCGCGGCGGACCTCCAGCAACTGCTCGCCGGATGTATGTTTTGGCGAAAAGCAGTATTGGAGGTACGCCTCAAACAGCGTGTGGTTTGGAATGCGGCGCCTTAGCAGATCGTGAAGATGCTGTTTGTAGAAGGCAGCCAGAGCTTCGGGCGTGATCCGGTAATTCTTTCGTCTGCCATGGTTCGTAACGGTCGCCTGGAGCCATCCCTGCTCGATCCACTGGATCACCTCCGTGGGGCGCACGCGCACTGCATTAGCCAGGGCCTGCACCGAGAAGCAATCGCAGCGGATCTCGCGGACGCTCAACTGCCTTCTGTGGAGAGCGTTCCAGACGGCTCTTGGGCTTCTGTTCAACCGTTTGGCTACTTCCTCGACAGAGTATTTCGTGAGCAGTTCCCGCGCCTCGTCGAGTTCTTCAGGCTGCCATCGGCGGTTGTCGGTCTCGGCCTTGATGCCGTACTTGATTACAAATCGCCAACATTCCTGATCTGAGCGGCCGGTCTGACGTTGCAGCCGGCGCACAAGCTGGGCAAGTTTAGGTCCCGAAAGCACCTTGGCTTGTTCAGCTAGTGCGAGTGCCTCCGATCCCCATTGCGGGGGAAGTCCTGGTTGGGGACGAGCGGTTGCCATATGCACCTCGGTGAGGGGGAAGCGTGCAATGGGGCAGAAAAAGCCCTCTACATATAAAGGCTGTGGAAAAGGCCAAAAACGAACACGAGGAGTGGAAAAATCTCACGCAATGTGGAAATCTGGGCTGTTTTCGGGTACATTGGCGGTACTGACTCGACACCTGCGTCCGATCAGGAGTCAATCGGATTTTGCTCATTGTTCAGTCATGGCCTCCCCGTCTCCACTAGACCGTTGCTGGGTTTTGAAAGACTCGCCCGCCGCCACGCCGCTCATGCCGGCGATGCGCGCGGCCGTAGAGCAACACTGGCCCGATGTGCAGCGAACTGCTGAGTCAGTGCTCGGAGATGAAGCCTTGGCGGCGGAAATCATGGAAGAGGCGATCGAACAAGCCGTCGCCTACCTTACCGACCTCCCTCCGGAGAAACACGAAGACGTGAACGGAATTCTCTCGCGGTTCTGGCGGGAGGAAATTGGACGCCGGCGGAAGCAAAACGCACATCTTGTCTTCATCGATTTCTCGGCCGCGGCGGAACCAACTTCTCCCGATACGCCATTTCCGGCTGCGGATGCGGCCATCGACGCCGAGCGGATCCTCCGAGACGCCCCGCCTAAGGTGCGCGAAGCGATCATGATGCGGTACGGCAGTTCGGATTCCTGGATTGACGTGGCCGCGATGACCGCGACAACGCCAGCCGCGATTCGCATGAGCTGCAAGAGGTTTATCGATCGCATTCGGCGGCAATTGAGGGTTTTGGGCGCGGGGCATTAAACTCCGGCAGAGGCACTTCACGCGACCGGAAAGGATTCCGTGGACGGACGTCAATCGTTTTTACAGGATGATGACGATGATTCGTTGCTTTTCGAGAAGCTCCAAGAGCACGTCCTCGAAAGGTATCCGAACCCGGAGCGCAAGGGGTGCATCGATCACGCGACCTTGGAAACCTGGGTCTACTCTCCACGAAAACTAGATCTCTCCGATCCCAAGTACCTCCACGTCCTGAAATGCGCCGAATGCACCCGTGAGTTGATCGATCTGCGGAAACAGCGAGATGCGCGAAGGAAGGCGCAAATCGGGAACCAGGCGGCAAGGGCTGGGAACTGGCTGTGGGCAGGAATCGCTGCGGTCTTGGCGTGCGCCATCGCTATAGGAGGTGTGGCCTATTGGCGCGTGCATTCTCCGAGTTCATCCGTTGCCACGATCCCAGCAACTCCGATCGCGCTCGCGATCGATTTGAGCCAGGCGGGTACGACGCGTGGCGGCGAGACATCCACCGTCCCCCCGGTAGCCCTGCCGAGGCGCGTCGTCGCCGCGCACATTCTCCTTCCGTACTTCAGCCCAGGAGGGAAATACGTTGTCTCCGTCACGATGGACAAAGACGGAAGTCCCGCAAAAGCTGAGACAACGGGGACTGCAAATGTAAACGGCTTCCACGCCGATCTGGCGGTAACCCTCGATCTCCGTAATCTGCCCCAGGGGACGTACTACCTCGCGACCACGCACGAAGGGGACAGGGCCTCATACTACTACCCGCTTACAGTGCGATGATTTGGGTAGTTACCTCCGGAATCGACGCCGAAGATAGGCGCACAAGGGCGCTACCAGTCCCAGGTGTTTAATGACCACCAATAGGACGATCCCGGAAACGAGCGTTGTCGAGAGTGCTAGATGCCGGAAGAAATAGACAACCGCTCCGTGTCCGGCCAGAAGAAGAATGATCGCCCCCGACAAAAGTGCGGGATGCGCGGAAATACGCTTCAGAGAGTTCATAGAGAGAAGGGATGGATCTCCGGGGATCATGAATTCGGCTATCGGGCCGCGGCATATACGTAATTCAAGTTGCTGATACCGACGGCGCCGCTTTCGACGACCTCCATTCCTGCTCTTTGGACGAGGTCGATCATAGAGGGAAGACTGGCGTGTCCGTGGTGGTGGAAGTGATCGATGATGCTTTTCTGGTGAGCTTCAGGCGGTCCAAAATCAATGATCAGCAAGCGTCCGCCTGGCTTCAGCACTCTTCGAACTTCTCGAACACACTCTTCGCGCAGCTTGGCAGGGAGATGATGAAGCATGAGGGTGCTCATCACCACATCAAATTGAGAATCAGGGAAAGGCAATGCTTCAACCGCAGCATTCCGGAAATCGATATTCAATCCCGCCTTGTGTCCTTTTTTGATCGCGCGAGCGAGCATCTGGGGTGAAGCATCAACTCCACACACCATGCCCCTTTCACCAACGTGGCGCTTGGCGGCAATGGCCAGAGTCCCGGTCCCGCAGCCAATATCAAGAACTTTCTCTCGTTCGGATACACGTGCGAGGCGGAGAGCCTTCTCGCGCATCTTGCATTCGTTCCCGCGCGACAGAAACCAGAGCAGCAGATCATACAGAAAGGCTCTATGAAGGACCAGACCCTTGGTTGCCGGAACTGATTGTGTTGCCGTTATTCCCATCGATTCACCTCTCGCCCATCCCTATCTGCCCGGGCCACGCGTGGGTTCTTCTGGCACGTGGCGGACATTTGTTTGAAAGTGGACATCTGTTCGATTTAGAGCCTAAGCTTGGAGTGGCCGGCGAGGAAGAATAGCCGACGGAATTTGTGCGTTAACGAACAACTTTCTGAGACTGTGCGGAAATTCGGCAGATGGGGATTCGGAGCATGCCTGCAGGAAAGAGGACCGATCGGCGCGTTGCGCGGACCAGGAAGGCGTTACTGGATGCGCTTCACTCTCTGATCTGCGAAAAGGATTACGATTCGATCGTAGTGAAAGAGATCCTTGATCGAGCCGATGTGGGACGATCTGCGTTCTATACGCATTTCGTCGATAAAGATGACCTCCTGGCTCACGGCATCCACGACATCGTTGGCGGGCTTCCAGCCCGGCACTCACAGAGTGACGAGAGTCGCAATGACGGGCCGTTGTGGTTCAGTCAGACGATCTTCGAGCACGTCGATCGCCAGCGTCGAACGACGATCCACAGACTGGGTCGAAGGGGGGCGGCGATTCTGCACCAGCGTCTCAACCAGGTCCTCGTCAAAATGATTGCCGAGCAACTTGACACCGAGGCTCGGAAGCAGCACAAACGAGATGGCGGCATTCCTTCCGATCTCCTGGCGCAGTACCTCGCTGGGACGTTTGTTCTTGTCCTCAATTGGTGGATTGAGAGCAAGAGCCAAATCTCTCCGAGTGCTGTGAATGATCTCTTTAGTTCGCTGGTAATGCCGGTGCTCGCTTCGAACTAGCGGGTCAATGAACGTAATGCGTGCTCATCGTCTGCTCTGAGCGCCCTGTGCCCCCTTCATTGGAGTTTCGTCAGAGGAAGGACTCGACCACTACACCACGTGGCCCAAGAAATTTATTTCAATTGTGAGCTGGATCACGAGCAGTGGGTGATGTAGGTCACTGATTGCCATGTAAAAAACTGCGAGAACAGAGGCAAGAGCAGATGGCATGGCTGACCCCATGGTGAATCTGGGGATCATCTGCACGCCGAATCGACCCCAGTCCATGCTTCCCCTGCTTCCCCGAAAGGAAGTCATGGAAATGAAGAGCCTTCATCAATTCCTCTTTACGCGCTGTAAAGCTCCTGTCGTCACAATGGCCTGTGTTGGATTATTCGGAGTGCTCACTCTCAACGGATGCGGAGGAGGCACCGGCACCTCGAACCCGACTCCAACCCCAACACCGACGCCTACAGCCAAAACGGTTGTACAGGTGAATATGGGCGACTCGCCCGCGGACTGGATGCTCGCCTTCACGATGAACATCAGTTCGATGTCGCTCACCGGAAGCAATGGATCTGCGACCGTCGTTTCGTCATCGACCCCGATGGAGATGATGCACCTGATGGGCATGATGCAGCCCCTTGCAATGGTTAACGCTCCGCAGGGAACCTACACCGGCGCGTCCATCACGATCTCATCGGCGACCGTCATGTACATGGATCCCACTACGAAGGCACCTGTTCAGGCCACAATCTCAGGTCCTATGACCGGTAATATCTCCTTCACCAGCCCAATCACCGTAGGCTCGACTCCGATGGCCATGGGCTTCGATCTTGATCTGGCCAGTTCCGTGACGATGGGTACGAACGGCAATCTAACCATGAATCCCGTCTTTCACGTCACATCCGGGACTCAGGGATCAGGAAATGCCATGGATCCGGCAAACGGCGGCATCCAGCAGATGATGGGATCGATTTCGAGCGTGTCAGGAAACTCGTTCGTGATGACCTCGATGCAGGCCGCGCAGAACTTCACCTTCATGACGAATTCTTCGACAGTGTTCAGCGGTACGAGCATGAACTCGATGGCGAACGGGATGCTGGTCGTTGTCGATGCGAGCCTTCAGTCCGATGGTTCGCTGCTGTGCACCAGGGTCCAGTCCATGATGAACTCCGGTGGCGTGATGGGCGGAGGAATCATCGCTGCTGTCACCGGGGCGCCAGCCACGTCTCTCACGATAATCATGCAGAATGGTGCCGGCACCGGAATGATGTCGTCAGCCTTCGCGGCTGGGGTCACGGTCAGTCTGAGCGGTGGAACGAACTATCAGATTGACCAGGACAACATGGATATGGCCGGGCTCCCGTTCACGCCGGCTTTCGATCAAAACCACATCTACATCGGGCAGAGCGTGATGCCCATAAGTTCCAGCGGAATGATGAGCGGGGGCATGGGCGGCGGGATGATGGGTGGCAGTTCCATGGCCGGTACAATTACGGCTTCGGAAGTGGAGTTGGAACCGCAGGGGCTCAGCGGAACCGCCGGCGCTGCAGTTTCGAGCGGAGCAACGACCAGCTTTACGCTGAATCTGCCTTCCGGCTGTGCATTCACCACGATGACCGGAGCCACGAGTGTGACAGTCTTCCAACAACCTCAGACGACGGTTGTCGGTACATCTCCGATCGCCAGTGGATCTTCAATGCATGCCTTCGGCCTGTTGTTCTACGACGGCGGGCAGTGGAAGATGGTGGCGTCGAGAATGGGAGCGAATTAGCCAAAGCAATGACGCGCCGTGTCGCCGGTCGGAGTACCCAGTGGTAGAAACTAATGGGTACTCCGCAACATGGGATCGTTCTAGGCTTGAAACCGATAACGCTAAGATTCCCTCCGTCGTGGTTTAAGCAACATGGTTCAGCTTCGGAGGCGACTGCATGCGACCCATCTCAGCTTCCATTTGGTTCGGATCAATCTGAGGCATTTTGTCCTTCCATCCCTTTAGAATCAACCACGCATTCGCAGGAAGCGAAGTCAGGAATCCGGCGATCATCGCAATCTGCATCATGAACCAAAAGACAGCCATATTCGGCTTCAGGTGTGGAGATGGGAAGAGCCAGTAATACGTGATCGCCATCCAGGCGAACATGCCAACCTCGAAGAGCGCGATGGAGATCGTATCGGCGCGGACGGCCGCAACCAGTCCTTTCCCGAACGGCGAACCTCTCATCGGGACGATCGTAAAGTACTGAAAAGCGACTCCAAGAACATAAGCAAAGAGGAAGTCGAAGATCAGTTTTGTCCCGAACTCGCCTGCAAAGGTCAGCGCCAATGCGGGAACCATCAACTCTGCAATGGCGTCTCCGATGCTGCAGCCCGCTCCGCAGTGGAACACAGCAATGCTGTTCTGGATCCCGGTTGGCGGATCCTCCTTATGCTTCTCCATCATTTTCTTCATGTCTTCAGACATCGGTCTCTTCATAGAAACGGGCAGGGATTTTTGATACAGGTACACCGCAAACGGACCCATGTAGAGAGCCGTGATGGGCCAGACGACATCCATGATCCACATCTTCTGAGGTTTCCGAAAGGTCTGAATCAGGATGAACAGAGCACTTGCGAAGCAAATCGCAATCCAGAGCCAGGCAACAATTTCAAGCCATTGAGGAACCATAACGTTTGTATGGATGCGCGTCACAGATATGGGGTCGTCTGTAATATGCCTGCTTCTGATACCTTCGAGCCCAGGTCTGCATCTCACATCCAGGGATGTCGGAAGTTGTAATTCTTACACCAGAGTGATCATGACGCTTGGAGCAATCGTTGAATCCATACGGGCCGCTCTTGAACGGCAAGCCGACGATGTGCAGGTGCATCGGGAATCCGGCGAGACTTTCATCGAAATGTTCGTCGGCAAGCAATTGTTCGTGGTGAAGTGCTCGGAATCGGCTCCGATAAGGAGTCACTTGAATTCAGGCCCAAGCCAGTCATCGAGGAGCAGGAAGGATGAGCATTCTTCAACACAAGGCCCCAGTGTGCGGCGTGGAGATTGAAGCCGATCAAGCGGCTGGGGTGTCCGAATACCGCGGCAAGAAAGTGTATTTCTGTTCTCTGGCGTGCAAAGAGAAGTTCGACCGTGCACCCGAGCAATTTTCCAAAGACCTAGAGGGCTAATCTGGATGGAAAGATGCTACTTTGCGACGAGACCCGATGGTGTGCTTTCGGTGTGCATGGAGGTGCATTCCCGCCAATTCATTGGGTCCTTTATTCCGCGGTTGGCCGGTGGAGTGCTCAACGAATCTGGAATTCTCGAAATTGGTCAGTTCCAGAGCGCGGAGGAAGCGCGGAAGGTGCTTATCGACCGCTACGGCGAGCCTGATAAGTGGGTTGAAGGTCACCCCGAAGCGCTCACATGCGGTCGCACGGTCCGGAATTCCTCTAGACTAAGTACATGCACGCGCCGCAGCGGAAGGAGTCCGCAAATCCTGAACTCGTTGAACGAGTGACTGCACAGCGCGAGAAGTTTCTGCGCTTCCTTTCCGCACGCGTCGAGGACCGAGCAGCGGCCGAGGACATCCTCCAGGTTGCATATCTGAAAGCCATTGAGCGGGGATCAGAGATTCGGGATGAGGAAAGCGCCGTTGCGTGGTTTTATCGCATTCTTCGCAATGCGGTTACGGATCACTACCGCCGCCGGGCGTCGAGAGCTAAAGCGCTTGAAGCTGTCGCCATGGAATTGCCCAAAGCCTACGAGCCCGAGATCAAGGCGACGGTTTGCGAGTGCATCGGCGATGTTATCGGCGACCTGAAGCCCGAGTACCGAACCGTGATCGAGCAGGTGGACTTAGCAGAAACCCCGGTCGAAGAGTTTGCCCAGGCGGAAAGCATCTCTCAAAACAACGCTTCCGTGCGTTTACACCGAGCCAGGAAAGCGGTTGCCAGGCATCTGAAGACCGTATGTGGCGCCTGCGCGGAGCACAAATGCCTTGATTGCACTTGCCGGCGGGCGAGGGTGTAAGACAGCTTTGGCTCGTGCGTCAGCAGCTATGGAAGTCATTGGAGGCAAACAATGGGCTGCTGCGGAAATCAGCAAACTCTCACAAACGTCGGCGACAAGGATCCTGTCTGCGGAATGACCGTGGATCCGGCGAAAGCTGCCGGTCAGTCCGAATACCGGGGGACTACTTATTTCTTCTGTTCGACTCGGTGCAAGCAGAAATTCGATGACGCGCCGGAGCGGTTCATTGGTCCTTCGGCGGCATCGCGATCAGAAAAGGTTGAAATCGATCCCGTTTGCGGAATGCAGGTCAATCCGTCCAAGGCGACTGCGACTGCCGTTCACGATGGACAAACGTTCTATTTCTGCAGCCAGGGATGCGCGGCAAAGTTCAATGTAGATCCTCGGAAGTATCTGAATTCAAGCGAGGAACCGCAGGAAAAGCGGGCGCGAGGTAACTCATCAGCCGAGTACACCTGTCCAATGCACCCGGAGGTGAGACAAGCCGGTCCCGGCAGTTGCCCCAAATGCGGGATGGCCCTGGAACCGACGACAATTTCAGCTCCGAAAGCCGGAACCGAATATACCTGCCCGATGCATCCGGAGATCGTCCGCTCCGAGCCGGGCTCCTGTCCTATCTGCGGAATGGCGCTCGAGCCCCGGGAGATCTCAGGTACAGAGTCCAATCCGGAGCTAGCTGACATGTCCAGGCGGTTCTGGATTAGTGTGGTTCTATCTCTTCCCGTGCTGGCTCTGATGGTGTCGGAATTGATCCCGGGCATGCCGCTTCAGCACATGCTTCCGTGGCGAAGTTGGGCATGGATCGAACTTGCCTTGGCAAGCCCGGTCGTTCTTTGGTGCGGATGGCCGTTTTTCGAGCGGGCTTGGCAATCATTCGTTCATCGCAGCCCGAATATGTTCACTCTGATTGCACTCGGAACAGGCTCGGCGTATCTCTACAGTCTCGTTGCGGCCTTTGCGCCGCAGAGCTTTCCGGCTTCCTTCCGCAACGAAGGTGGCGAGATCGGACTCTATTTCGAGCCCGCGATGGTGATTACCGCTCTTGTGCTTCTTGGCCAGGTGATGGAGTTGCGGGCGCGTAGCCAGACCAGCAGCGCCATTCGTGCGTTGCTCGGACTCGCGCCGAAGATGGCCCGGCGGATCGATCAGCAGGGTGCGGAATCGGATATCCCGCTCGAGCAAGTGCAGGTGGGAGACAGGCTTCGAGTCCGCCCAGGTGAAAAGGTCCCAGTGGACGGAAGGGTATTGGAAGGACACAGTTCAGTCGATGAGTCCATGATCACCGGAGAACCGATTCCGATTGAGAAGGAGAAGAACTCCCGAGTGACAGCGGGAACCCTGAACGGTACCGGAGGGTTCGTGATGGGAGCCGAACGCGTGGGCTCTGATACGCTGCTCTCCCAAATCGTCAAGATGGTGAGCGAGGCTCAACGTTCCCGCGCACCGATTCAGCGGCTCGCAGACAAGGTCTCTTCCTACTTCGTTCCCGCCGTCATTCTGATTGCGATCATCACCTTCATTGTCTGGTATCTGGCTGGGCCGCAACCCAGATTTGCGCATGCTCTGGTCAACGCAGTCGCAGTACTGATCGTGGCATGTCCGTGTGCTCTGGGCCTTGCTACTCCCATGGCTGTGATGGTCGGTACCGGACGCGGCGCTCACGCAGGAATCCTCATTCGTAATGCCGAAGCGCTGGAAGTATTCGGCACGGTCAATACGCTCATCGTGGACAAAACGGGAACCCTTACGGAAGGCAAGCCCCGGCTGAGTTCCGTGTTCAGTGTTTCGACCTATGGTGAATCGGAGTTGTTGCAGATTGTGGCCAGCCTGGAACGGGCAAGCGAACATCCGCTGGCGCGATCGATCGCTGATGCGGCCGAAGAAAGGAAGCTAGAGTTTCTTTCTATCGACAACTTCAGT
The DNA here is from genome assembly GCA_035293545.1 of Alloacidobacterium sp. Lineage (GTDB taxonomy): Bacteria > Acidobacteriota > Terriglobia > Terriglobales > Acidobacteriaceae > Alloacidobacterium. Next base: position 80,255 of record DATGMQ010000076.1, on the reverse strand, counting down.
TCGCTCACAGGAAGGGGCGTACGGGGCACAGTCGCGGGGAAAGAAACAGCGGTCGGCAATCTCGATCTATTCCGCGAACTGAAAATCGATTCCTCCCCATTGAGCACAAAAGCCGAGGAACTGCGCGCGCAAGGCCATACCGTGATTCTCGCCGCTGTCGAGGGAAAATCGGCCGGTCTGGTCGCAGTCTCTGATCCCATCAAGGAGACAACGCCCGAAGCCATTCGCGGACTAAAACGAGCCGGTATCAATGTCGTGATGGTGACCGGCGACCATGCGACCACAGCCAAGGCAGTCGCCGAGCAATTGGAAATCGAATTTGAGGCCGGAGTGCTGCCGGAGCGGAAAGCCGAAGTCGTAAAGGCCCATCAATCGTCTGGAGCAATCGTTGCGATGGCCGGCGATGGCGTGAACGATGCGCCAGCACTTGCGCAAGCCAATGTCGGTATAGCGATGGGAACTGGAACAGATGTTGCGATGGAGGCAGGCGGAATTACCCTGATTAAGGGAGACTTGCGTGGAATCGTGCGAGCACGGCACCTAAGTATTGCGACGATGCAAAACATCCGCCAAAACCTGTTCTTTGCGTTCGTCTACAACGCAATTGGTGTACCGGTTGCGGCTGGTGCCCTATTCCCCACGCTTGGACTGCTTCTGAATCCGATGATTGCCGCGGCGGCGATGAGTTTTAGTTCCGTTTCAGTGATCGCCAATGCGTTAAGGCTGCGAGCTATAGAGCTTTAAGCGGCGGAGGGATAGAACAACGCGGGCTGCGGGTGTCGGAAGCGAATACGAACTAGTGGACTATCGCGGTGAATTCGTTATTAGATGAGCGGCGAGAAGGGTTCGAGTATTTCCAGCGGATGGGTGGTGCGTCGGCGGAGTAAGCGCTGACGTAGCGGCGGAGCAAGCGAGCCAGGTCCGTGACGGAAGTAAAGATACTGCGGGCAATGACCTCGCGCTCGATTTTGGCGAACCACAACTCGACTTGGTTGAGCCACGGGGAATGGTCGGGGTGAAGTGAAACTGCACGCGCGAATGCCGTTGCAGGAAATCGCGAACTAATTGCGTTTTGTGGGCGGAGAAGATTGTCGAAGATGATATGAATCCGCTGCCGGAGCGGGCACAAAGACGCGACTTCTTCCAGGAAGGCCACGAAGTCGCGGCTGGTGTGACGCCGCAGTCTTTCCATGGACGCGACCGGTTTTGGTATTTAACGCAGCGTACAGCGAAAGCGTGCCATGCCGGTAGTACACAAAGCCGTGGGTTTGGCGCGTCCCGGCGATAGCGGCAGAACGAGATCGAGGCGATCCAGAGCCTGAATCGCGGTTTTTTCATCGACCGAGAACACGGCCGTATGCTGTGGCGGATTCAGGTATAAGGCGAGAATGTCGGCCGCTTTGCTCTCAAATTCCGGATCCGCGCAATCTGCCGCGCTCTTCGGAGAGTACGATCGGCTCGCGGATGCGGCAGCTGCAAAGTAGGCCAAACGAAAGGGGCAAAGAAACGCGTGAAATCCCGCGATTCCTAGTTTGGGCATTTTTTTGGAAACCACAATCCGAAGGAGACCGAGTACGAGATGCGCGCTCACTCGTTTCTTCCGACAGCATAGTGGAACAATCAACTCACATGGAGTGGAGGGCCCGCCCCCGGCTGTCCAAGAAAATCAGTGAAAAAGCGCGAAACACGAAGGTTCAGCGCAAAGTGCGAAGATCGACCATGCTGGCACGCCGAACGGTTATTTCGTCTCAGTGACGCTTGTGGTGATTCGTGCGCGATAGATAGCGACACGAGCTGAGCACTCTTGCGACTGCACCCCATAGCGCTTTATAAGTTCGCGAGTTATATCGACCTGTGTTGCATAAGATCGTGCACGATAAGGGAGGGCGACCAATCGTTGCAGTTCTTTCAGTTGCTGTTCGGATTTCTGTTCAAACTCCATGGCTCGAAAGTCGAAGTAATCAGCGAGCCTTCCGATGTCATCCGGAGTCTTTGCAGCGTGAATCATGTTCCTGACTTCGGAACGGCTGTATCGAGGCGGCAGGTCGGGCGCACGAGCATCAAGGAACATCCTGCGCATTTCATTTTTGCTTGCCATTTGTGCGACCGACTGTGAACAGGCTCCGATTGTGAGAGCCGCGGTAAGTATCGTGCTTTTGATCGAGGGTTTCATCTCGGTCCGATGGTTCCGGCTGCCTAGCATGCTGAAAGCACAGCGCATGCCAAACGGAACATCGGCGTCCCGTCACTACAAGCTCCTCATTTGAGAGAGAATTCTCTGTCCTCCCAATTGAGAAGCGAGAGGGCGCCTTTTTCCGGGTGTCCCATTTGAGGCAGTCGGTGGCTGAACTGATCCAGGAAGCCTGATACCGTCCATGGTTTGAAGGCTCGAATGGTTCTGATTCTGCCCGATTTGTTCACGCCGGCAGTTTGGTACACGTCGTGCATATCAGACGGCCAGAAGGCGAGACGCCCTGTGCAGATCACAGTTAGTTGTCGCTCGGAGTAATCCCAGCGAAGGGTGTCGCGCAGACTGTGGCCACACAATGACCCAGAGTCTGACGAAGAAGGAACTGAAAGTACTGATTGCCAATGCGCGCACTCCCGAGGATCACAGGAGAATTGCGGCACATTACCGGGCCGAGGGGGAACAGCTGAAGGCTAAGCAACGGGAAAATGAAGCGGAACTGGGCCGAATACCTCAAAAACCCTTCGAGCCACCCTGTGCCGAAGTGGCCGACCATGGATTAGCACTGCCGCCAGTTCATCTCTACCATGAAAAGGCAGCTGAAAAGGCTTTCGCGATGGCCGCGCAGCACGAATAGATGGCCGAAGAAGCAGGACGGAAGTAAGAGTTCGATTTCGGCGAGGAGATTGAAGGATGCTTACGAAGAGATTGATACAAATAGCGGTTGGGATGATGGCATTGACGGGGGCGGCATACAGCGCCCCGCAGCTATCGGCTCAAGCGATCGAGCACGCCACAGAAGCACAGGCGTCCAATTCCGCGAGTGCTACATTCCAATGGAAATCACCGGCGCAGTTGCACCGGCTGTTTCCGCTCTCGAAGGTACGCGGCACACTCTTTCTCGACGTCAGCGGCGTCGAATTCGTTTCGGATAGCGGGCAAAGGCAGAAGTGGACGGCTCTTGACTTCGAGACGTTTACGATCAAGCCGCACAAACTTGTGCTCCACACCTATCACGACCGCGGTCTGGGTCGGCTCGGAGAAGATTCGAAAGAGTTCAACTTGGCGGAATCGGTGCCCCCATCCGTTGCGGCATGGCTCGCAGGATACGCTGGCCGGCCATCGCGCAATGCTGTCCCCGCTGCGGTTTCGACCAGCAGCACGGATATTGGCCCCGATCAGCACCTGGTTGCCGTTCATCATCGCGCCGTATTCGGGGGCACGAGCGGAGTTCTACGATTCCGGCAGGGGGGAATCGACTACATCACGAACGTGCCAGGGGGCAGCCGGAGTTGGCGGTGGGAAGATATTCAGACTCTGTCCGAGCCGAACCCTTACCTTTTGTATGTCTTCGGATACAAGGATACGTTCACTTTCGATCTGAAAGAGCCGCTTGACCGTACCCTCTACGAGCACGCGACGGCGGCAGTCAGTGCCTATCAAGAGAATGGGCCTTCAAATGCGGCGCGACTCGAAGCGCCCAAAATGTGATTTGAATCACAGACGAATTCACGAACTGGGCAGAGGATGAGATTAACTGGTATGATGCGGCGGACAAAACTCGTGGCAAGCCTACTGGCGTTCGCGCTTGCGGCTTCTCCTGTTCTTGCCGCAATCCCGTGCCAGCAGGCCGCGCAGTTCAAAATGCAGTGCGGGTCCAGCTGCCCCATGATGGCCAAAGCATCGAGCGGCAAAGCCATCAGTACGTCAGGAACAGGACCCACCAGCGCGACGCCTTCCTGCTGCCAAAAGTCCTCCCAACCTGCAGCCCCTTCTACCACGCAGGCAGGCCCTGAGCGGCCTTTGTACCTGGGGCTCCATGCGAGCGATGCAGCGATAGTTGCAGATGATCCGGCTCCGTATCAAGTATCAGTTCCGGCCCTGACGACGCTGTGTGTTGCTCCGCGTTCGCAAGCATCGTTGTGCACATTTCTGATCTGACCGTATTTCCGCGGTGAACGCAGGCGGACCTCGGCAGGTCCGATCCGATATCGTCTTCAAACACATTCGAGGGGATTTCATGAAAGCCATACGGCACCTCGCGGCGCTGTTGTTGCTGCCTTCCTCCATTCACCTGGGAGGTATGGGCACAGCGGCCGCACAGGAAACAGAGAAGAGCATCCCGGCGGACTCGCCGTCGAGCCAGCAGTCTCTCCGGATCGATGACGTGATTCGGGAGGCGCTCGAGAAGAACCCCGAGGCGCAAAGCGCGTTGCACACAGTGAACGCGCTGGAACGGCGCGTGCCCCAGGCAAGAGCCCTGCCCGATCCCGTAGCTTCGGTTGGGTGGGCCGGCAATATCGCTCCGTTCAGCATCATGTCGGGCGACGCGTCGAGCTACCGCGGCGTCACAGTTGCGGAACAATTCCCGTATCCGGGCAAGCTGAAGCTGCAAGGGCAAATTGCAAGCAAGGAAGCCGAAGCTGCGCGGGCCGATTACGAGTCGGTGCGCCGCAGAATCACAGCCGACGTCAAGGCCGCATATTTCGACTACTTCTACTACGACAAGGCGATCCAGACGACCACCAAGAACAAGGAACTTCTCGAGAAACTCTCGCAGATTGCCGAGGCCCAATACCGCGTCGGCAAGGGCATGCAGCAGGATGTGCTGCGGTCGCAAGTGGAGATCTCGCTGCTCGTCGAGAAGCTAACGGTCCTCGAGCAACAGCGGGCGACAGCACAGGCTCGAATCAACACGTTCCTCCTTCGCTCTCCCGAATCTCCTTTGCCGCCAGCCGCCGATGTGGTGCCCTCGACGCTTCGTTATTCGCTCGACGATCTGTATGCTCTGGCCGCCGACAACGACACTGGTGTCCTGCGCAACCGGAGGATGGTGGAACGTGGCCGTCTGAGCATGGCCTTGGCCGAAAAGCAATATAAGCCCGATTTCGGCGTGGGATACATGTACCAGCAGCGCGCGGCGCAGCCGGATATGAATGGCGTGACTTTCAGTGTGAACATTCCTGTGTTCTACCGGAGCAAGCAGCGCCAGGGCGTGGCCGAAGCCGCGGAGGGTCTGCTAAGCGCGGAGAAGATGCGCGACAACCGCTTGAACGAGGTCCGATTCGAGTTGAAACAGCAATACCTGGCGGCGCAAGCTTCGCAGAAGCTGGTGAGTCTCTATGCGAAGGGCGTCGTCCCGCAGTCGTCGCTGGCTCTTGAGTCGGCGATGTCGTCCTACCAGGTGGGCAAGGTCGATTTTCTTTCGCTGATCGCGAACTTCACCACGCTGCTCGATTACGAAACGGACTACTATCGTCAACTGGCCGATTATCAAACCGCTCTCGCCCGCATCGAAAGCCTGACCGGCGTTGCTGTTGGAGATGATTCGAATACAAATCCTGGCGCATCTGTTCCGCGGCCGGCAAATGAGGTGCAGCAATGAACACGCAGGCATTCATGGAAACCGAGACCAGGAGAGAGACGTGCACGCGCTCGGAACTGGTTTTCGCAACACTCGTTCATGTTCCCAACCGCTATCGTCTTTGCCAGTTGACGGCCAAAGGAGCACGTAAACTCCACAAGCCGAATGAGCGGATGCAGGATACGGTGAACGAAGTCCTGATGATTTTCGACGGTTCGAGCACGGCAGTTTCGGTTCCGAGCGCGCCTCAGCTGATCCCGGAGTCATCATTGCATCCTGTGTTCCAAGCCAGTCACCTCCCAGATGCAACACCCCTTGTTCTGAGCCAGACAACATTCATGCGGGAAGAGAGGAATTACAGCCATGTTTAGGTCTCCGAAGAAAATCGTCGCACTCGTTCTACTCATCGCGGCGCTGGTGGTTGTCTATATGGGAGCCACTCATCGGTGGTTCGGTTTCGCATCCACTCAGGACGCCGGCGGACAGAAGGTCCTCTACTGGTATGACGCAATGAATCCGCAGCACCACTACAACAAGCCGGGCAAAGCCCCCGATGGCATGGACCTTCTGCCGCAATACGCGGAGCAGACGGCGTCACCCGCGGCCCCCCCGTCGACCTTGCCGCTTACGGACATGGCCAACATGCCGGGCATGTCGACGAAGGGCGGTGAGCGGAAGGTCCTCTATTGGTACGACCCGATGCATCCCGCTTACAAATCAGACAAGCCGGGGACTGCTCCCGACTGCGGGATGACACTGGTTCCGAAGTATGCCGACGACGAAAACATGGCCAAGATGCCCATGGGGACTGTGACGATATCAGCCGAAAAGCAGGTAATGGCGGGCGTGCGCACTGCGATTGTCGATCGCAAGCCGCTGGTTCGGGACATTCGCACCACGGCACAAATCGTTGCGGACGAGACGAAAATCGCCCATGTCCATGTGAAAGTATCTGGCTACGTCGAGAAGGTTTATGTGGACTACGTTGGGCAACTGGTCAAGAAAGGGGAGCCGCTCTTCAGTCTTTATAGCCCCGACCTGGTTTCAACCGAAGAGGAATATCTCATCGCCAAGCGGGGCAACGCTACACTCGGAAGCGCTCCTTTCCAGGACGTCAGTGCGGGCGCAAAATCTCTGCTCGCATCTACGTTGCAACGCTTGAGCCTGTGGGACATTTCAGACGAGCAGATACGCCAGATCGATCTTTCGGGGAAGGTCAGCAGAGATCTCACCTTTTATTCGCCGGTAACCGGTTTTGTAACGGACCGCAAGGCGTTTCCTCAGGCCTCCGTAACTCCCGACACCGAACTCTACACGGTTTCGGACCTGTCTACCGTTTGGGCGAACGCGGATATCTACGAATACGAAGTTCCCTACGTGCATCTTGGCCAACGTGTTTCCTTCTCTTTGAGTTACTACCCTGGGAAGACCTACACGGGGAAGATTTCGTACATCTATCCGACAGTCGATTCACAGTCTCGAACCGTCAAAGTCCGCATCGAAATCCCCAACCCCGGCTTCGAATTAAAACCGCAGATGTTCGCCGACGCGCAACTCCGGATCGATTACGGCACGAAGATCCTGATTCCGCAAGAGGCGGTACTCGACTCGGGCACGGAACAGCAGGTTTTTGTGGTGCACCCCGGTGGCATGTTTGAACCTCGAAAGGTCACCCTTGGCCCGGTCGTCGATGGAAATGTTGCGGTACTCACTGGGCTGAAGGTCGGCGAAACCGTAGTTGTGTCCGGAAACTTCCTTATCGACTCCGAGAGCAGGCTCAAGAACGCGATGAGCGGAATGCAACACTGAGGAGAATGATTATGAACGCTCGACGCATCGCCATAATAGGCATTCTGATCCTTGTAGCCGGCGCCGCGGGCTACGGCTGGTTCAGGTTTGTCGCGCACCCTAAACAAGTCGCATGCGGCTATTGCCTGCGGCCGCTGCATGCCAACTTGATGGTGACAGCCGAGATTGACGGCAAGAGCGCACAGGTCTGCTGCCCTCGCTGCGCCATCACGGAAGCAAATCAGCAGCGGAAGTCTCTTCGATTGATCACGGTGCACGACTATCGCACCGGCAAGGCCATATCCCCGGAAACTGCCTGGTTCGTGGAAGGCAGCCGGGCTATGGCCTGCGATCACGATGCGATGCGCATGAATGAAATGAAAGGAACTGAGGAGCTTGCATTTGATCGATGCTCACCGGGGATCTTCACGTTCGGCGACAAGCAAGAAGCGGTTGCATTCACTCAAGCGAATGGTGGAGCCGTTATTTCCTTCGGGCAGTTGATGAGTGAGGCGAAATTCCAATGATGAACAAGATTATCGACTTCAGTGATAAAAACCGGTTCCTGATCTTCCTCTTCGTTGCGGTGGCCATCGTGCTCGGATGGACCGCGATGAGGAACACGAAGCTCGACGCAATTCCCGATCTCTCGGACACCCAGGTGATCGTCTATGCGAAGTGGGACCGCAGCCCCGACATCATGGAGGATCAGGTTTCCTATCCGATCGCCTCCGCACTGCTCGGATTGCCAAAGGTCAAGGATATTCGCGCCTTCTCCGATTTCGGCTACTCGTATATCTACATCATCTTCGACGAAGGTACGGACATTTATTGGGCACGTTCCCGGACGCTTGAATACCTGAATTCCGTCACTCCACGGTTGCCCAAAGGAGTCAATGTCGAATTGGCGAAGGACGTGACCTCCGTCGGTTGGGTCTATCAGTACGCCCTTGTCGATACGACAGGGCAGCACAGTATCGAGGAACTGCGCTCCTACCAGGACTGGTATCTCCGCTACGCATTGCAGACCGTGCCCGGCGTCGCCGAAGTCGCGCCAATCGGCGGCTTCGTGCGCCAGTACCAAGTCAATGTCGATCCGAACAAGCTTCTTGCCTACAAGGTCCCGATCAACGCGGTCAGCGACGCCGTACAGAAGTCCAACAACGACGTCGGGGGGCGATTGGTTGAATTTACCGGCCGCGAGTACATGGTCCGTGGGCGCGGATATATCCGTTCCCTCGAAGATATCGGCAAGACAGTGATCATGTATAACGCGCAAACCGGAACTCCGGTGCTGGTCCGCGATGTGGCCACAGTAACCTTTGGCCCGGAAATACGGAGAGGCGCAGGTGAACTGGACGGTAAGGGAGAAGCTGTTGGCGGTGTCGTCATCATGCGCTACGGAGAAAACGCGCAGAAGGTGATCGAACGCACCAAGGAGAAACTGAACGACCTGAAGTCCACTCTGCCTCCTGGCGTCAAACTTGTCACTACTTACGACCGCTCCGAATTGATTGACCGGGCAGTCGAAAACCTCCGGCATACCTTGATCGAAGAACTGGTCATTGTAAGCGTAGTGATCATGATCTTCCTGTGGGATCTTCGTAGCGCCATTGTTCCGATTATTACCATCCCTGTCACCGTGATTCTGGCCTTCATGCCCATGCAATGGATGGGGATGACCGCGAACATTATGTCGCTGGGTGGCATTGCCGTCGCTATCGGCGCACTGGTGGATGCATCCGTAGTCATGGTCGAACAGACCCACAAGAAGCTCGAACACTGGGAAGCGGAAGGCCGGCCTGGTCCATCGCATGCCGTTGTGATTGCGGCAGTGAAGGAGGTCGGAGGGCCGAGCTTCTTCGCACTGTTGGTGATCGCGGTCGGCTTCCTCCCCGTCTTCACCCTGGAGGGACAGGAAGGCCGCCTTTTCAAACCATTGGCGTTCACCAAGAACTTCTCCATGGCGATTGCAGCATTGCTGGCGATCACGTTGGCGCCGGCGGCCATGCGCTTCATCTTCTCGCGGATGGACGGGTTCAACTTCCGTCCTAAATGGCTTGCAAACATCGTCAACGCGCTCTTTGTTGGAAAGATCCACAGCGAGGAAAACCATCCGATCAGCAAGCCAATGATGAAGGTCTATCATCCGGTGGTCGAGTTTGTTCTCGATCACAAATGGCTGACCATCGGATTCGCTCTTCTCGTGATGGCGTTGAGCGTTCCCGTTTACTTCAAACTCGGATCGGAGTTCATGCCGCCTCTCGATGAAGGCACTCTTCTTTACATGCCATCGACATTGCCTGGCATCTCTGTAACGGAAGCAACTCGTGTGCTCGAAATGCAGGACAAGATGATTCGCGCCTTCCCAGAGGTCGACCGGGTTTGGGGAAAAGCAGGCCGTGCTGAGAGTTCAACCGATCCAGCTCCCTATTCCATGATGGAAACCACGATCGTTCTGAAGCCACAGGATCAATGGCCGAAAATCGACCGCTGGTACTCGAAGTCAATGCCACAGTGGTCTCAGTCGGTTCTACGAAGATTCTGGCCGGATCACCTAACCACGCAGGAATTGATCTATGGTCCCGGAGGGTTGAATGAGGCTCTCCAGTTGCCTGGGATCTCAAATGCCTGGACCATGCCCATCAAGGCTCGCACCGACATGCTCACCACTGGCATTCGTACGCCGCTCGGCATCAAGGTGCTCGGCGCCGATCTCGGGCAGATTCAGCAGGTCGGAGAGCAGATCGAGACGGCACTGAAGGACGTTCCCGGAACCACGAGCGTCTTTGCGGAAAGAACGAGCGGCGGCTACTTCCTCGACTTCGACCTGAAGCGGGATGAACTGGCTCGTTATGGGTTGACCATCGACGACGCGGAAAACGTGCTGATGTCGGCCGTGGGGGGCGAGCCTGTCTCTACGACCGTCGAGGGCCGCGAGCGGTATCCGGTTAACGTGCGTTATCTGCGGGATTACCGCAGCGATGTCGATGCACTTCAACGCGTGCTGGTGGCAACGCCCTCCGGTGCGCAGATTCCGCTCGGCCAGATTGCCGATATACGCATGAAGACCGGCCCTGGCATGATCCGCGACGAAAACGGAAGGCTCAGCGGCTACGTTTACGTCGATGTATCGGGGCGTGATATTGGCGGCTATGTGCGCGACGCGAAGAAGGCGGTTGCGGATAAGGTCAAAATACCTGCCGGTTACGAGCTTGTGTGGAGCGGGCAGTACGAGTTCATGGAGCGCGTAGCGCAACGTCTGAAATTCGTCGTTCCCATTACGCTCTTCATCGTCTTCCTGCTGCTCTATTTCAACACCGGCTCGGCGATCAAAACCATGATCATTCTGCTGGCGGTGCCCTTCTCAGCCATCGGCGCGATCTGGTTCCTATACCTGCTGCATTACAACATGAGTATCGCTGTGTGGGTGGGCCTCATCGCGCTGCTCGGAGTCGATGCCGAGACGGCTGTCTTTATGCTTCTCTACCTGGATCTTGCTTACCACGACGCGCTAAAGACGGGCGGCATACACTCATGGGACGATCTGCGCGAAGCGATCGTTCACGGAGCGGTCAAGCGACTTCGCCCCAAAGTGATGACCGTTTCGTGCATGCTCTTTGGACTGCTGCCCATCATGTGGTCTGCCGGAACCGGGGCCGATGTGATGAAGCGCATCGCAGCTCCAATGCTTGGCGGCATCATCACTTCGTTCTTCATGGAACTGGTCGTTTACCCTCCGATCTTTGGGATCTGGAAGTGGAACTGGGAGGTGAAGCCCGCGCTGAAGCGTGAAGCGGCCGCCCAGACCGCCGAGGCCACCCATGCATAGAATCACGAGACAAGGAGTGAGGCTCATCTGCCAGATGAGCCTCACTGCAGCGGTTGCGTGGCTGTCTCCGGGGTTGGCGCCTGCGCAGACAGCGCCTGCGGTGCAACAACAGTTTGCGGGCATCGACGAATCGTTGATGCATCGGGCCGATGCTCTTCTTGCCGCTCCGGCAGTTGAAGATAAATCCGTGACAGGTACGCCGGCGAAAGAGGGAAGACCTCCAAGCCAAAGCGCCGCCAGCGCCGCAAATCCGCAAAAGGCGGATGGCCGTAAGGGGAGTACCGCAGCCCCTCGGCTAGAGCAGTGGCGGCCACTGGTCACGCCTATCCTCCAGGACGAAGGTGTCCCTCCTGAACTCGCCGCAGTAGTCCTTGTAGAGAGCGGCGGTAATCCGGCAGCGCTTTCCTCGAAGGGCGCCCGCGGCCTCTGGCAACTGATGCCCGACACCGCACGCCGATACGGGCTGTCCGTCGATGGCATAGTTGACGACCGGCTGAACGCAGAGAAGTCGACCCATGCGGCCGCCCGCTATTTGAGGGATCTCTATGTTCAGTTCGGATCATGGCCTCTCGCACTTGCCGCCTACAACACCGGCGAGCAGAACCTCCAGCGGGCCATCGATCGAAGCCGAAGCAACGAGTTCTCCGTTTTGAGCGCTCTGGGCCTCGTGCCGCTCGAAACCCGAAACTACGTTCCGGCGGTCTTGACCGCCATGCAATTCACCGGCCGGCCCTTGGTTCCCGACGGCCGCCGCTCACCGATAACGAACATAGTCTTTGCTCTTGATGGCAATTGAGGGGATTTATGGGACATTCCCGCATCAAATCGAAACATGCCGTTGCCCGGCAACACCATTGGTACTCCCACTGGCCCCTATGGGTATTGTTTGGAGTCTTCGCGGCATTGATAAGTATCAGCTTCATACAGATGTACCGCAGCTACGGACCGCAGAAGAGCGATACTCCGTCCGTTGTCCTTGCAGCCGGGCAGGATCTTCACATCGATCCTGCGAAGTTGAAACCTGCAGAACTGCATCTGTTCGAAGGAAGCGCTTCAGGGCAAAAGGTGAAGTTCATCGTGCGGCGGACTCAGGACAATGTTGTTCACGTCTCGCTAGGCACCTGCCGTGTTTGCTACAAGTCGAAGAACCCTCATTATGTCCAGAAGAACGAGATGATGTGCGGCGAATGCAATATGCCGATGAGATCCGAATCGGAGAAGGGAGCGCCGGGTGACACTCGCTGCACGCTCCCCGAGATTCCACACACGGAAACGGGTCACGACATCACTGTGTTGATCCGCGATGTCCTGGCTCAGGCAGCAAAAGTCTCCGGCAAAGGATGAAGGATGTCAGTGTGTCCGGAACGTTTGAGGAAACTCTCAATGGATGTCGAGGAGGGTATGTCTATGATCGTTGAGGCACAAAGCAAAGGCCCTGGCATCAGCGGACTGTATGTAGGCGCGGCGAACGTGCGGCGGCATTTCCCTCGGAGCGTATCGGCAATCGAACTGCAGTTAGATCACCTCCGAATTCAATGCGGTCTCAAGCCCGAGTTCTGGCAGGGCCGCCCCGAGATTTACGACTCTCGGCTCTGCGCCTGGCTCGAAGTCAGGCACATGAACAAGGACCGTCATCGGACCAAAGTTCGGTTGGCCATGATTCCCGAAGGGGGAAACTCCTTCCGCCTTGAAACGATTTCGATCGCGCGACGCGATCGCGCTCGCAACACGTATGGCTCTTCCGAGCGCGACCTGATTCGATTCGATGGCGGCGACCACGAGCAGCCGACTACGGGCATTGTCGACGGAATTCTGAACCTTTCTACTCAACGTGAATAAGGGAGATTCTTATGAAAAACAATCTTACGCGCCGTAGCATTCTGGCAGGGTTGGCTGCCTTTACGGCCACTGCGGCCAGCTATGCGCAATGGTCCAACCCGCAGGACGATGTGCCCGCCTACCATCCCAATGCTCCGTTCAAGGTCGGCGCGCTCCCGCCCATCAAGTCGGGCAACGATCTCACCGGACCGAATTTCCGCTATCCTTGGCAGGTCCATGTTTACCAGCAGGCGGCCAAAGTCGGAAATGTGCTCTACCAGCTTCCCTGCAACTGCCGCTGTGACCGTTCTGTCGGCCATACCAGCTTGCGCAGTTGTTTTGAGACTTTGCACGGAACGGCGTGCGACATCTGCGCGAAGTCGGCGTTCTTCGCGTATCAGCAGACCAGACTAGGGAAGAGCCCGGCGCAGATTCGCGCGGCAATTGCACGGCACGAGTACGAGAGCATCGATCTGGAGAACCAGTAAGTTCCATGACCTCTGTCGAATCCATTTTGCGTGTAACGACTGCAAGTATCCTGCTTTCGGCTGCGGTACTCCACGCCAGTGAGATCTCCGGTTTGGTGACGAACCGGACCGCCGGCAAACCTGCCGCGGGGGATATGGTAACGCTGGTCGATCCGCAGGCCGGAATGCGCGAATTGGATCGTGCAACCACAGACGCCAAGGGCAGATATACGCTGAATCTTCCCTCCGTCGGTCAGTTCCTGATCCGCGTGACGCACCAAGGAGCAAGTTACTTTATTGCCGCTCCCCAGGGCGGCGCTCCCGGCGACATCTCTGTGTTCGACGTAGCTGCGAAACTGGACCGCGTTTCGATCGAGGCGGACATCCTGGAAGTCGAGGCCGAAAACGGCCAACTCCACGTTGTCGAGAGATACTTTGTTCACAACACCACCTCTCCGCCCCGTACCCATTGGAGTCCACGGAGCTTCGAAGTCATCCTGCCGCCGGAGGCAGTGATCGCAAGCGCGGCGGCGCAGCGGCCCAACGGCGTGTCCACCAGCATTGAACTCGACCGCAACGGGACAAAGGGCCACTATAGCTTCAACTTTCCCATTCAACCGGATGAGGGCGACAAGGACACGCTCTTCCAAATCGAATACTTGCTGCCTTACACCGCCAGTTCGTACACCTTTCATACTGATGTCTCGCTGCCTGCCCAGAGCGTTGGCGTGCTCCTGCCGAAGAGCATGAAGTTTCAGGCGCTGTCCGGGACGGCCTTCCAGTCAGTGCCCGCAGATCCAGCCGTCCAGACGTTTGTGGCTCGCAACGCTGTTCCTGCCAAGGCGCTGGCATTCACCGTATCGGGTTCCGGGTCGATGCCGCAGGAGACACAGGCCGACAATGGAGGACAAGTCAACTCGGCTTCCAGCAACCAGCCCGGCGGCGGTATCGGCGAACCTATCGGCACACCCGATCCTCTGACCAAATACAAAGGGTGGTTTCTTGGCGGGCTGTTTTTGCTGCTGGCCGCTGCCGCAGCCTTCCTGCTGCGCAGATCTTCACGCGAAGCGTTTAGCGCTGAGACTGGCGCCACACAACGTACTGCTGTGATGTCGCCCAATTTGGCCTCATTCGAAGCTTCGCTGGCCAGAAAAGCGGCTCTCCTCCGCGATCTGAAGGAGAAGATGTTCGTACTCGAAAGCCGAAAACTGTCCAGCACGATCAGCCCTGAGGAGTACGTAGAAAAGAAAGCTGCGATAGAAACGGCCATGAGACAGACGTGGAACACGACAGAGGAATTGTTCCGATGAACGAAACTGGCTTTTCGATGATCAAGGCCGGCGAATCATGGCGGACCTGCGAATTCTTTGAATCCTTGCCGAGCGCGGTGTTGAACGACTTTGAGTCGATTGCCTCGTTCTCTTCCTGTCCTCCGAGCACGCAACTATTTGTCGAAAGCCAGAAAGCGTCGAACATCTACATTGCGTACGATTGCCAGGTGAAGCTCTTCACCCGCTCAAGCGACAGCAGGCGCTTCATTCTGCGCATCGCCAAGCCGGGCGAGCTACTGGGGTTGTCCTCCGTGTTCACCGGTGACCCATATCAGATGACAGCCGAGACGTTGTATGCATGCACTGTGGCATCGGTTCGACGCTCGGATTTTCTGGACTTCTTGAATCGTTTTCCTGAGGCCTACAAGGGCGTGGCGCGTGAGTTGAGCCTGGGTCAACAGCGAGCCTGCGACCGTCTGCGGATGATCGGACTCGCCCATGGCACTTCGGCGAAGATCGGTCGGTTACTGTTGGAGTGGTGCGCCACTGGACGAAAGACGGACCATGGCGCCCGCATCCATCTCGCGCTTACCCATGGGGAGATTGCCGAGTGTATCGGCGCGTCCCGCGAGACGGTGACCCGCGTGTTGAGCGACTTCCGGCGGCGGCGAATTGTGGACGTGCACGGCGCGATCCTGACCGTCATGGACCGTGGGGCGCTCGAGAGCTGTTCCGATGTTTAGCGCGGAAGTCAAATGCAGAAACCTGCATTTCATTGTGGCCCCAGAGGAATCTCGCCCCAAATGGGGCAGGATGTGCCGGATTTGCGGCACTGCGAATGGCGCCCACCAGAGATCTCGTGCCGGATTTCCCTGCGATAGGTGCGATTTATCTGCTTGATACTTCCAAAAACCGTTTGGCATCGGACGTGCTGTTAGAAGGGGCAGGAAACGAGCGACCAGCACAGAGATCGCGTTCTTGATGGCCTGGTCTGCTTTGACGACTTGTCTGATTTTTCATCTCAAGATCAACGGAGAATACTGTGAGAAAAACGCCCCTCTTCGTCCTCGCCCTCACCGCTGTCATGATTCCGGCAATCCAGCAGGTTCATGCCGCTTCCCACCCCCTTGAGGGAGTCATCAGCGACACCATGTGCGGCAAAAAGCACATGCTCCCAGGCAAGACCGATGCCGAATGCATTCAGGAGTGCGTGAAGGGAAAGACCAGCTATGCGCTCGTAGTCGGCAGCAAGGTCTACACGCTGGACGGCAAACCCGAAACCATCGCTCCCTTCGCCGGTAAGCACGTGCAGGTTGAGGGTAGCGTCAAGGGGAACACCATCACCGTCACAGCGGTACATGAGGCCAAGGCCGCCATGCCCAAAATGCCCGGCATGCCCATGTAGTCGTGTTTCGCACTGCCCGCCGTTCCAACGGCGGGCAGTGCGGCATCGATGCTTTCAGGGAATTGATTGAGCACGGCTATGAGGACGACAAACCGGGATTCCAGGTGGAAGAAGGCGGAACCGTTTCGAGGATGTCTACGGCGAATCGCTTGACGAGGAACTACTCATCATGCCGTGGGAGTCTCAACGGCGCCTTCTCGGGAAGCGGCAGAGAGAACAAACTCCGGTGCCTTCCTTTCCTGTTCTTCGGCCCACGACTGTCGCCCTGGTTCATGCGGCAGGGCGATGGTTGGCCGGGTTCGTGTGTGCAGTCTTTTCTGCAGGCTGAAAGAGAGGTTGGGGTTCCACGCCCCCAAAAGATGCGGGAGCGTTCATCTGCTCGGCACAACGGTTGGTTCAGACTTTACAAGTCGCCGACGCAGATGAGCCAGGATCAACAGCCGGGCAGTAAATGGAATGCGCTCAACAGGAGAGTGACGATCTTCTGCTACGTTCCGACAATGGCGGGAACACATACCTATACCTGGAGCAGCAAAATGGAGCAAGGTTGGTAGTTCTCGATGTAACTAACCCCGCTCATATCAAGCTGGCTGCGACCGTTGAGACGGAACTGTCCCATCCCTACGACTTTGTTCAGGCTGTGGGCGGCACCTTCGAGTTGATTCGCTTCCGCGACGGCACCGGGATTGCATTTCTCGACTTCCGTTACGCCAAAACGCCTCGTGTAGAGAACAACAGGAACGTTGCTTCTGAGCCCATCGAGAGGCTGGGCGCTTCAGGTTATCTTGCCGTTGCACGGCTCGGCGGGATCGAAGCGGTCAATTTGCACGGCCGTGATGTGCAGGTAATCGACACCGCGGTAGCACCGCAGCTCCTTGCAACTGTTGCTCATGTGCCCCGGGAGGCTTCGCGCGAGGAAACGGGTACGACGTTTCTTCTTGGCGACGAGGGTTTCACTGTGATCCGTCGCAAGGACGTCGAAGAACAGCATGCCCCAACATGAGTTGAGCATGAGGGGGAGCTAGGATAACCTTGAAGCACCTGCAAAGGCAAGCTGAATGCAATGCGGGGCACAACGGACGGGCGCCTATCTGGACTCCGGTTGGACGTCCAGTTTTCCGTTGTTTTTCCATTCAACAGGCCGGCGCCTATCCGAATGCGGCCCGAGCCCTGAGGCCGGACTTTATCCGCGCAAATGATTTGCTCGGCGCTTGACGGTCACATTGCTCCAGCGTCCTTGGCCATCTGCTCGTGCATATCGGCGAGTTCCTGCATCTTGGTAGCCATGTACTTGAAGGACTGCGCGAAATACTCACAATGATTTACCGTGCCCGTAGCGAACTTCGATGAACTGGTCATGGGGTTTTTCTTATACGCCTTAGCCATCTCCTGATGCTCCTTGGCTTGAGCCAGGTAATCCTGCGCCGTCGCATGGTAATACTCCGCAACACGTCGGTGTTCCGCCGGCGTCTTCGCGGAGGCGATCGGGGAGAGAAGCTGCTGTTTGCTGAGCTTTTCCGGTTTGTGCTTTTGGGCAGTCGAAACCTGCCAAACAGCAGAGAGCATAACCACGAAAACAATTGCAAGAATTCCTAACGAACGTTTCATCTGGTCCTCCACTGATCACTGAGATTGGAATTGCAGGGATGCTCTAAGTAATGCCCTTGGCCCCTCTGGATCTGATGTGAGCAAACACTCGCCGGAAGCAAGAGCATACATCAGCCGCAATTGATCGCCGCTGTGTCCTTCAGAGGTGGTTCAACCCTATTTCTGATTCCAAGTATTGTCACAAAAGCGATATATTCTCAAAATTTCTGCTTCCATAACCGTGAGTTAAGAAATTCGCCATTTGAATCTTGAAGGGCGAGCAGAATGTAGCTTCAAACTACTGTCTTCCAAATGTTTAGAATTGCATCTGCATCTTTTCGAGCGGCAATTCGACATCGAGTGTCCGCCCCTGCCGATAGACGCTAAGCCTCAGTTCTTGACCTGGCCGTGAACGCAGTAGGGTTTGGGCGAGTTGGGCAGCGGACGTGAACGGTTCTCCATTCACAGCAACGATGATGTCGCCACCCAACACATATGGCTTGTCGGAGATTGTCACCATGCGCGACCCCGCTCTGAGGCCCGCCGCCTGCGCCGGCGAACCGGGAAGCACTTCCTCGACGAGAAAGCCATGCTTCACCGGAAGGCCGAACAGTTCTGCAGTTGTCGAAGTCACCTCGCTTCCCGTGAAGCCGAGCATCGGCCTGTAGGGATGGCCCATCTCGATCAGATCGGGAAGGACGGTTTTTGCGAGATCGATAGGAATGGCGAAACCCATATTCTGCGTGTTCTTGAGGATGGCGTCATTAATCCCGATGACCTGGCCGGTCGAGTTGAGCAGTGGTCCGCCACTATTGCCTGGATTGATGGCGGCGTCAGTCTGAATGAAGGAGTCCTGCAGTTCCATCGCGGCGCCGTCGAGGCTACGTTTGACTGCGCTGACAACGCCCACTGTGAGGCTTTTGTCCAGCCCAGCGGGGTTCCCAATTGCCATGACTTTTTGACCCACCTCAAGGTCCTGCGAGGAGCCGAGCAGCACGGGAAAGAGCTCGTCCTTCGGCACATCGACCTGCAGCAAGGCGATGTCGAGCTGGGGCGCGGTGCCGACTACGTGTGCGGGCACCTGCCTTGTACCCGCTGTAGCGGTGATGACGTCCCGATTCTCGATGATGTGATAGGCAGTGAGAACTCGTCCTTCCCGGTCGATCACGAAGCCGGTCCCTGTGCTCGTTTCAACAGTGTCATTCGCATGCTGATCGAGTGGAGATTTCACGGTGGTCCTGGCGACAATGTACACAACGCCGCGGCTAGCCTGGCGGAACACCGCGATTGTGTTCTGCTCGTCCGGCGTCAACTTCACGCTCTGTGCGTGGACAGCATCTACGCTCGATAGAACCAGAATTCCGGCCTGAATCCAACCTGCAATCCGCATTGTCCCTCGTCCTCCAAACCTGTCAAGCTATCAATCGTGACGTGCCCTCAGCCGCATCGCCACCGACCGCACCACTTCGAAGTTGCCTGCGTCGCGCTGCGGGGAAAGGGGGTCTGCAACCCACGGGCTCCGCGGGCGCAAGATTCCGACATCCCAGGTTCGCAAGGGCAACACGAACACTCTGCGCGAAGTTCCATGTCCCGCCTGCAGATTCCGCCGCATCCAAGGACTTGAACACCATCTTCAGACCAAAGATAACTTCGTGCCCGGGTCCGCAGACCGAGGCATAGTGCGCGTGTCTTTCGCAGGCACATCCCGTTCGCGCCACCGCTTCGCGTTCGATGGGACGAAGGGTGTCGACGATTTCAAACATCGTCTGTAACACTTGAATGCATGCCGGGCACGAGGCGCCGTCAAACTTATCGTGACCATTGTGACGCCCGCTCAACCGCAAACGGTAAGTCATTTGTGCAGTTCGTCCCGATACAACCGCAGCCTCGCCGGGCTGAATGCGGAAACCAACGTGAAACTTGGGGACTAACTCACAGAGTGTGAGGGAGTTCTTTTGTCGCGACTTCAAATTCTCCTCCCGGCTATTGCAAAATCTTCCCGGCCGAACAACCCGCTACTGCTGGATGCTTATCTCTTTCGCGATCTTCCGATGCTCGGACCGCCACTTGCCAGCCGCTCGTTTAATTGAGTTGACATCCCAAGAAACGTTCGGTGAAGCGGGTCCCGGTCTTGCGACAGTCAGGTCGTGATCGAGTTGGGAAGCGCCAGAATTCAGTTGGGCCTGCAGATGCTCCAGTTTGCTTAGGCGCCGCTCCAATTCCCTTCGCTGCGCGTCGGTCAGCCCTTTCCTGAACTCCTGGTGAGTCGCCGTCAGATCGGTGAGAGCCGTCTCCAGTTGTTCTCTGAGATCCGATAGAGCATCTAAGTCGTTCGACGAGTAACTCACACGGCTGCGGCTCCACGGGCTGCCAATCCGCGGCATCTGGTTAACCGTCCCCTTAAGCCGTTCTATCGCGTCCATGCACCTGGCGAAAGTCATCCGCTGGGCGGGCGTCGCGATCATGCGTACGGCCTGATCGTAAGCCTCGGTCGACCGGTGATGTCCGATGTGCATAGTTCCTCCGCGTTGGGCAAGCGCCAGAGACACGGAAGCCAGCAGCAGAATCATTAGGAGTGATTTCACGGTTGTCTTCACTGTGAACTCCTTTCGCGCGAAGGTCGGAAAAACCGATCTCGCGCTCTTCAAATGCTCCTCGCACTCAGCGGTTCTCGGCAGCGAGATGAAACTGTTCGAGAGGCGATAGACGCCGGAACTTCTCCCTGTACCACTGTTCAAGCCGGGTGTCGTGCTGGTACCACCAGGCGTCGAATGTTGCCGTCGATACGCGATCTCGCGCATCGCAGGCGTCCTTACTCCCAAACGTGTCTGTGTGCCGGCGTTCAGCCCGCGTGTTACTTGTCTGCGCAGCGATGAGTGCGAGAGCGCTGATCGCCAGGATGCCGCCAAGAAGAATGCTTTTGCGTCTCAATGAAAGTCTCATGGCGGTTTCCTCAAACTGATCGCACATTTCTTGAATGCACTCTGCGTGCCAAATGAAACTCCTTGCGGATGTCGGAATTTCGGACCGCAAGTGGCTCGTCAGAAGAGAGATATGCGCAGCGGCACATACTTCAGAGAGGGCGGCTCAACTTCGGCGTTGCCTCATCTGAGGCAGCGCTGGCTGGAAACGGTCAAACGATCAGAATCATGTCAGCGAACTGAACCGTTGACAAAAAGATCGACGTCGCAGTCCACCGGAACACGACGGCGAATTCGTTGGGTTGAACACTTTTAGATGGTCAATTGAAGGAACAGGGTCGGAGGCTGGGCCGGCCAGAATTCCCCGATCTGCGGTTCTCATCGAAACAAGTACCTGGACTTCGATCAGGTAGTGCTGCATCGGCTTTGAATTGCGGCAAATGCCAGGAATTCCGGAGCAATTCGAGCCGCCAGAAACAGGAGATTGGCAGGATTCACTTGCCCCTGTATTGAATACGGAGGCAAGGCTGGAATGTCGACTCTCGACATCGCACCAGACATTTTGGGAGAAGGTCGACGAAGCCCAAATGAATAGTTTGGACCGGCGGCTTCGAAAACTCGCGCCATCTGGAAGCTGACCTGAATTCCAGTACTCTGCTCATGAGCCAGATCCTGATGGATGCCAAACCAGGGCTCGGATCTCCCAAGCTGCTTGACGTAACTGGGGCCGAGTGACCCATGCAGGGCATCCATTCAAGTAGCCAGAGCGCCAACTCCGCACAATGTCTAGTAAATCAGTTTCAGCGAGAACTGGACCTGCCGCGATGTACCTGCCGTCTGACTGATCTTGCCAAAGCCGGAGCCGTTGAGAATGTTCGAAGGCAGGCCCATGTTGACGATGTTAAACAGATTGAAGAACTCGGCGCGGATCTGCACGTCCATACGCTCCGCTCCGCGCCGCTGCCCGACCGGTGTGTCTTTGATGAGCGCGAAATCATAGTCGTAGTAGGCCGGCCCGCGGAAAGAGTTGCGGCCCAGCGTGCCAAGACGTCCCTGGTTCGGTCCGGTGCCGTTGGGCACGCGTATGGGAATGAAGAAGAAATCGGCGGCGTTGTTGGCGCCCTCCCCGAAGTAGTCCTCGCGTACTTTTCGTGCCGTGGAGAGATGCGGTTTGGCTATCTCGTCGGGACGGTCCACCCCTTCGGAGCCGTAGCCGGTCTGTTGAATCCCGGAGAACACCGTGAACGGAACGCCCGAACGCATGCTGGAGATGCTCAGCAGTTCCCACCCATAGGTGAACTTGCGGTTCAGCGATTGTAGCCACCGCGCGCTCTCGATGTGCAGGTCTTGGGCCACGCTTAGGCTGAAGTTGTGCGTTGCGTCAAAGTTTGACGGACCCTTCTCCGGATGGGTATCGAACGGGTTTTGCGAGAGACCGGAAGCGACCGCGCCGGTGGAACCGGTTCCGCCGACCACCATGCTCGAATCGTCGATTGATTTGCTCCAGGTGTGGCTGGCCTGGATTTCGGGGCCGCCATGTCCTATCGGCCCGGAGAGTGAAGTTTGCAGTGCGTGATAGGTGGAGTGAGCGTCGGAAGTGATCACGTTCTCCACGCCGAAGCCGCCGATGACATTGCCCGCGCTGTCGAACCGGGTGTAAGGCGCGAAGCCGGGCGAGGCTCCCGGATAGGCATTGGGAAAACTGGAGCGGGGCAGCTTCTCCGCCGTTGTGCCTACATATGCGGCATGGCCGACCAGATTGCCGAACTTTCGCTCCAGGCCCAGCGTCCAAGTATACAGCGTGGCGTTGTCAAAACGCGAGTCGATTCCGCTCAGGTTGAGCGCACTGACCACGCGTCCCGGCGTAAGGGCCGCCACGTCTTGTTCGTAGCGATCCACATCCATCACCGTGTTTGCCGGGACTTCTTTGGGAGCCCATGTCGCAAAGATGTTCTGCCCAGCCGTGGTGTATGTTGGCGGCAACTGCGAAGGCGTGATCTGGAATCCGTACGGGATCGGAGCAGCCGCATTGGCCACTGCGCGCGGATAGACCACGAAAGGCGTTGAGCCGGTCAAGAGGTTGTCCTGCCAAATGTTGGGCGGAATGGCCATGATACTGCCGCCCACGTTCGCCGTAAGGTTTGGCGTCACCTGCCAGACCGCCTGTAAGCGCGGCTCGAATGCCAGATAGTTGGTCTGGTATGCGGGCTGTGGATTGATCACGAATTGTTGCGTTCCGTTGATGGTGCGGAAGCTCGAAGTGCGATGTGCACGCTCGCTGATGGGGGTGTAGAGGTCCCAGCGCACGCCGTAATTCAGGGTTAGGCGATCTGTCAACTTCCATGTGTCCTGCACGTAGGCGGCGAAGTTGCTGCGGTTGATGGCTGCCGGCCCAATGTGCTGCCCGCTGGAGAAATAGACCGGCGCAACGGCGATGGTGTAGTCAAACCCGCTGCCGGAGAGGAACGCCGAAACGGTATCCGGCAGCGGATCGCCGGGACGAATATCGTGCCTGCCGCTTTGGGAAGGAATGGCCTCCGTTGCGTATGCCGTACCGCCGCCGAAGTCATAGTGGCCGTTGGGGCAGCTGCCGAGGTAGGTGGTATCGCGGTTGAGCCGGATGTCCACACCGGCTTTCAAGGCGTGCCGGCCTGTTGTGACGATGATGTCCTCGCGCCCCTGAAAAAGGTTGCCGTGGGCCTGCATGACTGATCCGCCCGCGGAGTTGAACGCCTCGTAGGTTCCGTCATTGAAATTCACCGCCGGATCCGTTGTGTCTGAAGTTGGAAATCCCGGCGTGGAGCGAGTAATGTTCATCGAGGATTCGAAGCTGAGCCGAGGCGAGGCCGTGCGCGTCCAGGTACCCACGACGTTGCGCTGGCGGTCGAGGAACTGGTGACCGAAGGTTGGATCGATCGCGGTCTGATCCGGATTGGTTGTCGGCCCGGTCAGGTTATCCATGGTGAAGCGCGCGAAGAACTGGTCCTTGTCGGTGATCTTCTGGTCAATCCGCAGCGAAAACTGGTCTGCATCCGTCGCCACGACCGAGGGTGTCGCATAGGTGCGCGCTCCGTACGGCCCGCTGGGATCGTTGGGTATCGGATACCGCGCGAGGATGGCCGCAATTTTCGGATTGACCGGCACCTTCAGCGTGTCGGTAGAGCCATCGGGGTAGGTTACAACGTCTGTCCCCGCGCGCTCGGCCGCGCTAGGCACCGGAAACACCTGTGTCGTACCCAGCGCCTGCCGGAACCCCTGGTACTCGATAAAGTAGAAGGTTCGCTTGCGCCCATCGTAGACATGCGGGAGAACCACGGGCCCGCCGTCGGTGAATCCAAATTCATTGCGCCGGAAGGGCGGAATCCGTCCCGGGTAGACCGGGGTAGGGTGGTCAAAGTAATTGCGCGCGTCGAATGCCGAATTACGCACAAATTCGAAGAACGAGCCGTGAAAGTCGCTCGCGCCGGATCGAGTAACGATGTTGGTGAATCCTGAAGCGCCTCGCCCGACTTCCGCCGGCATCCAGCCGGAACTTGAATGTAGTTCCTGAATCGCGTCGACGTTAAAGTTCTTGAACGTGCTTCCACCCATCTCCGGGTCACTGATGTCGGCGCCGTCCATGGCAAAGGTGGCCTCCACGCCGCGCTGCCCGTTGATGGCAAACTGCTGGGTGAAGTTCGTGGCCCCATTCACGTCTGTCATGGTTCCGGCCGCCAGCAGGAGCAGGGTGCTGAAGTCACGCCCATTCAAGGGCAGGGAACTTACTGCCTGGCTCGAAAGGGCCTCGCCGCCGGTGGCACCGGCCTGGTCGTTCAGAATCCTCAGGGTGATCTCCCCGCGGTCGGAGACCTCAATGTCAACCGGCTCGGCGCCCGTTTGCAGGTCAATGAACTGCGGGTACTCGGTCTTGCGCCCGCCGGACTCAATGATCAGCCGGTAATGCCCCGGCGCGAGCGAGCCGATGCGAAATGCCCCATTTCCACTGGCCGAGGTCTGCGTGCTGCTTCCTTCGCCCCTGAGCCTGATCTCCGCACCTGCGAAAGGCGCGCCGCCGGTGTTGTGAATCCTCCCCTGCCACGTGATCGCCACTGCCGGTGCCTGCGCGCACAGCGTGGCCACGTTCAGCAGCAGCATCAGCAGCAGCGCAAAATGCAGTGCGCTTCCGTGCGCACTTGAGGATTGTGATTTGAGGATCGTTTTCTTCCTAAATGCGACTGTGTAACTGGCTCTGGCTTTCATGCAATGTAAGAGTTCCCGGATTCGATTTCTGTTAGAGGGTGTTGTTGACTTCCGGCCGGTAGGCGGAAGAGGTTGGTGAGCATGACTGAGTCGAAGGCTCGGAAATGAAATGCGGCCATGGTCTTTGCCAGCCGTCCAAAGTCTCTGACCGGTCGGTGGAAGCGCGCGGTCCTGGCGAAGCTGCACTCGACGTTGGCGAGATTCACTTGCCCCTGTATCGAATACAGAGGCAAGGCTGGAACGTCGACTCTCGACATCGAACTCTTGTCGCCACTACAGCGGGATACTCATTGTCTTTGCGATCTTTGTGTGCTCGGAGCGCCACTCGCCAAGGTCCTTGGTGATAGCATTCACATCCCATCGGAGCTTGGGCGATCCTGGCCCTGGTTTGGCATCCATCAAGATCTGGCTCATGAGCAGAGAACTGGAATTCAGGTCAGCTTCCAGATGGTTGAGCTTTCTAAGCTGCCGGTCCAAACCATTTTTTTGGGCTTCGTTCAGCTCCCCCCAAAATGCCTGATGTGCGGCGGTCATGGCGCTAAGCGCCGACTCGAACTTCTCTTGCTGTTCCGTAAGCTTCCGAAGGTCTTGCGGATCATAGCTTGCACGTCCTCGGCTCCAGGGGCTCCCGGTGCGCTTCATCTGTTCGATTGCTGCGCTAACTCGCTGTGTGGCATCCATGCACTCGGCGAATGCAGTGCGTTGCTTGTCCGTGGCCATCATGAGGAATGTTCGTGCGGATTCGTCGCTTGACCCAACCGGGGCCGAGTGGCCCATGCCGGGCATCCCTTCATGTTGTGCGTGCACCAATGCCGGAATGGCCAGCATGACAGCTGCGAGTAGCCTCATTGTCAATTTCATCGAAAGAATCTCCATGCGTGTTTATTCAGGATCACTTCAGCTCGGGAACTCCCAATCTCCCCCCATAATGCGTCAAACCGCATTCGCGACCCCGTTTTGCGGTACCAGTTCCGAAAACACATTACGAATTCTGTGCGTCTGATCCCGGGCCAGCGTCTGCGCGCCCAGAGATGCGGTTACCTTGACCACGCCAGCGGGGTTGTCCGCAAGAATGAAAGTTGCGTCCTTCCCTTCAGCAATGCAGATCTTGAAAGGGACGAGTAGCCCGCCGTCGTGACCGCTTAACAGAGCCGGACATGCATCCGATGGGCTCCACACCAGCAAGACGGTGTAATGCTTCCAGTTCATCCCGAGCTGTGCCCAAGGCAGCCCGGCTCTGCGCTCCATTTCGCGAAGGAGCGGGAATTCAAAAAGGACTTCAAGCCCGTGACGCGCCAGGGCCGCACGCAAATGCTGAATTGTTTCCCGGTAGCTGGCCGTCGTTCGCATCGAAATGGAGAATCCGTGTGCCATCGTGCTGATCATCGATCCTCAAAAACACTCGCGTTTGCCTAATGGGCCAGCGCAACCTGGTCTATCGGGCCACCAACTGTCTTGTCCCTGTTCAGAGTTATTGCGTCGTGCCAACCACTTGGGCTCAGTCAACATGCAGATGCCGGTTATTTTCGCGTCCAAACCATCAGCGGGATTGGGCTTTCAAACGGGCCTCTTCCTGAGGAGACGGACGTGCGTACTTGTCCCGATACCAGTTTTCAAACCGGGTGTTGGCTGGCGCTGTGACCTGACGGGGTGCTGCCTCGCGATAAGCTGTATTCGCCTGTTCCGCCTTGATCCTTGCTTCTTCAGTCGGAGATGGGCGGCCGTATCCCTCGAACCAAGGATTGCTGGTCTGTGCAACCAGGACCGTGTTGGCGCTCATCGCCAGAATGCTGGTAAAAAGAATGCCGTTAAGAGTGAATTTCATGATTGGTCTCCCATGAATAGTTGTCTACTCATCGGTTGGTTTGGCCTGTTTTCAGGAGGCCAGAACGAGGTTGGGGCAGTTCTCGAACACCCAGTTGTTTTTGAGGGTGTGGTAGATGACTCCCAGGAATTTGCGCGCCAGTGCGATGTTTCAGATCCTGGCCCAGCAAGTGAACGATTCTGGCATTACACGCCGGTCGGAGCCAATTTCTCGGGCGCCTCTTTAGCCATCCGCTCGTGCAGTGTTGCAAGTCCCTGTGACTTGACGGCCATGTCCTTGAAATACTGAGAGTAAGACTCGCAATGATCAATGAAAACTGCTCGGGATTTGCCGCCTCTGCTCGGGTTCGCGTTGTACGCCGCAAGCATCTGCTCGTGTTCTTTCGATTGAGTCAGATAATCCTGTGCCTTGGCCCTGTAATACTGGGCGATGCGCCGGTGTTCCGCTGGCGTTGATGCAATGGCGATCAAGGTGTTGAGTTGATGCTTGCTGAGATGCTCGGGCTTGGTAGGCGCTTGTCCAAGGGCAGCAACAGTCATGATAAGGGCGAGTGAAAGGACGGAAAAAATGCTAACGGTGCGTTTCATAGGAATCTCCTTACTTCAAATTGACTTCGCCCTTCTTCAGTGCACTCATCGTGCCAAATCTTGGTTGGGTTCGGTTTAAGAGGTAAGTTCGTAAGTGGCTCATATCAAGGGGCATACATAGCGCGACGAAAGGGGCGGAGGTTTTCAAGATTGCCGCTCGTTGCCTTAATTCAGGCAGCAGTGGCCGGAAAGGGCCAAAGACGTGAGAGAGACTGCGACTGTCTACGCATATCAGTCTGCCCGATCATGGTTGGAAGGAATGTTTTTCCAGCAGGTTCAGGGAAAAGGGAGAAGAACCCAATTCCGAATTACCGGGGGACAGTAGATTGGATGGGCATGAGGTTCAGCCGGCCGGCGTGATCGGGAAGTTCCAGATCGAGCGAAATCACCTGCCAGCTTCGGTCCAGCCGGACCGCGTCCGCAAAGAGTCTTCCCTTGCCGCGAGGTCCGTAGACTGCGAGGGATACACTTGCCTCGCCTTTCGAACCGTGGGTTTCAACTTGGCCGAAGGCAAGATGGCTGCGACGAGTGGTTCCTCAAGTGTGCGGGTGGCGATGGCGCAGGCCTGGGCCTGAATGAAGGCCCACTTTGCGGGATCGGAGTTGGCCGTCCGAAGGAAAGCCAAAGTGAATCCGGCAATGCACGCGGCAAGTCAGAGCAGGATGACGGGCATGCGATTTCGGCGAAGCAGGGCAAGTTGACCGCGGTGAAACTTCAGTGCAGCAGGAAGCAGTGCCGTGGCGGGATGTTCGATCTCCCTACCTTCCTGCCCACCACAAGACGGCGCCCGCAATTAGCAAAATCCAAAACACCGTGCTGACAAGGAGCCTTGGTAGATCGCCGGGAGCATCCGTGGACACGTCGCGGTCCTCAGCCCCTTCGCGGCTCTTCGGTGCTATATCGGCTATGTCACCGCAGTAATGACGACCGGGCCGGTCATAGCCCCAATTTTCGCCCCAGGCGGGCTGGTCTCCGGCGAGTGTTCCCATCATGTCCTCCTTCCCGTTGCGAGTGATTACTCAACCTCGCCGCATCTCACGTCTGACTGTGGCCCGCCCAGGGCAAGCGTCCTACCTCGCTTCAGGCGGGGGTAATAGGACAGAACTGGACGGCGGCAACTCCGGGATCGATTCGTCGTCTTGGGTCATCATCTGAGAGATCGCGCCCTCATGATCCTTGATGACTTCGGAGAATTCGTTCAAGGCATCGCGGTGCGCATCGAGCGCGTCCTGGATTTTGTTCGGTCCGCCTTCAATGCTGTGATTGTCCTCCGTGATGTACCTATCAAGCGTGTCGGAAAGATCGAACAGGAGCCTCTTCATGCGCTGCTGGTGCTCGGCCATGGCATTTTGCTTCACCTCGGGACCGCACCAGTGCTCGTAATCCGTGCTGAATGATTGACTGCACCAGCGCTCATAATCGGCCGCGAACTGCTTATGCTGGCTCGTGATGACGCGTAACGCCGCGAGATCTCCCTTGTAGGTTTTGACCGCGGCTTTATCATGGACAGCACCATTGCCGTCTTTGGAACTAACCACTGCCTGAAAGTCCGCCTGAAGTCTGGCGAGGACAATATCCATCGCCCGCTGATGGCTCATCATCTCCGTTCCGATAGCCGGTCGCTCCTGCTGTCCGGCGCCGGGTTGCGGTGTCGCCTGCGCCCGCCCTACGGAGAGAAGAACTATCGCCAAGGACGTTGAAATTACTGCCGAGAAAAACGACTTGTATTTCATTTGCAATTCCTCCCTCTGTGGAGTGATTCCAGTGCGTCGGGATCCGGTCTTCGGTGACGCGATGGGCGCAATAGTCGGTTGGGGCCCCGGTCGTCCTCCCTTCCTCCAGATCCCGAACTTTGATGAGACAGGCCGGCTCGTTCAATGAGTCATGCGAACCACGTTCAAGTTTCGACGGAACGGACTGTCTCAATCTGCTGTTGTCAATATCCTCCCCGTCTCGACTCCGCAAGTCGGTGGCGAGAATGCTCGATCTTGGCCTGTACCCGCTGCACTGTGAAGTGCTTGTTGTTCACAGCCAGGGGTAGCGTCGTACCCGTCATCGGATCGTTGAACAGAACAAGATTCGGGTTTCCGGTCCGGGGCACTCCACGTTGAACGCCCACAAACTGCCCGCCTGGCTTGCAAATGGCCGCCTTCGCCAACTGCAGAATCAGCATCGTTGTTTCCCGGTAGCTGTGGAGATTGGGCATTGGTTCTGTTCCTGCCGGTACAGACTGCACGTCCTGTGCCAAAGGGTTGCGGTAGGATTTGGGTTGATAAGGCTTGAAAATCAATGAGTCAGCTCATTCTTCAGCAGCCGAAGATCGTTTGCACTGCCGCAAATCCGCCATTCCTCTGGCGCATTTGGAGCAAACAGCAGTGGCTGTAGGGGGACCACTATCGCGAGGTGCGGGAATCGGCAGGAATCTGCTTCTACCGCTCTCGAGGTCCTGAATGGCATCCCGCGTGCAGTGCTAAAATCGCGCTCGTGAGGACATCGGCAAAAGACTGGCAGCGCGCGGCAATTCTGGCAGCGGCAATCGCGGCCGTGGCGTTGCTGCACTACCACACACCGGTAAGCCACGTATGGATCCACCCACTGTTACAGCGGGCATATTACATTCCGGTTTTGCTTGCAGCCTTATGGTTTGGCTGGAAGGGTGGCTTAGCAGCGGCAACTCTGGCGGGAGCCTCCTATATTCCGCACATTATGATGGCGTGGAATTTCGAGCCTCAATACAAAGCCGCCCAATACATTGAGATCGGAATGTTTTTTGCGATTGCGGCTCTCACCGGCGTGCTGGCAGATCACGAGCGCGCTCAGCGGCATAGGGTCGAGGAGACTGCTCGCCGGCTGAGCGAGGTGTATACGCAATTGCAAAAGTCATTCGAGCAACTCCGTCGCGCAGACCGCATGTCCGCGTTAGGGGAGCTGTCGGCAGGACTCGCACACGAGGTTAGGAACCCGCTCGGGTCCATCGAGGGCGCAGTCCAAATCTTGGGACGCCGCGATCTGGAAGAGAATACGCGTCAGGAATTCACGGAGATGGCCTCGCGAGAGGTCGTGCGGCTAAAGGGGCTGCTTACTCACTTCCTCGAATTCGCGCGGCCACAACAGCCGCGCGTCGTCGCGTCGGACATGGAGTTGTTGCTTCACTCGGTGGCAAAGCTGGCAAGTGAAACAGCAAAGATGGCACAGGTCGAGATCCTGGTTGAGTCAGAGTCAACTTTGCCCCAAGTACCGATTGACCCGGAACAGATCAGGCAAGTGCTCCTGAACCTTGTCATCAATGCGGTGCAGGCTATGCCGAATGCCGGCCAGATCCGATTGCGTGCAACTCATGAGGGAGAGAATATTCGCATCGAGATTGAGGACCAAGGTGTTGGCATCCCTGCGGATGACGTGGAAAGGATCTTCGACCCGTTCTTTACGACTCGCGACAACGGAACAGGACTTGGCCTTTCGATTGCTTACCAAATTGTGAGCCAGCACGGCGGGCATATCGCCGCAAAGAGGAACCCGGAACGCGGCATGACGTTCACAGTGACACTGCCATTGGCGGCGAGCGCTGCTGAGCCGACTCTCGCAAGGAGCTAAATGGCGAACGAATTGATTCTCGTGGTCGACGATGACGCCAGCCAGCGGCGGCTGGTTGAGTTCTGGCTGAAGGAAGCGGGGTACACCGTCGTCACGGCACCGGATGGCCGGGCCGGTCTCCTGACGTTTACGGAAAAAAACCCCGCACTCGTGATTGCTGACATCCGCATGCCTGGGCTCAGCGGCCTCGATTTGCTTGGCCGCATCAAGGCCCTGAACGCGGATACGCCCGTCATTCTGATCACCGCCTTCGGCACCGTCGGTGATGCCGTGGATGCAATGAAACTGGGTGCGGCCGACTACGTCCTCAAACCGCTCAATGCGGACGAACTCAAAGTCAACGTTCAGCGCGCCCTGGAACACCGGCAGTTGGTGGACGAGAACCGCTATCTTCGCGATTTCAGCGATACGGCGTTCCGGTTTGAAAACCTGGTGGCCGGCTCAAAAAGGATGCGCGACGTCTTCAATCTCGCGGCACATGTCGCGCGCCGCGATTCCACGGTTCTCGTTACCGGAGAATCCGGCACAGGCAAGGAACTGATCGCGAAGGCCATTCACCAGAACAGCCTTCGTGTTTCGAAGCCGTTCATCACGGTGAACTGCGGGGCCATTCCCGAGAGCTTGATTGAATCGGAGCTGTTCGGCCACCGCAAGGGATCGTTCACTGGCGCCGTCGCCGATCGCGTGGGTAAATTCGAAGCCGCAAACGAAGGCACGGTTTTTCTCGATGAGGTGGGAGAGCTTCCTATCAATCTTCAGGTGCGCCTGCTGCGCGTGATTCAAGAGCGCGAGATCGATAAGATTGGCTTTCCGAAGCCGATAGCCGTAAATGTGCGCATCATTGCGGCGACGAACCGGGACTTGCGCACGCAGATTGAGGACGGCCAATTCCGAGAGGACCTCTTTTATCGTTTGAGTGTGGTGACCGTGGAACTGCCGCCCTTACGCGAGCGGCGGGATGATGTTCCCCTGCTGCTGACTCACTTTCTGAAGAAGCACTGTTCTCGGTATCAGCTGCCTTTACCATCGATCAGCGACGGCGCGCTGGAAATCTTGACTCGCTATGACTGGCCGGGAAACGTCCGGGAGTTGGAGAATGTCGTCGAGCATGCGGTTGTGCTTGGCGCTTCAGAAACGATCCGAACCGAAGATTTGCCGGCCCACATGCGAAATGCAACATCCCGGATCAGCTCCATCAGCCTCAAGTTGCCCGACGAGGGGATCGACCTTGAGGGAGTGGAGAAGGAGATCCTGTTGCAGGCTCTTGAGAAGAACCAGTGGAATCAGACACGGACTGCGCGGTATCTGAACATCAGCAGGAAGACGCTTATTTATAGGATGGAGAAGTTCTCTCTCATACCGACGGCATCCTCCAAACCGCAGGTCGACGAAGAGGGTGAGCACGTCTCCTGAAGGAGATCCCGAGTCGCTCGAAATTGTTCTCGCCGTCAATTACTGAATAGAAGAATTTTGCGCGCGTCTTTAGACGGAGGCCAAGAATGCCCTGTCCGAGCATACGGCGCCGCGAAGCCCCTATATGTCCAGCGCGTTGTTCTCAAGTGTGGCTGGAATGATCCCACCCGTACTGACGCTCGGGTAGCCAATCGAAGGCATTGAATCGAGCCCTGGTTCGCAGTTCACTTTATCCAGACGCCACCCCGAGATCCCGAGACATCGCATCGGTCTGATGCGAACCCCTGGTTGAAATGCGCCAACCGGTGCCGGATTTGCGGCAATTCAAGCGGCTTCCAAGCTATCCGAGCGTGGCCTATCCTGACTTTTCGTAGGAAAGCGCCATGTGGAGAAGCGGTGGAGATATGGCACGTTCCGTGCTTATGGACATAGCGGGAAAAGTACAGATGCTCGCGCGCGAACGATCGATCGGGATGGTTGAGGAGATCCGGCGCGGCTGGGGCTATGACCGCTCAGGTCGCTGGCATCGAGGCATTGCCGAGGTAGTGCCGATCCGAAAAGAAGCCGGGACGGGTGAGGATGATCCGTTAGCTCCCGCTCGTGGCGTCGTCTGGGGTCTTTTGTTGTCGGTCGTCTTCTGGCTTCCGATTGGCGCGACTCTCTTTCTGTGGTGGAGGCGATAGAAGAGGGCGTTCCTGCGAACCGGTCAGTCAAAGGAAATCTCCGCTGCCGGCCCGCAGTAGGGCGCGGGCGCTGGATGCGCCGCGGCGCCAAGGGCGTTTCCAGGGACGGTACAACTCGGAGCCACCAAGATGAGGGCGATGTGGCCCTGAAGAAGCCGGGCGGATACAGGTTCCCTGGAAACGCCAAAGAAAGCTGGCAATACCATGCGTTCTGTTCTCACAGTGATTGGCATCATGCTCCTGTCCGAGACCATGGTTTTCCCCGCGACGGAGAAAATACCAAACACGCAAGACCTTGCCAGAATGGAAGCGAGGGCTGCACAGGCCAGCGCCGAGAATAGGCTCTTTGCCTATGCAGAACTGATTCATATCTCGACCGATCTGGTTGTCACCCAAATGCAGGCGGGCGACGAGGAGCAAGCGTCCGTTACGCTCGAATGCGTGCGGACCTACGCCTCCAAGGCCGATGTACAGGCCGCGAAGAACACGCGGAAGCTAAAGAACATGGAGAAACTCCTCGAACACAGCGAATTCCGGCTCCGGGAACTGCAGATGGGCGCCCCGCTTGACATCCGCCCTCTTCTCGAAAAGGCGCTCAAGCAAGTGACAGAGGTCCAGTCCGCGTTGTTGCTGCGCATCTTTGAACGCTAACCAGAAAACCTCCAGCGAAAGGTGCCTCCTCGGAAGTTGGTGATCCCCCGGAACCGGAGGCGCTGTGCGCATCACGTTCGTGGCTGCCTTGCATTCTCTTCTGATTGTTTGGGCTGCTAGCTCGTTGCCTTCTTCTGCCCTCGGCAGATCCACCTTTAACCGTCAAGAGTGGGTCCAAGGCTGGTCCAACTAGGCAGCCTATGGATGCTTTCGACCACCGCTTGCCGCAAATCAGGCAAGAACACCGAAACTCCAGAAACCAGATCCAGTGCCGAAAAACTGGAACTATCGCAAAATGAACCAGCTAGGCTCACGAAAAGGTTACCGCGCAAATGGCACGCCGCCTGCATCATGCAGGCGTGAGGTGATTCAGGAACGGCATGACTCCGATGGTGAAAGGCTTCTCCATTTCGGCTCAAAGAGCAGCCAGTTATCAAGAGGCCTTTCCCTACCTGTGCAGCGGACTCAAGCGGCGTGGTTTTGAAATCCTCAGTGAGCTGCGGGTAGGTCCGGCATTGGAACACGAGCTGGGATTGAGTTGGACGCATCTTGGATTGCCATGGCGCAGCTATACCGTCCTGGTGGTGTGGAGTCCGCCGGATGTCTGCCAAGCTGTATTGA
The DNA here is from genome assembly GCA_035293545.1 of Alloacidobacterium sp. Classification (GTDB taxonomy): domain Bacteria; phylum Acidobacteriota; class Terriglobia; order Terriglobales; family Acidobacteriaceae; genus Alloacidobacterium. The sequence goes on along the minus strand of DATGMQ010000076.1, from coordinate 46,001 downwards.
GCGACCGCGACGGCGGGTTGCTGGCGCCCTTCAACATCTGCGTTGCCGGCGATGGGAGTTCGACGGTCGCATCGGTAATCAATTACTACGGCGCCTTGATCCCGCGGGATGGTCCCGTCGGTATTCGGCTTGTCATTCGAAACCTGACACGCAAGATCTACGAGGTTTTGGAGGAGTTCGCGAATCAGGAAGAACCGGTAGTACGTAGCGACGTGGAGGTGGCTGAGGTTCACACGATCTGAACGGGCTGAGCGAAACGTTTTTTGTCGCGACCCTTGCAGGAACCCGGCGTCTGCGGTAGATGGCACCAACAACGGCCAGTCCTACCGAAGTTGTGGAAGGCGCAGACGCCGGGAACTGCGGGTAAGTGACATCTCAGTCCGCACCAGGTCAGCAGCGAGGTTGCTTGATTGCGCGGGTTGCAAGGGGAAGAGATTCCACCCGCGTCACCACAACGGAAGAGGGTTGTAGACATCAGGGACAAAGATCCATTTCAGTTTCATTTGGAAAGGGGAAGGTTATGGCAAAGGGTTCGGTTTTGAAAGCGGAAGCACCCGAAACGGCAATTGCTGCCACTCCGTCGGAAGAACTCGAGGCACGCATTCGGCAGCGAGCCCATGAATTGTACGAGGCCCGCGGCGGGGAAGACGGTCACGATATCGAGGACTGGCTTCAAGCTGAGGCAGAAATCAACGCCGGCTAGACCCGCGCGCCGGCTGTAAATTGGGCGATTGAAAAACCGGTGTGCATACGATGCGCGGGTTACATGCACGTCAAGGAGGGAGTTGTCCTTCATGTCGGTTGCTAAGGGCGCCAATACCAATATAGGACCTGATCGGATGGGATCGAGATGAGGGTCATAAAACGGATTGCAGTTCTCACTTCCGGCGGGGATGCGCCGGGCATGAACTCGGCCATCCGCGCGGTAACACGCTGCGCGCTGGCTCAGGAATGGGATGTTCTTGGGGTGCGGCGTGGTTACGCAGGTCTGGTCGAAGACGAAGTCGAGCCCCTCACCGGCCGCTCGGTCAGCAACATCATGCAGTGCGGCGGGACCGTGCTCGGCAGCGCGCGATGCCCGGAGTTCGAGGCAGAACCTACCCGCCGCCAGGCGCTCCGTAACCTCCAACAAAATCGGATCGACGCGCTGGTTGTGATTGGTGGCAACGGATCGCAGACTGGCGCTTTGGCTCTTGCCGAGATGGGCCTGCCAGTCGTGGGTGTGGCTTCGACGATCGACAATGATTTGGCCGGAAGCGAGGTCACGATCGGTGTAGATACCGCGTTGAACATTGCTCTCGAAGCAATTGATCGTCTTAAGACCACTGCATCATCGCATCAACGCGCGTTTTTGGTTGAAGTGATGGGCCGCAAGTGCGGTTACCTGGCTTTAATGGCGGGACTCGCCGGAGGCGCCGAGATCGTCGTGATTCCGGAAAGAGAAACTTCACCGGCAGAAGTGGCCCGTCAACTGCGCGCGGCGTACGAGCGAGGCAAGCGGCACGCATTGGCTGTTGTTGCCGAAGGTGCGCTTTATGATGCCGCCAAACTCGATGCGTGGTTCCGCGAACATGCCGGGCAGGTGGGCTTCGATACGCGCACCACCACGCTGGGGCACGTGCAGCGCGGCGGCACGCCCACGGCCTTCGACAGGCTGCTGGGCGCTCGCCTCGGTGCGGGAGCGGTGGCGGCGCTGACGCGAGGGGAGCAGGGAGTTCTTGTGGGCCTCAACGAGGGCAAGGTCACGACAACGCCCTTAACCGAGGTAGTCGGCGTTCCGAAGATTGTCGATCCGGAGCTATTCCGGCTGGCTTCCGTTCTGGAGAAGTGATGAGCAGCCCAGGCGGGCAAGAAAGGCTTGATATGAGCAGCGTGCAAAAAGATCCCGTTTGCGGCATGGTGGCATCGCCTGAAACAGGATTGTCGCTGGTTTATGAGGGGCAAACGATCGGCTTCTGTTCCGAGTATTGCAGGGAGAAATTCCAGCAGAACCCGCGTCGCTACCTGGCCAGCGTCATTCACGTGGATGACGACGCAAAAGAAGGCCGGCGCATTGCGTATTTCACAATGGAGGTTGCTCTCGATCGGGATATTCCAACGTACTCTGGCGGCCTCGGCGTTCTGGCAGGAGACATGCTCCGGGCGTGCGCGGACCTTCATGTGCCCGTGGTCGGAGTCAGCATGTTGTGGCGCAAGGGATACTTCGAGCAAGTCCTTGATTCCACCGGGCGGCAGCGGGAGCTGCCGGTCAACTTCAAACCGGGATTGCCTTTACGGCCTCTCGCTCCGCACGTGGAGGTTTCGATTGAGGGACGCCCGGTCTGGGTTCGTGCCTGGCAGTACGCTCTCGGAGATGCGGACTTCACGCTTCCCGTCATTCTTCTGGACACCGACGTAGAGCAGAACAGCGAATACGACCGGAGCCTTACGGATCACCTCTACGGGGGTGACCAGCGATACCGGCTGGCGCAGGAGGCGATCCTTGGCATCGGCGGTGTGCGAATGCTCCAGACATTGGGTTACTGCGGAATCCAGCGCTACCACATGAACGAGGGTCATGCCAGTCTGCTGGTTCTGGAATTGCTGAACTGGCAGGGGGGAACAGAGCCTGTTGATTGGGACTTCGAAGATGTCCGGCAACGATGCATCTTTACAACGCACACTCCCGTTCCCGCGGGCCATGACCAGTTCGATTGGCAGTCTGTGCAACGAGTTGCCGGACCGATGGTTTCAGCGGACGTGCTCCGCATGCTGGGCGGGCAGGAGAAGCTCAACATGACACTGCTCGGACTCAACCTCAGCCGGTATGTGAATGGCGTCGCCCAGCGGCACGAAGAGGTATCGCGAGAAATGTTTCCCGGCTATCCCATTCACCACATCACCAACGGCGTGCATTCTGCAACGTGGACTTGTGAAAGCTTCCAGCGGCTCTATGACGAATACATACCCGACTGGCGCAGGGATCCGGCCATGCTCCGGAAGGCGCTGAATATTCCAAACGAAAAGATAGCGGCCGCCCACGCGGAGGCTAAGGCAAGGATGTTCACTTTCGTGAAGGAGAGAACGGGCCGCACCCTGTCCGACGAAGCGCTAACCCTAGGATTCGCACGTAGAGCAACGGCATACAAACACGCCGGCCTAGTCTTTACGGATCCAGCGCGTCTCGTTCAGATTGCAAAAACCGCCGGTCCGTTGCAGTTTGTTTTTGCGGGAAAGGCGCACCCGCAGGACGAGGGAGGCAAACGGGAAATCGAGCATATCGTTAGGTTCGCGCGAGAGATCGGAGAGGACATTCCAGTTGTGTACCTCGAAAACTACGACCTCGCGATGGCAAAGCTGTTGGTATCAGGAACTGATTTGTGGCTCAATACACCGCAGCGTCCCATGGAAGCTTCCGGGACTTCGGGCATGAAGGCGGCGCACAATGGAGTTCCCAGCTTCAGTACTCTGGACGGCTGGTGGATAGAAGGCCACATTGAAGACGTGACCGGCTGGTCGATCGGTTCCTCCGCCTCATCTGACCCGGAGAGAGATGCCGAGGCTCTGCTGAACAAACTCGAAGAGGTCATTCTGCCAGCGTTTCATCACAATCGTGAGCATTGGATGGACGTCATGCGCCACGCGATTGCGCTGAACGCGTCATACTTCAATACGCACCGAATGGTGCAGCAATACGTTACCAACGCCTATCTCGGATAGCGGACCTCTCGTTCGTCGTCCGACAAACACGAAAGGAATCGAGGCTGCTTGGTACGCAATGACAGTTTTTCATTTCATGAATTAGGTTCAGGTTCTCAAAGTGAGTGATCCTGTTACCGAGAGGTCTAAATGCACGACTGGTTTGCGCTCGAAGGATCTCCATCTCCACTCGGGGTTACATGGATCGAGGACGAGGCAGCATACAACTTTGCCCTTTATTCAAGGCATGCAACCGCAGTCACGCTGTTGCTCTATTCCGAGATCGACCTCGCGACGCCAACTTATGAACACCGGCTCAATCCTCTCCTCAATAAGTCGGGCCGAATCTGGCATTGCCGGCTGCGGAAAAGTTCAATTCCAGACGCTCGGTACTACGCATATCAAGTCGCCGGGCCCAAGACAGTAGAAGAGGGGCACCGTTTCGACGCACGCAAGGTCTTGCTCGATCCTTACGCGCGCTGTGTGTGCTTCCCAACGCGGTTCAGCCGTGCGGCTGCATCGAGCCCCGGTTCGAACGCCGGCAGGGCCCCTCTTGGACTCATAACGAGCGGACCGCGCGGTAAATGGGCCGAAGATCGAGGTCATGCGCATACCTCCGATCTCGTCATCTACGAGTTGCATGTGCGCGGCTTCACCAAAAGGGAGAACTCGGGCGTTCCGATGCCTCACCGCGGCACCTTCCTTGGAGTGGTCGAAAAGATTCCTTATTTGAAGGAACTGGGTATCACGGCGGTGGAGCTGCTTCCGGTCATGCAGCAGGACCCGCAGGAAGGAAGCTACTGGGGCTACATGCCCTTGAACTTCTTTTCCCCCCATCATGAATACGCCAGCGCCGGCAAGCCCTTCGATGCACTGAACGAATTCCGAATGATGGTACGAGCCCTGCATGAGGCTGGAATTGAAGTGTTACTGGATGTGGTGTACAACCACACCGCTGAAGGGAATGAAGAAGGCCCGACTTACAGCTATCGCGGCATCGACAACACGACCTATTACCTTCTCGAACCGGATCGGTGCCGTTATCGGAATGACAGCGGCACGGGCAATACTCTCAACTGCGCCAACCCCTATGTGCGCAAGATGATCCTGGACAGCATGCGGTTCTGGAGGGAACAAATGCGCGTGGATGGTTTTCGCTTCGACCTAGCCTCCATCTTCACGCGGAACGAGGACGGGACCATCAACCTCTCTGACCCGCCTGTGATCGCGGAAATAGGCGCCAGCCCGGAACTGGAGAATCTGCGCTTAATTGCGGAGGCGTGGGATCCAGCCACCTACCAGTTGGGCCAAGGTTTTCCCGGGATTTCGTGGCTGCAATGGAACGGCCAGTTCCGCGACGATGTGCGCGCCTTTTTGCGCGGCGACGCGGATATGGTTCCGAAGCTGATGTCGCGTATCTACGGAAGCTGCGACATCTTTCCCGACGATCTCGCGAACTCCTATCGGCCCTACCAGAGCGTAAATTTCGTGACCTGTCATGATGGGTTCTGCCTGTATGATCTTGTTTCCTACGGCCGGAAACACAATGAGGCCAACGGTCACGGCAACACAGACGGAACCGATTGCAACCTAAGCTGGAACTGTGGCTGGGAGGGTGATGTTGGAGCGCCAGCCTCTGTGCTCGAGGTGCGCAGACAACAAGTGAAGAATTTCTGCACACTGCTGTTCCTGTCGAATGGCACGCCAATGTTCTGTGCCGGGGATGAATTTATGAATACCCAGCGAGGGAACAACAATCCCTACAACCAGGACAACGAGACCACCTGGCTGAACTGGGATCTGCTTGACCAAAACCGGGACATATTCCGCTTCTTCAGTAGCATGATCGCTTTCCGCAAAAGCCATCCCTCCATCTCCCGCAGCCGGTACTGGCGCGATGACATCCGCTGGTATGGAACTTCAGGTGGTCCTGATCTTGGCCAGGATTCACGTTGCTTGGCATACTTTCTCGATGGCGCGGTCCTCAACGACGCGGACATTTATGTCATGATCAACGGCTCTCCGGACCCAGTTGCATTTATCGTGCAGGAGGGCCATCCGGGGGAATGGCGCCGCGTGATCGACACCAGCCTGCCGTCGCCAAATGACATCTGCGATCCCGGAACCGAGTTCCGTTTATCGGACTCCGGATACGTCCTAAAATCCAGGTCTATTGTCGTTCTTATTCGTCGACAATGAGCCGTAAAGCACGGACAGGCCTGCCTGCTCGCGATCCGAAACAGCACATTCTTGGTCGAGGGAGGAGCGGGTCTATCATGCATGTGCTCCTTGTTGCGTTTGTGTGAGGAGTGCTATACATAGGGCAGGTCGATCCGGCACTTCCCCAAGGTTGCACCCAAGTTGCCGCGGCCCCGCAACCCGATGCTTCGGAAAACCATTCTCGTTGTGGCTCTGTTCGCGCTGACGGTCACCCAGGCGCTGGCGGTGAATTGTGATTTGCGCTGCGCGCTGATGGATGAATCGCCGGGAAACGACAGTTGCAATCCACATGCGTCGATGGCAATGGGACACGAACAGATGGAACATTGTCACGGAATGTCCATGCAAGCAGGTAGTGAATCGACTGCCGAACTGATTGGACATGATGGCTGTGGAGCTGCGATCTGCAACGTAGGGTTGGTCGCGCTGATGAAGAGCCCCGCTACGGGCGATTCGCTAGCCTCCACGTCGTCCGCGACACATCCAGTGCTCGTGACTCTCCCTGCACCGGCTGGCGGAAGTCTCCGGAGCATGGCGTTACGGCGCTCGTCGCGACAAGCGGGGAATACCCCACTCGAGTTGCGCCCAGGCTCTTCTCTCCGTATCTAGCTCAATCTCCTCACTTCGCATTTCACCGGGTTGTCAGGCGTATTTCGCCTCGGCACTTTCCATGTCCACCCTTTCACCCGATGGGGAGTTGTTCTCATGAGCAGTCGACGAACCTTCATTCAAAAGGCGCTGGGGCTTGGCGCCAGCGTGTTTGCTACTTCAAAGCTATCGGCCGAAACGTCGGGCCGGCCAGCCTCGCGCATCGCTCGGAGCAACAACCGAAATCGAGACGCGGCCTTCAATATGCCTGTCGTGACCACCGATATTGGCGATCTGCCGTTCACGATGGACGGAAACGTCAAAGTTTTTCGGCTCGTCGCGGAGGTCGTAAGGCAGCAGATCAATCCGATGAAGTCCATCGATGTTTGGGGCTTCAATGGCAGCGCGCCGGGACCGACCATTCAAGTGAACCAGGGCGATCGAGTCCGCGTGGTCTTCGAGAACCATTTGCCCGAGCCAACCTCGCTTCATTGGCACGGCTTCGAAGACACGATCCCAAACGACGGAATGCCGGGCATCAGCCAGCCGCCGGTCAAGCCCGGTGGCCGCTTTGTCTATGAATTCGACATCCATCAGGAGGGCACCTACTTCTACCACTCGCACATGGCAATGCAAGAGATGGCGGGCATGCTCGGCGGTTTCATCATGCACCCCAAGGAGCCGTATCGCCCGCATTGCGACAAGGACTTCCTGATTCATTTACAGGAATACGCGGTCCTGCCCAGCAACACCGTTCCCAACACCATGAACATGGAGTTCAACTGGTTGTTGTTTAACGGTAAAGCCGGCCCGGCCACCACGCCTCTGATTGTGAGGTTGGGTGATCGCGTGCGCGTTCGCTTCGTAAACCTGGGTATGGATCACCATCCAATGCACCTGCATGGGCACACGTTCTATGTGACGGGAACGGAGGGCGGGCGTATTCCGGAAGGCGCCTGGTGGCCTGGCAACACCGTGCTTGTCGGCGTGGCGCAAGCCCGGGCAGTCGAGTTTGTGGCCAACAATCCCGGCGACTGGATGCTGCACTGCCACCTGCCGCACCACATGATGAACCAGATGTCTTCGGTTGCCGGAAAGATGACGCGTTCGATGGGTATGCCCGCGGGAGGCGATATGAACACCGGCATGGGGATGCTGCAGGGCGAACCTGGCGCTCCTCTCGGTGAGGACTATGGCCCCACGCTCGGCCGCGGTCTTGGCGGGGTCGGGAACACGACGGATACCTCAACCACGAATGGCCCTCTCTCGCAACAGAAGGCGATGGACGCAATGCCTGGCATGCAGCACGACATGGGCAACATGCAGATGGACCAGATGTCGCCGGACGACATCGCAAAGAATGCGAACGACGTCCCAAACTTTCCGCAGGACGCTTACATGGAAGGGCCAATGATGGCAATGGATGGCGCCGTTGAACGGCCCGAGAATTATGGCCTGAATGCGGGCTGGAGCGGGTTCATGCAGGGAATGATGACCTTTGTCCGCGTGCTGCCGCCCGACAAATACGACGAAGTGATTTCGCGCATGAAGAAAGCCAACCGTCCGCATGATCCCTATACTGCCATTCTGGAGCGTGCCTAATGCCCAGACAGAGAACGACAATTCCGATATTCACACTTGCGATTGTGATCGCTTTCGGCACGCCAGTGTTGGCGCAGAACCCCGGATCTTCACCCTCGCCGCAGAGCAAGTGCATGGAGGGCATGGTCATGCCGGGATGCCCTCAGCCAACCAAGAAAGAGCAACCAAATACGAAGCAGAATATGCCCGGCATGCAGCACGAACGGCACGACATGGGAAATATGCAGACGACCGTGCCTCAGCTGCCGCAGGGTCCGGATACTCATGCCACGATGACGTTGCAGGAACCCGAAGAGACGGAGCACAAGACGGGATCCAACCTGCCTGCTCCGGAACTTCTAAAGGACGTCGCGTCGCGGCCGGCGATGTCTCTCGCGAACTTTCTCGAACTCGCCGATCAAAACAACCCCACGCTTAAAGAAGCGAATGCCCTTGTCCGCCGCTCACAGCAGAAGGCGCGCCAGGCTGGCCTGTATCCGAATCCCTCCATTGGATATCAGGGTGAGCAGATCCGTGGTGGTTCTTATGGGGGCGGCGAGCAAGGCGCCTTTGTGCAGCAGACCATAGTACTGGGCGGAAAGCTGGGACTCCGGCGCAACATTCACGAGCAGGAGATGCGATCGGAACAGGTCGGCGTCGAAGAACAAACCTATCGGGTCCATGCCGACGTGCAACAGGCATTTTACGATGCGCTGGCCGCTCTAACCACGGTACATCTACGCCAGCAGTTACTTGGCCTTGCGCTCGACGCAGTAGAAACTGTCCATCAACTGGCCAATGTTGGACAGGCAGATGCGCCGGACATCCTGCAGACAGAGGTCGAGGCTGAGCAGGCCAAGGTTGATTACAGCTCCGCGCAGCGGGAGTATCTCAAGACCTTCCACGTTCTGGCTGCACTTGCAGGAAATAGTGATCTCGCCGTCCGCTCACTTGATGGCGATCTGGAGAAGACACCCGATCTCAATACAGAGCAGATGCTGGAATCGGTCGTTACTCAAAGCCCTACCGTGAAACGGGCGCGCCAAGAGATCGTCGTTGCTCAAGCGCGCCTGAAGGACGCGAAACGCGAACCCATTCCCGACCTGCAACTTCGTGCCGGCGAGCAGTACAACGGAGAACATGTGAGCGAAAACCCGCTCAAGCCAACAGGAGCGCAGAGTTTTGCAAGCGCTAGCATCAATCTTCCTCTCTGGAACCGCAACCAGGGCAATGTGCAGGCCGCCAGAGCTGAAATCGAACGCGCGGAACAGGATCTCGCTCGCGAACAGCTATCGCTTCAACAACAAGCGGCGCCGATGGCCCAATCGTATGAATCCGCGAAGTTCGAGGCGGACCGCTACAAGACGCAGCTCATTCCACGCGCGACACGGGCATATGAACTGTATCTGAAGAAGTACCAGAGTATGGCTCAAGCTTATCCTCAGGTGCTCGTCTCCCAGCGGACGCTCTTCCAATTGCGGGTCAGCTATGTGATGGCTCTCCATGAGGAATGGCGCAATGCGATAGCGCTCCAGAACTACATGCTGAACGGCGGGCTGCACGCTCCAGTATCGAGCGACACTCCGAGCACAACCATCAATCTTCCCAATGCCAGTGGGGCACAGGAGTGAGCAAGATGCAGCGAAAGATCATGATTTCACTTGCTGCTATCGTCCTGCTCGCGGTGTTCGCCTGCATTTTTCTTGTTGGCCAGATGATCCATCGGGGATTTAGCACGAGAGAACAGCCGGGAGTCGTGGAGTCCTCGCTTGCAACCGCCATGCGGGACGCAGCCATCTCTGCGCGCTATAAGACCATGAAAAACCCCGTCGCAGTCACCCCCGAGGCCATCCAGGAAGGGATGGATCATTGGGCGGATCACTGTGCCACCTGTCACGCGAACAATGGCAGCGGCGACACCATGTATGGGAGGACCATGTACCCTCGTCCGCCGGACATGCGCCAGAACGACACTCAACGGAAGTCCGATGGTGAACTCTACTGGACCATCAAGAATGGCGTGAGACTGAGCGGAATGCCTGCATTCGGCGCTCCCGGCGATGACGATATGGACAGCTGGAAGCTGGTCGCCTTCATTCGCCATCTTCCTTCGCTTTCCCAAAGCGAGGAGCAGGGGATGGAAAAGATGAACCCGAAGTCACCGCAGGAAATGGAAGAGGAGCAAGAGGAAGAGAACTTCCTGAACGGGAGTGCAACTCGTTCGCAATCACAACCTACACATCACCACGGAAAGGAAACGCCATGAATCGCCGAGTTCTGATTGTAGCTCTGCTGCTGTCTACGGTGTCCCTGCTGGCGCATGCACATGAAGGCATGATCCATGTCATGGGGACTGTGACCGCCTTGACGGACAAATCCGTTACGGTCCAGACCGCGGACAGGAAGACTGTCGAGGTTGTCTTGACCTCCGCCACGACTTACGAAAAAGGAACGCAACCCTCGAACTGGAAACAGTTGAAAGTTGGCGACCGGGTTGTCATTCATGCGATGAAGGTCAAGGATTCTCTACAGGCGCATAGCGTGCGATTCACCGAATCGACAATGCCAAGTCATTGACCGCCAGGTCGGACAAAACGGTTCCACCAACAGCTCGCGGGACTGCCCAACGATGGACATGCGTGCAATGCAAAAGTGGGCGATCGGCGTGAAGCAACAGTCGCAATCTACCACGAGGATGGTCACGGGCTCGTGCTGGCGATGACGAGCCCGGTCAATCTACCGACACACACTGCGCTCACCGTTTCACGGCGCGAAGCGATGGCCTATGATGCTTCGGCCATGTTTGTCATTTGCCCCTTATTTTGGCAATCACTCTAGCGGGATTTAGCTTTGGCAGATTGATGTCCAGTTGCGTACTCAACCTCCAACTTCCATTCAGGTCCTTGTCATTAAAAAAGGTGGGACCGACCAGAAGACTAATGTCGCTGGTGAAATAGTAGTAGAGACCGCCCCCGGCCGCGCCCAGGGCATTTTTGCCCGACTGGTAGTCTGCTGCGAAGACAACCTTGCTGTATTCTACTGAGCCATCCTTGCCCGTCACCGGGACAAATGAGTGGTCGAATGCCGTCATAAAGCCGACGTTCTGGTACTTGCCGTCGCTCGAGATGAGTGCTGCATGATTACCCATGTATGGCCCAGCCGACACCCGCCCAACCTTTGGGATTGTCTTACCGATTACCGCGTAGGCAACGTCGTAATCCAAGCGCGATTCGCCTGGCTTGAGGTCGAATTTCTTGCCCGCACAGAATACGCCAATTTCGAGAGCAGGCTGATACTTGGAGTATGAGCCTTCTGGGGTGCCGAACTTTGCGTTAAAGAGCCACGGGTGAGGAGTGTTTGCGAAATAGTCGATACCGGTTTCCATTTGGAATTTCCTGAAAGGAAGTACACCGATGGTTGGCGAGGTCATGTCTGTTGGGAATGCCGCATTCGAATTTGTGACCGGCGTACTTAGTCGGAAATAGTTGTCAATTCCCAGGTGAAGGACTCCATAAGGCTGAATATCTTGGGTCATTAGAGTCCAGAACGTTGTCGAAGGGTAGCAAAAGCGACGCGCCCCGCAGCCAGCGAAATGGCGACGATCGCAGTCAGTGTTCCTCGCATCATCACCCGCCTCGTCAATTGACGATTAGCGATCCTTGTCAATACTGAAAGAGTCCGGAATAAACGAGCCATCTGGTTGTCCTTTCCTGGAAAAGTATTTGAGCTGCAACGACACGTTTTCACCGCATGAGTGGTTTGTCTCCACGGATGCAGGGACTCGTTTTGAAACAACACGACGCCTAAGGGCGGATCAGGCTAATCACCGCGCATGCGTGCCGCATTGTCTTTTCGAGGAAGTGTGGCGAGGAGCTCTAACACCACTGTTGCAAAAGGAACATCAGGATGATATGAGGATCATGGAAGAAAGTTGCTCATTATAAATGATTTAGTGAACATGCGCGTGTGATAATCACAAGATACAAAAACAACTCCACTCGGTCGGGGACAGACCGTCGCTTGCGACATCCAGATAGATTCAAGAGGCTCCGTAGGCACTGCACCGGAGTCCTTGGAAGCGGATGGAATCACACGATTCGCGTCCGCCCCAAGCTATCGATGGCTACTTCAGTGTGAGCAAATACGTCACGAGGGTGTCGAGATCTTTCGCCGGAACATCCATTGGCGGCATCGTGCTCCCGGAAGGTGGCGACACGATGAGTTTCTTCAGTTCTTCGACAGTCCTCTTGCTTCCAATCCCGTCAAGCGCGGAAGCGGTATTGCCGGCGCCTGCCACCGAGTGGCATGACGAGCAACCGTAAGACTCGAACAACTGCTTCCCGGCAGCGACAGGTGAAGAACCTGAAGTTGCGCCAATGGCTTCACGTGCAGCCGCTTTACGATGGATTTCGTCATACGCGAGGAACTTCGCGATCTGGTCCGCTTCTCGGCTGTTGAAATGAGAGCTCGCCATTGCCTGCATTTGTTTGACAACAGCCGTCCACTGCGCGGCAGACAGGCTGGGTTTCAGACTGGTGTCAAGGGTATGGCACATACCGCATTTCGCCTTAAAGGTTCTGTATGCCTGGTGTATTTCCGGCGGGAGGTCGGACTGGTTGATCTGGATGGTTTCTCGGTTCTGCGTGAATTGAGCGTTCGCTGGTCGCGCACCGGCCAGCCAGAGCAATCCGACCGCTGCGAATCCTAAGAAAGCAGACTGAATTGAATACCTGTTCATGGTCTTATCGCTCCTTTGTCAAAAGTTGAATGAAATGTCCGCTTGAAACAGCTTGTCGGTGCCCTTGACCGCCCCAACCGGATCGCTGCCCGCCTGGCTACTGTAAGCAATTCGCCCGATGATGTTGCCCGATTCGGTCAGAGTCTTATTCATGCCAATTGTCCAGTCATGAAGATTCTGCTTGCCGACCCCTCCGACCCCAGTTATTTGCTGGTTCAGTCGGTCAAAGCGACCTGAAAAAGCAAATCCTTGCCAGACGTAATAGTCAGTAGCGACGTAATAGTCGTTTCCAACGAAGTTTCCGAACGGCCCTGTTGCTGCGAACGCCCACCCGTCGTGACTGTGCAAATAGCCTGCCAAAACGTCGACCTTCGACTTGAACATGTAATTTCCGAAAACGCCTTGCCGTCGAATGACTGGGTGGAATGTGAACTGAGCGCCAGTCGGATCAGTATTGACGTTGTCTTTTTTCCCGTAGTAGCCCAAGTACGTGATACCGCTCTCTGGCGCGTACCAAAAATCCACATCGGCCCAAACGTCCTTAGAGTTCCGATTCGATGAGGTCAGAATCTCACTTCCATCTGCGTTAACTCCATTGGTCACTTTTGCTGTAGCAGCGAATACTCTCTTGTAACCGCTCGACGCCCACGTGTAGCCGGCGTCAACTCCAACCGGAGACTGATCAACGACAAAGTTGGTTGCACTAGGATTTTCAAGCAGTAGGGGAGAGTTCGGAAGCAGGCTGTACACTTGAGCGGCGCGAGTCCCTTCTCCGATTTGCAAGTGCTCGCGACCTCCGGCGAGATACCAACTGCTATCGGCCCGGCCCCCGCTATACCCAAAATATGCATTGGAGAGGTCGGGATTGGTTGATCCTCCTGTCACAATGTCGAACTCGCTGTAGTAGAAGAAATTGGTATCCGGAATCCAGCCGCCGAAATACGCGTTCCATGAGCCTACCTGAAATGATGAGGTCGAGCTCGGTGGCGTACCCTCACTAGTAGTTCGCTCTGCAGTGTAGCTGAAATCGGTGACCGCCAAAGAAGCGTTATTTGTCAGTGACCATTCCCGTTCTTTCTGAACCAGCTGGGAGATTCTGTCGGCCGCTTTGCCTTGCTCCAGAGCTGGAGGCAGATGGAAACCGAGCCTCTTGAACATGTATCCCTGCTCGTTCAGCACCGGAACAATCGTGTGGCACGCGGAGCATTTGAGATTGTAGCGGCGGGCAAACTGAGGGACGGCGGACGCCTGGCGTGGCATGAAAACAGCCAGCAGCGATACGGCGGCGCAAAATAGAGAGACGACACGGCTTCGCGAAATCACCATGAACTCCTTGTCTGCACTCCCGCAGGAGTGTTTAGTTCATTCTTGACTTACGTCGGGCACGTCAGAGGCCAAACGGCAGTTCGAGGACCGATGCGGATAAGTCGTGCATATCCATCAAATGCAGCTTCTGCACCTACTCGGGCTGCCTCAAATCCGGCACCTGTTGCCTCATTTCGGGCCAGAGCGGAATATGGGTAGGAATCTAGATGTGGAGAATACAAAGCGAGAGTCGCACGCGCTCAAGCGCACGTTCACCTCGCAATACCGCATGGGCGTTTCTGGCTAAAGTCACGCGAGGCTGCGGATCGACCATGACATCGGCGCGCGTGTCCAGACTTAGTGAGTTCGGCGATTTTCCCGGACTAGCAGGAGACATGGGCGAGGGGAGACTCACCTTGCATGTGTTCGCCGCGCCGAAATGACCGCCATCAGCGCGGTGAACCCCTCCTGCTTTCGACATCGCCATCATTGGGCAGTCCGGCCTGCAACACCCGCCCACGATTGCTCCGTGAGCACAAGGTGCTGAGTAGAACAAGGGAACCACCCCGATCAGGAGCACAACGAGGGAGGCGACGAATTTGGACCAACATTTGACGAGAACTAGCCCATGATGCCCAAGATGGCCCGGCTCGGGATGTGATTCACATCACCGGCGCTTCGCCCCTTGTATCTAGACGGTTTCTGCGATTAGGCGCTGTAAATCCGGGATGCACAAGAATGTCCCGCGCAAAATGCTCGGCAGCAGGCAAAGGCCGGGCTCGTCTGACTTGCCGATCGCAGCGACCTCCAAAGCCATCGTGTCTTACTGGGATCTGTGCGATTGCAGTTTTCTTTCGAAGATATAGAGGTTGTCGACGCAAATTTGGAATTCATCATGGATTGCACTCTCGTCGCCATCAAGGAGCCATCGGACTGGAGGCCGGCATCCACGATCACGAGTATCCCATTCGCCATCGCGCTCATGCTCGTGCCATCGAAAACCGTGGAAGAGTTGGTCATGAACGTGAAGGTCTGGGCCGCCAGCATCGAGGTCATCGTGAAGGAACTGCCTGACACGCTGGCGACTGATCCCATCATCTGTTGGATTCCGCCGTTTGCCGGATCCATGGCATTTCCTGATCCCTGAGTCCCGGATGTGACGTGAAAGACGGGATTCATGGTTAGATTGCCGTTCGTACCCATCGTTACTGAACTGGCTAGATTGAGATCGAAGTCCATGGCGATATTGCCCGAAGGGTTGTAAAGGTTGCCCAACGAACGACAAAGGAATCGAACGAATAGACTGCCGCTTTTAAAGGGCCAGTAAAGCAACGGGAGCGAGGAATTTGATCTGCATGTGAACGGACTCCTTTACAGTGACGTGTGGACAGCGGAATCATTGTGGGTTGGGTTTGAGTTCTCATCGCGAGGAGCCAGTGTCCCTCGTTTTATCGCCCGCTCTTTCATCATCACGAAGAAAACGGGCACAAGGATGAGAACGTGGATAGTCGAAGTGATCATGCCTCCAACGATGGGAGCGGCAATTGGCTTCATGACGTCTGAACCGATCCCCGATTCCCAGAGGATCGGGACAAGGCTCGCCAAGACGGCACTAACGGTCATCAGCTTGGGCCGCAAACGTTGCACGGCGCCTTCGATCGCTGCGGCCTCTACGTCGGCATTGGTCAAAGTCGCTCCGGAATGCAGCTTATGATCCAACGCCTCATGGAGATACACCACCATAACCACGCCGGTCTCCACTGCAATCCCAAACAGAGCAATATAGCCGACCGCCACGGCGACGCTGAAGTTGTACTTCAGCAGCCACTGCAGGAGCAGCCCTCCGCTCATCGCATAGATGGTAGGAAAGATAAGAACGAGCGCCTCCGTGACCGAATGAAAGACCAGATAAAGCAGCAGGAAGATCACAAAAAAAACAACCGGAAGGATCAGGCGAAGCCGTTGCTTGGCGCGCAGCTCAAGTTCATACTCACCTGACCAATGAAACGAGTAGTTTGCAGGCAGCTCAATCTTTTCATGAAGGAGCTTGTCCGCTTGGGCAACGAAACCCCCATAGTCCGTGTTTTTGAGATCGATGTAGATATAACCCGTGAGTGCGCCGTCCTCGTCACGAATCATGGCGGGGCCGTGGGTGAACGATGCTTTCGCCACCTGTCCGAGCGGAATCTGCGCTCCCGAGGGAGTTCCAATGAGAACGCTTCGCATTCGCTCTGCATTGTCACGGAAATCTCTCTGGTAGCGGACATTGATGGGATAGCGTTCGCGGCCCTCGATGTTTTCAGCGATGTTCTGTCCACCGATACCGGACTCCACAGCGGTCTGCACATCGGCGATCGTCAGGCCATAGCGAGCGGTTTCGTCCCGGTTGACATCAACGTTCACGTAAAAGCCCTGCGCCACTTTCTCTGAAAAAACAGAACGTACCTGCGGAAGTCCCGAGAGCGCGTTCTGAATCTGCGAGGCAAGCTGCTGAATGCCGTCGACGTTCGCGCCCTGTACCTTCAGCCCAAGGGGCGTTTTGATGCCGGTCAGTTCCATATCCAGGCGGTTCTCAACCGGCATCGTCCAAGTGTTCGAGAGTCCGGGAAACTGCAGCTTCTCATCCATTTGCTGAATGAGAGTGTCGTATGTCATCCCTGCGGGCCACTGCTCCCGCGGCTTCAGCATGACGGTGGTGTCGTACATATCGAGTGGCGCGTTGTCGGTCGCACTGTCGGAACGGCCCACGGCGCCAAAGACACTCGCCACCTCGGGAAAAGAGCGAAGGATCCGGTCCTGTTCCTGCAGAAGCACCTTGGCCTGTTCGATGGAGATCCCGGGAAGCGCCGTTGGCATGTACAGCGAGGAACCCTCGAATAGCGGCGGCATGAACTGACTTCCCAGTCGCAGTGCGAGTGGAAACGTCACGATCAGGAAGATCACGTTGACAGCGATGGTCAGCCAGCGAAAGCGCAGACAGAACTTCAAAATCGGCAAATAGATGGCTTGCGTTATCCGTGAGATTGGGTTCCGCTGCTCCGGTCGCAATCTGCCACGGATCAGTATCACCATCAGTACCGGGACCAGCGTGATGGCAAGAATCGAAGAGGACCCGACCGCTAACGTCTTGGTCCACGCAAGCGGCCGGAACATGCGTCCTTCCTGCGCTTCAAGAAGAAACACCGGAAGGAAGGACACAACAATGATCAACAACGAAAAGAAGAGCGCAGGACCGACCTGTTTCGCTGCGCCAATGAGAATTCGTCGACGTTCTGGCTCCGAGACTGGCCCCTGACCATGTTCCTGGCGCTCGGAGAGATGACGATACCCGTTCTCGACCATCACAATCGACGCATCCACAAGTACGCCGATTGCAAGTGCAAGGCCGCCAAGCGACATGATGTTCGACGTCACGCCCAGCCAGTACATGGGGATGAAGGAGACGAGCACCGCGATCGGGAGAGCGAGAATGGCTATCAGCGCGGATCGGAAATGGAACAGGAAGACGATGATCACCAGGCTCACGATGATCGCCTCTTCCAGCAAATCGCGCTGCAGCGTTTTGATCGAGGCTTCAATCAGCTCTGAGCGGTCGTATCCGGGCATGATCTGAACGCCCGGAGGAAGCGAAGGCGCGACCTCATGGAGCTTCCGTTTGACGGCGTTAATCACTTCAAGAGCGTTCATGCCCTGACGCATGACAATGATGCCGCCAACGGTCTCACCCTCACCGTTCCATTCGGCAACACCTTCGCGAATGTCCGGACCGAAGCTCACTGTGCCAAGGTCGCGCAGCATGACCGGTGTGCCGTTCTTGCTGCCGACCGCAACTTTGCCGAGATCGTCGAGAGAGCGTAGATAGCCAAGTCCGCGAATCATGTACTCTGCGCCGCTCAGGTCGAGGAGGCGCCCGCCGACTTCGTTGGTGCTCATCTTTACTTTGTCGATGACCGTGGAGAGCGGAATGTCATAAGCCAACAACTTATTCGGATCGAGCTGCACTTGGTATTGCCGAACAAAGCCCCCAATGGTCGCAACCTCGGCCACTCCGGGAACAGTTTCGAGGGCGTAGCGGAGATGCCAGTCCTGCAAGCTGCGCAAGTCGGCAAGACTTTGCTTCCCGCTCTTGTCCACAATTGCGTACTCGTAGACCCAGCCGGCCCCGGTTGCGTCGGGGCCAATGACCGGATGGACGTTTGTCGGCAATTTTCCGCTGATCTGCTGTAGGTACTCGATCACCCGCGAGCGCGCCCAGTAGAGGTCCGTGCCATCTTCGAATACGACGTAGACGTAGGAGTCCCCGAACATTGTCTGGGCACGGACCGCTTTCACATGCGGCGCGGCCAGTAGACTGGTAACAATTGGATACGTGACCTGATCTTCGATCACATCCGGCGGCTCGCCTTCCCAGCTGGTGTGGACGATCACCTGCACGTCCGAAATATCCGGCAGGGCATCAAGCGGCACGTGCTGCAGTGACCAGATCCCGGCGAGCGTCAACAACAGAACAGCGGTGAACACAAGAAATCGATTGTGCGCGCAAGCTTCAATGACTCTTGAGAGCATTACATCCCTCCTGTCGCGTTTACGCGCAGTTGTCTCGTCGCGAGGGTTTGACCATTCTTCTGGACCGTAATTGTGACCTGCCAGGTTCCACCAGAATCTAACCGTCCGTTGCCCTCATACAGACCGTTGCCTTTGTCGGCGAGTTTGGCAGTCGTGTTCATTGCTGCCATTCCCATGGCCGGCATCGCAGCCATGTAGAACGTGACCGTCACCTCAGCTCCAGCGACGGGAGTTCCATCCGCCCCCGAAAGCTTTACGTGAAACACATTGTTTCCTTTCTGCGGCGGATTGGGATCCGTCGTGAACTCGATGGCCGCTTTTGCCGCCGCAGGGGCATTGGGTTGGGGTGCATTGGCCCCGGCGCCGGGTGGAGGCGGCGCAAACGAGCCCGCTGCCGACTGCAGTTGGCTCTCTGAGTCGATCAGGAAATTCGCAGACGTGACGATGGACTGATGCGGTTTGAGTCCCTTTAGCACGACAAACTGATCGCCAACTCGAGGTCCAACGCCAACCTCCTTCGGCTCCAGATTGCCGTTTCCCTGGTTCAGGAATATGAGTTGCCGCGTACCGGACTGGAAGACGGCTGATGCCGGCACGACCAACTGGCGCCCCAGATTGGTCTTGAGGTCCACATTGATGAACATGCCGGGTTTCAGCTTGAGACCTGCGTTTGCGATCGCCAGCCGCACACGAACGGTGCGTGTCGCCATGTCCACTTGCGGGAGAATGTCTTCGATTCGTCCAGAAAAGGTCTGGCCGGGGTAGGAATCGACAGTAATGGCCGCAACGTCGCCCGGCTTTAACCGGCCGATGTCATCCTGGAAGATCTGGGCGTAAACCCAGACACGCGAGAGATCGGCAACCGTATAAAGTCGGGTTGACGGCTCCACGTACATGTTGGGCAGAGCATTCCGTTCCGTGATATATCCGCTCACAGGCGAGTTGATGGTGAGATCGGTAATTGGCTTGCCGTTCTCCTTCAGTTTCGCGATTTCGCTCTGCGGGATTTCCCATTGTTCGAGGCGCTGCTCGGCTGCCGATGACAAGGTTGCCGCTCCGGATGAAACCCCATCGACGCTGCTTGACTGCAGCAGCTTTTGATTCTGCTGAGCCAGCAGATATTCCTGCTGAGTCGCAACCAGTTCGGGACTGTAGACCGTGAAGAGCGGTTGCCCCTTGCGCACAAATTGGTAGGTGGCGTTGGCGAAGACGTTACGGATATAGCCAGGGAACCGCACCTGCACATACGAGACAAGACGCTCGTCGATATCTACCGTGCCTGTCGCGCGAATGTCATCACTCAGCGTTTTGTACTCAGCCGTGCCCGTCGTCACGCCGATGCTTTGCATCCTCTCGGGTGTGAGCTGAACCGGCATAAGCTGCGTCTCAGCCTTTTGCTCCGACATGCTCGAAGTGGGCTTCTGGGCGTCAGCGGGTGGACCGCTTGCCGCTGGTTGCACATCCCCACCCATCGGTAAATTCGAATGTCCCCCGTGCTTCCCGGAGTACGAACGATAAGCGAGCGCGCCCGCAATCACAGCAATGACTGCGAGCCAAACGAGTGAAGTTCTGATGACGTATTTGTTCATCGCAGTGTCGCTCCTGTCAGCGATTCGAGATGAGCCAGTGCTACCTCGTGGTCCTCAAGGGTCTGAGCGTATTCGAGCTTCAAATTCAGAACGTCTGTAAAGTAGTTGACGATGTGAACGAATTCCTCGCGATTAGACCCGTAGGCGCTCAAGGCGGCCCTGTACGCCGCGTCGGATTGCGGAATCAGGCCCTCACGGTAGTCCTTCAGCAGTTCCTCGTCGCTCGTTGCCTGCACATAGTCCTGCTGAACCTGAGCAAGCTGTTGCTGGAGATGCGCGTCGAGGGTGCGCTGTGATGCTGAGAGATGTTCCTGGGCTTCAGCGATCTCGGCGTTCACGCGCTTCTTTCGCGGGAAACGGACATCGAACGTGAACATGTAGTAGTCCCGGTACTTACGGTCGGTGTTCTGGTACATGTACCCGACTTCGAAATCCGGCTTGCCTTCACGTTTGGCCGACGCCACCTGCGCATCCTGCTTCGCAATTGACTTTGCATCGACCAGAATCTGCGGATTGTTCTGCCGAACCATCGCAAGCAGATCGGCAGAGGTCTGCTTTAACGGGCTTTCGGTTAAGTCCTCCGTCACGATGTCTGGCGAAGCCTGATCCCGATTGAGCAAGCCCTTCAGGTGTGCCTGCGCCTGCCACATTTGCTGGTGGTGCATCGTGATTTCGCGCACGACCTTGGTTCGCTCCACCTGTGCTTGCAGAACATCCTGCTGCATACCCTGGCCGACTCGATAATGCGCTTCGGCATCCTGAATGAGTTGATCGAGAGCCGCCTCGTTCTGACGCAGGATGCCAAGCGTTTGCTGCAGGTACGCGAGTTGAATGTAGTCGGCCTTGATCGAGTCGGCGATACTCGTCGTCGCCATCTCCACTTCAGCTTGCTTTGTATCGGCGTCGCGTTCGGCGACTTTTCCACGCAGCCCGAGCTTGCCGGGGTAGGGCAGTTCCTGAGAGGCTCCAATCCCGATATACGAAAAGTCACTGTTCGTATATCCAGCGAAGGGTTTCGGGCTGCCGACGCCGAACTGCTGGTAGGTGACCTTCGGATCAGGCAACGTAGTCACCTGCGGGGTCATTTGCCGGGCGGCTCGGGCCTCGTGATCGGCGGCTGAGATTTGCGGATTGTTCGCCTCGGCCTCGGCCAGAATTTGGGATAAAGGCGTCGGACTGCCCACCGCCGGCTGTTGGGCCAAAGCGGAAAGCCCGGCAACCGCCACAAAAGCGGCGGCCGCGAAAGAGACCACATTCATGCGGGACTCCAATTCTCAAGTGCAGTTCAAACACTCACCGGAACGCAGAAATGCGTTAACTCCCGGCAAGACTCGAGAGAATGGAGCGGACTAGATTCTCAGAACGGAAATGGTCGAAGGCGGTGATTGCGGCGGCGAATAGTCGTGATGTTCCACCCATCCCGTCAAAGAAGAGAACGGGTTCAGCAACTCGGAAGCAGCCAGCAGGCTCATCGGAATTGCAACCGCAACCGAGTGGAGAGAGTCTGCCTTTGTGGTCGGAACAGCGTAACTGGTCCGCGGCGCCTTTTGGCAGCAACCATGGGATGCGGACATGCCCATTTGCTCGCACTGATTGTGCATCATGCGGCAGCAGGCACGCTCTTCGGTGGTCATGGGCGCACTCGGTGTCATGCAAGCCATGGCGGGTGACACAAAGGTTGCCGCCAACAAAACCAAGACTCCGAGTTGGCGCAGTATTCTCACTCGCCCTTCTAGCATATCTGAACTCCCTAATTGGTTCGACCCTCAAGCGTCTCGAGAAAAAGGGGAGGCCAATTGGCTTTCGACAGCCAAGGTCTTTGCGAGCACGATCGGCGTTCCCGAATTGCGACCAAATCGGTCCGATATGTAGAATGATCGTATCGTGATGTCTTCGACCAGCACGCTCCAAATACTCCAGAAAAAGAAGCAAGCTTCCCGTATCTTGTTGATTCCTTGTGTCGTGCTTGTCGCGGCCCTGATGGTGTGGCAAGGGATCGCCACCTCTGGGAATCCCAACCCTTTTGCTCGCCATGCCGGCTCTCTCGCGCAAGTTTTTGATATCGGCGTCTTGGTCTTTCGGGAAGGACTTGAATGCATCTTGGTGCTTACGGCAATCACCGCCAGCATGGCCAGGTCGGATCAGGCGTATCGGCGTCCCGTCGCCGCCGGTGTCGGCGTTGCTTCGCTGGCGACGCTTCTGACCTGGTTCGTTGCCGTTGGGATTGTCAACGACCTGACCCAGAATTTTGACGCGCTCTACATTCAGGCAGGCACAGGGCTGTTGGCGATTCTCGTTCTCCTCGTCGTCATGAATTGGTTCTTCCACAAGGTGTACTGGACTGGCTGGATTTCCCTGCACAACAAGCGTAAGCACGACCTGATCAAGAGTGCTGAAGAACAGACCACGTCGCGACGGCGAGTGCTTTACGGGATGGCCGTGCTAGGTTTCACCTCGTTCTATCGGGAGGGTGTGGAAGTGGTTTTGTTCCTCCAGAGCTACCGATTGAAGCTTGGTGGAAAGCCAGTCCTACTCGGAGTGCTGGTCGGCCTGACGCTCACCGGCATTGTTGCCGCGCTGACCTTCCTGGCACATCGCAAGCTACCCTACAAGAAAATGCTGGTGCTCACGGGCATCCTGCTCGGAGTCGTGCTGCTCGTGATGGTCGGTGAACAAGCTCAGGAAATGCAGCTGGCACACTGGCTACCAACAACCGAAATACCCTGGCTCGCGCAGTTTCTCCCCGGTTGGATGGGGCTCTGGTTTTCGGTGTATCCGACGGTACAAACCCTGGCGGCTCAGGCCATCGCAGGCGTGCTCGTGATTGGTTCCTATTTTGCGGCCCAGCGTTGATTTCTGACAGAACCAGAGGATTCTGCGCACTGCGTGACGCGGTGCGACTAGAATCGTCACCGAGGATTCCACTATGACTTACTCCAAGCACTCATCGCGTCCTCCTGAGGAAGTGGAACAGAGGCTGGCCGACGCAGCCGCACGGCACAAATTCGGGATTCTACATATTCACGACCTAAGACAGACGCTGGAATCGAAAGGGATTCATCTTGGCTCCGAATGCAGAGTGTACGATGTCTGCAATCCGCAAGCCGCGTTCAAGGCCCTGAACACAGACATGAGGGTATCGACCGTTCTACCCTGCAGAATCTCCGTCTTTAGTGAAGGGGCCGGTTGCACGATTGCGGCTGTACGGCCGACATCGATGCTTGAAGCGACCGGCCTGAAAGACGTCGCGGCTCTTGCCAAAGAAGTCGAACGCGAGGTCCTCGCCATCATCGATGAAGCTGCGTAGAAACGAGTGATCGCAGCGAAGCAATGACTTACTCACCCGTGCGAGCGGCGAGTTCTCGCATTCGCTCTGGGGTTGAAATGTAGCCATGTGCGTTACTGGCTCAACTGCAGAGCGATCGGCCAAGGGCAATCGGCACACCAAAACGCCCCCATTGCCGTAGTCTCAGGCACTGATAGGCAGTCTTTCAGCCCCGATCTAGGCCCGGGGCGACCTGCGAGGTCACTTCCTTAGCAACCTCAAGCCATTCAGAACCACCAGCAAGCTTGCGCCCATATCCGCGAAAACCGCCATCCACATGGTGGCCCGGCCTGTGAGGGCTAGGACCAGGAAGATTGCCTTGATGCTCAAGGCCAGCACGATATTCTGCGTCAATACGCTGGCCGTGGCTCGGGAGAGTCTTACAAACATGGGGATCTTGCGCAGATCGTCATCCATTAGCGCCACGTCAGCAGTTTCAATGGCCGTATCGGTTCCTGCAGCGCCCATCGCAAAACCAATATCTGCGCGCGCCAGTGCCGGCGCGTCGTTAATGCCATCGCCAACCATGCCGACGGTTCCGGTGGCGGCGAAGGTCTCGACTGCCTTCAACTTATCTTCAGGCAACAGGTTGCCGCGAGCCTGATCGATCCCGACCTGACCCGCGATGGCTTCCGCGGTATGCGGGTTGTCACCGGTCAACATCACGGTTCTGATGCCGAGTCGATGCAGATCGGCGACAGCCGTCCGGCTGCTGTCCTTCACTGTATCGGCCACAGCGAATAATGCCATGACATGCTGATCGCCTATTAGCATGACAACAGTCTTTCCCTGTCTTTCAAGCGCATCGAGACGGGCATCAAGTTCCTTTGAACAATGGCCAATCTCCTCCACCAGGCGATGGTTGCCGAGGAGATATAGCTTGCCTTCGATCACTCCACGCACCCCGCGGCCGGGCAAGGCTTCGAATTCATCGACATTCTCTAGCGACACTCCGTCGATCCTTGCGGCTTCAGCCACAGCTTGTGACACTGGATGGTCTGAGCGACTGGCCAGACTCGCAGCTAGACGACGACACAGCGCGTTGTCCAAGCCGCCATATACCTCCCAATCCGTCTGGGCTGGCTTGCCATGAGTGATGGTTCCCGTCTTGTCGAGAGCAAGCCAAATCAGCTTGCGCCCTCCTTCCAGATAAACTCCGCCTTTGATCAAGATCCCATGGCGCGCGGCTGCAGCGAGGCCACTGACGATGCTCACTGGTGTGGAGATAACCAGGGCGCAGGGGCAGGCAATGACCAGCAGTACCAGTGCCCTGTAGATCCAGACGAGCCAGGGCGCACCGAGCAGGATGGGGGGTAGGAACGCCACTGCCAGCGCGACTACGAAGACGATGGGTGTATACCAACGCGCGAACTGGTCAACGAATCGTTGCGTCGGCGCGCGGCGGCCCTGCGCGGCCTCTACAGTGTGGATGATGCGCGCCAGTGTGGACTGGTTCGCGACCGCAGTGACTAGATACTCGAAAGATCCGGATTCATTAATACTCCCGGCAAATACCAGATTGCCTTCGGCCTTTTCGACCGGCAGGCTCTCGCCGGTAATCGGCGCCTGATTGACGGTGGAGCGGCCTTGGATCACCTTGCCATCGAGAGCGATGCGTTCGCCGGGCTTCACCCGAACGCGGCTGCCAATCGCAATCGTGGCAGCTTCAATTTCGGCCCAACTTCCATCTGCCTGCTGGACGGTGGCGCGTTCCGGAGTGAGATCCAGAAGGCCGCGAATCGCGTTGCGCGCATGGTCGAGCGATTTGGCTTCGATGACCTCAGCGAGTGCAAACAGGACCATGACCATTGCTGCTTCCGGCCAGTGTCCGATCACCATTGCGCCGGTGACCGCAATCGACATCAGCGCGTTCATGTTCAGATTGCGGTTTCTGAGAGCGATCCATCCCTTCTTGTAGGTCGACAAGCCGCCGGTAAGGATCGCAAACAGCGCCAGCGCCACTACAACCCAATTGTTTCCTGCATTGAGCCAGTACACCAGTTCCGCCAACGCGGATGCTAGACCGGATATCGCCAACCACCACCAGTTCGTACGGGACGAATCCGGTGCCGTGGGCGTTGTCGCAGTTCCTGCGTCACACACCTCGGCATCGAACCCCAGCGATTTCAATGCCGCGAGCACGCGAGGCAGCGCATCTGGCGCATGCCTGACGCTCAATGTGCGCTGAACAAGGTTGAAATCGAGTGCCGACACACCAGTCATCCCGGCGAGCTTGCTGCGAATCAGGCTTTCCTCGGTTGGACAATCCATCTTGGCGATGGCCAGTACAGTGCTTTGGACCTCTGAATCATCCCCGCTCATGGTTGGTCCCTCATTCTTGGATCATCTTGTGGCGTCCGCTCGACCGGAAACACCAAATTCTCGTGAAGAACGAAGGGAATGTGCCTGACGATCTTTCCCTATCGAGCATTACATTCAACCTCGTGAGTTTTCGTTCGACGTCCTCGTCACGAGTCAACATCGTCCTGCGTACCAGTTCGGATTCGAATCGCGTGCTCAACCGGTAGTACGAAAATCTTTCCGTCGCCGATATTTCCGGTGTGTGCGTGCTGTTTGATTGACTCCACCACCGCCGGGACCAGCGCATCAGGCACCACAATCTCAAGCTTGGTCTTCTTGAGACATCGAATGGATTCATCGTCGCTGGACTGCACCCTGCCGCGTGTTCGTCCGAAACCTTTGACTTCAGAGACAGTGATGCCCGGAAGGCCTTCGATCACCGCGAGCGCATCAATGACCTTTTCGGCCATAAAGGGCTGTATGATCGCCTTTATCTCTTTCATGGAAAGCTCCTTCAAATCTCGACATCTTCCCGACGTCCTTCAAACCACCTGAACAGAGTCGGAAGTACCAGTAGAGTTAGCACCGTGGAAGTTATCAGGCCACCGATCACGACGGTAGCGAGCGGTCTTTGCACCTCTGCTCCCGATCCGTGCGAGACGGCCATCGGAATAAAGCCAAGGCTGGCGACAAGAGCGGTCATGACGACCGGGCGCAAGCGGGTTGTTGCGCCTCGTGTGACAGCTTCCTCTAACGGGACACCTTCATTGCGAAGTTCTCGAATGTAGGTCAGGAGAACGATCCCATTGAGCACAGCAATTCCGAACAGCGCGATGAAACCGACCCCCGCGGATATGCTGAAGGGCATTCCTCGGATCAGTAATGCGAAAATGCCTCCTGTGGCGGCCAAGGGGATATTGAGGAAGATCAGCAGGGCCGGGAGGCCAGCCTGGAAGTTGAAATAGAGCAGCACGAAGATCAGGATGAGTGCCGCAGGCACCACAATCATGAGGCGCTGGCTTGCGCTTCTGAGCTGCTCAAATTGCCCTCCCCACACCAATTGGTATTCATCGGGGATCTTCACCTTGGCTGCGACAGCTCTCTGCGCATCCGCTACAAAGCCTGCGAGATCTCGGCCGCGCACGTTCACCTCTACACTGATTCTCCGTTGCCCATTTTCACGACTGATCTGAGCAGGCCCTTCCTGGTCCTCGATATCGGCAAGCTGTGCAAGCGGGATGAAATGGCCTTCGTTGTCTCCTACGCGTAGGTTGCCGATGGCGTCGGCCGTTGCTCGCTCGTCTTGAGGAAAGCGGACTTGGAGCGTAAAGCGTCGATTGCCTTCAACGATTTCTCCGACGGGCTTGCCTCCGATGGCCTCGATGGTGTCCAGCACGGCCGATTCGTCGAGACCATGCCGGGCGAGCGCTTCGCGCCGCAGGCGGATGCGCAGGTATGGCAAACCGGACACTCGTTCGGCGTGAACATCCTCCGCCCCCGGAACCTTACTCACCACAGCCGCAATCTGATCCGCTTTCTCGCGGAGGATACCGAGATCGTCTCCGAACAGCTTGATTGCGATATTGCTGCGTGAACCTCCTTCCATCAGTTCCTGCATGCGCATCTGAATCGGCTGAGAAAAGCTGTATACCGCTCCTGGAGCCTCCTCTTCCAGCCGCTTTTGCATTGCTTCAATGAGATCTTCTTTGCTGCGCTTTTTCGGCCACTGGTTGATCGGCTTCAGCATGACGTAGACATCACTCTGGTCGATTGCCATGGGATCGGTGGCGACCTCGGGACTGCCCGTCCTGCTGAAGACTGTGGCTACCTCCGGGAACTCGCGCAGAACTGTCTCAACAATCTGATTGCCGTGAAGTGATTCCGTGAGCGAGATCCCAGGGACTCGATACATCATGACCAGGATTGAGCCTTCGTCGAGCGATGGAATGAATTCCGCACCCAGAAAGGGAATCGCGATCAGTGAGAGCGCGAATGCTCCAATGGCAATCGAAGATGTGATCCGAGGATGCCTTAAGGCCTTCTCCAGGGCAGGGGCGTAAAGTCGATCGAACCTCCGCATCAGCCACGTGTGTTCTTTGATCTTTATCCGGCGCAGGAGATATGAGCTCAAAACCGGCATCAACGTGAGAGCAATAAGCAGGGATCCGGTCAGAGCAAACAACACCGTCACGGCCATCGGCTTGAACATCTTGCCTTCAACGCCCCCAAGCGTCAGGATCGGCACGTAGACAAGCACGATGATGGCCACGCCAAAGAAGATCGGTTTGGCCACTTCGCGTGCCGCTGACCGTATTACATCTTGGGGCTTTTCATCCGCCGCACGATCGTGCAAACGGCGAAGGATGTTCTCAATGATGACGACGGACCCGTCGACGATAAGTCCGAAGTCGATTGCCCCCAGGCTCATCAGATTTCCGGAGATGTTGGCCCTGACCATTCCGATGAAGGCAAGCAGCATGGAGAACGGAATTGCCAGCGCTACAACGATGCCAGCTCTAAAGCTTCCCAGCAGCAGAAGCAGGATCACAATCACCAGGATGCCGCCCTCGATCAGATTGCGGCTCACCGTGTGAATGGTTCGATTCACAAGATCGGTGCGATCGTAAAGTGGCACAATCTGTACGCCTTCGGGCAGTGTCTTCTGGATCTCTGCAAGGGTGTCTTTTACACGGATGGCAACTGCGCGCGAATTTTCACCGATCAGCATCATGGCAACACCGATCACGATTTCACCCTTGCCGTCCTGTGTTGCGAAACCCCGCCGCACCATCGGCCCGAACTGAACTGTGCCAATGTTTCGAATGAGGATGGGGGTGCCGGTCGGCGAGTTCCCGACCACGATATTTTCAATATCGGAGAGGCTGGAGATCAGCCCCTCACCTCGAATGAGAGATTGCTGCTCGGAGCGTTCGAGGTAAGCGCCGCCCGCATTTGCATTGTTGGTTGAGAGCGCCTCGATCACCCGGCGAAGCGGAATGTGGTAGCCGGTCATCTTTTCGTTGTCCACTTCCACCTCGTAGGTCTTCAGCTCGCCTCCTTGCGTATTCACCTCGACCACGCCGGGCACACCGCGCAATTTCGGAGCGATGTCCCAATCAAGGATGCTGCGCAATTCCATCGGCGTGCGCCCCGGCCCCGCTACCTTGAATTGATAGATTTCGCCTAAACCAGTTGAGATCGGACCCATCTCGGGCACGCCGACATCGGGCGGAATCGACTGCTTGGCTTCGGGCAGGCGCTCGTTTACCAAGGCTCGGCAAAAGTATGGGTCCATGCCGTCCT
Organism: Alloacidobacterium sp.; assembly: GCA_035293545.1. Taxonomy (GTDB): domain Bacteria; phylum Acidobacteriota; class Terriglobia; order Terriglobales; family Acidobacteriaceae; genus Alloacidobacterium. The sequence goes on along the minus strand of DATGMQ010000076.1, from coordinate 16,807 downwards.
CGAAGTAAATCGCGACGTAGGAGAGCCCGTACTTTGAAACCGATTGAATGCTCTTGATCCCGGGGAGACCACGCATCGCATTCTCAACCGGAAACGAAATGAGTTGCTCAACCTCCAATGGAGAGAGACTCGGCGCGCGGGTCAGGATGAGAACCTGGTTAGGCGTGATGTCAGGTTCTGCATCGATTGGGAGCATGCGAAGCGAGACAAACCCGATTGCCGCTACGAAAAGGAACCCAAGCAGAACGAGGATGCGATAGCGAAGGGCGATGTCAACAAGGCGCTGCATCTCTAGTCCTCCTCCCCAAGTTCGCCACCGGCAACAATCGACTTCAGATGAAAAGCGCCCTGGGTTACGATGGGCTCGCCTGGCTTCAAACCGCTGACGATTTCGGTCAGGTTCTTGACCGTGACTCCTTTTTCCACTTCACGCTTTTCAAACTGGGTCGGAGAATGCCGAATGAATACGACGTTTTTGCCTTCGATCTGCTGGAGAGCGCTTGAGGGCACGGCAAGCGCCTGTTTGCTGAGCTTGGTAGGAAGCTCAACGCTGGCGAACATATCGGTTTTGAGTTCCATCTTTGGATTGGCGACTTCGCAGCGCACTCGAGCGGATCGAGTCTGGGGATCCAGCACATCGCTGATGTAGGCAACCTTGCCTTCAAACGGATGGTCGGGGTACGTATCCACGGTGATGAAGGCGCTCTGGCCGACGCGAATCCGGCCAAGATCCTTCTCGTACACCTCGGCCTGAACCCAGACGCGCGAGAGGTCCGCCACGGTGAAGGTATCCGTTCCTGCATCGACCACATCGCCCGGGGAGGCCGATGCCTTGGTCACGACACCGGAGAAGGGGGCTTTCAGCGGAGTGAGAATTGTGACTCGTGGAGTAGCGTCTGCAATTCCAAACCGGCGAAGGCGCTGGAGAATGCCATCGATGAGTGCTTGTTGCGACCGGATATTGGCTTCAATGCCGTCTTCTTCCGCTTTGCTTGATTCATAGTCCTTCTCTGAGCCCGCGCCAATGTCCGCAAGACGGCGGCTGCGCTGAACCTGACGCGTTGCTGGAATGAGCTGCGCCTTGAAGCGTTCGAGATCGGCACGAGCGGATTGCGCTTGCGCGAGCAGTTCCCCAGCCTCGATATTGTCGACGATCGCGAGGGATTGCCCGGCCTCTACGCGGTCGCCGACCTTGGCCTTGACCTCCATGATCCGTCCTCTCGCAAGAGGCCCGACCACGCCCACCTTGCTGTCAATCGGCTGGACTGTCCCTGTAGAGCGCAGATATTCGGTCAATTGCGTGACCTGTGCCGGCGCGACCACCAGCCCAATATGCTGCTGCGCAGAGAGGCTCATCTCAACGAGACTGCTATTGTCAGCAGACTCGCTCCGCGATTCGCCTTCTTCCGTATGCTCCTTCTTACCCTTGCAGCCGCCGATGAGCAATGTGCTGCAGAACAACAAAACGAGAATCCGATTCATGGAAGGTTTCCTCCTGCAGCGCGTTCGACTTCAGCCCATGTGCGAGCTACATCTGACTCTGCATCGATGTACTCCATCTGTGTGTCGACCAGGCGGCGCTGTTCGTTCAGCACGTCCAGAAGGCGCAGCTGGCCGAGCTTGTACGCCTCGCGAATCACGGAGAGGTTGGTAGTCGAAGGATCGATCACTCCGCTTTTGAGGGTCTCCACCGAGTCGGTCGCAGTGCGCCAGCGTTGATATGCGCCTTCGATCTCAAGCGAGATATTTCTCTCGAGGTACTCGCGGCGTAGTCGCGCTCCCGATGCCTTGGCGGTTGCTGCCTGTACGTTACCCAAGCCGCTCCGGCTTGTGCGCAAGGGAACGGAAATCCCGAAGGTGAGGATGTTCTCTTGAGTGCGAATCGGGCTGAGCGCGCCGGTACTATTGAATCCGAACAGATCGTCGAACAACACGTTTTCCTTACTGTAACCAGCCGAGAGCGTCACGTCTGGTTTTGCCTCGGCCTTAGCCAGCGCAATGCCTGCGGACTCCTGCTCTTCCTCGAGGCGTGCCGACCTGAGGTCAGCCCGGTTTTCCAGCGCCTGTTGCCTCAAAGCCTCGAGGGAAGGAAGAGGGGCCGGAGTGAGGTCGCTCACTGGAATTGGCGCGGATTCATCCAGCCCGACCAGGCGGCGCAAGTCCAGTTCGGCAGTGGTGAGGCGTCCTTGCGCACTCTTGAGAGACACCTCTGTCCGGGCGATCTCAACTTTCAGCAGATTCGCTTCCAGAGGCGCGATATCGCCTTCTTTGACCCGCGCCTCCGTGAGCCGTAAGGAGTCCTGGTTCACTCCGATCAAGTCCGTCAGTAGCTTGACCTTGTTACGGTCCGCAGAGACTTCGGCGTAACCGGACCGGATCTGATAGGCAAGTTCGGCGGAGCGCTGCTGCAAATCGGCCTCAGCGATACCGATCGAATATTCCGCTACCCGGATGCGCTTGCTCCGCTTCCCGAATGTTTCGACGGTCTCCGAAAGTCCGCCGCCATATTGTTCTTCGCCAATCGTACCCAGCGGTTTGCCAGTGGACCCGCTGAGGTCGAGCACCGGTGACGGCAAGACGCGGGCCTGTCGAGCAAGCCCCTTCGCCTCGGCGACTCGTTCGCGTACAGCAGCCAAATCTTTATTGTTTGCGATCCCGGTGCGCACCAATTCATCCACTGTGGACGGCGTGGATGCCGATTGCTGTGCTCCCAGCAACAATGCCGGGAACAGAAGCGCACACGGGAACAGGATAGTTCTCCCGTGCATACACATCTCCTGAACTGATTGGATTGGAACGGAGCTAGCGGCTAGGAAAGTTGGGGCGGATGCTCGATGCTGGAGGGCGAGAAGAGGGGCCTTTGAGGGTTCTCTGCTGGAGGAGCTGGCGTGATGATGAATCGAGGATGAAAGGTGAAGGCCGTCGCTGCGACCATGTGCGTGCAGCAGCAAAGGCAAGTGTCGCCGGAAGGTTGGGGCGTACTGTGATTCTTATCCTGACTCGGAACTTTGGCTGAGATGTAGCACTCATCCGACTGCAACAGATCGCAGGCAAGCACTTCCACTGCCATGAAGAGCAGCAGAAACATGGCCATAAACCGGAAAAGTCGGGGAAGGATCTTCACCATCTTCATTTTGTCACAGGAGCAGCGGGAGACCTGCCGTGCCCTAGTCCACTTGCTGACTGCGATCGGGCCCACCGCCTGCTGCCAGAACCATGCCTGGCTGTATGCACGAAAAGCCGTCCGCCCGAAGAAATGAGGTCGAAAGAGCTAAGCCCCCCTTCGATTCTCAGTTAGCCCTATTTCGTCCCGTCTCACGCGATGGACTTCGAGCAAGAGAACTCCCGCTGGGCGTCTGGGCAGAGCCGTCACGCCAGAGTTTTGGGTTATCTTTCTGGCGGTGGTTCAGGCCGAGTGACTGTGCCCATTTTTGTGCCCACCACACCTCAAAATCGGTCATAATTTGGGGTGTCCGGATAGCAAAAGGCGCAAAGGAGGGAAGAGACAAACTGATGAAAATATAGGACCTTATAGCAACCGGTAGCAGCAGGGGTGAGGACGACGCGCACGGCTGTTAACCGAAGGGTTGTAGGTTCGAGTCCTACCTGAGGAGCCAATTCTTTTCAACGACTTACGCCCCTCCCAACTCCCCGATGACCCTCCAAAATGCCCGACTGTGGGGACTTTTGTGGGTACTCCTGCTGTGACTCGTTCGGAGCGCTCGACTTACGGACAATTGCTTCGAGCGCACTGCGCTTGGCTTCCATCCGAATGTGGCTGTAATGCTCCAGCATTTGCTTCGAGACGTGGCCGGCGATGTCCATGATCGTCTGGTCGCCCGCGCCGCTCTCGGCAAGCTCGGTGATGAGGGTGTGGCGGTTGTCATGCCAGCGCCCTTTCACGCCAGCGTTCACCCGCACTTTATAGTCCAGACGGTCTGAGGGTGGTGACATGTCGCGTGGGGTCGGTCGGCTGCGGTGAGCCGAATGGAAAGACGTACCACTCCGGCTGGAGCGCCCCGAACTTCTGCTTGTACCACTCGACGTAATCAGTGAGCACGGCAAACAGCTCTGAGTTCAGAGGGATGGTTCTGCCCTCACCGCCCGCCATCTTGGCGCGGCCCACTGCCAGATACTGCTTGGGGAAATTGATCTGCGCCCAAGTTAACTGCTTGATCTCTCCATCGCGCATCCCGGCATTGAGGGCCAGCGTCAACGCAAGGTAGATGTGAGGTGAACGGGCCTTGGCCGCCTCCTGCAGCATCCGCTTCTTCTCGTCTTCGCTGTAGGCTTTGCCGATGACCTCGCGTGTCTTCAGCTTGAGCGTCTTCTTCTTGCGGAGGCGGACGCGAATCAGGTCGCCCGGCTCGCCAAGAATGCGCAGGAGAAATCCGACCTCTTCATTGATCGTCTTGGGGGACGCCTTCTCGCTGAGACGGTCGTTCTGATACTTGGTGACGACAGTCTCATTGAAATCAACCAGCATCTTTGCGCCCAGCAAGCGGTTCAGGTGCCGGATCGCGTACTCGGCGAAGACGGCGGAATCTGGCGGCCGGAGCTTGTAGGCGTCATAGAAATCCTCCGCCATGTCCCGGAAGGTGCGGATACGCTCACGACGCTGGTCGGTGATGTTGTTGAAGCCTTCCTCCAGCTCGCACTTGCGATTCTTCTCTGCTTCTCTCGCGACGGTCTTCGACTTCGATTTGGTGGACTCGCGGATACGCTGACCCGCGAAGTAGAACTCATACCACCACATACCGCCGCGTCGAAACAGACCCATTACTTTTCTCCTGTTTCCATGGGTTCAGAACAGCCCATCGCCAATTTGACGAGCGAAGCCAGTTTGCAAATCTTTGTGTTGGTGAGCGGACGCTGCCCTGGCTCCGGCTCCCTCAGGTGTGCACGGAGGACCACGGCGATGTTGTCTGCCTGGGCGGAGCAATCCATGCGCAGTCCAGTTTCGCCAGCATGAAGCAGCAGGTGAGCAGGACCGAGCTTGTGGACCGATGTCGAGAGCGGAATGACCAGGACTGATGTTGCACGCTCATGTTGATTCCGCGCATTGGGCGAGACGATAATCACGGGTCTGCGTCCCTTCTCCGGCGGATCGGTATGGAAATTTGTCCACCATATCTCACCGCGCTGCGGAAATCGCTGTGCCGTTGGCATGGTTAGTGCGCTTCCTTTGCGAGTTGCGACTCTGCGAATCTTCCCCATGCGCTCTCCTCTGCTACTTCGTCCTCACTAAGAGAATCGTAGTAATCCGCGTAGGCAGCTTCAATGGCTCTTTGCTGCCGCACCGCCATGAGTTCACTGAGAAGCGCGTCCAAGGTTTCCGACTCCGAGTTGGATTTGCGTTCCTTGCAGCTCCGGCGAATGAAAGAGTCTGATTCTACGGAGATGCTGAAGCTTTTCTTGATCTTGCGGCCCATTTTGGGCGATGTGGTAGGCATAGTCTCACCACCAGTAGTATATCCGGTAAGAATAGCCATGCCAACGACCACGACCTTCGTCTACCATCTGAAGGCCGCACGCCGCACCGGAGCAGGCTGCTCCGAGGCGGGGCTTATCCGTGGCGCTCCCGCGCCGCCCGCCGGTTGCGTCTGCTCCCAGGCGGTAAGTTCTTCTTCACCATAGCGAACGAGGGAGCCAAACTTGTGATATTTTGGCCCTTGTTTTCCAGCCGCCAACGGCGAAGTGTGCCGAGACTGATCTGTGTTCGATCGGCAACATCAAACTCGGTGAGAAATCGTGTGCTCATCAGTGCAGCTCCCTACGTAAGGAGATCGAGTGCGGCAAACATTGCCGCATGTACGGTAATCATGCTCAGTTCTGCGCTGCTGCGTCCAATGAATTTCAGGGAGGCCGTTATGCGTCGCAGGCATAACGGTCGGTAAGTGGCATCTGCAAGAATTTCAAAAAACTCTCTCCACAATTTCAGACGCTGATCTCCCGATCTACAAAGACGAACGCAACTGGAGTACCATCTTGAATCTCAGACACCTGGATGCAAACGAAAATAAATCAGATGGGTATTTATTTGATTCAGGTGACCACAACCTGTAGTGCTTCACGCCGTGGAAGATTATCCGCGAGACGTCCTGGAACTGGAAGCCCACTTTTCGACCGAGGCCTGCCGGGGCGTATCTGCTTCAACGACGCTGGCCAAACGGCTTCCAGTGCACGGTTCGAGCCGTGCGCGCCTGGAGCGAGCCCCAGCACCCGCGCTGTGGCGGGCGAAGGGCCTGGCCGGCGTCGGATCTGCTGTGGGAGTACACCGTATGCCATCGCCAGAGTTCGGCGACGGCGCACCGAGCCGGTTGAGGAACACGGCCCGCGACAGAGCATTCCGTGCTTCTCCTTTATTCAGTCCGATCTGCACTCGCAGGCACAGCTCGATGCCTTGCATTCAGACGTTCAATACGGCCCTAGGAGCGTGTCTGAGTAAGGGGCTTGTATAGCGGCAGATGGTGTGAAGGGACGCCGGCACCGGCAGACGGGTTGAGCGGGGTCGTTTCTAGCCCGAGTATCGGGCGGCTTCGCTGAGGTTTCATGGGGAACTGCGCCCCGCTCCGGCAGCGTTCAGCTGGTACAGGCGCGATAGAGCTTCAGTACGTTGTGGGTTGCGCATACCAGCGCCCATTCGCCACGCACCTTTTCTACGCCCCGCAGCAGGAACTGTCGGAAGCCGCGTGCCTGTTTGATCTGTCCGAAGACTGGTTCGACGATGGTTTTGCGCGTCGCGTAGATTGCGCGTCCTGTTGTGGTCGCCAGCTTCCGTTTCATCTTGTCCACCGAGGTGGCCGATTTCGGGATACGCTCCCTGGGACTCGTCGGCGGTAGCTCATTGTGCTTCTGCTTTCCAGTGGCGACGTAGAGATCGACCTTCCTGCGGGCGGCCTCACGCAGATTCTGCTCTGAGCAATAGCCGCTGTCGGCCAGCACCTCATCTACCTTCTGTCCTGACTGCCGTTTGACGGCATCGATCATGGGCAGCAGTTGATTCTTGTCATTGGCATCCTGGGTCAGCGCCTGCGCCACGATCAGGCCCAGCGCTGGTTCTACTGCGATCTGCGCGTTGTAGGCCTGCACGAACCCCTCCGGCCCCTTCATGATCCGCGACTGCGGATCGGTGAAGTTATGTTGCGCATTGGGTTTCGGCCTGGCCTTTCGGACATCGCCCGAGGAGTGGCCCGATCCGGACTGCTTGTCCTTGTCATCGGGCTTGGCCGCCGCGATCCGCTTCAGCCTCTCTTCGCGCCGTGCCAGTTCCGCCGGCAGATCGTCGGCGCGACCGCTGCGGCCATAACGCCGGTCTTCCTCCTTGTCGGCCTGCTCAGCTTCGGCCAGCAAACGATGCGCCTCTCCCTTGAGCCGCTTCTCATCCTGCTCGATGCGCCGGTAGCTCATCGCCTTATGCTTGCTGGCGTTGGCCTTCCCCTTGCTGCCGTCGATGGCCACGCGACCGAGCCGCATCGCGCCCAGCTTCAACGCCAGTCGCAATACCTGCTCGAACAATCCCTCCAGCGCCTTCAAATGAATCCGCCGGAACTCGGCGAGGGTGCGGAAATCCGGCTCGTTGCCTGCCGCAAGCACCCGGAATCCGATGTCTTCCACCAGGCGCTTCTCCAGCCGCCGCGACGAGAACACGCCCACGCAGTAGCCGTAGATCAGCACCTTAGTCATCATGCGCGGGTGATAAGGAGGTAAGCCCCGCTCTTCCCGCTCGCTCGTAGTAGCTCTCAATCGCGCTCAGGTCCAACTGCTCAATCAGATCGCCGACGAAATACGCCAGATGATCTTCAGGAAGCCACTCCCGCAGGCTGGGCGGCAGCAGAAAATCCTGCTCGGGAAAGTACGGCCGGTAGCTCTTCGCCATACTTCCAGACTCGCAGCTTCACTGTTGCCCATCAACCCCGTTCTGCAAAAAGGACGTGATTACTCAGACACGCTCCTAGTGGCTAAGGCACATTTTTGATGAATCTGATAGGTTGGCTGAAAAGCTGTTCTGTACTGGTATAGTCAACTACTTCAACTCGCACGTATGAAATCGTAGGGCATCCGTCAGGGCCAGTGGGAATCTTGTAATCCGCTTCCCTTGCAAAATGACTCGCTACATTCTGCTTATCCGAAACGGCATCAGTAATGAAGCTGATATTCGCCGGCTCATTCAATGCAACGGTCAGACGGTTATCCTCCAGGTGAATTCGGGTAAATTGCAGTCCAGTACCGATAATCGTCCCGATGAATGCGCCTTTGCGGTATGCCTTGAGACATTCATACTCGGTCAAAGCAGGAACCATGAGGACATTCTTTCCTCTCGCGACGGAATGGTCGGGAACAAAGAAACCGAGGCATCTACGGCCGGTACAAAGAATCTTGTCCCACAGGTCTACTGCTATTGGGGAACCATCCTCGCCTCTGGTGTACGTATCGCCGTCGTTGTAAACCTCGATTCCGAGGACCCGATGGTCGAAGTCCAGCATCCTGGTAATATCCTCGAAAGGTAGCCTTGACCAAATAGGATGATTTATCGTGATTCCGCCTGCGTCGGCGTAGAGCAACTGGTCCGTCATCTTCTTGAACGCGATCTCCCACGGAAGTCCGGTTCCGATTGCGTAACCATGTTCTTGTGTCTTGTAGACATCGTGAGCGTCAAAATTGCCGCTACAGTACAGAGAACCCACAGCACAAGCGTGCAATTCGCTATTTAGAAAACCATGATGCTCCGCATTTGGAGAGACAAGAACATCGTCAGGAACATTCTTGAAAATCAAGTCTCCTAAACGGAACGGAAGATTGGCCTGTAAACTAGCGGGCAATTCGTGAGCCCAAGCTCGTGGACCTTTGGCTATGATGTCATTCCACCGGAAGGGTCCTTCAACAAATTTGCCGTCAGCCCATCGCGCCTTGCCCGTCTTGGTGGGGTCTAGGTTAACTATCATGCCAAAATCCTGCTCTACTTTGTACTGGTTGTATCGAATAGATTTCAACGGATATGCAGGGGCGGATGGATAGTAATTTGAAATGGCGAAGTGACGTAGACCAAATTTGTGATAGTAAAGGTCCAGCTTTTCCTGGTCTTCCACATGAACGTGGGTCGTCGAAGTAACACACGTCGTTTTGGTCCAGTCAACTTCGGCATAGGGATTATCCACCAGAAACGAACTGGCGTCTCCAGTGTTATTGCCAATGGATTCTTCAGGGGCATCGCTACGTGATCGCTCAGATTCGGCAGCAATGGACCGATACGAAATGAACGCTGCTCCTCCACCAATAAATTGCTTAACAAACTCTCTTCTTGTATGCATGGTTTCGTCCTTCATCGCAGTTGATAAATCGTGGATAAGCTGGAAGTTATGGCGCGAATTCGGCCAGCGCTTTTGGGGAACCGCAAACGTTTGGATTCAACTTGAACTCGAGTGCCGCGGATCACTTCGACCGCTACTCCGGCAGTTCAAGTTCTTCAGCTAACGTGTGCAGAGCGGTCTTCCAGAAAATTGCTTGGGGGTGACCGGCTCACTCTCTAAACCGGCCTGGAAGTGGCCTGCCCCCATTTCCCGCATACAAATAATACTCAGTTCGCCGCCGTTGAGGCCCCCGCTTCCATCTGCTTGACCGCCGCAATCATCTGCGCCTCGGTGTGCTTGCTCCTCAACATCGTTCCGCACCTTCCTGAATACGAAAATCGTACTCGGTTCTGTCCGGAAAACTGGGATCACGCCAGTAGACGAATGCAAACAAGTCAGAATGCTTCTTCTTCCTGTTGTTACACACAGTTCAATTTTGCTTTTGTTCTGCCGCATTCCTTCCATTAGAAGGAATGCGGCAGTTTGCGGCTCGTTATTGTTGGGTGCGCAGTTCAGAAAGAGAACCGACCAGAGAATTGAAACCGTCGAGGTGACACCAGCATGGAGCCATAGACGCCAACCTGTGAATCTGTTGACACCCTGTCGATTGACTCTGGGTCAAAGCGTGCGGAATTCGAGACGTTGTAGGCTTCGGCGGCCACGTCAAGTCGGTAGCGTTCGCGGAATGTTAGCACCTTATGCAGGCCAGCATCCACATCGAAGTAGCCGTCGCCGCGGTAGTGATTACGCTGCTCCGCTTCGCCCGGATAGGGGTTGCGCATGGCCTTCAGTGCCGTGGTGGGATTGTCAAAAACTTGCGGGACTCCGTTGCTATTGATGTGCTTCCGGATAGTAATGGGGGCCGTTTGAATCATCGTGCTGGCGATCTCCCAGTTGGTCGTCCATCCGGTGCCGTTCATGATCATAAATGGCAGACCGCTCGACAGACGAGCAATGCCGGTGAAAGTCCATCCTCCTACGAGCTTGTCGACAAGGACACCATGGTTGGCTAGAAAGTGTTCGTTCTTACCGGTCGGGATTTTGAGAACCCAGTCCCCGGTGAGCAGATGTCTCGTATCGAAGTCCGACACTCCGTAGTTCTTATGTGGGTCCCAGGAGTCTCGAACAACGGAGAACAGAGACGAATTGGTTTCGGTGTCAGAACCTAAATCCAGTGATTTAGAATAGGTGTAGCTAACATCAAAACTCACGTTGTTCTTCATTGGATGGCGCAGGATGAATTGGCCAGCGTTGTAGCTGCTCACCCCAACGGAAGATTTAACGAAAAGAGAAGAATATTGACTGGGCCAATACTGCAGTTTCCTTCCGTGGGCACACCCGGGTTGACAGTACACGTCCAGATCATAAAGAGCGGCCGTCTCATTTCCCGCGGCTCCGCGCCAAATACTCGTATAGATGTTTTGCGTGGCGCTCATGGTAGGCGTTTTCGCGTTAGCAAACAGGTCTTCAAAATATGGAATAGCAGGGACGTTCGTTGCTCCAGCATTCGCATACTTTGTGAGCATTGTCGCCGCCGTGTAGTAATCCATTCCTCCACCATCGGTCAGATCGCTGGGTTGGGCCAGATCGATTGACTCCAGCAGATGGCGTCCTAGCCTGCCAACGTAGTCTGCCTCAAGCGTGAAGCCTCCAGATAGTTGGCGCTGCCAGGAAAGATCAAAGGCTTCGGAATAGGGCGTCTTGATGCGGGAATCGAGCCCTGAAGTAATCAGAAAGCCACTGCCGAGTGGATCATCGGACGGCGTTTGTGGGTATGAAATGGAGGATGCCGAAGAGGAAAGGAGACCGGGTAGGTTATGCAGTCCGGTATAGCGAGGGCTGGTGTCAGCAGTCAATACGTAAGCAGCATTAGACTGAGTGGAGTTGAGACTGTAGGACCCGCCCTTCGAATAGTTGGCGATAAGCCCTTCACCAAAGTTGTCATAATAGATGCCGACTCCGGCTCGGATCGAGCTCTTACCGGAATCCCCAAATATGGTGTGAAGAAAACCACTGTCGGAGGTGTACGGTGCAAACGCGATTGAGAGGCGTGGAGCCACGTTGCCCCAGCTCATGGGGAAGAAGGGCTTACCTCCGCGCGCCTGACCGGAAGGCCCGAATGTCAGTTCTGGTTGCACGCTCTGCCCAAGCGCGGCATTGACACCGCGATTCACAAACCACTGATGCAAACCTTCCTTTGGATCGGACAGAACATAGGCAGATACCTGCTGCCCGTTAATTTCGTATGGTGTCTGGGCGATGCTGTGGCGGATACCAGCGATAATCGTTAGATTTCGGCGTGGCTGCCATGTGTCGGCAATGTAGTACTCGAACTGGTTTGCGTGAAAGGCATGTTGTACCGAGACACCGTCTGCAAGGCTCACTCCTGTGGTTCCATTCTTGGAAATGGTGTAGTTCAGAGCGTTGACTTGCTTGTCCACAAGACCAGCAAGCTGAGTCACGGCGGTGTTGTAGGTTGTCGAATTCGCAGGTGCAGGAAACCCGAATACGGTTGGATCAAAGGATCCGCCAGACCCGACGTACCCTGCTCCTCGAAGCCAGGTGTAGGTTCCAATCGCCGAGTTGTAAGAGAGTCCGTCCGTTGAGCTTTCGAAAGTAAACCGACGATAGTTCACCCCCAATTGCAGCGTATGTTTCCCGCCGGTATAGCTAAAGTCATCGAGTAGATTGTGCATTGGAACCACGGCTCCGCTGCTGCGCGTGCTCGATTCAGGAAGGCTCAATCCGTTGAATGAAACATAGTCACCGTTCCCGGCACCCGTCGTCCCATAGCTCTGGCGTATGAAACCGTAACGCAGATTGTTGATCGCGCGAGATGAAATCGTTTTGGTGTAATTTACCGCGATCCCTCGTGAATCATCGGTGGAAGTCGAGGAAGGTCCCTGTCCGGGGAAGAACTCCGCTCCTCTATCTGACATGCTCTGCAACGATCCGCGAACATAAAGATGATTAATGTCATTTGGATTGAAATCAAGTCTGCCGACATAGACATTCTGGATATTGGGCGCCGGTGACGTGAAAATATAGGTTCCGGTGTTGAGGCCGTCTCCTCCCACCGTGCTGTTGCTCTTGGGATAAGTGTTGAAGAGTTTCAAAACGTTTGGGTTAACTCCCGGTCCGCTCGGGCAGGTTCCGGTAGACGAACACTTTGAGTCCATGCTGGCAAACTGTGCCGGCGTCAATGTAGTGACGCCTCCTGCAGTCCGGTAACTGAGGTTTCCGGCACTGAAGCTGTCTGTGGGCACGGTCCGTTGCACGACTGTGTTCGAGAAGATTCGCTGTCCTTCATAATTCCCAAATAGGAAAAGTGTGCCTTTCCTGAGTGGACCGCCTACTGCAGCGCCATAAACATTCTGCACCAGCTTGGGAGGGAGGTTCGGTTTGCCCGAAGCCAGTTGCGATTGTTTGTTGAACCAGTCGTTTGCCACGCCCAGAGTGTTGCGATTGTACTCGTAAACCGTACCATGAATTGAATTTGTTCCAGCCTTGGTCACGAGACTTACTTGACCGCCAGAGGAGCGGCCGGAGTCAACATTTGCATTCGATGTTGTGACACGGAATTCCTCAGTTGAATCAATGGGAGTGTAGAGGACACCACTGAATGCACTCGGATAGACTTGGTTATTGTTGTCAATGCCGTCCAGAGTAAGGTTCGTCTGATCGGACCGGGCACCGCTGACAACCCCGTTTCTGCTTTCGGAACTGCTGGTGTTCTCTCCGATAAACAGGACGCCTGGTTGAAGCGCAAGTAGGGTTGCAGGATTGCGCCCGTAGGATGGCAAATCCTGAATTACCTCGTTTGGAATCGCGTTGCCGATGGTCGCGTCCGTTGTGTTCAATGTTTGGGTAGCAGCACTGACATTAATACTGGTTTCCGTTGCTCCGAGGCTTAGCTGTGCGTCCGCTGTTGCCGGCTGCGCTACTAAGAGCGTCGCATGCAACGATTGTGGGGCGAAACCCGGTGCCCGCACAGTGATGACGTATTCGCCCGGTTTCAACTGCTGAAAGAAATACCTTCCGACTGTGTCAGATTTTCCCTCGATGTGAAAGCCTATATCGGAATCTTCGATCACTACGGATGCAGATGGAACTGGTGCGCCGGTTGGGTCGGTGATAACGCCCCGGAGTGAAGTCGTGGTGCTCTGGGCAAATATGGCAGGCACTAGGAAATTTATGCCAATAAACCAGTAAAGAAGGTGGACGTACCTGACGATAGACTTCTTGTGCGATAGGCTTTCGAGTAGATTGTGAAACACGTTCCGCCTCTGGCCTGAGCAACCCAAGCGCCGCACGGAAAGAATGCTGACTAGGGTAAGAGTCATTCTCAGTTGCATGAACAATCTCCTAATGCGTATTCATCACTCGTTAATATTTCTGTTCATGGAGAGCTTTCCTGCCACCAGAAGAATTGGGCGGGAATGCACACTACGGGAACAGGCACAGGGGCCTGCCTGTGCCTGTGTACAAGCTAAGGCAAGCCTCAGCGTCGCAGAAACGTTCTAAACGGTTTAGGATCTTCTACGCTGCTGAAAATAGAGAGATTGAGCGTCATTTCCTCGCCAGGATGCAGAGCGTCATTTTCATCAAATTGAAATCGACGCGGACTATCCTTTTTGAAGGGCATCCCACTCCATAACGGTTAAAGCGAACGAGCGCGATGACATTTGAAGGTAGAAGTGGCGAGGCGATTACTCAGCCTTCATCCACCATCCTTTCCGCAGTGGAGAGGGAGGCAATCGTTCACGAGCTGGAGGCGATCTGTAGCGACCGGCTATTTTCGCTGAGCCCAAAGAATAGAGAGTTCTTGAAGTATGTGGTCTTCGAGACGCTGGCAGGATGTGGTGATCAGTTAAAAGAAAGAACCATTGGCGCGAAGCTCTATAAACGACCTGCTGCGTATGACACGGGGTCGGATTCCGTTGTCCGAGTGCGTGCCAGCGATCTTCGAAAGCGCCTCGGGGGGTATTACGAGAAACACGACTCTGTAGCCGGGTGGCGTATTCACTTGCCGCTCCATTCCTATGTCCCCCTGTTTCAGCCAGAGTCAAACGGTCAGAAATCGACTCATGATGCCATTGGGGATATACGTCCCACCAAAATCAAACCAACGCTGCCGCTACTCCGATTGATGCAGCCAACTGTAGTGGTTCTATTTCTTTGCGCGGCGGCTTTTCGGTGGGAGATTTTCTCAAGTACTCCATATCTCGACTTCTGGGGAAGGCTTCTCAGCGATCACCCAAGTATTGAATTAGTCTTGGATTCGCGTTCATCCGATTCGCGCGATATCAGTCTGGATGATGTCAATACTGTGGAACCCTTGGAAAGGCTTGCTATTGCATTTCATGCCCCGATGCGTTTGGAGAGTTCACCTGATGGTGCTCCTGGGCAGTCAAGTGCGGTCTCGATTCATCTCACGCACACATTATCGGATTTCGCTCAACAAACGATCGATCAAGATGCGGCATATATCACGCTACTGCCCGGAAATCGCCCAGAGCTGTGGATTAGAAGTCGCACTTCGCAGGGTTTGAGACAGGCAGTCGATTCCATCTGCAATGCGGAAACCTTTCCCTATGTACTAGTGAGGGCTTTGCATTCTAATGTTCAGAGCACATTTAAGATATCGCCTGAACAGGGAGGGCAACTATCCGCTGTCGTAAGAGGTAAACCATGAAGGCATCGGATACTGCTTCTTTGATTGATCCTGGAACGCTCGCGGAAAGGCGTTCCTACTGGTGTTCGCGTGTGTTTGCCGCAGCGTGGATCGCCTATGCTGGTTTCAATTCGTGCAGAACATTGGTGCATTGGCAGCCGGTTCCAGTTCACCAAGATACATCGCTATCAAAACTTGCTGATCTGAAGGTTTTCTTTAGCTTGGGTTATGTTTGCGGTCAATTCGTGGCGGGATGGGCCGCTGATCAGTATGGCGCACGCCGCACTCTATTATTTGGTGGTCTGATTTCCGTGCTCGCAACGATTTCGACTGCTTGGAATAGCCCACTCATGGTGTTCTGTATTTTGCAGATAGTGAACGGCTTTGCTCAAGGATTTGGGTGGCCGGCTATTAGCAAGCTTTTTAGTCTTTGGCTTCCCCGGGCAGAGTGGGCTGTTGGATTCGCATGGTGGAGTACGTCCTATGTACTCGGCAGCTTTCTTTTCTCCGCTCTCTCGAAGGGAGCCTCGAGAATCGGTACTCTCCCGCCAGTTTTGGCATCTCTAGCTCCAGCTTTAGCGCCGGCATGTGTGCTGTTGCTGACTACATGCTTTTTTTATGCTCGCACGAAAGACTTGCCGGAAGATGTAGGATTGGAGCCAATCAATCCCCCGGGAAGACCACCCGCGGAATCAAGCGGCTGGAAAGGAATTCTCGGAAATCCCACTATCCGACTGCTTGCAGTCATGTACTTCTTCCTCAAGTTGACAAGGTATTCGCTTCTTTTCTGGCTACCGCTGTATCTCTTGGAGACGCAGCGCTCTGAACGTTCCTCATTTGCCCTTTCTTCATTGCTTGAACTTGCGGGCTTTCTTGGAGCCTTGATAGCAGCTTATGTATCCGAACGGCTGTTGGGCGGCCGCCGATATCCAGTTGGCTCCACAATGCTCTTCTTGGCGGCCTTCATCTTCTTACTTCATCCTGTCGTTTGGATGCTGGGCAAAATTGCAATCGGCATCGGGATTGCATGCACTGGCATTCTCGTATGGGGACCCGACTTGTTGATGACATCTGTAGCCGTTCTTGAGGCTGTGCCTTTGGAGCAGGCTGGTCGAGCAAGTGGGTTTGTTGACGGGGTGGGGTCTGTAGGACAGATGATCTCGCCCTTGGTCATAACGATGTTTGTTCACTCGTTTGGGTGGGATAATCTGTTCAATCTCTTCTTCTTTTCGACATTGATTGCGGCATCACTGCTCGCAAAAAATTGGAACAAGTCGAGAACTGATGACAGAGAAGACCCAGCGTCCGGTAGAATCTCCGAGTGGAAAGCCTTTGCGCTCCACAACACCATTTCACCAAAACGTAGTCAAAACTAAACTCCCAGATTGGCGAGAGCAGTCAGCGATAATGAAGAGTAATTTCGTTGACGCATAATTGGAATAAGACATAGCCTGCCCCCATTTTCCGCATACAAATAATACTCAGCCAGCCGCCGTCGTAACGGTAGAAAAAGTGAAAAACAGTAGTATCGTTCTTCAAGCAGGCGAGGCCTGCGTCTTTTCCACCGCTTGCTTGTGCGGCGAACTCTGGATAACGTAGGATTTCTTTCGCACAATTGGTTCGGCTTGTAGGCTTGGAAGGCTGGTACAAACAGGGGGAGCGAGACCTCCGGGACGAGGACGATGGAACCAACCGAGGAAGCGGGAGTTGGGAATGGGGAGCGGGACAGCGCCGGTATTGGGGCCGGTGGTGCAGATCGACGAAGGGCGCATTCAGGCGCATT
>DATGMQ010000075.1:0-3615 GCA_035293545.1 Alloacidobacterium sp. | reverse complement strand
TGCCTTTGAAAAACCGGACCTGCTGTCTCGCTCACATTGTGCAGCTTGCCATCGCTCCCCTGGTGATACAGCAGCAGAGGCTCTTTATATTTCACCTGCATAGAGTAGGAGTCGATCATGTCATCAGGGTGGCCATTGGCGAGAAAGAGATCGATCTCGCCGTCATTGTCGTAATCAAAGTACTTTAGCCCCCATCCGCTCATCAGTCGCGTATCACTGGCCACTCCTTCTTTCTGCGCAGCGTCATGAAATGTCTCATCCTTGTCGTTGATATAGACCGAATACATCTCGTGGTCCACATTGGCGACAAACAGGTCCTGCCATCCATCTCCGTTGAGGTCTGCCGCATCCACGCCCATGCCGGAGCGAGTCCGCCCGCTTTCGCTGAAGCCAACGCCGGACTGCAGCGCGATTTCATCCCAGTTCCAGCGGCCATTGGCCCCCGGACCGCGGTTCATGAACAAAAAATTCTGTACAGTATCGTTGGCGACGAACAGATCCATGCGGCCATCGTTATTAATGTCGGTAGCGACAACTCCAAGACCTTTCCCTAAAGCATCTGCAATAGCTGTTCCCTTACTGACCTCTGTAAATGTGCCATCGCCATTGTTGTGATAAAGAAAGCTCGCCGTCGGCTTGAAGACGCGAGGAACACAATAGTAATTCCTGCCCAGCTGGTTGTTGCCGCATTCCAGCTTGCGCACTCCGCCGTAGTCGACAAAGCTGCAAACGAATAAGTCCAGCCTGCCGTCGTTGTCATAATCGAACCACACAGCACTGGTCGTCCATCCCGGAGTAGCTATACCCGCATGATCTGTAACATCCGAGAACGTGCCGTCGTGATTATTTTTGTAGAGAATGCACTTGCCGTAAGCAGTTACAAAAAGGTCAGGCCAGCCATCGTTATCGTAATCCCCAACGGCAACGCCCATACCAAAATAAGCCCCGGAGACACCCGCCTTTTCCGTGACATCAGTAAAGGTTCCATCACGATTGTTTTTGTACAGCGCATTGCAGACCGGCTTTGTCGGCTTCCAGAAATCGCTGGGGCCGCTGTTGACCAGAAAAATATCCATCCAGCCATCGTTGTCGTAATCAAGAAACGCACATCCAGGTCCCAGAGCTTCGGGCAGAAAGCGGCTCTCTGACATCGCGTTCTCATGGACCCAGCGAATGCCGGACACGGAAGGCGGCACTTCTTCAAATAAGGGTGGATGGCCTGTGGTTTGCGCCAGCGAAGGAAAATGCAGCAGATTTACAGCTCCGGCAGCTATTCCGAGCCGCATAAAACCACGCCTGGAGAACGTCATTCGCAACATCCTATCATCGCTCAACCTGGATACGGCTCACCGGCTCGCACAATACGTATGTGGTGATCGGAAAATTTATAGTGGCCACCCGGCAATTCAATCTTTGGCATATGACAGGTCACGCATTTGCTTTTTGAGACAGGGCATGCATTCGCCTCAGCCTTTCCCCCTGCATGGCATGCCTGGCACTTCGCATCGTAATCTTCAGCCTTCGCGCTCACTTCTTCATGCGGATTATGGCAGGCCACGCAGCTGATGCGCGCATCATCCGGGTCATAGCATTTGCTTCCTGTCAGCCGATAAGGCTGGAAGCGAATATTTGCAATGCTTGGATTTCCCTGCATGGCAATCTCCGCCCAGGTGCGATGACATTGTCCGCAAAAGTTGGACATCTCCTCCGTTGAGAGCTTCGATAGCTTCGGCGGAAAAATTGGCTGGCCGCTCTTCTCCAGCATCGACGCTAGATGAGCTTCCACCTCTTGATGGCAATGTCCGCACTGCACTCCCGGAATCATTTTGTCCAGCGTGAGCTGATCCCCATGCGCGGCATTGCTGGCGTGGCATCCAAAACAAGCCAGCTTGTCACCATGACTCATCAATCGCCCTGCCGCTTCATGCAAGTCGGCGGGAAGCACGCCGGCACTCCCCAGCGTAGGCCCAAGGCCATGCAATTGCTGAAACCAGCTCATGCGGCTCTCGTAGAGCTGGCCGTCTTTCTCCAATATGTAGGTCTGGCCAATGGCAGAGCTGGCGCCCATCGCCCAGCGAATCGGCATAATAATGGTGGTTATGCCATCTGTAACGGAATAAAGACTTTGATCTCCTTTGCGTTCGATTTTGTAAAAATATCTACCATTATTTGCGCTAAGAAGAGGATGATCGATCAGGATTTTGCTTCGCTCCACAGTCTCCAGAGCATGCGCCATATTGGTAGCGCGCTGCGATAGCGCCTCTGAATGACATTGCGCGCAAGGGTTAGACGGCGCAGACGCGAAGCCGGAGCCGGATAGAAATATCACTAAAAACAGCAGAGAACAGCTTGCTTTTCTCAGAATCACTGCAGCTTGCCACCCGTTTGATTTACGCCAGGCTGTTTAGCCTGAGCTTCAGCCGTCAGTTTCTGAACAATGGCACGCTCACGCTTGCTGTCCTCTGGCCGCTTCAGCCGGTAATAAACCAGAGACAATGTGACATGCGCCTCAAGGAATTGCGGCGATTCTTTCACCAGCCCTTCGAGCATCTGCCGTGCCTTATCCAACTGTCCTTCATCCACGGCGAGCAGCGCCAGCTGATATCGGACTCCGGGATCGCCGGGCCTTGTCTCTTCGGCACGGGCAAAGTATTTTTTCGCTTCATCATAGTTTTGCTGCTGCTTGGCCATTGCGCCCAATTGCAGGTTTGCGTCGAAGTTATAAGGATCGACGCGCAATTCTTCCTGGAACTGCTTCTCTGATAAATCCGAGTCACCCGTAAGCATCAATGCCTTCGCATATAGAACATGCACCTCAGCAAGATTTGGATTGAGCGCAACCGCTTTGGCGAATTCGTCCCGTGCGCCGGCAAAATCATTCGCGCCCATCTTCGCCGTGCCCAGCATTAAATGCGCTTCGGCTGAATCCCCATTCCGCAGAATGCGGTCCACCAACACCTGGCCCTCATTCACGCGCTTTCCGCGGATTAAGGCGGTTCCCAGCAGATAAGCTACCGCCAGATCATCCGGATACTTCTTCTCTTCCGGCTCCAGTATTCGAATGACATCGTCCTCTCGCCCCAGGCGCATGTAGCAGTCACCCAGCAAAAGCGCGGCCTGATGATTTCCCGGGTCCTGCATATGAACTTTTTCCAGTTCATCCGCCGCGTCGTAAATTCGCCCCATTTTGTAATAACAAAGGGCAAGGTTCAGTCTCGCCTGTACAAGCTGCGGAGACTGCTTCAGAGCAATTTTGTATTCAGAGATGGCCTCTTCAAACCGGCCCAAGCCGGCAAGAGCCGCGCCAAGATTGGAATGGATGGCGGTCGCCTCAGGATACGACTGTAGAAACTGTCTGTATTCCTTAACAGCGCCGGCAAGATCGCCTGCCCGCTGCTTCTGCTGCGCGTCCTGCACCAGTTCCTGAGGAGTCTGGGCATGGCCGATGAATGCCACGCCCAAAACAAGAATCAAGGTGAACTTCAGCATTACCATCAACTGGTCCCGGCTAATGAATGATGAAATCCACCTTACTCTGTTTTCCGTATTTTGTACTTCCAATTCCGCCTAGAAGTAGAACTTCGCCGCAAACTCCACAATGCGGGCGCCCTGCTT
>DATGMQ010000074.1:0-2256 GCA_035293545.1 Alloacidobacterium sp. | reverse complement strand
GTCTCGCGCCAGTCAGAACATTCATTGTGTCCCCACCCTTGTTTTCAATGACAGACGCGTGGGTGCGCCCGTCCGTCATCGGTGTAAACACCAGCGCTTCTAAAAAGTTACGCGAAAGGAGCCCTCTCACCCGGCTCTTCCGACCACCCCTCCCCCTTGTTTGTACGGAGATCCTTTATTTTCTGTCGCTTACAGCACTTAGGCTGTACGGAGATCGTTTGTTTTCAATAACTTATCCATGCAAACAAAAAGGCATGGCCTGAGGCCATGCCTTTTTGTTTCCAGTTTAAGTATACCGGTGCTGTCAAGCTCACACGCTGAAAACTTCCCCCACTCAGCAGGAAAACAACGTTGTGCCGATTCACTTCCAGTTCGCAAGAAAGCAGAGCAGACAGCCGGAGTTCATCGAGCGCAAGTTGACGGAGATTGCGCCCAGGCCGTCACTGCCCACACTGACGACAGTTCACGCAAAGCAGCCCGAAGCATCGGCAGCACAGGCCGTACTTCCGTTCTCCGATGGGCCAGCCGACGAAGCCACCGAAAAGCCCAAAGAGGCGTTTGTGTGGGATGAGTCCAAGTGAATTGAGTAAAGACAGGCGGTTTTCCATACCTGTTCATTACCATGTATCCAAAGTTGCCGTCAGTGAGCGCATTGGCCTGAAGTTAACGGTTAACCTGCAAGCCTTCTAAGTTAGAGTGTTTCAAATGATGGCGGATGCCCGCCCCATTCGGGAGGCCGTGTTGTCGAATTCGACGAAAAGACGGATCGTTATATACTTTGCAATCTTCACGCTGCTCTCTGGATGCGTATCCATCTCAGTGCTGCGGGGCAATATGCCCCTTGCGAGCGGGCCGTTCACGCTCGCTTATCTGGCAAATGCCGCAGTTACGACCTTCCTTTGTTTACGGCGCTCTCTGAGATCCCCACACCTGAAGGCACACTGGATTCTGATGACTGCGGCATTCGGTTCGAACATTGTGATCGCAATCGTTGCACTGCTCGTGAGTTCCGGGCCTTATGTCAATGTCACCACGTTTTTTATCTTCTGCACCTATATTCCATTGTTTCTATTGATTTCTTTACCAGCGGGCCGCCGCTACTTTCATTACTTCATCTGGCTCGACCTGGTGCAGGCAATCATGGTTATGTATGTGGGCTACACGATTATTTTCCGGGATCGCCCATTTACCCATGACGTTCCGTCCGCAATCAGCGGCACGGCTTTATTTCACCTATTTCTGACAGGCGATTTGATTATCCTCGCCGGCGGATTACTGCATATCTTTACAGCCGTAAGCAAAGATGAGATGCGCTTTTATCGCCTCGTTTTTCTGCTGAATCTGCTCGGAACGGCAGCAGTCTATATTCACAACGTCCTCCTACTGCGCAATCCCAAAGAGACATTGACGGGGATTCCGGTCTTGCTGGCAGGTTTCTTCAATATTCTGCTGGTTCTCTACTCTCCGGCAGAGACGATTGGCGAGTTGCCTGGGCAAAGCAAAGGACTGCTTGCTGATCTGATCAACATTGCGAGCCCAGCGCTACCTTCCGCACTGTTGCTCACTCTCGGAATTATTGTCGAGAGCCAATATCAGTCTCTCGGACGCGCAGCCGTTATCACCGCATTTGTCCTTTTCGTTACGCGGGCAACCTTTTACCACAGAAGCTTCGAAGCTTTGCATCGTGATCTTGAGGAAGCACGTGCAAGCCTGGAACACCTTTCCTACACGGATGGGTTGACCGGCGTAGCGAATCGACGGGCCCTTGAAAAAGCGCTTCTCGCTGAATGGAACCGCAGCATACGTTCGGGTTCACCACTTTCGTTCCTTCTGATCGACGTGGATTTCTTCAAGCAAGTCAACGATCGGCGTGGCCATCAGGCCGGAGACGATTATCTTGTTGCTATATCAGGAGCACTATGCATCCCGCTGCGCCGCAGCATCGATGTGATTGGACGGTATGGAGGGGATGAGTTTGCAGTGGTTCTGCCCAGCACCGACTCCACCGGAGCGGAAACTGTAGCGGAGAAAATGTGTCGCGAAGTCCAGCAGCTTCGCGTCGAAAATTCTGCAACCGCTACTGGTTTTGCCACAATCAGCATCGGGGTTGTCACATGCCTCACATTTACTGATCCATCGGCTCTGCTGGAGGCAGCCGATGCGGCTCTTTACGATGCAAAACATGCCGGGCGCAATTGCTGGCGTTCAAATCAGCTAAAGCCGGGCGAGAGTGGGCCTCTGCTCTGACGGTTTCGC
>DATGMQ010000073.1:0-7166 GCA_035293545.1 Alloacidobacterium sp. | reverse complement strand
TACCCGCTGGCTTGAAACGAACGAGCCAGAGCCGATGTACCCAATCGATGTTTGACCAGAGAGTGTAGGCTAGCTCCTCATCTCGAAGACCAAGCATCCGGAACGCCATCCATATCAGCCGGTGACAGTCCGAGGAAACTGCATAGAGCTTTTGGAGGTCTGCCTCATTAAATGTCTCCACTGCCAGTTTCGGCTTAGTCTTCAGCTTCCTGTGTTGTGCGGCGGTCACGACACCACTTGTATCGTCGTTGTCGTCGGTGCGGCTGGGGTTTAGGCCACAATGCCGCAGGAAACAGCGAATGTACCCATAACGGCTGGCGCGTGTCGTCTTGGATTTCCCCTTAAATTCCAATAAACGATCAAATGCAATTACATCATCCTCGTCCAAATCAGCCGGTGTGCTCTTGCCGCGCTTGTTCGCGAGTCCTACGAATTCATTAGCTACGTTCGTGTAAGCGTAGATGGTGTCGTCTGAGCCATGGGCATACTTCTCGATGAAGCTGTCACGAAGCGAAGTCAGAGTTCGTTGCGGGCGAGGCCTCCGGTTATCCTCTGTAGAAGTTGAGGATTGGGCTGGAGGCAAAGACTGGGCCGAAATAAGTTCTGAGGCGGACGAAATGGTCTCAGCCTGAGCCTCCGAAGCCTTTTTCCGAAGGTCGAGTTCCAAACGAAGCTTTGCGGTCTCAGCTACATCGAGGTCGTTTCCGACCTCCTTATACCGAGGCCGACCTTTCTCCCAACGGCGCAGGGTATAAACTCCTTCCGGATGGGACTCAATTTTGCCATCGATGATTGCAGCAAGTGGCTTAATTTTTCCGTTCTTAGTTGTTGCTGGCGCAGTATAGCGGCGCGTGCCCCTAGCCCACACCCGCAAAAGAAGATCAACCTTATTATTGGTCACGTTCGCGTAATTCCCCTGAAAGCAAATACCGATGGAATCGCGCGAACCTGAAATGTTAGCCAACTACGTTAGCCAGAAAATTTATCGCTGGCTAACCTCTGATTGTAAAGAGCTTGGGATCACTTTGGTGCCGAAGAAGGGACTCGAACCCCCACACCCTTGCGAGTACATGGACCTGAACCATGCGCGTCTGCCAATTCCGCCACTTCGGCACGGGAAGGATGTCCAGCGCGAACGGCTGGACGAGCAGCAATTTTTAGATTACTTTTCTGCAAGATTTGTGTCAATCAGGGCACAAAAGAGGACGTGAGCATCCTTTTTCAGGACAATGTAATCGGATGCTTCAAATGCATTTGACTTGTTATCATCAGGACCGTTTATGACTCAGCCGGCTGAAACACACCCGATTCCCGCCGAGTCTGCGTTGCACCTGCGCCGGCTGGCGCATGATCTGAGCAATGCCCTCGAAGTCATTCTTCAAACCAGCTATCTGCTGAGCACGGTCGAGATGTCAAAAGACGCCCAGCAGTGGAGGCAAATGCTGGACCAGGGCGTGAAGCAGGCTACGGAAATCAATCGCGAGCTGCGCGAATATCTTCGCACTCATAGTGAAAAGGCCGCGGAATAATCCGCAGCCTTGAATAACAAACTTTCCGGTTGCCTATCAGATCAGTTTGGCGTCGAGCGTAATATCAGTGTTCCCCTTGAATAGCCGCGAGATCGGACAGCCGTTCTTGGCGTTCTGGGCCGCAGTCTCGAAGGCCGACTCGCTTGCCCCGGGAACTTTTGCGCGGGTCGTCAGGTGAATTGCCGTAATGGTGAATCCCGCATCGGTTTTTTCAAACTTAACGGATGCTGTCGTCTCCAGTGATTCGGGCGTAAGGTTTGCATTGCCCAGCTGAGCGCTCAATGCCATCGTGAAGCATCCGGCGTGCGCCGCTGCAATCAGCTCTTCAGGATTAGTGCCGACGCCATTCTCAAACCGGGTGCTGAAAGAATACTGCGTCTCTTTTAAAACGCCGCTTTGAGATGAAATCACGCCTTTGCCGTCCTTCAGGCTGCCTTTCCAAACGGCATTCGCTGTACGTTCCATGACTGCTCCTTCTTTGAAAAATTTGTGCGCCAATGCGCAGGTCGTAACTTCTTCGATGCACCTTGAGCATATCAACCCTGCACAGTCAGCGTCGAATGCCCATCATGGTTCACCATAGCGGGATTCACTGTCTTCTTTGTTGAATTTTCTGTAATCTGGCGACTGTGTATTCCCAGCTTCCAGAGCAGCCAGCGCTGAATTACGAACTTCCGCAGCAGCCG
The DNA here is from genome assembly GCA_035293545.1 of Alloacidobacterium sp. Classification (GTDB taxonomy): domain Bacteria; phylum Acidobacteriota; class Terriglobia; order Terriglobales; family Acidobacteriaceae; genus Alloacidobacterium. Next base: position 4,951 of record DATGMQ010000073.1, on the reverse strand, counting down.
GAGTCCATGCAGCATCATTCGGTGTATTGCCCGAATTGCTCTACGCAATTAACGGGACATCGCTGTAAGCTGGTCTGCAGTGGATGCGGCTACTATCTCAGCTGCGCGGACTACTACTGAGAGGCGTCAGCGACAGTCTGCTTCTGCGCTGCGATGCGCCGCAGCTTCTCGTTTTTGTCCAGGAGTTCGACCACCAGAGATTGCAGGTATGAATTTCGGCTCTCGAGTTCCATTATCCGGTCACGCAGGTTGCTGATTGCTCCTTCATCCGCCGCGAGTGAACCGCGGTTCGTGATTCCGGGACGCAGTTCGTTAGAGGGATTCAATTCTCTTGGCGGCATCATCGATAATCTCCGCAATCTTGCCGATCTGTTCTTTGTTTAAATCTCCCTGGGCAAAGCGCAGCTTCAGCGCGAGCTTGAAGTTGTGCATGGCGCGCATGATCCGGGGCGAGCGTCCCCGCCCGAAGGCAGACCCCACTTTCTCGATTCTTGCAAAGATTGCGTCGACCAGAGCCTTGTTGGCCTTCAGCTCTCCCTTGCCGGCATCGGTAATGGCATAAAGCTTTTTCGCGCCATCGGTCGATGTGACTGTCGCAAAACCCTCTTCTTCCAGCATGGTCAACGTGGGATACACCACTCCGGGGCTGGGAGCATATATGCCCGACAAGCGCTCACCGATGGCCTTGATAATTTCGTAGCCGTAGCTTGGTTTTTCCGCAATCAGCTGCAAGATGACAAAGCGTAGCTCTCCATTATCGAAGAGGCGTCCGCCAAAATCGCCGCCAAAGCGTCCATGCCGACCCCATACCTCCCCCATTTCCCCAAAAAATCCTTGGCGTCCACGAAAGTGTTTCCAGGATCCGGGATGGCAGGCTCCATATTGACGGTATTCATTGCTTTTTTCTCTAAACATATTAAAACTCCTCTTAGAATTTCTAAGATATATCTAAATCTAATGTAAGAGGCCAGCGTTTGCAAGCTATTTTAGATATATCTTCATAATGAGAGCAACCGCACGGAGAATCCTGGCCTTCTCAACCAACATGATTGAGAGACCTGAATACTGGAAAGGATTTACCGGCGGCTTCGTGGCAGGAGTCGCGGTGGGTGCCTGGGTCTATTTCTCTCCGCGCGGCAGAAAGATTGCTAAACAGCTGGAAGGCATTCCTCAAAGATCTTCTGAAAATCTCTCTCTGCATCGTGAATCGGCGGAAAGCGCCGGTGATCCATCCAGCCTCATCAGTGAGACAGCGGGAGCAACGAGATTAGACTTCGAGCGTCCACCTTCTGGCTAGCCAAGCTGCCGTCCGGATTTCAGGCTGACGCTGCGTCTCGATTCTGATTTCTGGGCAGTATTGTGCTCGATCAGGTCTCCGGTTAGCAGATAATAGCCCTCTTCTTCGCGGGTTTTGCCCGATCCGCGAACAATTGTTCCCCGAAACGAATACCAGATGCCGTGTATTTGCCGGGTGGTGAATGTGATTTCCTGCCCTTGCAATGAAGTTTTGTCGAAAAAGAACGTCAGAGGTGTGCCGCTGTCGCTCTCTCCGTCACCCTGGCGCGAAATATATCCACTTAATTCGCCGAACTGAATCGTGATCTCGACCAGTTCTCCCGGGTGGCCAAGCATGTATTCGCCTGAGGCTTCTTCAGGAATCAGGGAGTTGTTTTTGCCTTCTTTAACAACTACCGGATGATCGGTTGTGCTGCGGTCGCCGCGACGATGAAGCGCCGGTTCGGTGGCGCTTTGCGCCTTTATTGCAGCAGCAAAGCAAAGCGGCAGGAGCATGACAACGATATGCCATATCCACCGCTTCATTGCACTCTCCTGTTAATTGCCCTTCTTGCGGGCCGCTTCAAATTCATCGCCCTGCTGCCATCCGATGGTTTGCGGCAGCGAGGAGGCTTCCCACCCCAGAATGAACCCAAACTGCGCCATTTTGGCATCGCCGCGGAAGTCCATCTCAGGCTTATATTCATCGGAAGGCTGATGATAGCGGTGGGCGACGAAGTCTTCCATCTGCTGCTTGCCCCATTCTGCATCATGACCTTCGAAAGTCGTTCCCTGGCCAATGGAGAACGCCGGAATGCCGACACGGGCAAAGCTGAAGTGATCAGAACGATAGTAGTGTCCGGCGCCGGGGAACTGGTCGGGTTCGATGGTTAGATTCAATGCCTTGGCCGTCTTCTCTACTTCCGGATAGAAGGTGGTGCGCTCCGCTCCTCCAACCTCGGTTGCGGTAGGGACGCCGATGGGGTTCAGCATGTCATAGTTCAGGTCGAGCGCGATCTGTGAAGCCGGAACCGGCGGATGCATGCCGAGCCATTGCGAGCCAAGCAGTCCCTGCTCTTCGGCAGTAACAGAGGCGAAATAGATACTGTGCGGCGGTTTTGTCTGCGAAAAGGCGCGAGCAAGTTCGAGCAGGATGCCGCAGCCTGTGCCGTTATCAGCAGCGCCGTTGTAGATCTGATCTCCTTTTGCATCGGGATCAATGCCGAGGTGATCGTAATGCGCTGAGTAGAGCACCGCCTGTCCTGATTGTGCGCCGGGTACTTCGCCCACAACATTAGCGGATTCGTAATGCCGCACTTTGCTTGCAATATGCGCCTTGAAACGCACCGGCAGCTCAACGGGATGGAAGCCTGGCTTTCCGGCTGCATCGATCAGAGTATCTACCGGGCCCTGTCCTGCCGCTGAGAGAAGATTCTGGGCTACATCGTGCTGAATCCAGCTTGCGGCTTTGAGCGTAGCTGTGGGATCGCCCTGCAGATAAGACTTCTCAATCGCCTGTGAATCTCGAACCACATGCCAGGGGTAACTGGCAAGGTCTGTCCTGTGAATGATGAGCACGCCCAGAGCGCCTTTGCGCGATGCCTCTTCGTACTTGTAAGTCCATCGACCGTAGTAGGTCATGGTCTTGCCTTTGAAGAAGCTGTCGTCAGTGGACGGAGGCTCGTTGACAATCACCAGCAGTATTTTGCCTTTCACGTCCACGCCGGCGTAGTCGTTCCAGTGATACTCGGGGGCATCGATGCCGTAGCCAACGAAGACGATAGGCGCGTCGATATCAGCCGACGATGCTCCGGTCTGATCCTTGGTTACGAAGTCTTCGCCGTAAGCGAGCGGAATCGGCTGGCCATTCTGCGGCACGAACTCGGCTTTGGTCTGGTCTTCAACAGTATGCACGGCATAGAGCGGCACTTTTTGAAAATAGGTCCCGTTGTCGCCTGCGGGTTTTAAGCCGTCCAATGCAAACTGGGTAGCAATGTATTCAGCGGCAATCTGCGCGCCGCGCTGGCCTGGACCGCGTCCTTCGAGGAGATCACTTGCAAGAAAGCGTACATGCGCGCGTATTTTTTCGGGATCGATGCTGTCAGCGGCCTTGCGCGCAGCTTCCGGCACTCCGGCAACTGCCGGGACCTGTGCCTGGCAAACAAATGAAGCGGTGGAAAAAAGCGTAATAGCGCAGGCCAGGCGGAGGGATCGGGTCATGCATGCTCCTTGAAGTCTGTAAGTAACTATTCTGCTACAGATTGATCAGGAAAGAGCAGCTTTGACGCGGCTACGCCAGATGCTTTTACTGGAAAGCAGATAGAGGAATCTCGCGGCAGCAGGTGGAGGCGTTTTAAGACTTTACGCGTAAGACCGGTGATGGGCAATTTCGATACAGCGTCGAGCTGCACCCACTTGCGGGCGGTATGTTTTGGGAGGAGATGTTCTTCATTCGGCGCAAAGCTGAGAATGCCGACCTGATAGTTCGTGACGGTGATGGAATGACGAAGCGTGAAGAGCATGCGCTCCGGATCGGCTTTGTCGCCTCCTAAGTGCGGTAATTCCCACATCCCAGCCATCAGAGATGCGTCTTTGGGGCGCATTTCGAGCAGGATTTCGCTGCAATTTCTGCGTTTTTTGCGCTCTAAAAATGCAAAATTCACCACTTTTGCCTGCATTTTTTTACGCGGAACCGTCGGATGCTCGCCGCGCGTCCGGCAAAGCTGCTGGACAGGGCATTCGAGACAGAGAGGATTTTGGGGCAGGCAAACCGTCGCGCCGAGCTCCATCATGGCCTGATTAAAATTGCCGGGACAGCTGCGGTCCAGCAGCTCTTGTGCCGTTTCGCTGACTGCGCCGTTTCCATTCGCCGTGAGCCGCATAACCACACGCTCTACATTGCCGTCCACAGCCGCAACCGGCTCGCCAAAGGCGATGCTGGCAATGGCTGCGGAGGTGTACGCGCCGATGCCGGGGAGCTTTTTTAGCTCTTCTGCTGATTTTGGTATTGCTCCGGCCAGCTCATCGGCGACGACCTTCGCAGCTTTAAGCAGCATGCGGGCGCGGCGGTAATAACCGAGTCCGCTCCAGACGGCGAGCACTTCCGGTTCTTCAGCCTGTGCCAGCGCCTTAACTGTTGGAAAGCGGGCCAAGAACCTCGCGTAGTGATCGAGGACCGCATTGACACGCGTCTGCTGCAGCATGATTTCCGAGACCCAAATGGCATAAGGGTCATCGGTGCGCCGCCAGGGAAGATCGCGGGCATGCGCATCGAACCAGGCCAGCAATGAGTGGCGAAATTGGCGTTGCTGCGCTGGAGCAATTGTCTCGCTATTTCTCATGATCTAGAGATTTAGAGTGCTCCGTCCAGAAAGATTTGTCATTCCCGAGCGGAGCAGTCAAGGAACCTGGAAATCCTGTGCTTTGAAAGCGACTGCAGGTCTCTCCACTTCGCGCTGCGCGCTTCGGTCGAGATGACAATTTTATTTGCGAATACGCTGCTCAATGTGTTCGAGCGAATTAGTAACCAGCAGCCTTGCCATAGCTGTGCCGGTGATCTTGTCCGCCTTCGAGATCGCCTGTTGTCGGATCGACCGCAATGCATTCGCCGTCGCTCCAGTGGCCTTTGCTCACGTTGACGTGATAGCCCATTGCCCGCAGGCCTTCGATGGTCGAA
>DATGMQ010000072.1:0-30025 GCA_035293545.1 Alloacidobacterium sp. | reverse complement strand
CGACCTTTGGGTTATGAGCCCAACGAGCTACCAGGCTGCTCCACCCCGCAGTTCCATATTAACAACCTTGAAACAAGCGGGTCAAACTCTGGTCCAACTCTGAGTTTGTGGATCGATGATGAAGGTTCTGTGGTGTCGACCACCATCATCTTTGTTTTCTAAAATTTAAAATAGCAGCTTTAATCCAAACTGGATCTGCCGCGAAGTCGTTGCTGTGGTAGTGATCACTCCCGCTGTAGGCGAAGGCGTGGTGGATGCTGACGAATACACCACTGTATTGGGCGTGCCAAAGTTTGTGTGGTTCAGAATGTTGAAAAATTCGCTGCGGAACTGCAGATTCAGCCTCTCGGAAATAGCTGTATTTTTGCGCAGCGACAGATCCAGAGATGAAAGTCCAGGGCCGTTCAATGTATTGCGCCCCAGGTTGCCGTAGGTTCCGGAAACAGGAACGATAAATGCCTCGGGATTGAAGTATTGCAGTGGACTGCTTTCGATCACCTTACCGCGGAAATCCGGATTGACAGAGGGACGCACAGGATTACGGCTGTCACCGTTATTTGATGGATTAAATCCAAGCTGCGGCGTAAACGGCAGGCCGGATTGCAGATTGACGATGGCGCTCGTAGTCCAGCCGCTTACGATCTTCTCATTCCAGGTTGATAAGCTGTTCAGCCAGGGTTTGCCTTGTCCGAGCGGCAATTCATATGTGCCATTGATCACCGCGAGATGGCGGACGTCTGTATTGGCTGGCCCATAGTCGAGCTGCGGCTTCAAGGGAAACATCACAAATCCCGGAGCATTGGCTCCCACGCTGCTGTTCCACGCCGTACCGTTGTCGAGATTTTTTGAGAAGGTATACACGCCGCGGAACTGCAGCCCGGCGTTGAAGCGGCGGTTCACGTCAACGATCAATCCGTTGTAGGAACTCACACCTTCTGAAATCCAGGTCGTGCTGTTGGCCAGGTTTGGATTCGCGAAGGGCGTGCCTTTGGGGTAATAAACCGTGCCCGCAGCCAGATTTGACGGGCATGGCGAAGCTGGGCAGACAGTTGGAATTGGCTCGTTCACATCTTCAGAAAGTATCTGATGGTATCCATGCGAGCCGATATAGCCGAGCGTGAGTGACGTACCTGGCGCGATCTGCTGCTCAATGTTCAGAGACCACGAGAGCAGCGTCGGCGTGTAGGCATCGGGCTGAATGCCGCTTGGAGAAACTTTGCTTCCTGAAGGTGCCGGCTGGCCCGGAATAAAGTGCAAATCAGAGACGGCGATATTCTTGATGCTCTGCGTTGTATTAAAGGGAGCATTCTGGTCGAGCCGGTAATCCAGACTGTCGAGCAAAGCACGATAGATTCCGAAACCGGCATGCAGCACTGTTCCGCCCTTCTGCGATGGCGTCCATGCGATGCCGATGCGCGGTTCGGGCAGGAACTTTGCACGATTCGTTGTAAATGCTGAAGAGCGGATATGCGGCTGCGTTTCCAACACGCCATTTTCGTCAAAGACATAATTGGAAGCACGATCCTGCGCTTCATTCCAGCCATTTGTTGACTCGAATCGGAAACCGAGTCGTAACTCAAGATTTGGCCACAGCCTCAACGTGTCCTGCGCGAATCCCGCGCCCTCAAGCGAACGCCAGCCAAGTTCTGTAGGTGAGGGAATGACAGTAAATGTAGACACTGTGCCTTGCAAGAAAGCACTCAGGCTACCGAACGATGCCTGTCCATATTGATACTGCGCCAGGTTGCTGTTTGATTGCAGCCGCTGAATCCAGACTCCGGCTTCGAGCTGATTTCGTCCATGCGAGATGTAGACATGGTCGTCCCAGGTAAACAGATTGCGAACGGCACGCAGATTGCTGCCCGCATTTGTTCCACCGAGGCTGATCTGCGAAGCGCCATTCAGGGCGGTTCCTCCGCCAATTACGATTGCTCCGATTGGCTTGCCTTCCACCCATCCGGGAAGATCGACCGGAGTTGCTCCGGTAAAGAAGTATCCGCCGCGCGAAAATCCGAAGCGAAATGTATTCAGAACACGCGGTGAGAAGATGTGCTGCTCCTGCACGCTCACTACCTGCTCGCGCAGGCTGGTATCTACCGTACTCAGAGGATTGATGGTGGGCGTATCGCCTTTGCTGTCATCGATGGTGTAGACGGCGAACGCTGAATCTTTATCGGAGATGTTGTCGTCAAGGCGCGTCGTCCCGAAATCTTCGCGGATTCGTTGCAGCGGATGATTAAACGCTTCGGCGATTCCGCCACCCAGCTCAGGACCATTCTGCACTGGCCACAATGCGAGCAGCGGCTGCACGCTTGGCACTGCCTGAGCGCGGGCGGTGTTATCCGGAACCAGCGTCACATTGGACAGGCCGAGGTTCTGCCGGAAGCCTTCGTAGTTTCCAAACAGCAATAGCTTGCTCTTTATCAGAGGACCACCGAGAGCACCGCCAAACTGATTACGCTGAAAGATGGGTATGTCCGCCTGATCAAAGTAATTGCGAGCGTCAAGCGCGCTGTTGCGGATAAACTCAAACGCGCTGCCATGCAATTGATTTGTACCTGACGCGGTTACGATACTCACCTGCGCACCCGTGCGCTTGCCGTACTCTGCGCCATAGGTGTCGGAGACGACATTGAACTCGCGCACCGCATCTACACCAAGCAACTGCCCGCTTACCCCGCCCGGAGTCACATTGATCTCCGATGCTCCGGTGTACTCAATTCCGTTCAGCAGGAAGAGATTGTCCTGCGGACGTCGCCCAGCCACAGCAAACATATTGCCTGGTGAAGAATTTGTCGTGCCAATTGAGCCTGACCGTTGCCCTGTATAGTTCACGACCGCCGGATTGAGTGTAATTAGTTCATCAAAGCTGCGGCCATTCAGTGGAAGCTCCTTCACCTGCCGCTCACTTACCAGCCCGGAGATCTGCTGTGTTGTCGGGTTCAGCGTTTGCGGCGCATCACTCACAGCCACCTGCTCATGCACCTCGCCCACTGCAAGGGAGAGATCAACAACCGCGCTCTGGCCGATCACCAGATTCACTCCGCTGCGCGTCGCTGTGCTGAATCCTTCTTTCTCCGCCGTCACTTCATAACGCCCTACCGGAACAGAGGGCGCTGCATAGTGGCCTTCGGCATCGCTCGCCACCTTGCGCACCGCGCCGGTCTCAAGGTTTCGTACTGTAATGCTTGCGCCGGGAACAGCCGCTCCCGAAGCATCTTGTACCGTGCCTGTAATGGATGCTCCGACTACCTGAGCATCTGCCTGCCTGGCGCTCGTCAAAAATGCGCTCCATACAAGGAGTGCAGAAACTATAACGCGTGTAAATCCGCGTCTCATAAACAACTCCTTACAAAATATGTGAATTGTGATGGATAGGGATGAATGGCACAGCAGGTGGGATCAACAACAGCCAGAGCGCAGCATAACTAGCTGCGAATGAGCGCGGTATTGGAGAAGTTCTGGCTGCATGGTTACTCTAAAGATTAAAAAAACCGCTCGGGGTATGCCCGGCGGCTGTATTTGAATCAGGCTTTGGATGGAAGCTAATTCGCAAGTATGCACGCACGGACTCAACAGATAAATGGGCGACAACAACGTGCAGATGAAAAAATGCGAATCATCGTCTGTGTAGTGTACGGGCAATTGTCCCAATCGGTCAATTCACGGTTTGACAGAATGCATCTATATAGGCCATCCTGAATAACACATGGCTTTTACGCTTTGTACCTTCGCCTGTCGAATTGAGTGTCGCTGTTGTACCAGCATCAGCGCATGTCGGCGAGGGTGTAAGCGCTGTCGATAGATCGACTATCCACACAGCTTAAGCAGGAATCAACCCACGCAGACAAACTGAGCGTGGGTTTTCTATTTTCCGCTCCTATTCTTAACAACTCACGGGATTTGCAGCCATGGCCACAGCAGTTTATAGCTCGACCAGTTCCAGTGTGCAGTCAACAGCGCGACTCACGCACCTCCAGATGCTTGAGGCCGAGAGCATCTACATCATCCGCGAGGTCGCATCGGAATTCCAGAAGCCGGTCATGCTCTATTCGATCGGGAAAGACTCCTCAGTCATGCTGCGCCTCGCCCAGAAGGCGTTTCATCCTGGTCCGATTCCTTTTCCGCTTCTGCACATCGATACGGGCTACAAATTCCGCGAGATGCTCGCCTTTCGCGATGAGTACACACGCGAGCTTGGGTTGAAACTTATCGTCTGGCGTAATGAAGACGCTCTTGCAAAAGGCGCAAACCCGGTAGCTCTGGGAACGCAGCGCTGCTGCGGATTGCTGAAGACGCAGGCCCTGTTAGATGGTCTGCGAGCCCACGGTTTCGATGCAGCCTTCGGCGGAGCGCGCCGCGATGAAGAGCGCTCGCGCGCGAAAGAGCGCATCTTCTCCTTCCGCGACAATGCCGGCCAATGGGACCCGAAGAACCAGCGCCCCGAGTTGTGGAATCTCTATAACGGACGCATCGGTCCGGGCGAGAGCATTCGCGTCTTTCCGCTCTCCAATTGGACCGAACTGGACATCTGGCATTACATCCACCTCGAAAAAATTCCGATCGTGCCGCTTTACTTCGCTAAAGAGCGCCGCATGCTTGTGCGCGGCGACAGCCTCATTCCCACAGAGCAGCCTTTCGTGAAGGGACTGCCCGGAGAAGAGCAGTGGGTGCGCTGCCGCTTGCGATCGCTCGGATGCAGCCCCTGCACAGGAGCCATTCGCTCCGACGCCGACACGGTGCCGAAGATCATCGCTGAGCTGATTTCGTTCCGCTCTTCTGAACGGGCAAATCGCATCATCGATCACGATCAGGACGGCTCTATGGAAATCAAGAAACGTGAGGGCTACTTCTGATGCCGCAGAATTTTTCAGTGCTCGACGAAGCCTCCGAGACCGTGGTTCCATTCGAGATTGAAGACTTTCTATCCGACGAGCAGCAAAAGGACCTTCTGCGCTTCACCACTGCGGGCAGCGTTGATGACGGCAAGTCCACGCTGATCGGCCGTTTGCTCTACGATTCGCGCAGTGTCTACGAAGACCAGGTCAAGGCGGTAACCCGCAGTCACTCCGGCGATGCCAGCTCCATTGATTTCGCGCAGCTCACTGATGGACTCCGCGCGGAGCGCGAGCAGGGAATCACTATCGATGTCGCTTACCGCTTCTTCGCGACGCCGAAGCGCAAGTTCATCATCGCCGACACTCCCGGCCACGAACAGTACACGCGCAACATGGTCACCGGCGCGTCTACCGCTGAACTGGCTATTATCCTTGTGGATGCGCGTAAGGGCATCCTCACGCAATCGCGCCGCCACGCTTTTATTGCATCGCTGCTTGGCATACGCCACGTAGTCGCCGCCATCAACAAAATGGACCTCGTCGATTTCTCGGAAGAAATCTTCGCGCAGCATCAGCGCGATCTGCGAGTACTTGCCGAGAAGCTTGAAATTCGTGATCTCCTCTGCATCCCTATCAGCGCGCTCGATGGCGACAATGTGGTCACGCGCAGCGATCGTACGCCCTGGTACTACGGCCCCACGCTGCTTGAGCATCTCGAATCGGCGCCGATTGCTGAGCGCCTGCAGCATGCGCCGTTTCGGCTGCCTGTCCAGCGCGTCATCCGCCCTCATCAGAATTTTCGCGGCTTTGCCGGCCAGATCGCATCTGGAACCATCCGGCCTGGAGATGCTGTTATCGCGCTGCCATCCGGCCAAACCAGCCGCGTGCAGTCAATCCATACTTTTGATGGCGAGTTGGAAAGCGCATTCGCGCCGCAATCCATTGCGCTTACGCTGGAAGATGAAATCGACATCAGCCGTGGTGACCTGATTGCTCATCAGGAAAACCCGCCGGTCAGTGCCACAAACTTCACGGCCTCTCTGGTCTGGTTGCACGCAGAGCCGTTTGCCGCAAGCAAGACCTATCTGCTGAAGCACGCCTCGCAGACCGTAAAAGCGCAGCTCAATGTAACGCGCCGCCTCGATATCGAAACTCTCCGTCAACTGGATGCTCAGACACTACAGTTGAACGAAATTGGAGAAGTCAGGATAGAGACCAGCCGGCCTCTCATGCTCGATGCTTACCGCGACAATCGCATTACGGGCAGCTTCATCCTCATCGATCCGGCAAACAACGCCACGGTAGGCGCTGGCATGGTCCGTGAAACAGCGGCTATTGGTGGAAATAGACTAGGCATCGGCGGCATGTTGCTTCTGTTACCCGGCGAAGTTCTCGTCAGCGTGCTCGAAGAGAGGCTGACCGCACTCGGCAGAGACGTTCTTATCACGCGCAGCCAGAAACCGGAAGTATGGCGCAGCTTGCTTCACGCCGGATTTACAGTGCTGGTGCCTTCGAAGCTGCAGGCACAACCGGAGATCATCATGCTCGGTCCGGACGCAAATGAATTTCAGCGCAAAATCGCGCCACGCCCCTCAGGACTGAAAGAGCAGGTGGATGTCCTTTTAGAGCAACTGAAGCAGTCAGGAGGCCAGGAATGAGCCTGAGTGTTGAATCAAGCATGGAAATTGTCCCTGAGCTCGCTGAGAAAGTATTGGCAGCGCAGGCTCTGGTCTCTACAAACGTAACTGGATCAGTTACGGAGTGTGTTACCTGCAGCTTTCAGGCTGAAGATATGGTGGTTCTTGAAATGGTTCGCGCCATATACCCTCGCGTGCCTGTGCTTTTTCTTGATACCGGCTACCACTTCGGGGAAACCTACGCCTATCGCGACCAGATGACAGCCGCATGGAACCTGAACCTCATCAATCTCACACCGCGCCAGAGCGTGCCCGAGCAGGAGGCGCAGTTCGGCATACTGCATCAAAGCGCGCCCGACCAATGCTGCAAGCTGCGCAAGGTAGAACCGCTCTTTACCGCGTTGGCCGATTACAAAACGTGGTTCACCGGCATGCGCCGCGACCAGGCAAAGAGCCGCGCACAGTTGCAGGCAGCTGACCATTTCACGCTGCCCGGCGGCAAGCAACTGCTCAAAATCAACCCACTCGCCGATTGGACCACACGCGACGTCTGGTACTACGCACAGGAGCGTGGTATCCCGCTCTTGCCGCTGTACGACAAAGGTTATTCAAGTATCGGATGCGAACCTTGTACCAGCCTGCCGTCCGATCCAAATGATCCGCGCTCAGGCCGCTGGTCCGGGCGCAAACAGGAGTGCGGCATTCATATTCAGGCGCAATAGAACGAGCATAGAGATTTACTTCACGGGTTTGAAGGGGCACGGCTTCAGCCGTGCTGTCAGGCCACAACAATGAAAGGGGCTTTAGCCCCTGAGGGAAAACGCAGTAAGGCAGGGTTCATGGAATTGGCCATTGGCTTTCTCATCGCGTTTGCCATCGCAGTCACCGGAGTCGGCGCCGGCACGATCACCGCGCCGATTCTTGTGCTCTTTCTGCATGTGCCGTTGCCGCTCGCCGTGGGAACAGCCCTGGTCTACTCCGCCATTGTGAAGCTGATCGTCGTCCCGATTCAGATGTGGCGTAAACAAGTCGTCTACCGCGCCGTGGGATACATGCTGCTCGGCGGCCTTCCCGGCGTACTACTTGGCGTTTGGCTTTTTCGCCGTGTGGTTGCGCGCGGACACGAAGGCATTCTCTACGCCGCGCTTGGCAGCATTATCGTCATCACCTCCGGCTGGCATCTCTATAAATCGATCCGCGGCAAAAACGTACCTAATACACAACGTAATCATCCAAAATGGCTCGCTATCCTCATGCTGCCCATCGGCGCTGAAGTTGGCTTTTCGTCTTCAGGAGCAGGCGCTCTCGGCACTATTGCATTGCTTGGCCTCACTACACTCAGCGCAACACAGGTTGTCGGAACGGACCTCGCCTTCGGATTATGCCTCTCGCTCATCGGAGGGGGACTGCACCTCCTCAGCCAGAACCTCGATACAGCATTGCTGTTGAAGCTCCTCATCGGCGGGCTCTTCGGCGCTATCGCCGGAAGCGCTCTCGCTCCGCGCCTGCCCAACCGCAAGCTGCGCCTTGTCCTCACCACATGGCTGCTCATGATTGGCGTACAGTTCTGCTATCAGGCTGTGCATTTCCATGCCGACGCGCAATCACAGGAAAAACATCTCGCCTCCGCTCCAAGCGTTCAACGCGCGCTGCTGCATTTGCCGAAGCTCACAAAGTAGCATGAAAGCTGCCTTCTTCTGCATACTGGAATCAGGAGAAAGCCCCCATTGAAGGTTCTTGTCTGCCGTCTCTTCACCGCTCTGCTCGTCTTAACAGCTGCTGCACAAGCCCAGAATTTCTCTGAAATCAAGCCTTCACCACAGCAGACCGCATGGCAGGACCTCGAATTCGGGGTCATCATCCACTTCGGCACCAATACATTTCTCGACCGTGAATGGGGCGACGGCACTGCTGATCCGAAGGTCTTTAATCCCTCCAACGTTGATACAGATCAATGGATGAAGGCCGTAAAAGCCGCCGGAGCAAGATACGCCGTGCTCGTCGCCAAGCATCATGACGGGTTCACCCTCTGGCCCAGCAGCCAGACCGATTATGGCGTGAAAAGCAGTCCATGGATGAACGGCAAGGGCGACCTTGTGCGCATGGCGTCAGATTCAGCGCGCGCCAACGGCTTGAAATTTGGCATCTATCTCTCTCCCTGGGACCGCCATGAACCCAAATACAAAGACCCCAAAGCCTACGATGAGTACTACCTGAAACAACTCGATGAACTCGCCACCAGTTACGGCGACCTCACCGAGTTCTGGCTGGATGGAGCCGGCAGCGCGGGACGCAAATACGACTTCGAAAGCATCATCAACGAGCTTCGCACCTACCAGCCAAATACCATGGTCTTCGCCGACGTCGCGCTCTTCAAATACGCGGACCTGCGTTGGGTAGGAACAGAAAGCGGGGCCATCTCCTACGAAAACTGGAATGTCATCGATCGTACTGGCTACCTGCGCTGGCGTCCCATCGAAGCAGACACGCCGCTGCATAAGCTGCACTGGTTCTGGCACCCAAATGACGAAGACACGTTGAAAAGTGTCAGTGAATTAGTAGACGTTTACAACAACACAGTCGGACACGGCGGGCAGCTCATGCTTGGTATCGCGCCCGACAACACAGGTCGCCTGCCCGAAGCTGACGTCAAGCGCCTGAAGGAATTCGGTGATGCTATCCACCAGCTCTACAGCCACAATCTCATCCTCGATGAGCACGCCAAGCCACAATCTCCTGACGAATACGCAGCCCTCGACAACGATCCCAGTACATTCTGGTCTGCGCCTTCAGGATCGCATCATGCAACTCTGGAGGTTACATTTCCGAAACCCGTAACCTTCGACCGCGCGCTCACCATGGAGTGGCTCAACGACGGCCAGCACATCCAGAAATACGCCATCGAAATCTATAAAGACGGCGCATGGCAGCGCATCGTGGAAGCGCAGGCCATCGGCCACAAGAAGATCGATATCTTCGTTCCCGTCACCGCCCAGCGAGTACGCCTCAACCTGCTTTCAACAGAGGGCGAAGCGCACATCCGCGAATTTCAGCTATTTGCGGACGATGCGGAGTCCGCCAGCAGACGCTGAGACCGCTTCATCCACCTTTTGCGTGCCCACAATCGTCAGCTTCTGCTCAAGCCCGGACGTAGTGTCTCCGGGCTGTGCGCCACCGACGAACACCTTATAGTCGCCGGCTGTCACTGCCCGCTGACCCTGTGCATCCACCAGGCTCAGTCCGCGCGCATCCACATCAAACGTCACATGCGCTATCTGATGCGGCTCCACATGCACTCGCTTGAACCCGGCGAGCCAATGGTTTGGAGCGCCGGGTGTAGACGGAGGTTTCATGTAAAGCTCCGCCACTTCATCCCCCGCAACCGCGCTCGTATTCTCTACGTCGACAGTCACATGCAGCGGAGCACCCGCATTCAGCTTCGGAGCTGACAGCTTCAGATTCCTATAGACAAACTTCGAATAGCTTAATCCGAATCCAAACCCATACAATGGCTTCTGCCGAAAATAGCGGTACGTCCGCCCTTCCATTGCGTAGTTATCAAACGCAGGCAGCTGATCCACGGACTGATAAAACGTCACCGGTAGCCGCCCCGCCGGATTCACGGCCCCAGCCAGCACATCCGCAATTGCCGTCCCACCGGCCTGCCCCGGATACCAGGCTTCGAGAATCGCCGATGCATGCTGCTGCGCCCAGTCCACAGCCAGTGCACTGCCATTCAGCAGAACAACAACCAACGGCTTGTTCGTGCCGGCCAGCGCCTCCAGCAGATCACGCTGCGCCGCGGGCAGAGCAATGTCCGTGCGGTCGCCCCCTGAAAAGCCAGGAATATGTACCGGCATCTCCTCGCCTTCAATCTCTGGCGATAGCCCGACAAAGGCGACAACAACATCTGCCTGGTTCGCTGTCTGGATCGCCTGCTGCTTCATTTGCTCAACATTCGGCTTCCATTTCAGCCGGATACCCGCTCCATAGTCTGCACCTGACCGCGAATATTCCATCTTGAACGGATGCGGCTTGGCATCATTAAAGTGAACGGTAAATGTCAGCGGCTTTCCAGGATCGTGCGGGTCGTTGCTCGCGTCACTCGCCACTTCCTTCCCATCGAACGAAACGCTGTAGGAATAAGTTGAGGCACAGTGCGGCTCGCAGTTTGCATGATCTACCGTGAACACAACATCGCCAGGAGCCAGCGGCTGGAAATTTCCTGACCAGCGCACGCTGAATCCTTTCGCTCCCTGTACCGGCAGAGGCACGACGCGGTTCCAGTCAAAATCAATATGCGCGTCGTGTTCTGTCGTTGCCGTACCGCTGAAGTCCGAATTGGCAAAGTACTCCGCCGTCAGCCCCGTATGTCCGTCTTTGTCCGTAAATACGCTGCTCGGTACGATGGTCGGCAGCTCAGCCACCAGCGGCGAGCCTTGCGCGAAGAGCACCTTCGCTCCTTTGCCGCCAAATTTCTCCTCAATCCCAGCCAGCGGAGTCACCGGATGCTCCGCCACACCGTTGTAATTTCCTTCTAGCGCGCTTAGCGATTCCGCGTTCGGCCCAATGACTGCAATCGTCTTCACAGAGCTCGCCAGTGGCAGCGTATTGTTGTCATTCTTCAGTAGCACCATGGCCTCATGCGCAGCCTGAAGCGCCAGCTCAGCATGCGCAGGTGTGGCGTTCTCGCTCGGAGCAATCCGCGAATACGCATTCGATCCTGGAGGATCAAATAACCCTAGCCTGAATCGCGCCGTAAACAGCCGGGTCACTGCCTGATCAATCTCCTTTTCATCAATTAATCCCTGGTGCACCGCATCCACCAGCGCAGCATATTCCTTGCCGCAACTCAGGTCCGTACCCGCCTTCACCGCCACAGCGGAAGCGTGCTCGGCATCTGGAGAAAAATGATGTCCATTCTCGCTGAAGAAGTCGCTGATCGCGCCGCAGTCCGAGACGACATAGCCGCTAAACCGCCAGTCTCCCCGCAGCCGCTTCGCCAGCAGGTCCCGGCTCGCACAGGCAGGTGAGCCATTCACGGCGTTGTACGCGCACATGATAGAATCGGCCTTCGCATCCACCATGGCCATGCGGAACGCCGGCAGATACGTGTCCTCTACGTCATGCGGAGATGGATCGATATTCGCTGAGTGCCGTGTCGATTCAGGCCCGCTGTGCACCACATAATGTTTGGCAGTGGCAATTGTCTTGAAGACTTTGGAATCGTCCCCCTGCAGTCCTTTGATAAAGGCCGCGCCCATCTGCCCCGTCAAATAAGGATCTTCGCCATACGTCTCCTGCCCACGTCCCCAGCGTGGATCGCGAAAGATATTGATATTCGGCGACCAGAAATCCAGGCCGCGATAAATACTCCGATCACCCTCCGCCTGTGCCGCGTTGTACTTCGCCCGCGCCTCGGTCGAAATTGTGTCAGCGATCTTGTGCTCCAGGTCTGTGTCCCATGTTGCCGCCAAACCAATCGCCTGCGGAAAAACCGTTGCGTACCCAGCGCGCGCCACGCCATGCAGCGCTTCGCTCCACCAGTCATATTCCGGAACCTGTAGCCGCGGAATCGCCGTCGCATGGTTCTGCATCTGCGAAACTTTCTCCTCCAGCGTCATCTTCGAAACCAGATCGGCCACGCGTTTTTCCAGCGGCTGCGAAGGGTCAAGATAGAGAGGCTTATCTGGAGTAGACTGGCAGAAACCACTTGATGCGAAAGCCAGAACAAAGAGAGTGGCAAGAACCGAACGAATCTTCATAGGTGGATGAGCTTCCCGAACCAGTGTACAGATGCAATAGAATTAGTAAACCGATTTTCTTTAACCTGGTCTATGTTGTCATCCTGACCCTGAGTGCAACGAAGGGGAAGGATTTGCTTTTTCTCATCCATCGACGCGATTAGAAAGATTCTTAAGGCCGAACGAGGAACCAGAGTGCGGATTTCGCTCTTCATCACCTGTTACAACGACACGCTTTTCCCGGAAACCGGCAAGAGCGTCGTTCGCCTGCTCGAACGCCTCGGGCACGAAGTCGAGTTTCCGCTCGAGCAGACCTGCTGCGGCCAGATGCACTACAACACCGGCTACCAGACAGAGGCCATGCCGCTCATGCGCCGCTTCGTTGAAATCTTCAAAGACGCCGAAGCCGTTTGCATCCCATCCTCATCCTGTGTCGCCATGGTACGAGACCACTATCCAAAGATGGCCGAATCAACAGGCGATCCCGGCCTCGTTAAGGCTGTCGATGAGCTGCTGCCGCGTGTCTACGAACTCAGCGAGCTGCTCGTCAACAAGCTCGGCGTAGACGATGTGGGCGCTTACTATCCGCATCGTGTCACCTACCATGCCAGCTGTCATTCGCTCCGCAGCTTGCATCTGGGCGATCTGCCACTGCGACTGTTACGAAAAGTCCGAGGTATCGATCTGGTCGAGCTTCAAAATATAGATCAGTGCTGCGGCTTCGGTGGAACCTTTGCCGTCAAGAACGGCGATGTCTCAGCGGCCATGCTCTCCGATAAGCTTCGCTGCGTGGAAAATACGCGAGCCGAAGTCTGCACGGCCGTCGACAACTCCTGCCTCATGCATATCTTTGGTGGGCTGCACCGCCAGCGCACCGGCGTCAGGACAGTGCACCTTGCCGAGATTCTTGCGTCGACGGAGGACGAGGCCACCCAATGAGCATCCGCGTAGGAGAAGCCGCCGAAGCCCCATCCTTCCAGAAAGCAGCATTCAAGCTGCTCGATGATGCGCAGCTGCGCAAGAACGTCCGCCACGCCACTGATGTCATCACGAATAAACGCGCCATTGTCGTCGGCGAGCAGCATGATTGGCAGCAGCTCCGCTCAGCAGCCAGCGCCATCAAACAGCACACACTGGCGCATCTTGACGAGTACCTCCTGAAATTTGAAGGTGCCTGCATCGCTGCTGGCGGCCACGTGCACTGGGCCTCCGATGCAGACGAGGCTAACCGCATCATCATTGGCCTGGTAAAGCAGTACGGCGGAAAAGAGGTCATCAAGGTCAAAACCATGACCTCAGACGAAATCGGCCTGAACAAAGCATTCGAAGCGAATGGCATTCGTCCGCACGAAACTGATCTTGCCGACATGATTGTCCAGCTCGGTCATGACAAGCCATCGCACATCGTTGTGCCCGCTCTGCATAAGAACCGCCAGCAGGTGCGTGAAATCTTCATGCAAGCGATGGGCTTTTCGGAGCTAGGCGACAAACCCGAAGACCTCACCAACGCAGCGCGCCAGTATCTCCGCAAAAAATTCCTGGAAGTAAAGATCGGTTTTAGCGGAGCTAACTACCTGCTGGCCGATACCGGCGGCGTCTGTGTCGTCGAATCAGAAGGCAATGGCCGCATGTGCCTCACACTGCCCAATGTCCTCATCACCCTCGCCGGCATTGAAAAGGTCATTCCCAGCTTTCGCGACCTCGAAGTCTTTCTGCAGCTTCTCCCGCGCTCCGCAACCGGCGAGCGCATGAATCCCTACAACTCGCTCTGGACAGGCGCCCACAAAGGCGAAGGCCCACAGTATTTCCACGTCGTCCTGCTCGACAACGGACGCACCCGCATCCTTGCCGATCCTGAATCGCGCCAGACTCTGCACTGCATCCGCTGCGGAGCCTGCCTCAATACATGCCCTGTCTACCGCCAGACCGGAGGCCATGCCTACGGTTCTATCTATGCCGGCCCCATTGGCGCAATCCTCACACCGCAGCTTTTCGACATGCAGCACTCGCAATCGCTGCCCTACGCCTCATCGCTCTGTGGAGCCTGCTACGAAGTCTGCCCCGTCAAGATCAACATCCCGGAAGTCCTCATTCATCTGCGTGGCCGAGTCGTGCGCGAGCAGCAGAGCGGAGCGAATCTTGAGGCCATTGGCATGAAAGCCATGGCGCGCATCTTTTTGAGCTCTCGCCGCTTCGAAGCAGCGCAGCGCCTCGGCCACATCGGCCAATGGCCATTCGTCTCAGAAGGATGGGTGAAGCACCTGCCCGGAATGCTCGGCAACTGGACCGCAGTCCGCGACCTGCGCCCTTTGCCGAAACAGTCATTCCGAAACTGGTGGCGTGAAAGAGAAAAAGCATCCGCCAAATCGGCTCAAGACCGCTCACGATCAACAAAAAACTTGTCATCCTGAGCGGAGTGCGAAGCACGGAGTCGAAGGAACTGCTTTTCTACTCGCGCTGATGTAATCCTGATTAAGAAAGACGAAAATGCCTGAATCAACGAACACACGCGAAGCTATTCTCAACCGCATCCGAGAGGCGAACGCGACCACGCCATCCTTCGAATACCGGACGATCGAACGGAATTATCAGCAGACTGCTACGCTCGACCGAGAAACAATCCTGAAGACCTTCGCAGACCGCCTCCATGAATACGACGCCCAGGTCTTAGAAGCAAAACCAGACACGCTGGCGGCAACCATCGCAAAAGTCCTGCTGGCGCACAACCAGAAATCCGCCATTATCTCGGACGACTTTTCCCAGAAGAATTTACCTGAAGGCTTCACTTTCCAGCGCGAATCCGAAAGCACAACCGAGCATATGAACACAGCCGAATATGCAATCTCAGGCTGCGAAGTTGCCATCGCCCACACCGGAACTATCATTCTCAGAGGCGCGCGCAAACTGACGCTTCTACCCGACCGCCTCCTCTGCATTGTTTACGAGAATCAAATAGTCGAGACCGTCCCTGAAGCCATCGCAAGACTGGAGCAGTTTAAAACTGAACCGCTGACCTTCGTCTCCGGCCCATCCGCCACCGCAGACATAGAAATGACGCGCATCCGCGGCGTCCACGGCCCCCGCTTTCTGGATGTTGTATTAGTCAGGAACTAGCACTAGCTCTATGAATTGTCATCCCGACCGAAGCGCTTTAGTCCGAAGCGGAGGGACCTGCAGTTTTTCTTTTTACGGAAGGCTAGCCGGCGTGCCGCACCTTATATCCCCACACCGCAAAGTAAAGCACGAACAAATAACAAATCAGGGGCACAAAAAACGCAGTCTGAATATTCGAAGCATCCGAGATGCGCCCCATGATGGCAGGAAAGACTGCGCCACCCAGAATCGCCATCACGACCAGTGAAGACCCGCGTTTCGTGTAGGGGCCTAAATGTCGAATGCTCAGGGCAAAGATCGTCGGAAACATAATTGAGTGGAAGAACCCCAGAAGAACAATCCCTGCCAGCGCTAGCTTGCCATTCAGGAAAATTACCGGCAAAACTGAAACCAGACAACCGAGAGCAAAAGCCGCCAGCATGTGTGTGGGTTTAATCTTTTTCATCAGCGCCGATCCGGCAAATCGCCCGATCATGAACCCAAGCAAATGTAACTTCAGATAATTGGCCGCCGAAGTATCCAGCGTTCCCGGATGCGCATGCTGCACCAGCCGGATCACGAAACTGGCCACGCCCACCTGCGCGCCAACATAAAAGAACTGTGCTGCCACGCCTTTTAATAAATGCGGGAACGCCCAAATGCCGGAAAATTGCGGCGACTCTTCCTCCGCCTGCTCTTCCTGAATTACCGGCAGCTTTGCCGAATAGATGATCAGGGCCATCACCAGAAAAATCCCAACGATGATCATGTAAGGCAGCCGCACCACATCCGCTTCTGATCCGGGAGCCGCGGCATGAGCGCGCGAAAGAATAAATGCCGATCCGAAGATCGGTGTCACCACTGCACCCACAGCATTAAATGACTGGGCCAGATTCAGCCGTTGCTCCGAAGTTCCCGGAGGGCCCAGAAACGTTACATATGGATTCGACGACACTTCAAGAAAAGACTGCCCACACGCCATGACAAAAAGCCCGAGCAGAAAAATAGCATATAGATGAACCGAAGCCGCCGGAATAAACAGAAACGCGCCGCAAGCGCAAATCAGCAGTCCGCAAACAATCCCGCGCTGATAGCCGATCTTCTCCATCAGGCGCCCGGCAGGCCACGCCGCCAGGAAATATCCACCAAAGAACGCCACCTGAACAAACGAAGACTGGAAATCCGTCAGGTGAAACGCGCCTTTCAGGTGCGGAATCAGAATGTCATTCAGGTTGACGCCAACCGCCCACAAAAAGAACAGGCTGGTAATCAGCATCAGCGGCAGAACATAGCGCCGCTCTGTAAGCGGGCCGCCGGTCTGCGGCGTAGATGTAGAAGAAATACGCGTGACTGCCATAGATGCAGTTATTCTCCAGCGACGACGGGATTCACCAGCGATCCCAGCCCGCTGACTTCGATCGTAATCGTCTCGCCCGCCTTCAGCCAGCGCTGTGGAGTGCGTCCCAGCCCAACGCCCGCAGGCGTGCCGGTACTGATAATATCCCCTGCCTGCAGCGGAGTGATCGAAGAAATGTACGCAATCAAATCCGGCAGCTTGAAGATCAGCTCCCGCGTATTCGAGTGCTGCAGCACCTCGCCATCAATTGAAAGCTTCACATCCAGCGCATGCGGATCGGCAATCTCATCTTTTGTCACAATCGCAGGCCCCAGCGGAGCAAACGTATTGAAGCTCTTGCCCAGCGTCCATTGCGATGTTGATAATTGCACATCGCGCGCGCTCACGTCGTTCAGAATCGTATAGCCGAACACATGCTCCTGCCATGCATCACGAGCAATGCGGCTTCCGCCTTTGCCAATCACGCAGGCAAACTCCGCCTCATAATCAGGTTGCGATGAGATGGAAGGCAGCTCAATGGCCGCGTTCGCGCCCACCAGCGCCGAGGGAAGCTTAAGAAACACCGTCGGCACTTTAGGAATCTCCATCTTCGATTCCACCGCATGGTCGCGATAATTCAGCCCGATGCAGAAGATGCGCGGCGGGTCGGGCAGAGGGGCCAGCAGCTTCACCGCGTCTAACGAGAGCCTTGCGCCCGCGTCAATCGATGCCGTGACTTTCAAAGCTTCGGCTCCTCCATGAATCACAGAGAGCATGCTGCGAAAGCGCGATGATATGTCCACAACAGAATCGCCGGTCAATAAACCAGGCCGGGCATTCGCATCACCCTCAGAAAACGTAACAAACTTCATGCATCTCTCCAAACGCGCCCATCAGGGTAGCTGTAATCCCGCAATGTTTCCGGATAAATCTCCGCGCTGTATCCCGGCTTCTCCGGCAATACATAATGCGCATTGCGAATCCGCACCGGATCCACAAAGTGCTCATGCAGATGATCGACAAACTCCGTCACGCGATTCTCAAGCGTTGTCGAAACCCGCAGAAAATCAAATGCCGACAGGTGCTGCACATACTCGCATAACCCAACTCCGCCCGCATGCGGACACACCGGAACGTTGAACTTCGCCGCCATCAGGATGACAGCAAGATTCTCGTTCACGCCCGCCAGACGACAGCTGTCAATCTGACAAACGTCAATCGCATCAGCCTGCATCAGTTGTTTGAACATCACGCGATTCTGGCAATGCTCTCCTGTTGCAATACGCACTTGCGGAACCTCGCGCCGTATGCGCGCGTGTCCAAGAATGTCATCCGGACTCGTCGGCTCCTCCATCCACCACGGATTCACCTCTGCCAGCATGCGCGTGCGCTCAATCGCTTCTTCCACATCCCATCGCTGATTCGCATCCATCATCAGCTTGCGATCAGGCCCAATGGCGCTCCGCAGAAGCCGTGCCCGGCGGAGATCGTCATCAGATTTCCCGCCAACCTTCAGTTTGAAATGTGTCCATCCTTCTGCAATCCCTTCATTGGCCAGCCGCATAATCTTCTCATCGCTGTACCCAAACCATCCTGCAGAGGTTGTATACGCAGGATACCCCGTCTGCTGCAGTTGCTTGAGCCGTGTATCCATGCAAGCCTTGCGCTCGCGTAGCAGGCCGAGAGCCTCTTCGGGAGTCAGCGCATCGGTGATGTAGCGAAAATCAATCGTTCGAACAATCTCCTCCGCGCTCATATCCGCCAGCAGCTTCCACAGAGGCTTGCCTTGCACCCGCGCATACAGATCCCAGACCGCATTGATCAGCGCGCCCGTGGCCAGATGAATGACGCCCTTTTCCGGTCCAAGCCAGCGGAACTGGCTGTCCGAAGTCAGGCAGCGGTAAAAACCACCAAGGTCGTCAGTGATCGAAGACAGCGTACGTCCTGTTGCAAAATGCGAGAGATACTTGAGCGCTTCAACACACAATTCTGTCCCGCGACCCAGCGTAAACGTAAGCCCATATCCGCTTGGTCCATGATCAGTCTCCAGAATGCAATATGCCGCCGAATAATCCGGATCAACATTCACCGCATCCGAGCCGATATGATCCCGTGAAGTGGGAAAGCGCAGGTCAATTACGCGCGCATTTGTAATCCTCAGTTCGCTCAACCGAAATCCTTCTCTCTTCCTCTCCATCCCTCCTCCGCTGTCATCCTGAACGGAGCGAAGGATCTGCTTTTCTTTTCAGAGATCGAAATTTCCTCTACGCAGCCGTCCATCCGCCATCTATATCTAGGAGCGATCCAGTCATGAACTCCGCTTCGTCAGAACACACGTATCGCACCAAGGATGCAATTTCTTCAGGCTTGCCCATTCGCCCCTGCGGCTGCCGCGCATGCAGTTCCGCGCGAACCTTCTCCTTTTCATGTGCGTGATGCTTGTCGAGATATCCTTCCACGAACGGCGTATATACCGTTCCCGGACAAATGCAGTTCACCCGCAACTCCTTTGCGTACTCCACTGCGAGTTGTCGTGACATCGCCAGTACCGCGCCCTTCGACGTGCAATAAGCAAATCGCTGCTTAATGCCCACCTGTCCTGCAACCGAGCCGATGTTCACAATCGATCCGCGAACTTTCAATAGCAATGAGAGAAAAGCGCGTGTGACCAGATACACCGATTTCACATTTACTTCCATCACCCGGTCAAAATCTTCCGGCTCTACTTTCTCAATTGATCCAACATTCGCAATCCCGGCATTGTTCACCAGAATGTCCAGCCGATCCAGTTGCGAAGCAACCGCATCAATGGATTCACGTTCCGTCACATCCATACGTACAGCGCTGGCATTCGGCAAACTCTCAGCCAACGCCTGCGCAGGTTCAAGATTGATGTCCGCAACAATCACCGAAGCCCCCGCACGCGCCAGCTCCTTGCATGTAGCCTCGCCAATACCGCTCGCGCCGCCCGTTACCAGCGCCGTTTTCCCATTTAGACGAAACGCGTCTCCACTACTCATCGGAAAGCAATCCTCTGCGCATCAATACGCGCTTGTCCTTTGGACAGAATCGCAGCCGAAGGCTCATCCGTCTTCAGCGCCTCCATCGCCACATCGTTCAGAATCCCGGCAAACGCTGGCAGGCCTTTGCTGCGCGGCAGCTTGCGCGCGCCCAGCGAAATCTCCTCAATTTTCGAGTAAGCAGGAATCTGCTTCTGCACCTCGGCATTTCTCCAGGTCGCAAGCCGCACGCCTACTGTCCCATGCTTTACGATTCCCAAATCCATCTCCGGCTGTGTCAGGAAATGGATAAAGTCATACGCTGCCTGCTTATTCTTCGATCCCGCCCCAATCCCCAGCGTCCAGAAGACAGACAGGGAAGCCGGCGGCATGCCTTCGTCTGAAGGAATCGGCGCAATCGCAATCTTTCCGCGCAGCGGTGAGCCTGTCCGGTCGCAGCGCGTTGCAAATCCAAACCAGTTCACCATCATTGCAATTGCTCCCGACAAAAACACATCGCCAGAGCGCGTCGAATCCAGCTTCTCCACTCCTGGATAGCACATCGAAGCATCCCGTATCGTATTTCGGTAAAAATCCAGTGCCGCCGCCGCTTCCGGAGTATCTATAACCGCCTTGCCATTTGCATCTTCAAACTCGCCGCCCCGGCTCCAGAGCTGCAGCGCAAAGTCATATAACGTATTGTGCCCATCCGGAAACGCCGCAAAGAGCGTCCCATAAAGATTCTCAGCAGGCCGCGTAAAAAAGCGCGCCATGTCAGAAAACTGCCGCCAGGTCTTCGGCGGCTGCAATTCGTAACCATATTGATTACGAAATTGCTCCTGTTCTTTGGCGTTCTCAAAAAGATCGCGCCGATAAATCAGACACTCCGGCCCATCATGCCAAGGCAGCGTGTACAGTTTGTCCCCAAACACCAGCGGCTCTACGATGGAGCGTGCCCAACCCTGAGGCCAGTCTGCAATCGGATTCTTCTGCACATACGACGTCAATTCTTCGATGAAGGCGCCATCTATTGCCTCAGCCAACCAGTCCGTGCTGATATAGCCAATGTCCCACGTCCCATTACGCAGCCCGCCATTCTCAAACATCTCGCCATGCAGCTTATGCAGGTCCAGCGGAACCGCCTCAAACTCGATCTCCGGATGCTGCTTCCGGTACATCTCAATTTCTTCAGCAAGCGCATTCTCAAAATCGCTGAACTCGCGGACCGCAATGCGCAGACGTGTAGCCATAATCCCTACCTGTTCAGCGGGACTCCGTCCCGCTCATTCGAAATATACGCAGCTTCCACCGCGCGCATCGTGTCGATGGCGTCTTCAACGCTGGTTGGCAGCGTCTTGGCATCGCCGCTCACATAGGCCTGCAGCGATCCCATCGATCCAATAAATGCATCCGGAAACCAGTTACCTTCGGTCGGCAACGTCTGCCAGCTCTCATCTACCTTTGCAAAACTCAACGTATCCGGACGCCCCTTCGGATAATCCAGATTTACGCCCATCACTGCTTGCAGCGCACCTTCCATTCCTTCCCACTGCACATAGCTGCATTGCGAATCCTTGAATCTATGCCCATGGTTCGTCGCGATGTACACGCGCTTCGAATCCCCGTAATCCATCACAATCACGCTCTTCGTTGCCGCCAGCTTCGCCGTCCTCGGGTTCCGCACCGTTTTTGCCAGCACCTGCTGTGGATTGCCAAACCACGACCGCACCAGATCGACGTAATGAATGCTGTGATAAAGAATTTCCAACCGCGGTGCTGTCGCCAGAAAAGTCCAGAGGTCCCAGGGTGTAAAGACATTCACTCTGATTTCCATATCGTGAATCTCTCCAAGCTGCCCGGAATCGGCAATGTGCCGCGCCGCCAGCATCACCGGCGCATATCGCAACTGGAAATTCACCGCCGCCGTGAGCTCCTTCTTGCGGCAAAGCGTCAGAATCTGTTTTGCCTCCGACAGCGTATTGCCCATCGGCTTCTGGATCAGAGCCGCTGAGCCATCCGGCAGCAATGGCAGCACGTCCAGAATTGCTCCCGCCGGCACCGCCACATCATACACACTACCCTTTGGAGATTTCCGAATCGCTTCATCCAGCGAAGTCGTAGCCACCGGAACCGAATACTTCTCCGCAACCATCTGTGCACGGCCCAGATTCGCATCGACCAGCGCCGCTACCGGAAAACCAGCCTTCCGGTATGCCGGCAGATGCGCGTCATGAACAATGCCACCTGCTCCCACGACAATAATGGGCAGCGGCTCACGCGGCAGAGGAGGCTTCGCCTCGCTGAGAGATTGCAGATCCATGCTCACTTAAAGAAAAGAATACTCCCAACTTCTATCTGTGAAATTGTACGTTTGTCAATAAAAGTACCTTGCGCGGGAGGCCCTCAATCGCTCACCCACGGAAAATCTTAAAACTATACGCATACTTTCCTCTGCGTGCCTTTGCCGACCCTCTGCGTCCTTTGCGGTAAAACAAATCTATTTAAAAGCCGGGAAATACAACCAACGCAGGCCCCATCCTTTATACGCTAAATACCCTTTTGACTGGCATCAGCAAATCGCTCTACAGTCTTCGACAATATGCGGTTTACAATCTCTGCAATCTCTTTGGGACACACGCTTTGAAGACAGTCAAAAGACGCTATCCGACTCCGGCCCTCGAAAAAGGCCTCGACATCCTTGAGCTTTTCGCGCATGAGCCGTCCGGCCTAACCAAGAGCGACGTAGCCCGCCGCCTTAACCGCACCGTCTCGGAAATCTTCCGCATGCTGCTCTGCCTCGAAGAACGCGGCTACATCAGCCGTTCCGAAGACGACCGCTTTCGGCTGAGCCTCAAAATCTTCCGCATGGCGCTCGAATACCCGCCGACCAAACGCCTGGTTTCCGAGGCCCTGCCCATCATGCAGGACCTTGTGCACGAGCTTAATCAATCCGTGCATCTCGGCGTACTTGAGGGCGGTCACGTCGTCATCATTGCGCAGGCGGATTCACCCGTAAGTCCTGGCTTCTACGTCAAAGCAGGCTCCATTGTCGATCTTATGCACGCGGCCACAGGCCACGTTATCCTCGCTCATCTCCCGTCAGAGCAGTGCAGCCGCGCCGTCGATCTGTGGCAGCAGCAGACCGGCAACCGCGTCCCCAAAGATCTCGATGAGCATCTCGAAAAAATCCGCCAGCAGGGATACGAAGAGCGCGACAGTTACCAGATACGCGGCGTGATCAACATCACCTATCCGGTCCTGGACGAAAGCGGCAATGCCGTAGCCGCCCTCACCGTGCCCTATCTGGCCCGCCTCGAAGATCCGACCACTCCAAAAACCGTCCGTACCGCTCTGCGCGAAGCCAGCCTCAAACTAACTGAGGCCATCGGCGGCCTCCACCACTCCGCTACACTGCTTGAAAAAAAGCCAGCGAAAAAAACACGAGTATCACAAACGCAGCCATCTTAACCTCTCTTCATGTTGTCATCCTGTGCGAAGCGAAGGACCTGCTTTTTGGGGGCTGATGGGCTACGAAAAATGGTGACCCCACATCTCGTAGAGATGTGAGAAGGTAAGAACTTCAATAGAACAGGGAGAAGCACCGGCTTTTTAGTCTTTTTAGTCTAGGTCGGTGAATAATGCGCCAGATAGAAGGATCTTCAGCCCCGGGCTTTGTCAAAGTCAGAACGATAAATTGCAGGTGCCCCATTCAAGCTCTCTTTGGCTTGAGTGGGGTAGTTAAAAACAAAATCACTCATCTCTCAACGCCACCACCGGCTCCACTGAAGAAGCCCTTCGCGCCGGAAAGAAAGCCGCCACTAGACCCGCCCCAATCAAGGCCAGCGCCAGCCCCAGAATCCGTCCTGCATCCTTATCCATGTGCATCTCCACCACCGAGCTGATGTACTTCTGAGCAAATGCTGTAAGCCCCAAACCAATCACGACACCGCCGCCCAGCATCCACCCTACACGCCGATACACGCCGGAAAGAATCCGTCCGCGCGAAGCCCCCAGCGCCATCCTCACGCCAATATCGCGCGTCGAAAGCTCAACCTCATGACTGATAAGCCCATACAGTCCCACAATGGCAAGCAGCACCGCCAGCGCTGCAAACGTCCCAAACAGCCAGTTCTCCAGCCGCTCAAAGATCAGCGTGTCGGCAATCACGCTTCGCATCGTCTCCGGAGTGCGGAAGGGCAGCGTCGGATCAACATCATGAAACGCCTTGCGCAGGCTCGGCACAATGCTCTCCGGCGCAATACCCGTGCGGATCACCAGCGTCATGTTCTGCAGCAGCGAACTCCAATCCGCCGGAACCTGACTGGTAACATAATCCATCTCAGCCAGCGGAGGCTCATAAATGTTCTGGCGGATATTCTTCACCACGCCCACAATCTGCGTCTTCTGATCGTTGTCCAGTTGCATCCCAATTGGATCGCGTCCCACTGGAATAAACTTCTTCACAAAAGCTTCATTCACCACCATGACAGGCTTGGAAGTCGGCGTATCCAGATTCGGATCAAACAGCCGTCCGCGCACCAGCCTGTCTTGAAAAACATCAAAATATCCCGGCGACACGAAGCGGTCTTCCGCCAGTTGCTCCACATTCGGCGGCGCAGGCGGAGTTCCCGCTACGTGAATATCCGAGTTCCACCCCCAGTTCTGAATTGGCAATACCTGAATGATCCCTACGGCCTGCACTCCGGGAATCGCCCGTACCTTCTCAAACAACGGATTGTAAAAATCCGCCATCACATCGCGGCCTTGATACCGTCCCGGAGAAAGATCAATCTCCGCCGTCAGAATGTTGTCCGGTGAGAAGCCAAGCTCCGTATTTCGCAATCCACCCAGCATGTGCATCAGTAGACCGGAAACCACCAACAACGCCAGAGCCAATGCAACCTGGGTCACCACAAATGCTGCCCGCAGCCGATGCTGCCCGCGTGAAGTTCCCGCGCTCCCGCCGGCCCGCAGCGCCATGCTTGGAGCAGTCCCCGAAAGCCGCAGCGCCGGAATTACAGCCGCCAGAATCGTAACCACGATCGACACAAATAAGGCGGCCACTAATACCGGCACATTCACCTGCACCTCGGCGCCGCGCGCCAGAGCCGCAATTAAAAGCAGGCGGATCACTCGCAGCAGTCCATATGCAAGCAAGACCCCGCCCGCCGCTCCGCAAACAGCGAACAGCAATCCCTCCGTAAGAATCTGACGGATAATCCGCATCCGGTCCGCGCCCACTGCCGAGCGCAGCGCCACCTCGCGTTCCCGTTTCACACCTCGCGCCAGCATCAGCCCCGCCACATTCACGCTGCCAATCGCCAGCAGCGCTACCACCGCATACAGCAGCAGGCGCAGCGAGTCACTGGTCTTGCCCAGAATGGAGGTCGAAACATCCACCAGCTGCATCGTGCGGCCTTTGGTGTCCGGATACGTCCGACCCAGGTCGGTCAGCACCTGCGTCATGTCACTCTGCGCCTGCTTCAGCGAAACTCCGGGCTTCAGCAAACCAATCGTACGCAGCCAGTGAGTACCCCGACTCTCACGCTGCTCCTTTGTCATGTTCAATGGTCGATAAACCGCATCCACCCGGCTGATCGGAAACCGGAAGCCCGCCGGCATTACCCCGATAATTGTGTAAGGCCGCCCATCTAATTTCACCTTCTGGCCGATAACGCTGGCTTGTCCGCCGAAAAACTGCTGCCACACCTCGTAGCTCAGCACCAGAACATCGTTCTTCCCATCCTGGTCCTCGCCGGGGGCAAAAGTGCGACCCAGTATCGGATGCACGCCGAATACATCGAAAAAGTTATCGCTGCCTTCCACCGCATGCATCGCAACCGGTCCGGCCGACCCCTCAAAATTCACGCTTTGATAGTCGTTGTACCCCGCCAGGGCCGCAAGGCTATGGTTCATTCGCCGCCAGTCGACATATTCCGGATATGCAGCCGGCTGCGTATATCCCTGCGGCGACCGCGGCTGCGGAACTACAATCCTATCCGCATTGTTATATGGCAATGGCCGAATCATCATCGCATACAGCACGCTGAAAACCGCTGCCGTAATCCCAATGCTCAAAGCCAGAGTGGCAATGACCGTAATCCCAAACCCGGGCGCTTTTCTCAACTGCCGAACGGCGTAACGAAGATCCTGCAGGAACGATTGCATCGGAAAGATATCTCCTGACCGAAATTGGGCAAATGAAGTGCCAGTTCTCCGGCAACTGAAACATCAACAGAATCAATCCAGAATAGCTACTGAGGCCAAAAAATCCGTGTTAAAACGACCATTTTCGCACAACTGTGTTCATAATCGGACACTGCTGCGCCAGATTCACCCTTAATGGATCGCGATTCACCCCAAAAATACGTCAGTTTTTTCCAGGTAACCAGTTTCGTATTACGAAATACCTGTTCTACGAAACTGATTTGTCATAGCCAGACGCAATAACAATTTGTAGAGTGTAGCTATTGAGTAGCACTTGGGGGAGGGCTACTGAATTGTGACGCCTGTGGATCAACATCCACAGGCGTTTTACATTTCCGGGGTGTTTTTTAACGCGATTGCTGGAGTGCAGGCGCAAAGCATGGCTTTCAGCGCTTATGAAAAACGATGGCCTGTATCAGGGCATAGCTTCAGCCGTGCCGCATGCGAGAAATAAGTGCGGCTTTTAGCCGCTGAGAAGATGGTTTTCTCATTCAATTTCAGCTGCTTTTAACGAAACCTGGGATCCAAAGCCCTCGGGGCGAGACGGGTGCCTCATTCAAGCTCTTTGTTGGACTAAACCGCAGGAGGCAGGCCAATAGGATCAGCGATGTGAAGCTGGCTTACTCACCTTCTCATCATCGAATGTTCGCCTGTCCTTCGCATTATCTGACTGGTGAGGCCTGGAATATCTGTTGGATTCTTCCTTTTGTTTTTCATTGAGCCTGCGAAGTTTAAAACGGGTTTCCATATCGGGAGCATTACGCATTATCCTTCGAAGTTTGATTGGACTTACATAAGCTCGGCCCTCAAATTCTGGTACAGAATCGATGGGCAGATTTTGGCTGAATCCGTGAGTAAGATGCTTGTTGTCCGATAGGTTAGAGTTAAGCCCTGTTGATAATTGCGTGGGAAATGTAGTTTTATCTGGATTTACTATCGCATTAGCATTCAACCAATCCTGTGTGCCGAAATTAGTATTTCCTGTATACGCATTGAGATCGGATGCCTTAATCTGTTCGTTGCTTGTCAACTGATTAACGATAGGAGTGTTGGTGGAAGCATTGATAATGCCTTCCGGGCATTGATCTGATATTGTCCCATGCAGCCAGGATGGATGCTTGAGCGAGCCGTTCAACGCGCTCGTTACGGTCGTACTCGAGCCCACCCCTGAGGCGAATTGCTGCGTAGAGAGAACCGAATTATTCGGAATGCGCAGCCATCCAATACCCGGTTGGAAACAAAGTCCCTGAGTGTTTCCCATGACATTTTTAGATCCCAATATACTCCTGGCACTGCTAGCACCAGCAGATTTTTTGGTAGTAGCTGTAGGCGGCTGAGTATAGTCAGATTGAGCACTGGTAGATGATGTTGATTGCCCGGGAAAGAGCTTAAGTGGAAAATTGCCATTTGATTGCGCCTGTGAAAATAGCCCAATCGAACAAATCAATATAAATAGGGAAAGAGGTTTCATAAACCTATTTATCCTAATCGACGGTCTATGGCAAGTTCCTTTAACTGCACGAAGCCACATAATTCATACTAAATATAATAGACATCGCTTACAACAATAGTGTTGGATTGACGGCGTAAAAGGCTCTTTGTAGCGAGTCGATTCATAGAGTGGCAGCTTTCAAAATATCGGTAATATTTTCTACCACGTAATCAACTTGTGCCGAAGACATACCTGGAAAAATTGGAAGAGAGAAATACCGCATATATTCTCTGCTGGCAACAGGAAAGTCCTCTTTACGGTAGCCAAATGCCTGCTTATAAAATGGGTGTAAGTGCAATGGAATGAAATGAACGCTACAACTGATCCCCCGGTCGCGAAGTTTTTCGATCATCTCGGCGCGAGTGATGGAAACCTGCTCTAAGTGCAACCGCAATACATACAAGTGCCATGCGGAGTCGCAGTTGTCGCGGACGGTCGGGACCTGAAGAGCAGGTATGGCCGCAAATTGATCTGTATAGCGAGCCGCGATCTTTTCGCGAGCTGCACGCATTTGATCGCATCGATCCAGCTGAACAAGGCCAATTGCGGATTGTATATCTGTTAAGTTGTATTTAAAGCCACTGTCCAGGACCTCATAGTACCACGATCCTTCGGCGCTATAACGCTTCCATGCGTCGCGACCTATTCCGTGAAGGCGCATGGTTCTCATACGAGTTGCCAGGCTGTCATTGTCAGTAGTGACCATGCCCCCTTCGCCTGTTGTCAATGTTTTTGTAGCATAAAAGCTGAATGCAGTTAGTTCGCTGATCGCTCCTATGCGAGTTCCATGATACGAAGCCGGCAACGAGTGAGCAGCGTCTTCAATAATGCGTAAGCCATGACGCGATGCTATATCCTGGATAGCATCCATATCACATGGTTGACCAGAATAGTGCACCGGAATGATAGCGCGTGTTTTGTTTGTGATTCTTCGCTCCGCATCTTCCGGATCGATACAGAGAGTCTCAGGATCTACATCAACCAGGACAGGTTTGGCCTTAAAGTAGACGACAACCTCTGCGGAAGCTGTGAATGTCGTTGTAGGAACTAATACCTCATCTCCTTCTTTTAGGCCTATGGCATCCAAGGCAAGATGAAGGCCGGCAGTGCAGGAGTTGACCCCTACAGCATGTTTTGCGCCAACATAAGAGGCGAACTTCTGCTCAAATTCGATGGTTTTGGCGCCCATCGTAAGCCATCCGGAGCGCACCACAGCAGCAGCAGCCTGCGCTTCAAGTTCTCCTACATCAGCGGAATGAAACGGAATGATTTGTTCCTGAGCTATTGTCATTGATATATCTGCACTCTGGGATTCTTAAAGCTTGGATGGGTTACGTCTTGGCCGTTATTTTACTTTGAAAATGTAACTGAGGTCGATTCTTCTTTACGGAAAAGAACAGCGAAGGTTCGAAGGATAATCACAATATCTGCTCCCAAGCCTTGAGAATGAACATACTCTTTATTAATTCTTATTTTGTCCGGAAGTATGACATCAACATAGTACCGTTGCGGATCAGAAACTGCTCCCAAAAGTTCGGCTTCATGTCTATATTTGATCGAGGCCGGGTCAGTCATTCCGGGGCGAAGTTGCAGAATTTCCTCATAAGCCGGGCGAAATTGCTTAACGAAATGCTCGACTTCTGGCCGCGGCCCCACAAAACTCATATCTCCACAAAAAACATTCCATAATTGCGGTAATTCATCAAGTTTTGTAGCGCGAAGAAATTTACCGATCCGCGTAATTCTAGGATCACCTTTTATCGTGACCTCTGCGCCCGAACTTCCATGAGTCATGGTCCGGAGTTTCCATAGTCGAAATGGACGGAAATTTCTGCCCATCCGGATCTGGCAAAAAAATACAGGCCCGCGTGAATCTGTGCGGATAAGAATCGCGAAGATCAAAATAAGTGGCCACAGCAGCAGAAGGGCTAACCCTGAAACGACGATATCAAAGAATCGCTTCATCACGTATTCACTATACATTGATTCACAATAACAGCTCTAGTATCAAGCGGTTGGATCGAATATAGCCGCACTTTTGTGCTCAATGCAGAGGATTTATTATTTCACCTCTTGTGTGCGGATATACCTATTCATTTCTCGACCACCGCTGCGCATAAAGCTACTCTCCAATAAAAAGCCACATTTTAAATAAAAACGGTTGGCAACCTCATTCCCTAAGCGATCTGTAAGGAGATAGACATGCTTGGTACCACGCGAAAACGCTTCCTGGCAGAAATCTTCAACCAGCATTCTACCCACACCAAGTCCAGAATATTGTGGCAAAATCCCGATGCTGCTCAATAGAGTTGCTTTTTCCAGACCCTCTGGTTTTTCGCCACGATAAGTGATGGCTGCCACAAATCTCCTGATGATTTGTAGGGTATGCCGCAGAATACCAGGGAATCCAGCAAGAATGAATGCATACCAACGAGAGATAAGGAGCCGCTTAAAAAGACCATGTGGTTCAGTCGTTCCAACGACAAATCCGATTTGCTTTTCATCCTGAGAAGCGATCAGGAAAATTGAACCCGAGTCGTTTAAAAAGCCTCGATAGAGTTCATGAAGAAATCGATCACCTAACATAGTTAAGAAAAATCCTGGAAATGCCGCTTTATGAATCGTAATTATTTCCAGCAAATCTCTTTCGGTAGCTGCTCGCACTGTGATAACAGCATC
>DATGMQ010000071.1:0-359207 GCA_035293545.1 Alloacidobacterium sp. | reverse complement strand
ATCGCGACTGTAGACTTCGTCACCGGCCACCCAGCCGCAAGGTACTCCCGCCTGAAACGCCCGCTCCAGCATCTGCCGGCCCAGCATCGGCTTGGTCTGAAAATGGACCTCTGCGGGAATGCCTGCGGCCCGGCAACGTTCGCGGTCCTCCGCCCACTGCTGAGGAAGATATAACTCGCGATCCACGAGCGTTTCCGCGCGGTATGTCCATCCCAGCGAGGATGCGGTGATGAACGTGTTTTCACGAATGCTCCCACAGAAAGAATTACCGGAGAGCGCACAGTCCAGACAGTGAAAAAGACTCCCACCCGCTACAGTTTCCGCTACAGTCAAATTTTCAGGGGACGGGCCAATGCGCTAAGTGAATGATTCTATTGGTCGGGGCGGAGGGATTCGAAGGAAAGACCCCGCGCCGATAAACCCATTATACATCAACCAATTGGACTGAATTTCCGAAGGGTGATACCTGGGGTGATACCGCTTTGGCCAGGAGTTGTCCCCATGGAAGTGAACGTCACCAAGCGAATCAAGACGCCCCAAGGAAAACGCTACTGTCCCGTCGTTGCCAACGGCAGCGGCCGCATTAAACCCGACTGGGTAATTGTCGACGGCGAGCACCAAAAGCATCGTGAGGGTTCCTACTACCTCGAGTGGCGCGAGAAGGGCCAACGGAAGCGCCTCTCCGTCGGGAACGATGCCACGGTCGCCTTCAACAGCCAGATCCGCAAGCTCAAGGAACTGGAGGCCCGCGCGCAGGGCTTGGAAGTTCAGGCCCCGAAAGAAGACCCAACTCAGTATCCCCTCCGCTCTGCAATCGCCGACTTTCTTGAGGAGATCAAGCTCTCACGTCAGGAGAAAACCCATGTCGGCTACAGAACATCTCTGACCTACTTCCTGCAATCCTGCGACAAGAGATGCTCTGAGGATGTCGAACGGATCGATCTGTTGCGCTATGCCGTTTTCCTCCGCGAGAAGAAAAAGCTGGCGCCGCGTACGGTTCACAACAAATTCGCGTGCGTGTTGACTTTTCTGGAGTCGCAGGGTGTACCGAAGCTCGTGGGTAAGAACGACAAGCCTCGCTTCGTCGAAACGGAAGTGGAGATCTATGAGGATGACCAGCTGACAAATCTCTACGCAGTCTGCTCTCTATACCACCGGATGCTCTATGACTTCCTGCTGATGAGTGGCTTCAGAGAGCAGGAGGCGATGTACGTCACCTGGGACAACGTCCGCTTCCGAGCAAACGTTATCGAGATGCGTTGGAAGCCCCAATTCGACTGGTCGCCGAAGGCGTACAAAGAGCGCGAAGTGCCTGTCCCGGATGAACTGCTCAAAGCCCTCGAAGTTTATCGGAAAACTCTCCCAACAAAGCGCGCCGCACCCTCCGCACTCGTCTTCAGCACCAAGAGTGGGAAGCCAGACACGCATATGATCCGTGCGCTCAAGAGAAATGCAAACAGAGCCGGAATGGCGCCCGGCGACTTCTGGCTTCATAAGTTCAGAGCGACGTTTGCCACGACTCACCTCCGCGCCGGGGTGGATCTGAAGACGGTGATGGCTTGGATGGGCCAGACCACGATGGATAGCATCATCCGTTACCTGAAGCCGGCCAGGAGGGACGAAGTGATCCACAAGGTCAACTCGAGCTTCACCGGACCCACGTTCGCAAACCGCAAGAGAGTAGCAGAGCAGCCTCCGGCCGCCGCCTGAACCCGTCGTTTACCGGCCCGCAAATCGAGGACCCGCAGTGTCGTGTGATCTTGACGCCGAAGAACGGTCTTCGGCGTTTTCTTTCGGGCAGCGCTTGCACATTCCTTGGAAATTGACCCAAATCTCATTTCAGCCGATGGTAATTTCGCCATTCTTTTGATCTCCGGCGTGGCGAACAGGAGGACTGAATGCTTATCGAGCAGATCCTTGAGCAGAAGCGAGGGGCGCTGAGAGCGAACGATATTGCCCAGATTCTCGACCTTTCAGAGAAACAAATCTACAAGTTGGCCGCAACCGGTGAGATTCCGTCGCTGAGGATCGCCAATTCGGTTCGATTCGACCCCCACGACTTCGCGGCTTGGTTGAAAGCGCGATCAAGCGCTCCGGATGTAGAACCCCGTTCGGCCACTCCGTCGCACCGGTCCCGTACTAGATCGTCTGAACGGGCGAAGAAAAACCGAGAAATTTGACCGAGTTTTTAAGCTGCCTCATCCTGTCCGTGATCTTGGGGAGGTTCCGTGACTACGAATAAGGCGAATCTCGCGATCGCTATCTCGCTGACCGTTCTGGATGGGCGCATCGGTGTGTACTGCGGCCAATCCGTCTGGACGGGGGCTCGCGGGCTACTGGCGAATGTCTGGGAACGAGCGATCGCCGGGATGGGCGGTTCGCTAAGGTTCCAACGAAAGGCAGGCAACCTCATCGCGGCATGCGCTCCGATTGGATCGCGAGGTGAGCGCAATGTTTGATTCGCTTGCCCAACTCGCCGGCAAACTCGAGGCGACCGGTTACTTCATCGATCCGGTGATGATCCAGGTTGTCTTTCTCGCTGCCAAGCTGCAGAAGCCGTTGCTGCTCGAAGGGCCAGCCGGGTCAGGAAAGACCCAGTTAGCCCTGTCGGTCGCAGCCGCAGCGCAGACTCACGTGGAACGGCTGCAGTGCTATCGGGGCGTGACCGAAGACAAAGCCATCGGTCGTTTCGACGGAAGCCTGCAGCGACTCTACATGGAGTTCTCGAGAAGCCAGCACGAGAACTGGCAAGACGTGCAGACGAATCTCAAGGGGCGGGACTTCTTTCGTCCTGGCCCCCTCATGCGCGCACTCGAATGCGAGCAGCCATGCGTCTTGCTGATTGACGAAATAGATAAAGTCGACGAGGGATTTGAGGCTTTATTGCTGGAAATACTTTCCGCCTGGCAGCTCTCGATTCCCGAGTTTGGGACCGTCAGGGCGAAGAGCATTCCTTTCGTTGTCCTCACCAGCAACGAAGAGCGCAGATTGGGCGATCCGATTCGGAGACGTAGCCTCTATGTCCGCGTCGAGCATCCCACACCAGCGCGCGAGGCTGAGATCATCGCCAGCCGCACGCCCGAAGCCGACGAGACGTTTCATCGGGAGATGGCAGGGATAGCTCTTTCCTTCCGCAATTATTCGCTTGAGAAGCCGCCGTCTGTCTCGGAGATGATCGACTTCGCCAAAGCTCTCGAGTTGCTCGGGACCGACCACGTGACTGAGGAACACCGCGATGTACTGCTTCCTTTTTTGGCCAAGACCGAGAAGGACCGCCGCCACCTCTTGCTCCGCGAGGGATTCAAGAGCCTCCTCGACGACGGAGTCAGATTCGCGCAGACCTTGGCGGCACGCGGAGGGGCGGCATCATGATCCGGTGTTTGCTTGTACTCCTGTTCGTGTTTCCGCGCTCTGCGGTTAGGCAGGCCGATCCTGCTCCGGCTGCGGGTTTTGTAAGAAAGTACGCTGCCCGCTATCGTGTACCGCCCGAGTTGATTGCCGCGTTGATCGACGTGGAGTCGCGATGGAATCCTCGGGCGGTTTCCAACAAGGGAGCGATGGGGCTGATGCAACTCATGCCTGCGACAGCAAAACGCTACGGCGCGTTTGATCCCTTCAATGCAGAACAGAACATCGCGGCGGGCACGCGCTACGTGACGGCGCTGATGTGGGAGTTCCACGGAGATCTGCGTCTGGTCTCGGCGGCCTATTACGCCGGCGACCGCAACATCGCACGCCAGCAACTGAATTATCGCAATCAGGATGTTGTGGCCTACGTGCACGCTGTGCGCAGGCAATACGTGCTTCGCAGGTATCTGGCCGCTAGGCCGCCGAGGAGGTCCGCCCGATGAAACTTCGCTGGTTAATCCCCATCGCATTTCTTATTCCGCTGCGGCTCAGCGCCAGCGATGCTCCAGTCGGGGCGCGTGTCGCCACGATCACAATCAAACCGCGAGAGGTCACGATTCTCCACCTGCGGCCGGAGTTTGAATCGACAATTCGAATGCCCGAAGAGGTCACGTCGGTCATTCTGGGAAGTCCCGGTGAGTTCAAGGCCGAGCACAACGAAGGCGAACCGGAGTACGTCTACATTAAGCCGATTACGAAAGACGCTGCGCAGTCGAACCTCCTGATCGCAACCAGATCGGGCCAGCACGTCACGCTGGAATTGGTCAGCGCGGGCGTGGGGAGCCCGAATCAGGCGCAGCCGGTTGATTTCCTGATCGAATACAGGACGGCGCGAAGCTTCCTTATCTCGGCTGATTCCGAATCTCCGGTAGCGCCGAGCGCGCCGGCTAAGGAGCCGGATCGTGGCAGAGTTGGCGGAATCACCGGAGCCAGCTCAATGCCGCTGTCGAGTCTCGATGAAGCATTCAAGCAGCAGGAGAACGTGAATGCTCCGAAGTGGACGAAATGGGAGGACAAGGAGATCGAAACATCGATCGGCGACGTGCGGCAGTTGAGCAACGAGACCATGATCTCCTACTCCGTCTTGAACAGCTCGAATCAGGCGATCGAAATTGTGCCGCCGCAGATCCAGATGACGGGTCGCAAAGCAACGAAGAAGAAGAAGGAAGGCAAAGGAATCATCTCCGATCAGTTGGAGATTCGAGACTACAGACTGAGCACGACTCGCCTGGAGTCCGGAGAGCGTGCCGATGGGGTCGTCGTCTTCGACCGGCCCAACTTCAAAGAATCAACAGAGAGGCTGTTTCTGCAGATCGCGCAGGCTGACCAGGTAGATCGCCCCCTTTTGATCCGCCTGCCATTTACTCCGCCCATTTCCGGCGACAGCAAGTAGAAGGGAGTTCCGATCCTATGGACATCAATGGCAACAATAAGAATGGAAGCGGAGAATCGCCTACGCAAGTCGCGGAGACTCCTGAGCCGAAGGCCTCCGAACTATTCGTGCAGGCGTCCGACCCGGTCGACCGCGAGGTCAGGGCGGAACCAGGCACCAAGTTTGCGACACGAGGCGCCATCAAGGGAGCAGACGGAATAACCAAAGGCAAGCTGCTTCTCCTCGGAGGAGGGCTCGCGGTTGCGGTGCTCTTCTTTGTCTCCACAGCCGTCGTCAACAAGTCTTCAAAGAAGTTGGCAGCAGTGAAGCCATCCTCTCAGCAATCGAATCAGGAGAAGTCGAAGGCGACCCAAGAGAGTGTTACGCCTGTTATGGATACAGTTCGTACTCCAGCGCCCGACAATAGCAGTGGGCAGCTTGGGCCGAGTGACATCCGGCGAACTCGTTCTTTGGAGAATGGAGCGGCGATGAAGCCACCCGCGGGCAAGCCGGGTGTTGCCAGTTCTCTGGGCAATGTACCTTCCTTCGCGGACACGCAGCAGAAGTGGGTAGATCCGGCACCCTATGGCGGAACACCGGCCGCAGAAACGCCGAAGACCCAGCAAAACAGTCTAAAGGAGCCGTCTCTGATCTTTGTGCGGAGTGTGGCGCAAAACCAAGCAATGGTAGCGCCCGAAGCCAACGCCGATAATGACGGTGCTCCTCGGCTGGAATTGACTCCGGGGACGCGCATTCAGGCGAAGCTCGAGACGCAGATATCGAGTGCGGTGCTGGCCCCCGTCGTGGCGGTTGTCGAATACACCTACGCAATCGGTGACAGAATCATTGTTCCGGCCGGTGCGCGCGTGTACGGTCAGCTTCAGCAGGCCGATCGAAGCGGACTGGTCAACATAAAGTTCGACGAGATTGAACTGCTTGACGGCGCGCGCGAGAAGATCGACGCGGTTGGCACCGGACTGGACCTTGGACCAATAAAAGGAAGCGTGTCTGGGAAGAACACGGGCAAGAACTTCCTTGTACGTGCGGCGTCAGGACTCGGCTCGGTCCTTGCAGAAGTGGCTGGAAACAACTCTAGCGCCGCATTCTCGGAAAACGATATGCTGCGTGAGCGGTTGGCCGAAAATGTCGGCACCGCGGGTGACTCCGAGGTGATGAGCCTCAATGTCAACAGCCGGTTGGTCGTGTCCGTGCCCGCGGACACAAAGATCTACGTCGTGTTCACAAAGCACGAACAGAGGCCCTCTGAGATTCACAAGATAGCTCCGACGGCTCAATAAATCGCCACACGGATCCCGGCTTCTTCTCTGCGCCTTGGCCCCAGTGCCAGGGCGTTCTCGTGATGGCGATGGTTCAACCGGATGACTGCCGGACGATCAGAACCCCCATTGTGGTCGCATTCTCAATGCGATTGGTTGACAGCGTACAAGCCTCCTCCTTAAGGCGCAAATCCTGCTCGGGCAGAGATCGGTCCGCATGTCCCAGAGTGCGGATTGAGCAATCTTCGGTCCCGATGCCGCAAAGTGGAATTGGGCAAAGATCGGTCCCGCTGACCCATTTTCGCGAATGAGGAAATGACCGTCCCAATGACTCACTGTGCGATTTGAGGCATTGTCGGTCCCGATTGCCCAATTCCGAATTGAGCGAAGATCGGTCCCGATGACCGGTTTTCACAATTGAGCAAATCAACGCCCCAATTACCCAATGTGCGATTTGAGGCATTGTCGGCCCCGGTTGCCCAACTCGGAAATTGAGCAAAGATCGGCAGTGGGCACATGAGAACGATTGCAAGGAGAGTTTCAGACTGAGCTACGAAGGAATCAGGCGGAACCGCCCGCAACGCTTGCATATATAGGTATGTTCCCAGTTCCAATGGAGCCTTGGATAGACCTCGCGATTGTACCGCGCTATTCTACGCAGGCTGAAGACCATGCCCAGGAGAGACCCTGCAGCAAGGAAAAGGAACACGGCGACAGAACTAGGACGTAGCGCAGTCGCAATGGGGTGCTCATAGATCGAGCTAATACCTACAACCGTCCACACAGAAAGAATGAGGATCGTCGGGCCCCATACCAATAGTGGCCATATATAGCCCTTGGGGCGAGGTGGCGTGGCTGCCCGTGCTGAAAAGGACTGGGTCGTCCCCGAATAGAACCTGGTGGAGTAGGTATGCGTTCCCTGCTGATAGAGGACGGGTGCGGCAACGATGTTCGCTGTGCCGCACTGGTCGCATTGATACGGGTTCAGCTGCGATACGGATGCCATGCCATTGTCCGTGACCTGGCGACACCTTGCGACACCGGGTTCCTCGATTGCGATTTTAGCTCGATTTTTCCAAATTGAGCCAACCCTCCGGAAGACGGAAAGACAGCGGGAACGTTGTCCCACGGGCGAAGATCCTCAGGTGATTGAAGATAAACCCGGGTTCCATCCCGGTCCAGACCAGCTTATTTGACCGAGTTTCAGTTCCGACCGATTCTCTCGCTCGACACGGATGCCTCGAGCAGCCGGGTCCAGGAGAGAAAACGTATGAGAACCGCACTGGCCTTCTGGCGGCGCTCCCAAGTGTCCGCTCCAACCTCCACGATCGTTGTTTACCGCCCTGACGAAATTAACTGGATACACATTGCCCTGAAGTTCGCGCTCGGTTTGATCCTCATTGGCAACCTTGCCGCACCGTTTGCTGCCAAAGCGCAGAACCTCGGTACACAGCCCGCATTTGGTCAGGCGGTACAGGGCCAGCAAGCGACCACTGTCGAAGGCACGGTTCTGAACATCGTGAACTGGGGCTGCAATGTCATCGCGCCGGTTATCGCGGTTGCGTGCCTCGGCATAGCGGGATGGCACTTCAAATCCGGACGCGGCTACATGGGATGGAGCGTCTCCGGCGTCGCTCTCATGGTGATCTCCGGTCTCGGAAGAATGGCCGAAGGCTTCATTACTCAGGCTCAGGGAATTCAGTAGCGAAAGCGGACAGCGATGCAGACGCCGCAGTTCCTCCTCGACCTTCTCCAGGTGCTGCTCGATCTCGCGGTGCCGGCGGCGTTCTGCACGCTGGCAGCCGCGGGAGTGAGCCTGCGGCATGAAGGCGGGATCAACTTCCACGTAAACGGCCGCAGCGGCAAGTGGATCCTGTGGACCATCGTTCTGCTTACTCTCCCGCAGCTGCTTTCATGGATCGGCGCGCAAGGAGTCAACATTCCAGCCGCGAGCGGATCGGTGAGCACAAGCTGGCTGGCCAGTATGGAGACAGTCTTCAAGAACTTCGTCAATCAGATCGTCGTTGCCAGGCTGGTGCCGGTCCTTGCGGCGTATTTCGTCCTAAAGGCAACACTCGATGGAGCCGCAGGAGAGAACCCTCTGGGCTCGATCATTGCTGCTCTCTTCCTAATGTCTCTTTCGGCAACAATGCAGCTCTTTCAGGGATGGAACTCGGGAGGACAGTACGCGATGACCGACATGCTCTCCTCCCTGTGGAACTACATAGCCGCACAGATCTTGCCGGCAGCAGCGGGACTCGCCTGTGTCGGAGCCGTCATCAACTACGTCCGCCATAGACCGTGGACCAGGCAGATTTTCGCCGCGATCTCTTTCCTGAGCGTGAGCGGCCTTCTTTCGCTCTTTCGAGCGATGGCGGCATGAGGAGCAATGCATGAGTCTCGATGGAGCCATTACGAACCTTGCCTCCTGGGCCGGCAACACGATGATGCCAACGATGGCAGGCCTGTTCTTTGCAGGAGCCGTGTATCGCTACAGCAAGGGCAGCCCTTTCGAGCAGCCGTTGTATGGAGGCTTCGCCTCGCTGATGTGCTCGGGGATCTTGCGGGCGCTGGAAGGTTTTGTACAGCACACAGGCGCGACCAATGCCGACGCGTTCTGGATGGCGACAATGAGCCTTGTGAACTGGACGGCCAACGTGATTCTGCCCATGTTTGCGCTCACGCAGTTGGCCGCCATGGCTTTGCACATGGGCGGAGTGGTCTCGGAAATCTATCCCGGCTCGAGCTGGATCAGGAAGTTCGTTGCAGCATTCGCTGCCCTGATGGTTTCAGGCATGGTTCGCCTCGCCGAGTCGATGGTCACACAAGCGCACGGAGTTGGGGGGTAGAGCCATGAGTCTCGATATGACGCCGGTTCACCGCAACCTTCATACCAAGGTAACGTTTCTGGGCCTGGAGTTCGAGGACCTGATCCTGGTGCTCGCGCTCGCTGCGTTGATGAACCTTCTCGCGCATTTTGTGAGCGGCAACGCGCATGTGTTTGGCATCCCGCTCAACATTTTTATGGAGTTCATCATCCCTGGTTTGGCTGTGCCGTTCCTGATCTTGTTCAAGTACGGAAGGCCGCGAGGGTATCTCACCGACTTGGTCCGTTCGTTTTTTGCCCCTAAGGCGTGGTGCGCACTTGAACGAGATTCGGAACTGAAGGAAAGTTACCTGGTCGAAGACGAGGAGTAGACGATGCAGGCATCGATCACAACACAGAAGAACGGAACCGTGCTTGCTGTCCTCGATGCGGAAGCAGCACAAATCACATTTGCCTGTGTGATCTTCGCGGCACGCATTCATGAGGAGATCGTGCCGCTCGCGCGGATCGTGGAGCAGCAACTGCAGATCGAAGGGGTCGGAGCCCTTCAGGGAGAGGTCAGCTATGCCAGTGACTCAAGCAGAACACGATAGAAGGCTCAGAGCGCCCGCTGTTTGCGAGCTGTTGGCGCTACGGGACTTGCCTCTCGGCGACAACATCATGGTCCGTACCAATGGGGCCTTTGTCGCCGGTTATGAGCTGCGCGGGATCCTCACATACTTTGCC
This sequence comes from Alloacidobacterium sp., assembly GCA_035293545.1. Lineage (GTDB taxonomy): Bacteria > Acidobacteriota > Terriglobia > Terriglobales > Acidobacteriaceae > Alloacidobacterium. The sequence goes on along the minus strand of DATGMQ010000071.1, from coordinate 349,597 downwards.
ACGGACAGCGATCGCAACCAGAACAAATCGATGCTGGAAGCGCTTTTCCGGAGCGTTCCAGACGTCAGCATGCGCGTTCAGCTCCGTTACGAGATCTCGGAGCGCCTCGGTGATCTTCTCGACAACTACCTTCACGAGCAGCGGAAAGAGCAGTCAGAGGTCATGGCACTCGATTCCCATCGGCTCCGAATGTGGAGAGAGAAGGAGCAGAACGGCTTCTTCTTCGAGAATCGGCTGCATGTGTATTTGGTCTGGGATCCGCGGATACACGCCGAGCTCTATCACTCCACTCAGCAGAACAACAGCATTGGTGGATTCACTCTTAGCCAGAAGAAGGCCATCCAGCGTGCGCGGAAGGAGCACGAGACCTATCTGGCGGAGTTTGAGTCCATCCTCCGGGGCATCGAGGGGTCGATGGAGGCGGCCGGCCTCGGGCCGCGGAGACTCTCGACACAGGAACTCTTCGAGGAGCTCAAGCAGGCGCAGCACCCGATGCGCCGCGATCGTCGGCCTTATGTGCCTGGAGAGGAGATGATCGAATACCGCAGTGCGCGGGAACAGGCGAGCGAGGCAAGCATCCTTAACGAGACCGAGACCTACCTCAATGTCGACGGATATCTCTACGCGGTGGTCAGCCTCAAGGAACTTCCAGATGCGACCTTCCCGGGGATGTTGCAAAACTTCTCGACACTCGGTTTCCCCATCGTGGTCAGCAGCCAAGTGGTCATTCCGGATCAGGTCAAGGTCCTTAAGAGCTACAAGAAGCGACTGCAGAAGATGACAGCCGCGCAAAAAGATGCGAATGGAAACTTCAAATCGAATCCGGAGGCCGAAGTTGCCCAAACGCAGCTCATCCAGGTTCAGCGGGACATCATTTCTTCCTCTCTGAAGACGGCCAAGCTGAGTCTCTCAGTCGTAGTGCGCACTTCGCAGCCGGCAATCACTCTTCACGATCTTGAACGGTCGGAGCGGGAACTGGCTAATCGCACACAAGAGGTCCTGAACGCCTTCACACACATGAATGGTGCAAAGGCCGTCTCGGAAACGATCGCCAAACGTCGCATCTTTCTGGGGACGCTGCCAGGAATGGCCGAGGCCGACAAACGAGATCAGGACATGCTTACCTCGAATGCCGCCGACCTTGTTCCCGTCGAAATGCCTTGGACCGGGACCCGTAGAAGCCCTCTGATTCTCTTCGAGACACCGTACCGCCAGCTTATTCCGTTTTCGATGTTCGATCCCGATCTATCTGATGCGAATGGACTGTTAATGGCGAAGAGCGGCGGCGGCAAGACCCTTGCCGCACAGCAAATGCTGTTGATGGCGGCCCGTGCGAACCCCTTGATTTCGATCCTGGAACGTGGGGATTCGTATCAACCGCTTGTCGAAGTGATGGGCGGCGAGATGATCGAGATGTCGCTCGACAGTGACCAGACGATCAACCCATGGGATCTGCCTCAAGGGGAGAGGAAACCCTCGAACGACCAGATTTCATTTTTGAAGAATTTGACTCGGCACATGTTGGGCGAGAATACCCCGTCCGATCTCGATATTGACCTGCTCGATAGCGTACTGCTTGAGGCCATCGCTTCAACTTACAAGAGATGCAGCGCCAAAACCTCAAATCCAATTCCACTCTTCGGCGACTTGGCGGCGGAACTGGCGCACTGGCAGGATCGGGATCGCAATCAGAAGATCAACGCGATGGCGCAGATGGCCTCGACCAAGTTGCGTGCATGGGTCGATGAAGGACCGTATGCGCGATTGTTCGACAGACCCACAACGGTCCAGTTGAATAACCCCTGGCTCTACTTCAATGTTGAGAAGCTCAAAGACGATCCCCGCCTGGAACGGGCCATGAGCCTCCTGATTGCGCACACAGCCACATATCGCGCATCGGGGATGACGGGCCAGCCAAGCATCGTCCTGCTCGATGAATGCTGGGCGCTGCTCGAATCTCCGATCCTCGCCGGCGTGGTTGTGCAGTTGTTTCGCACCGCGCGCAAGCGCAATGCAAGTGTTTGGGGAATCAGTCAGACGCCGGAGGATTTTGTCGGTACGCCCGACCGTCCCAATGAGCATGGCGCCGGCATCGTCAAGAACGCGACCACGAAGATCATTGGCAAGCAGCCGGGCGATATGACCGCGCTCCGGGAGCACGTCCACCTGAATGACACTGCGCTGAATCAGATCAAGACTTTCGCGCACCCGAAGAAAGGGCACAGCGCCGAATTCCTCATCGCGATCGGTGAGAAGGCGGAATCAACTCACGCTATCCGCATCGTTCCCAGTCCCGTGGACTACTGGATCACGACCACGTATGCGCGGGAGCGGTCGTTCCGGAAGTGGTGGCTTCGCCAGCACCAGCAGCTACCGCTGATTCAGGCTTACGAAGAGTTGGCTGTACGCTATCCGCGCGGCCTGGCGGAACTGGCGCCGTTGCCGGTTGAACTGTCCGGGGAGATGCAGGAGGCGCTAAAACAATGACGGACCGTGCCCAACCCGAAGCGACACCGCTCCTCAATGGAGAGCCTTATAAGTGCAATCTGGAGTTCGCTCCAAAGCCGAGAGCCTGGAAGAGGAGAGTGCTCATTGGGGTCCTTCTGGTCGAAACATGCTTTGCCCTGCCGAAGCTGGCCCATGGGCAATTCCTCAGTGTCTTTGACGCGATCTTCAGTTCAATTCAGAACGACATTGGCAGTTCACTCAGCGAGATCAATCAGGTTGCTCAGCAGATGCAGAAGCTATACCAGACTACGGTCGCACCATTGGCGGCGATCAATCAGGCTCGCGGGTTTGTCGCGAACTCGATCAATACCTATCGCGGCGAGATGAATCAGGTGTTCAATACGCCTTTCACGAGCGCCGTGACTCCTGGACCTCAACAGTTCGAAAGTGTCCTGCACAGCCGGCTGTCGTCGCAGATTCCGGCCCTTCAGGCGAGTTTCACGTCGAACTATGGCGCGATCCCTCAAGTCAATGCGGCGTCTCCACAAGATCGCGTGATGATGGACGTCGACGACGCACTCGGGCAGGAGAATCTGAAGACAACCCTAGTCGCCGATCAAGGCGCAGATGTCATTCTTCAGACTGCCGATCAGATGGAGAACCAGGTCGCTGTTAGCACCCCCGGTTCCAATCCCTTTTTGACTGCGCAGGCACAGGTCGCCAACCTCCGCTGCCAGGCGTACATGCAGAAAATGCTTGCGGCGGAGTTGCGCCAGGAAGCGGGCCGCATCGCGCACGACAACGTTCTTGTCAAACGCCGGACCGCGGCAACCGGGGGCATCAACAGCCTCATCACCGGGGCGCTGACAGCCCGCTAAGGAGCATCTATATGACGGATCCAAAGAAGAATCCGAATAAGCAGCGCAGGTCATTCTTTTGGCGGCGCAGATTCCGTCCTCTACAAGAACTGTCGAAGCACGCAGAGTCCTCTGGAGCGACCAAGAGCGATGTACAACCCTGGTACCGTCCGAATCTGCTGAAAGTGGCAGTGGTAGTACTCGCTGTAGTCGCCCTTATGCCCACACACGCGAATGGGCAATTCGGCATCGACACGGCCGCGATCCTGGCCGCGCTCTCCAAAATGCAGTCGCTGATGAATACCTATATTGCTGCGCCGCTCAGGACCATCAATCAGTACGAGCAGAGTACGGCGAAGTATGAGCAGCAAGTGATCTACCCGCTCACGGCCATCAATCAGGCCAAGACTTCCGTGGTGCAGTTTGAGAATCAGTTTAACCAGGTCAGTGGTATGTTCCGCGTCAACGTTTCGAGCGCCACCCTGCCACAATCGCAAAGCCTAGAATCCCTGCTGCTCTCACGTAACGCAGGAAATGTATCCATCGTTTCTGGGCAGTTTCAGAATGTCTATGGCATCGTCATGCCACAGAACACAGCTTCTCCAGAAGTGCGAACGATGACTGACATGACGGACGCCCAGGCTCAGGATGCAATGAAGCGGGCCATCGAAATCGATGCGCTTGCGGATGCGGAACTGAACGAAGCGAACCAGATGGGACAACAGATTTCACAGGCAGCTCCAGGGAGCGCGGAAATCCTTGAGGCTGAAGCTGACGTATGGGTTGTGCGCGCCAATGCGTTCACACAGGCGGCTCTGGCCGAACTGATGAGAACCCGCGGCATCGATCTCGCCAATCAGAGCAAAATCACGAAGCTCGCGACCACTGACAATACGACCAACAACGGCCTCATCAACGGCGCACTGACCAACAGGTGAATCGCATGGTGTACGCCCATCTACATCCCGAGTCGATGCTCGCGTTCTTTCAGGCGACACAGTTGAACCTGTTCGAGCGGTTTCTGACGCAGGCAAGGTTGGGCATCGACTCGACGGGCATTACCGCCGGAATGCAGAACGTTGCATACGCCGTTTTACTCGTGGGCTTTCTGTGGCAGGTCTATCACTCGGCCATGCACGGCGGGGATGTACGGGGATTGGGCACAAGTCTGATCAAGTATGTCGTCACCGCGGTCGTCGTCATGAACTACGGAACCGTGTTTGCAACGATCAACCAAGGATTCGTAAACGCTGGGAATTGGGTAAGTAGTGCGTCCGGAGGAAATGTTCTCGGCAACTGGGGAAATGATCTCAAAACACAATTCACTCAAGACGGCGTTCAACACCTCTGGGGCTTGATCACCGGATCTATCGCGGGCCTGATCGATGGCCTCCTAATCCTAGTTGCCTACCTTCTCTATCCGATTGTCGTTGTGATCTTTGGTTTCTTCTACATCTTCTACGGCAGCATTCTCTACATTTTCGGCCCGATGGTTATTGCTCTGATGCCTCTCGGCGGCGCGAGTCGCCTTGCCAAGTCGTATATCGAAAACATCTTTATCTGGAATGCTTGGCCGATCCTGTATGGCGGCTTTGGCGCGCTACTCACAGCTGTTCAGATGGGCCAACTTGGGCAGATGCTAAGCCAAAACAACTTTCTCGGTGGCCTTGGGAATCTTGAGGGCTCCTTTCTGATTGGACTCGTGAGCATTGTCTATTCTCTGGCTATCGCCATCATACCTTTCATTGCTAAGCGCATCGTTAGTGGGGATGTCGGAAGCACGGCGGTCGCGATGGTGGGCACAGCAGTCACCGCCCTAACCGCGGGCGCGGCTGGAATTGAAGGTGCTGCAGCCGGCATCGCCGCCGCGCGAACTGGGTCTGCGGGTGCGACCGCCACGGGATCAGCGTCCGGCGTGGCGACCGCAGGATCTGCGCGTGCTCTCACAGCCGCGACGGGCGGAAACATACCTGCCCCGCCGCAACCGGCGTCTATCACGGCATCCTCATCGACACCGAGCATTGGGTTCAACGACAGTGCACCCACACTGGAGGGTCATGCGGCCCAGATTCGCAGCTCGATCGGTGATGTGATGGGCAGGGAGAGCGCTGGCGAGGATAGCGGCGGAGCACTCACCGTAGCCACCGAGAACTCCGGTGGTTCAGTGATTTCACTCAGCAGCACAGGCACCAAGCTCAGCGGCGCTCCGAGGCCTTCTGTACCAGCGAAAAGAGGTCCGAGCGTGCATCGCTACAACCTCGGCACATGGACTGCATACCATGCTGCTCGAATCGCGGCAGGTAGCGTTGCGGGCGCTGCAAAACGTGTGACAGATCGTGAATAGGAGGACACATGAAGTCCAGCACGGTTCCAGCAGACGAATCGGCAATTGCGAGGCCGAAGTATTACGAGATGGATGGAGCGCTTATAGCGAATGCGAACCGCGCGTGGCTCCTCGCTTTTTTGACCATTCCGATTGCGCTAATCGCTATTGGTTTTGCGGTTTTCGTTCGCTTGCAGCCGCCCACGGTGATTCGCATCGGTCCTAACGGCGACACTTCGGTGGTGGGCAAGCCCGCAAAGGGCTCGATGACGGATCTCGCGACCGGCGGCACGGATGAGTTCCTCGATGAGGCATTCGTCAAGCGTTTCCTCACTAGCTATCTGAACTATTCGCCAACGGACGTAGACGACCATTGGGCGAGCAGCCTCAACATGATGACGCGCAACCTGCGGGCCTACACGCTGAAGGCGCTGGGCGACGACAACACACGTGGCAAGATAGACGACGGCCAGATCCAGTCCGTCTTCCATCTTCGCCAAATCGAGTCTGTTGCGGGCGAGCCGCTCACATATCTCGTCTACGGCGTCAAAGACGTCCACCATCTATCGAACGGTACTGAGACAACGGATCATTTCGTGAACGAGTACCGGGTGCGACTCATCGCGGATAAGCGTTCCGACGTGAATCCGGATGGATTGTGGATCGCGGAGTACAGTGAGCGGCCGATTGACGGTGAGCGCCGTGATCGCATCCTAAACGCTCCCGATGCAGTTCTCGAGAATGAAAAAGCTCAAAACAAGGGAGGTCAGTGATGGAAGCTACGCTCGCCCGCGTCGCGGAGATGCAGCCGCAACCAACGCACGTATCGAAGCCCAAGAGTACGCGCAAATCTCGCAGGCAGGTGGAGGAGGGGGTTCGGTACTTTCTTGCCAAGGACGGATCGACGATCGAGAAGCCCGAGCTTGGCGCGGAGGTGCCAAGTGAAGGCGATGCTCTGATCAAAGCGTTTCAGTCGAAGAACGGCGTGATTTATACCGTTCTCGCATACAAGGCAGAAGCGGAGATACAGGGAGGATCTCCGACGTTGGTGAAACGGCCCCTGCGTAAGTAGGGCCGAAAAAGGTCAGTTCGGATTCAAAGAGGAGACAAACCTGAAATACGGCTCATGTCGCCTCATTTGACGCCTTATCGCGAGAGCGATGAGGAATTCCGCTGACCCGGTCGAATTTCGAGCCTGGTTCGGCTTACACCCACCCCTAACCCGGGCGGCCAGGCGAGGAGATCGAAGACCGGCGTCAGCCAGTCTCTAGTCACTTCGTCTTGAAGCGCCAGACAAGTGAGGAGAACATGACAGCGAACAGGACACAAAACGCGGCACTCGATCAACAGCTGATTCTCGAACTGAGGATCGATGCGTCCGGTGAAGTGACCCGCAAGCCAACCAAGCTCGGACGGAAAGATACGCTCGAGGGAAAGCTCCTCGGACAACTCTATCCCGGCATCCAAGTTGCACGCGTCAGCGTGCCGTATGAGTTGACGCCGTATGAGCAGTCTGTGGTCGAAAACCGCATGGCGAGTCTTCATTTCGGTGGGGTCGAGTACAAGCTGGTAGGCGCCAGCGGGTCGGCGAAAGACGGCAAGTTCTACTTCGTCGACCAGGCGCACGCCGGCCCAATCGCTGAGCGCTTTCAGCATTGGCCCGAGGCGGCAATCGTGTACTTTGCGATTCTCGTCTCCGACTGCAAGCTGATGGTCGAGGAACCTGACCTGCGCATCGCTGTGGTCAAGGATCATGTCCTTGGCACCAACGATTGCCGTGGATGGGCGCGTGAATCCCTCTATCGGAAGCTGAAGATCGGCACGAATCGTTTTTGCCAGTTTAGGCTGGCATTTGACGCGAGCGAACCGAAGCAGGCAAAAGGCGCATTGAAGGCAATGAGTGATCGTGTGGCCGACAGGCTCGCGATTGATGTCATTTTGCCCGAAAGCGCTTGCAAACCGGCCCTCAAGGGAGGAGTTCGATTCTTTCCTCAACTAGGCACATCGGGCCGTATGTACTCGGGTCCGGCGATTCTCGGGATCAAGCATATCTCCCGGCAATCGGAGTTTGGATCAAGCTACACCTTGATCGAACACGCTTCGGAAGAGGCGCTGCAGTTTGAACTGAAGCTGTGGGCGCTCGAACGAATCAAGGCAATGAGAAAGGCATGGGACGAGGGTGACTACCAGGCTCTGTTCGAAGTAATCGGCAAGTCCGAGGTTACAACGATCGAGGATGGTCTCGCATTTGATCCCGACTCTCTGGAGCGAGAGGACGATCCCGCTTCAGAGGGATGTGATCCAGCGGAAGCGGTTCTGTTGGCGGACCGTAGTGGAAATGCCATCAAGATTCCCTACGTCTTCAACCAACTGAACCGCAAGCTGGCCCGCTGGGCGTTTCGTGCCTGCACGAGTGCGGATCTGAAGCTGCCATCGTTCGCTCTAGCGGATGACGGTGTCCTGATTGAACACCGAGGGAAGATTGTCTCGGCGTCCGACTGGATACCGGAAGACAGCTCGATCACATCGTTGGCGGCGGAGAAGGGCCTTTGTGTCCGGTATCCAATACGGATGCAGGAGGACCTTTTGCCCGTTCGTCATCTCACCAACCCAGAGCTTGTTCCGGCACTCAAACAGGCGCTTGGAACAGCCGACCTTGACGAATCGCAGGTTGCCTATGTTCTTGACCGGCAGCTTCGCATGGAGGGTACGTATATCCTTCATTCGAAAACCGCGAGCAGGAACGGCGGCGATTTCGATTTCGACACCATCTGCGTAATGCCGTCAGATCAGTTCCCGAAGTTTGTGGCCGGAAGGATCGCTTATGGGGAGAGATTTCGCCAGGGAAAGACTAAGCACCAAAAAGCCAAGTCTCCCTGGTGGAATGCATGCCCGGTTGCCATGAAGGCGCGGGGAAACCGGATCGGTTCAATCACCGATCTTAAGACCTCATGTCTTGCGGCGGGACGGCCGGATCTGGCCTACAAGCTCGTCGAGCAATTGCAGAACGCGCTCGACTCTCTGAAACACAGGGTCGAGATTGATGAAGGCGTTGTCAGTGAAATCAGAAAGGAGGTAGCGCCGGCGCCCTGGCTCCGCTACAAGCGTGAGCGCAGAGTGTCGGATCTGCCCGCCCATCTTGAGGTCGCAGACACGGACAAGGTTGGGAGGCTCTACAACGTACTGCGTAAGGAGGTTGGCTTTCTTCCTGACGAAACTGGAAAGAGTTTCGAAGAGGAGATGGCAATCGAAGACTTCCGCGGACTCTTTTCGGGCGAATCCGTCACTCGGGAGATGTTCGAGGAATGCCAACTGGTCAATTCGATTTACGGGGATATCGCAAGCCGGATTGTCCAGCGCGAGGATGAGGTCAAACAGCAACTTAAAGACGCTCAGGCGCACTGGGAAGTCGCGCGCGGGAGCGACGACAAGGAAAAGCGGAAGTCGGCGGTGCTTGCGCGAAACAAGGCGCAAGCAGCCCTCTGGGAACACGAACAGGATGCGCGGGATCAATTCAGCTCATTGCATCTTTTCGTTCACTATTGGGCGCAAGGCAAACAGGAGAACCGTCGAGCGTGGGCACAGGCGATGAACGCTGTCGTCACAGGCGGCTCAGGTTCGGGCGCGGTCCTCTTCCAGTCGTTCCCGCAAGAGGTGGTCGATGCCTTTGCGGAGGTCACCGGCGGACAACGGGTACGGGTAAGGTTGCCGAAGACCGTGAACGGCTTTGTTTGGTTCGATGACGAGCAGCGGGCGTTTTTGGTCGAGCGGATGGCGAATCCTCAAGGCCCGGAATGCGAAAAGAGAGTGTTTCTCTTCCAGTACAACGGAAAGCGCTCTCTGATCTTCGAAAACACGAGTGTTCCAGCGTCGATGGAGCATTCTTAACCGGCAAAAGAGAAGCTCGAGCCCCAGGCTCGGCTTCTCTTTTCCTTTTTTGCCTGATCGCTACGCCCGAGGAGGCTGCCTTGAAGACGCTCACGATCCTTTCCATTGCTCTCGCAGCGGTCGCGGCCGGAGCGCAGACGACCAATCAAAGCCAAATCCGCCATATTGAGACTTCGCTGAATCATTTGACTGTTCTCGAGTTCGACGAATCCGTGACAACACTTGCTATCGCCGATCCCGACAGCTTCCAGGTCGAAAGACATGGCGACAAGGTCTTTGTGAAGCCTCTTCGCGAAAACGTGTCCACTAACCTGTTCGTCTGGACTGCGTCGCGAGAATTTAGCTACGAACTCGATCCCGCGGGTCAACTCGCGGCAATGGATGTTCTGGTGCGCACTGAACCTGCGACAAATCCGCGAAGCAGTACGCGGGCTTCGGCCGAGTCGTCTGATATAGAGATTCGCAAGATCGCCTCATTGGTTCTTACGCAGGCAATGATGGGTGTCGAGGACATTGTGCGTGATGCGGAAAAGCCTACCGCTGGCAGAGTGCAGGTCGATCTGGAGCAGGTCTATCACGCGAAGGATCGGATGTATATTCGCTATTCGATCTTCAATCAAACCAAGGCTCCGTTCCGCGTCACGACTCCGGATGCGTGTCTCCCGGTTCCCACCGAGCAGCCTATTTCGCTTGTGAGTCTCAGGAATCACCAGATCACGTCTCGCGCCTTCACGTCCTTTAAGGCAAAGCAGGCTTCCGGCGTTGATGTGATGCAGTCCGAATCTGGCAAACGTGATCTTGCGCCGGGTGAGAAAACCACAGGCGTTATCAGCATCGGAACCTCGACCGGAAATGCGCCGCAGGTCTATCAGTTGAACTTTGGTACTGACCAACATGGCCCATTGAAGGTCGAGGCGGTTCTCTAATCATGGAGACACAGGGCTATATCTCGCCGGAGGAAGTGCGCCAGGCGCTCAGACAGATCTACCGCACGGATGCCGAAACCAATCTGCGAAGCTCCCTTATCGAAGCCTTTTCGGATGAACTCAAGCCCATCGATGAAAAAGGCCGCTGGAAACCGAGCGCGCTGCTATTACTCTTATTTTTCCTCCTATGCGCCGTTCTTGGGATCTTTGTCTATTTCTCAGTCAGAGAGCGTGGATGAGCCCCTACTACGACCAGCCGACATGGCGCCAGAGAGGACCGGAGGATGCTGCAGGTGTCCTGGTTTTACTCCTCTGTGCCGCGCTCGCCTTTGTTTGGTACGTCGCCGTGTCGCGCCTCCATCTGCGCAACCAACAGTGCCTTGAGATCTTTCTCTACTGCGCCATCCTGTTCTTCGGTGGGGGCCTGGTTGTCGCACACCTGGTTGGTCGGAGGAAGAGGCGAGAGGAACACTGGCCGCACCCGGCCATTCTTATCCCTGCGTCCAAGGACGCGGCGATGGTCCATCAAGCAAATCAGAATGGCGCGACGTTGCTCGGCTACAACGTCCATAAAGAACCGTGGCTCTGGCCCGACATTGTGCGAATGAAGCACGGTGTCATCGTGGGCGGCACGGGCGCGGGCAAGTCAACCTTCCTCGAAAACATCATTGCGCAGGACCTGATGAGGAGTTTCGGTACGCGCAAGATGCCGATGATCATCTTTGACGGCAAGGGCGAGCGCGAGTTTCTCGACCGCTTATTGTCCCACATCGAAGCAGCCGGCCGCTTGCAGGACTTGCGCGTGATCAACCCGACCCGCCCGGCAGAGTCTGCACGCTACAACCCCTTCTATGCCCTCGACGACGCGTATCAGGAGCACGTGAATTTCATTTTTCGCTCGTTCGGTCTGCGCGAAGACTTCTTTAAGGGTCACCAGGAGGCCTACCTCTCGGACTTGGTGCGCATCCTGCAGTACACCGGAAAGGTCTTCAACGTTTACGACGTGCTGGTGATGGCTCTCGATGAGAAGGTTCTGGAGGAACAGATCGGGATTGCGAAAGCCCGCCTCGCCTCAGTGCCGGGCATCTCCATGCAGAAACGCTTGAACTTCGAGATGTCGGTGAAAATGTTGCAGCGGTCACTGTCCGACCGCGAGCGAGTGGAGAAGATTCAGGGCCTTTTGAACGAACTCCTGAGTTTCCTTGAGGACGAATTGTCGATCGTGACCGGTTCCTACCAGGACCTGATTACGCTCGACGATGTCCTCGAAAAGGACCTGATCCTGTTTGTTTCCCTCAATGCGAACCGCAATCAACGGGCTGTCGAAGCGCTCGGAAAGATCCTGCTCCAGAACATTCAGCTTATGGTTGGCAAGCGTTACGCGCAGCCAACCAGCGGCAGGGATTCCGACGAACCAATGCTTTCGGTGATCCTGGACGAATTTGCGCCCTTCGCCTATCCGGGGTTTACTCAAGTATTGCAGACCGCTCGCGGTGCACGGGTCTCGTTTCTCTTCTCGTTCCAAAGCCTTCCTCAGCTGCAGAGCGTGAGCAACGCGTTTGCTGACGAAGTCTCGTCCGCGCCGGGAACGAAGATGATCATGAACGTTTCGGAGGAGAACACAGCGCAGTGGTTTCTGAAAGCATCGTCCCGGATCGCCACTAAACGACGCAGTCTGTCGGTACGCCGTACCGGGATCTTTTCGGCCAAATATACCGAGACTGGAACGGGCAGCGAGAGCGATATCAAAGAAACACGAGCACGCGAGGACCACATCAAGAATCTGCCAGTAGGCCAGATGGAACTTCTAATGGTGGATCATCGCGAAGGTACGCGCTACTCGCATTTACATGTTCGTCGTCCTCCGCGATTCCAGGTTGAGGGCATTGAGCCTTCCCTCTATCCCCATTTGCGCAGCTACCTTGACCCGGAAATCGGAGTCAATCTGCGCTTCAAAGAGGCCGAGAGCCGGAAGCAACGGCGCCGGAGAACGGCGGGACTGTTTCTCGGCGAGTCAAGTGGAGAATGAAGATGCATTGCTCAGGAGTCATCCGATCGGTAGTCTTCGTGATCGCTCTCTGCGGAGTGAATGGACAGTCCTTTGGCCAAGATGCGAACCAGCCAGGACAACGAACAGCGCAACTCGCACCCAAGCGCCAAGGTTTCTTCGACTACGCTCTGGGCAAGATAAATCCCCACGACAAAGACTACGGTGCGTCCATCGAGTCTGCCCGAGGCGCTCTGGTCGGATACACGATCGACGATCTCTACTTCTGGTCGAATGCAGTGACACTCGTCTTGCTGTGCGGAGTAGCCGCACTTCTGCTCTTTCAATGGCGCGCCATGGACAAGCGGGAACTCATAGCCGCGTCCCTCATCGCACAGTTATGGAATGGACGTGTCAGCGACCGAATCGAGATTGAGCGGCGGACCCAGCAATTCAACCACCTGGTAGAAGCCCACAACACCGAGGTCCAAGCAGCGCTGTCACGAAAATCTGGCCCCTCAGAGGCGGCGGTCGATGCGGCGGGAAGTTTGAAGGGAAGCATTCGCAATCTGGCGGAGGGCAAGGGCATCTCCCCGATGGAAGCGGAGAGGATTGCAGCCTCGGCGTCAGATGGAACCGCAGCAAGCCTCGAACAAAGCAATCTTCTCTTGCAAAGGCGTGTGGAAGCATTGCAGAACAGCGAACAGAATCTGAAACAACGACTCAACCAAACGACGGTCTTGCTCGACCAGGAGCGGCGCCGTAATGCAACGCTCAAAGGTGCCTAGAATGGCTACTGCTGTCACAAAGACCCCATCCAGTTTCAACAGCCACGACGAATGGCTTGAGCATGTCCGTCGCGAGATTCCAATCTCGGAGCAGGGCTATGCGCTTGCGCACGGGCGCATGGAACTCTTTCGGACGTTCTATCAGGTGCGTGGAGTCCCGTTCCCGACTCAATTCGCGGTAGAGTTCGAACGCATCGAGAATCTGCATGACCCCGAGAGGACAGTGGCACTGGAGTCCCTGAACGATGCCATATTTCGGAGCCTTACGCGACAGCTATTCAATCGGGCGCGCCAAACAGTCTCCGAAGATGACACTCAATTGCCAGCCACCCCACGAGAACAAATCGAGGAACTCCTCAGCCATCTGACGCGGAAGAACCCTCACTTCGCCCTTTGGTCTGTCTACAAGGCCGGTGTCTCCGATCTCTCCGTAGCCGAGGAATGGGAGGAATATCTTCTTCAAGAACTCGGGAACCAGAGTGTTGATGAGGTCGACTTTACTCGGGCGATGGTCGAATTGGACAAGCTTCTTAACTACTTTCGTCATGAAAATCGGCCGCTTCCCAGCCTCGTCTTTGAGCGCGTCTGGTTCCTCCACTACCTTCGCGGCCCAGAGCGAATGGCTCAAACGCGTGCAGTCTTGGGGATGCTTACGGCGGAGTTGGGGTCATGTACATCCGCGTAATCAGCTTCGGGACGAACTGGTGGGCGATGCATTCCCGCGACACCAGCGATCCGTTGTGCTTCAGTAGGAAGGCAGCGTACTTCAACGCCGCCGCTCTGATGTCGGGGAGGCGCCTGCATCACAGTGCGATCTTTCCCGGGCAAATCCGCTTCAATTCGAAGAGCGGCTTCGATCCGGAGTTTCCGTTGCGTGCAGTTGGCAAGACGTTTCTTTGCTCACCGCCGCGCCAATTTGTCGGAAAGATGCACCTCTTATTCGAACGGCGCGCCACAGGCGTGGCACCTGACGCGTACATGGCCACTCTCAAATCCACCGAACATGGGGCAATCCCGTTCGCAAAACCCGGTTGGAAATCTGCCGGCGTTCGGCCCATTTCGATTAGCCTGCACGGCCAAAGGTACGAGGCAATGCTGTTATTCGGAAGCGGAGATTGGGTCCAGAGCGAACTTGGGCGATGGCAGGTTGACCAAAAACGAAGCCGAATCTGGCTCAATGAGATCGGCGAAGGAGCGCTCCGATGAGGTATTACAAGGGGCATATCGCGCTCTCCGACGCACGCGACATCCCGGTCCTGCTCCATATTCGGAATGCGCGGGCTATTTGTTTCGACCAGTTGTGCGCTCTCTTATCGCTCGAAATACTCACCGAGGCTCCCCGATCGCTCCGTTGGCGAGTGGCCCGTCTCGAAAAAGCTGGACTCGTGATGAGACTTGCCGGACAGCAGCATCTCGTCAAACCGGTCTTCGGAATCACGCAGCAGGGCCTGATCTTTCTCGAATCCCGCGGCCAGTATCTGCTCTCGTTGCCGAGCACAACCGAGGTGACGCTCCATCCGACTCAGGTTGCCCACGCACTCGAGATGGTGAATATCCGCGTGGCCTTAGCCAAGGCCGGAGTGCTTCACTCCTGGAAATCGGACCTCGAAATCACGTCGAAGAATTTGGTATTGGAGAGCGGAATGACAAAAGATTTTGACGCTGTCGCCGACATAGAGATAGACGGAACCACCCGCAGGATCGGCATTGAATACGAGCGGACGCCAAAGGCTGCGGCCCGGTACCGTGCCATTCGGGAAGTTTTTGAACGGGACGAGACGACGGATGCCATCTTGTACTTCACGGCAAACGACGACCTCTTGTACCTGCTTGCCATGGAATTGCGCGCAACCCGCAAGCGGATCGGCTTCGCATTGAGCGACGTATTCCGCAGTTCGCTGCTTGAAACTCGCACGTTGACGAACTCGAATAACTCTCAGGTGTTACCGTTGCGTGCGTTTCTCGCCGGCACACAATCGTGACGTCCACTCGTCATCTGTCTGCGCCTTTTGCCATCCCATTGATATCCCATAGCAGACCCATTCAAGACCGATTGCCCCCCTTTGCCGCCCCATTGAGCAGAGTCGGTACTGCCTAAATTACGGCCCATCAGAAACTTCCCTTTTGACTATCCCCTTGTATTTAGGTCTGAATGGTGAGGCTGTTGTGGAGGGCGGCGTAAAGATTGAATGCGAGTGCCCAGACGCGATGGGCCTGAACGCCCGGAATGACAATGAGGTTCCACGCGGTCAGCTCGATGACCGCCAAATGCGTGGATCGTTCTTGTTCCTGCCAAAACTTCTCCACCGTGGCCACTCCGCGCCGAATGAAGTATTCGTTTCTAGCATTCAGCGGAATCCGATCGCCATTGATGATCAGCAGCCTTGCACAACGAGCATGTATTCGTCGTAGTCGTGCACATGTTGCGCGGATTCGGCATTCTCGAAGCACGTCCAGAACGCCATTTGGATCCCATCACGTCCGTCAAAGACGTACCCCTCGACTCCTGGAGTGTCTTGGTTGGATTGAGCAATCCTGTTGGCGGGATTATTCATGAACGCAGGGAATCCTTGCACATCAGTCGTCATTGTCGTGCTGCTGTCTTCGCAGCCGATGGCATCAATCGCGCTGTCGGTGTCAGTTTAATCCTCTCAATCCCGATGAACCTGGCAGCGGGAACCGAGGTGCGCTGAGTTCGCTTGCCACACACTTAGGTTGCTCTTCTGGCCTTTGCTGGCCACTCCCGATCCATCTCCTAACGAGCGGGCCGTTGCAGCCCCATTCCTAGCTTCCGGGCGTTGAGCCTTCTCATTCAGCGCCTACTGATTCCCTTCAAGGAGCGTCCTAGTGACTCAATTGCAGATTCAACCTGCCGCGGTGAGAACTGTGGTGAGGCTATTTTCGCCGTGCCGGTTCGTTATCCGGTTTATCGTCAGTGCCGTTTCCACTCTGGCCGGCCTGGTCAGTTTCAGCCTGGTAGGCCCAACTCTGTGCCGCATCGCCGCCGTAGATCCGACCCTCGAAGCGTTCTACGGTGTGCTCGTTGTCGTCTGGTTCGGATCTTTGGGAAGAATGTGGTTCCTGACTTTCCGAGATCGAAACCGCCAGTAATCAACCTCAACCAAACCAACCCAATCCCAAGAAAGGAGAACTACCGTGCAACCCAGCTTAGGAAAGATGTCCGCGTACAAGATGTTCAACTGGCGCGACCGCGCAGCCAGTTCCATTGAGCAAACCGTTGCGTCCTTCTTGGAACTCGGTGAAGCCGTTGCCACCCGTTGGATCGAGACACGAAAAGGTGTTCTGCTCCTGCAGATGGTGCCGGACGATGCCGCATCGGGAGCAATCTATATGTTCGATCGGCTGCGCGAGCAGTGGTACATGCTCTCGTTCGAAGGTTGCGAAGATCAGTTCACCTCGGAGGAGTTTGACCGCGCGTTCTCCGAGTATGACTTGTTTCGCTTGGTCGAGCAGCCCGGTCTCCTGCTCTCCGAGTTTCACCCAGCCACTGCTTAGCCCGCCTCGTTCGATCCTCGACAACCAATTCCACCCCCACTCCAAGGAGGAGCCGCCATGCGTCTGTCCGCAAGCAGAATCCGCTCGATCAACCGTGCGATCGCCAGAGTCCAGTCGTCCGCCTGGTGCACGTCGGCCAGAAATTCACGTCACTCAACCCCCAACCCGAGCCCCACTGTTCCCGTAAGCGCGGCCAAATTTGTAAAGGTCGTCGCGGTCGCAAGGAGCGCCGCAGCGTAACAGCAACCCCCCGGAATCGGCGAGAAAACACGCGGGACCAGCGTGTTCCGCTCGCCGCTTTCCAGGAATTTGACCGAGTTTTGGACCCGGGTTACAACCACACAACGGATCAGGGAGGCAGGACGCCATGTATGCCAAGTTCTGTGTAAACCGGGAAACGGCAAGCAACTTCATGAAGCTGTTTGTGAACCGGCGCGCCTACGCCGTCCAGGGAGAGCGACCGCTACCAAACGGTTCGGTCCCTTATTATCCCGCACGGGACTGGAAAACCAAAGAGCCGAAAGTCCTCGATGACGGCGTGGTGCGCATGCACCTGAACGGCGACATCACCATCAGCCTCTACGCAATCAATCCGGAAACGCAGCGTTCGAAGTGGGTCGCGATCGACGCCGACTTCGATGGCGCCTTGGAATCGTTGTTTCAACTTCAATGGGAGCTGAAGCAGGACGGAGTGGACGCCGCATTAGAACAATCGCGCCGCGGCGGCCATCTTTGGATCTTTGGCGCCGAACCGCTGCTCGCGTCCGAGTGCCGTGTCTATGTCTATAATCTCGCGCTCCGGCTCGGCGTTCCCGTCAAAGGCGGCGGTCTGAAGGAAGGCATTGAAGTATTCCCGCGCCAGGACAGGCTTGAAGAGGGAGAGTACGGCAATGCGATCCGCGCTCCACTCGGCGTGCACCGGAAGACGAACCGGCGCTACTGGTTTTACGAAGCCGAACCTACCCCGGAAGCGCAGCTTGCGTATCTGGGCAGGCGCACAAAGCTGACCGAGGACGAGCTGAGAACGTTTATTGAGGGGATGAGCCTTCCCGAAGCCTACGGGCCGGTTGCGCCTGCTCCGTACACTCCGCCCGCATCAACTCGCTACCCGGAGTTCCGAATCCTCGATTACGTGCGAACGACGCGCAAGGACAGCCGGAACTGGTGGGCAAGGTGTCCCTCCTGCGCGGAAGGCGGGCGCGACCGCTCCAGCGACAACCTCGCCATCCAGATCAAAGATCCCCGGTTCTACAAGTGCTGGGCCGGCTGCACGAAAGAGCAGATTCGGGCCGCGCTCGGTCAACCAGTTAAGACGCGCGCGTTGGTTTAGGGGGCGAAAATGACGAACGTCTCAGAAGTGCAGAAGCTCAGGTCCGTCGCAACCCGCCACGCGCTTTATGGAATGGCTTTGCCGGCTGGCGTACTCAAGTCACTCCAGAAGCGAGGCATCTACTGCACTCCCGGAATTTCGCGCGAACACCAGCATCTTGCCAATCGCTATGTGCTGCGGGGCGTCGAATCCGGTGGCGCGGTGTCCGACATGGGACGAGCGTGTGCTTTCGTCGCCGAAGACGGATCGCCGCTGCCGTGGTTGCAGTCTGTTGACTCGATTGCGGTGAACGGACGTCACGCCATCATCCTTGCGGAAAATATGGTGCGGCTGGAAATGCTACGCAGTGGACGAACGTGCGAACTTGCGATCACGCTGCACAGCCTCTCGTGTGTTCCCGGCCGTACTCGCCCACAGATTAGTTCGGAGGTGCTCTTTCGCGGGAGGGATGGAGTGCTCCCGGTAGATCTCTGGAAGGAAGAGCACCGGCCGCTTCGGGGAAAGCTGACACCCATCTTTTATAGCCGCTCTGGTGAAGTTCTGCCTCTCCCGTCCCGGTTTGAGGAAGCGATCAGACGAATCACCGCGGCCACCTGCTGCGTCGGCTGCAAACACACGCATGTCGGAGTGCCTCCAGTCGTCCGAGGGCAAAGCGTATGACAAATCCGGATCAAATTCCCGTCATAGTCGGCGAGCCCAACTGGGCTCCACTCGAACAAAGTCTCCCGTCGTGCGAACTAGAGAACTTCATGTACATGGGCCGAGCCGGGGAGATCGAACTCTACAAGCACCAGATCACGCGGCGTTATCTCAATATCGGACGGGACTCACGCTGTTTCTACCGATACATCGATGGGAATTACGTGGAAATCACTCAAGAAGCAGCACTCGCACACGTGCGCGGCTGAAACACCAGAAGTGAAGAGAGAGGAAATTAACCATGTCAAAGTGTGTCAACAAAGCAATCTTGCTCGGGAATGTCGGCAAGGGTCCGGAGATTCGTTCAGCCAATGGCGGGACGATCGTTGCGTCCTTTTCACTCGCCACGGCCGAGCGCCAGAAAGACGGCCAGGGCAACTGGCAGGACAAAACGGAGTGGCACAACCTTATCGCTTTCAATCGCACCGCCGAGATCGTCCGCGACTATGTACGCAAAGGTTCGCAACTCATGATCGAAGGAAAGATTCAGACGCGCACCTGGGATGACCGGGAATCCGGTCAGAAGAAGTATCGCACCGAGATTCTGATCAATGACCTCACGCTGTTGGGCGGTGGTCGTGAGAACGGGGGCTCTGATCCCATTCGTCGCAGCGGCAGTACCCGAAAGGCCGACTGGTATCCCGCACAGCAACGGAGGGAGGATCGATACTCGGACGAGGAACTGAATCCAGGCGATATCCCGTTCTAGCTTGAAGTCATTATCAGCATGAACAAAGGCGCTCTTCGGGGCGCTATTTTCATTGAGGAGCAACGACGATGGAAACCGAAGAGATGAAGACAAACCCAAACTTGGATGCGCTGTTCGCGCAGCTAGCGGTGCCGTTCGATCTGCGAGAAATCAAATGGCGCGTCACCCATACGACGCGAGACGGTAGCCGCGGCGCCGTGATCGCATTCGCGGATCCGCGCGCATATACCGATCGGCTCAACCGACTCTTCACGCCCACTGGCTGGACCCGGTCCTATGAGGTCTCCACAGTGTCGTCCGTGACCCGGACGAAGAAGGATAAGCTCATCCAGACCGGGAAGGTTTTGGTCACCTGCACGCTGACCATAACCGGACTGGGCTGCCACGCGGGCAGTGGTGAAGAGTGGGCCGATGAAGAGAACGCGATGACGGCGGCGGAGGCACAGGCGTTCAAGCGGGCAGCAAGCTGTTACGGCTTAGGACGGTATCTCTACGATCTCGCCGAGATGTGGGTACCGCTCAACGAGCACCGGCAGCCCATCCAGATTCCGACGCTTCCACAATGGGCGCTGCCCAAGTCGGGCACTTCAGGGAAGGTCCATCCATCAGCAGGCCAGCGTCCTCCACAAGTGCAACGAGGCCCCATCGATCAACAGACGACCGGAAAGATCGAAGGCTTCCGACGCATCCTCGGGGATCCGATCTATGGCGAGATCCTCTGGCGGATTGCGCACGCGCGTCAAGCAAACGCAATCCCTAATGCACAGTTGCAAGCCAACGTTGCTGAGGCGATGGAGCGAGCCTCCCGCGGGTTTAGCAAGGCAAATTCCCTCGCCGAGCAGGTTGGTGAGACATCTTTCATTGCGATCCTCGACAGATTGCAGATCGAGTCTATGACGACGATTCCCAGACTCGAAACGCTTAAGGCTCTGGTGGCCGAGCTTGAATGCGAGGCAGCCGGAACTGTCGCCTAATCGCACGCACCGTTCACCGTGGACCCCGGAGGGCTTATGCGCAATGTAGTAATGATTCGACGCGAGCCAGGGTTGATTTCAATTCCCGTGGAGTGTGCCGTCTATTGCGGGAACTGCGAGACCATCTCGACATCATCTGGGCGGCGTTGCGGACTCTGCGGATCGGAGGACATAGCTCGATTGCTTCCACGGGTTCCAGGGCTGTGGGAGCCGAGCCCCGCTCCGGCCGCGATCTTGGCCGCATAGCGACTCTGATA
Source organism: Alloacidobacterium sp. (assembly GCA_035293545.1). Classification (GTDB taxonomy): domain Bacteria; phylum Acidobacteriota; class Terriglobia; order Terriglobales; family Acidobacteriaceae; genus Alloacidobacterium. The sequence goes on along the minus strand of DATGMQ010000071.1, from coordinate 328,895 downwards.
GGTTCGCGGCGATGTCGGCGTTTTCGAGAACTAGTCTTTGCGAGTGATCCCAAAGACGGCTCAATGAGCTCTTTGTCCCTCGGTTGGCAATACCTGACGATTGCACGCTGAGGCGAAACCGGCTGTGCGCGGGCCTATTGGACCAAGGCTTTGTCAAAAGGTTCCACGTAGTCCGAATCGTACCTGATACGGCTCGACGGGGTGGAAAACATCTGTGAATGCCGGAGTGGTTGTTGGCGATATTCGGGATTCATAGGCGTAGTCAATGTCGTGATCGTGGCGGTTAAGCAAATTCAAGAATTCGGCCGACACGCGCCACGTCTCGCTGATTCGATAGCCGACCTCCCCGTTTAGCAACGCCGTTGCCTGTGAGCGATAAATGTCGTCGGAGGTCAACTCCCGCGGGCCAAAGTAGCGCAGGCGCAAACTCGCCAAAAAGCCTTTGAGATCGGGCACTGTAACGCCAGACGCAATCACCAACCCAACCGCTTCGGGCACACGCTTTCCGCCTGGGCTGTTCGGCGCAGCATCGTCTCCGTCAAGTTCGGTAAAGACGGCTTTGGAGTTCGCGAGGTCAAAATCAAGAGCCAGATTCTTCACTGGTGTGTAATAGTTCGCGAATTCGAGGCCATAGCGCTCGCTCGGTTGTTGGGAAGCAACGGTGCCTCCGGTGTCGCCGGACTGCTGCAGTTCGGAAGTGCTGTGGAGATACCAGACCGAGAGGGTGCTTTGCAAATGCGGGACGGCCGCAGTGCGCACCCCGATCTCCCCGCCTTTGGTGGGGATCAGGGGAGGGATCGGAGTAGCGGGCGTATTGGGATAGGGATTCTCTCCCGAGACCGGTTCCACCGTTTGTGTTGTGCCACGCCCATCGTTCGAGTGAAAACTGAATCCGGCCTGTGCATAAAATTCAGTCTGGGACCATGGATCGAAGATCAAACTTAACTTTGGGCTGGGCAATGCCTTGGTGGCTGTGCCGGAATTGGCCGCGGTGGCCAGGCTGGTGACATCGAAGTGTTCCACATCCGCTCGCAGGGCTGCGACTGAGCGGAATTTCTCCGCCCATTGAACTCTGTCCTCCGCATAAAAACTTGGTTGCACGTCGGTCAAGCGATGCGCTTGAGTGACGGCGGGCAAACCATTGCCAGTGGATGAATCAGTCTTGGCCACGCGCACGCGATTCTCGTCCTGGTAAAGGCCGTTGTGAATCCAGTCGTTGCGAACCTGCAGGCCGAAGGTGTTTTCCACCTTGCGGCCGAGCCAATCACTGAAGATCGTGTGGCATGCGTCCAGCCCGGCCACCCAGCGCTTATCGTGCTGTTCAAACTGGTCGCCGTGCGTGGTGTCCATCAAGTAGTAGGTGAAATCGGAAAACAGATCGAGGTCATAATAGAAACCGTAGGCCGTGACTCTCGTCGCGGAATTCGTGCCCTGGCGGTGCCATTCCCGCTGGAGGCTGTAACGCTGGGAATGACCACCGTCCGTCGGGTTCAGTGTGCCGAAGAAACCAACGAGGGGTACGGCATTCTCTGCAATTTGATCGCTTGAGTGCCAAGTTCCATGGTAGGCACGGGCTGTGATGCTGGACCCATTGGCGTCGGCTCCCTGGCTGTAAGTGAGAAGGCCGTTGAATTTGTAGTAATTATCCGGATGCGTCCATGGACCGTCATCGTGGTATGCTTCTCCGCCGTACAGCAAATTGCCCGCACCGAGTTTTCGCGATACGCCGAAAACGATCCGTCCGTAGCCGTACATTCCGCCTTCCACCCTGAAGAAGCTCTCTGGCAATGTCTTAAAAAATTCCAGATGAGCCGATCCGGCCGAGCCGTAGTTACCGACATCGGCGTAATAAGGACCTTTCTCGAAATTCACCCGCCTCACAAACTCCGGGATGACGGTATTCATGTCCGAGTACCCCTCGCCGTGCGCGTGCGACGGAAGGTTAAGCGGCATATCGTCGATGAAGATGGCGAAATCGGTGCCATGATCGAGATTGAAGCCGCGAAGGAAATACTGGTTCGCCTTTCCGCCGCCGGCGTGTTGCGTGATGATCACTCCTGGAACCGTCTCCAAGACTTCTCCCGAGCGAAGAATCGGACGGTCCTGGATTTCCGTTGCGCCTACTGTCCCCTGGGTGCCTGAGTCGGCAATTCCAATCAGGTCATCCTCCCGGCCCTGCACGTTGATGGTGGTGCTCACGGAACCCACTGACAAAGAGACGCGAAACGGAGCCAGCGCCTCAGTGGTCTCTATACTGACCGGGATTTCTTTGGTCTCAAAACCGGCGAGAGATACCACGAGTCGATAATCGCCTGCAGGAAGTCTCGAAAGAACGAAGGAGCCGGTTCTGTCCGACTGTGTCGATCTTTGTATAGAACCATCCGCGCTCCGAACCTGTACGGTAACTCCGGCAATCACTGCTCCGGAAGCGTCAGAGACAATTCCTGATAGCTCAGGCAGGTCCGCTTTGTCACTCATCTGACTCGACACGATCGGTGTTGCAGCCAGAAGGGCTGCGAGTGCTACGAACCAGACAATCGTGTTACGCCTTACCACGATACTTCCTCTTTCAGGTACAGCAATTCGCATCATTGTCCGTGTGCGTGATGTTTTCCGTTAGCGTGATGATGCGCGGATTTGGACTGTGCAATCTGCGTAGCTGCTCTCGTCGCAACATCACCCGATTTGTTGCGAGGGAACTCGTGCGGGCCTGTCATGACGAGACGTCCATGCTGCACGCCTTTCAATCCGATCAGATGGCCTGCGAACTCCTCCACCCGTTGGGATTTGCCATGGACGATGAGGACTTCCAGGCAGGAATCACGGTTAAGATGAGCATGGCTGGTCGAAACCACCAGATCGTGGTTTGCGTGCTGCAGTTCGGTCAACTTCTCGGTTACGCCGTGAGCATGATGGTCGTAGATGAGCGTGACGGTTCCTACTACGATCGCGTTAGGAACTGCCGTCCGTTCCGCAACCAGGCGATCGCGAATCAGATCGCGAAATGCCTCGGATCGGTTGGTATAGCCAAGCCGGGAGATGAAATGGTCGAAGCGTTCGAGGAGGTCAGAATCGAGTGCAACTCCGATTCTGCTAAGGACTCCCATGGTCACTCCTTAGAAGAAAATCGCCTCTCCATAGGGAACCGGAGAATAGCACGATTCCAAAATTCGTGGCACAACACTCCATTATTATTGCGAACCCAGATGTGGCATTATGACGGTCGTCACAAATCGTGTCCCAGATAGAAACAAATTTCATTCCATCAAGTGAGGTGAGTCGATGAGAAGTGCTGCGCGCCTCAAGATGGGCTACTATCCGCTGCCTGAAAGCGAAGGGAAAAAGCTTCGCACACTCCTATCATTCGCCGACCAGGCTTCAGTGGTCGATCCCTGCGTCGGACAAGGCACAGCGCTAGAACTTGTGACCAGCGATGCTTTCGTTCGACGCTATGGCATCGAACTTGATGCCGAGCGCGCACGCATCGCCAGTTCAAAAGGCATCGAGACCATCCAGGGAAACACATTCGACGCCATTGCGAAGCCAGAATCGTTTTCTCTTGTCTACTTGAATCCGCCCTATGATTCTGAGATCGGCTCCATCGGCAATCGGCGCATGGAGGTAGTGTTTCTGGAACATGCCTACCGCTGGCTGCGAATGGAAGGCGTTCTGATTCTGGTGATTCCGTTCGAGCGGCTGCATGACTGCACCGGAATGCTGAGTTCGCACTTTGCCAACTTGAGCGCCTTTCGCATGACGGAGCTCGATTCGGTTCAGTACCGGCAGACCGCCATCCTCGGCATTCGCCGCGACATCAGAGGCTCGGCCGTCGAGAACAACAAACGACAATTGCAGAGTCTTGGCCTCTACGGAAGCTTCCAGAAACTGCCTGAGTTGCAGCCAGGTGCCTGCCCGACCTATTCCGTGCCGCCCTCGGGCGAAGCGGCCATAAGCTATCGCGGCCTCCCGTACGATCTTCTGGAAGACTTGTTGCCGCATTCTGGAGCATGGAGGCAGGTAGCTCCTCTGCTGTTGCCGCACGATGATGTGGCAACCGGCCGGCCCATAACCCCGCTGCATGGCGGCCACGTTGGTCTCTTATGCACTGCAGGGCTGCTTAATGGTGTTTTCGGCGAGGGAGAGAACCGGCACATCGCGCGCTGGCGGTCGGTCAAGCTCGTGACAACCTTTGTTGAAGAGGACGGGGACGCCGAGATCATTCATCATCGAGAACGCTGGACCAATGAACTACGCCTGGTTTACGCGGATGGAAGAACACTCAAGTTGACGGAGACTCCGGTGAAGAAGGAGGAGAACGCCGATGGAGAATGCACATCTGCGGCTCGGGCTGCTTGAGTACGTGCGCATTACAGAAAAGACCTCGACACGCATTCGCCTTCGGGTCGATCGCTATATGGGGGAGGGCCGGCAGGCGCATCTGCTGAGCGTCTTTGGAAATGATTCGGACGTGGGCACGATTACTGCGGCCGTTCACGAGAAGGCTACATTTAGCCTTACCTTTCCCGATGGCACTACAAAAGAGGTCTCGCTCGGCGAGCGCGCTTCTTGCTACAAAGGCGCGGTAACTCTGCCGGGGCGGAAGCATCCTGTCCGTCACCTAGTGGCCGTGTCTCAGGAGCTACACACGAACGGAACTTCGGGCAGGACGCTTCTGTTGCGCTACCGAAGGGAAGAGGCGTGGTCAACACTGGTCAGCTTCCTCGGTCTTCCCGCGGTTCCCGCCTGGTCTGATCATGTCCTGGGAATTGTCGAAGGAAAGAAGCGGATCGAGGAAATTGACGGAATCGGCTGCGAGCCGGTGCTGGTTTCAGCGGCCACGGAAGAGGTGCTCGAGTGGATCGGCGAGGGGCTGCGCTCAGGAGCTGTGGCCTTTCCGAGCGAACCTGGTGCTGCTGCCTGGCCGCGGCCGTCGATTGCGGAGTTGCTTGAGGTTTCGTCTGTATCTTACTGATAGTTTGTTGCTTGACTGGCTATTTTGCTTCTGTGGTCGAATTGCGTTAATTGTTCTCCTGGAGGAGATGAATTATGATAGAGAGCATGGAGGTCCCCAATGGAAGCCGCTATCGAGAGTCTGACAACCAGCGAGGCAGCCATCGCGGCAGGCGTGACGGTTGCCAAGATCAACCGGATGATCGACAAACGGATCTTGCCGAAGATGCTTTACAAAGCATCGCAGAACCGAACCGTTCGCAAAGATGCTTGCCTCTGGATCGCCTTCTACTTCGAAACCGAAGACGTGTTGACTTCAGGTGCGCGTGTCAAAGCGATGCGGAACGCGCTGGCGCACAACCACTCCTGGACCGAGCTGCGCCAATGCAAGTTCGAAGAGTCCCGCACGGTGCAGGTTTTGCTGTCCTCCATCTGGGACGACGTGGATCGCCGCCTGAACCAGCTAAGGCAGGCACAGGAACTCGTCATCGAAGACCCGGAGATACTGCGCGGCACACCCGTCATTCGAGGAACGCGCATCCCGGTGTACGACGTTGCCAGTCTGGTCGATGCCGGGACGCCACTTGAGGAATTGCGAGAGATTTACCCCAAGCTCACGCCATCGCAGATCGAATTGGCTTCGATGTACGCGAAAGCGAACCCACAACGGGGCCGTCCACGGCGTCGGCACCCGTCCAAGAGCCTGTCGGTCTCAATTTCCAAGAAGCGACTTCGTAGCTCCTCATTAGGAGGCTAGAAGTTTGCCGAAAATCCTGATCGACGAAAACCTGAGCCCTTCGCTGACGGCCGACGCACAGCAGAGGGGCTTTCTGTGTTCGCACGTCAACCATCTCGGCAAGACAGGCACCAAAGACTGGGAACTCAAGCGCGTCATTCTGGAAGGCGACTGGACATTCGTTACCAATAACAGCACCGACTTTCGCGGGCCTGCGAATGAACCAGGCTCTTCTGGCGAATACGCGGACGTGCGCCTGCACGCCGGCTTGATCTGCATCGATGCGCCATTTGGCTTGAACCTGGACCTGCAGCGGCAGATCTTTGGACTGATCCTGGACGAACTCGCGAAGGATGGCGACCTCACCAACCAAGTACTGCAAGTTGATGTGAGGAAAGACGGTCGAGTCGAACTCGAGCGCTTTGCTCTGCCTGCGGAAGAGGCTGACCGCTCCTAAGCAGCCCACTCATCTCCTGGTATCCTCAAAGAGAGAAACTCCCTCCTCATCGTGAGCGATCTCTGACTCGCGCCTGAATAATCCATCCCAAAAGCCAGCCTGAAGGAGGTGTCCGCATGGAGACGACCTTCGATTACCTGCGCCAGTTTGGCCCTCTTCTGGCCGAGCGCATCCTCGAAACCTATCCTCCTCTCCAAAGCACAAAAGATCCGGTCGCACCCGGTCTCGCCGGGCTGCTGCGCAAAGCGCTACCCGCGCAGGCGGTGGCCATTACCGGCACAGCAAAGTATCTCCGCAACGCCAAGGCTGCACGCATTGTCGCCGAATGTGGGGCGGGGAAGACGTTTATGGCCTTGGGGACGATCCATGTGCTATCGGAGGGGCAGCCAACAACGACGCTGGTGATGTGCCCATCGCACATTACACACAAATGGGCGCGCGAGGTCCTCTTCACTATTCCGCGTGCCCGCACTTTCCTCATCGAAGACATGCGCAATGGCGGCGATCCCAGCCGTCCACACGGCGTGTGCGAGGTGAAGCTGAAGAATGGCAGAACTGTCTACGAGGGCAAGCGGCTCGCGCTGTCGGATATGCGGCAGATGGGCCGTAAGGAATGGCGGACGCGGTTTCCCGGACCGACGTTCTTCATTACCGGCAAGGACAAAGGCAAGCTCAGCTACTTCTGGGATCACGTCTACCTCAAAGCAAAGTCCGGTCCCAACCTCGGTGGTGTCATCAATCCCGATTCGGGGCTCGCCGTTCTCGATTCGGAGATGGAAAAGCTCACCGCACTCGATTTCAGGGAGAAGGTAAAAGTCTCGGAATCTCTAACTGCCCGAAAAGGCGGAACTACTAGGTTTTCGGCGCTCTGGCAGGCGGACCGCAACAAGATTCAGCGCATGGCGCCCATCGAGTACATCGGCCGCTACATGGGCGGATGGTTCGACTTCGCGATTGCCGACGAACTGCATCAACTGGCCGGCGACACCGCACAGGGCAACGGACTCGGCGTCCTCGGCCGTGCAGCGCAGAGATTAATCGCGCTTACAGGCACATTGATGGGCGGCTATGCCGACGACCTCTTCAACGTCTTCTACCGCATGGAACCACGCGCCATGGTGCGCGAAGGTTTCGCCTATGGAGGCCAGGGACGGAGGGACTTTCAGGAACAATACGGCGTTCTTGAAACCATCGAGAAGATCGAAAGCACGGACAACGCCTGCTCGCGGGCGACGAAGAAAACGGTGCGCGTCCTCCGCAAGCCGGGTGCCTCGCCGTTGCTCTTCGGCAAGTTCCTCATGAACACGACGGCCTTCCTGGCTCTCGAAGACATCTCCGACAACTTGCCTCGCTACGACGAGAGCGTGATCTCAGTCGATATGGACGAGACACTCCAGCAGGCCTACGAAAAGCTCGAAGAGGATATCCGCTCGGCGATGCGAGAGCATCGCGGCAACAAGAGCTTGATGAGCATTCTGCTCAATACGCTCCTGTTATATCCCGACTACCCTTACGACTTCGACGAGATCTGGGCACGTGTTTTTGATCCGCAAACGCAGGAGTTCGTAAAGTTTCTGGTCACCACACCTCAAAACCTCACGCCGGATGCGCTGTACGCAAAAGAGCGCGCCCTCATCGCGGATGTGAAGGAGGAACTGCGCCAAGGGAGGCGGTGCCAGATTTATGCAACGTACACAGGCGAAAAGGATGTCAACGCACGCCTCGAAGCTGTTCTACGCCGGGAGGGCATCCGGGTTGCGGTACTTCGTTCCTCGGTGCCCACCGACAAGCGTGAGGATTGGTATGACCGCCAACTCAAGGCCGACACCGAAGTAGTTGTGTGCCATCCGAAACTCGTCGAAACAGGCCTCGACCTGCTCGCGTTTCCGACGCTTTACTTCTACGAGACCGGATATTCGTTACACACCCTGCGCCAGGCGAGCAGGCGGTCCTGGCGCATTGGGCAAAGATTTCCGGTGCGGGTGAAGTTCGTGACCTACTCCGGGACGATGCAGGAAACGTGCCTTCGGCTGATGGGCAAGAAGATGCTGGTGGCCCTAATGATGGAAGGCAAGTTCTCCGGCGAAGGATTGCAGGCGCTTGACACAGACGAAGATCTGATGAGCGCCATGGCGCGCGAATTGGTAGAGAAGGCTGGTGTAGGTGAGTCCGCCAATGCTGTATGGAGAGAACTCGATCAGGAGCGCGAAAAGATCCAGCCGCGGCCTGCCGCCATGGAGCCTGAACAGGAAGAGGAGCTAGCCCCGGTGCTCAATCTGCCTGAGGCGTCCGAACCGCAGCCAGGGCCCATGGCTTTCGGCATTCATCTGATGGAACCGCCTTCTGCGGCGAAGAAGCGGAAGAAAGCTCCGGTTTGGCCCACGGCTAAGGAAACCGATGCGCAACTCAGCCTCTTCGACTGAGTTTTCGCAAATTCAACCCAAAGATACAGTTTCAAGATTCAGTCAGGAGGTGACATCGTGAGTGAGCAACAGGAGAAGATTCGCTGCCGAGGTTGTGAACTGGTTCAGTGGAGCGACCGGAAGAATTGCAGGCGTTGCGGCGCCGTGTTGCCTGAGCAGGTCGTGAAGATCGTCGAGCGGATTGTTGAGAAGGTTGTAATCCGCCAGGACGCTGAATGTCTCGCCACACTTGAGCAGGCTCAGAAGCTGATCGCAATGGCATCGGAACGTCTAAGCCTAAAGACATTCGAACCAGTGTCTCCGCCTCAACCAAATACCTCGTTTCCGACGATGGCAGAGGCGGAACGGGCGCTCATTCTTGCGGCCTTCCAGAAATCGCGCCGTAAACCTCTCGAAGCCGCGCGGCTGCTCGGGATCGGGAAGACAACCATGTACCGGAAGTTGCGTGAAATAAAGGGGATGGCAGCGTAATTTTCGTCAGTATTGTCTGGCATCTATGATGCCTCGATAATGGGAGGTGGTTGACCAAGTGGCACTATTAGAGCGATAATTAACTTGTCAACTGGAGGCTCACCATGGTCACATATTCTTCCCATCCCAAAACCCTGGATGAGGTTCAGGCCGCCCTCCAAAAGCACCTCGGCGATCCGGGCAGAAAAAAGCCCAGCTATACGATTGACCGTCCTTCGCCCAACGCGAACCGGCTCTGCTTGGTCTCCCACGCCATGAACGACCTCCGCTACGAGGTGCGTCCGGATCTGCTGCAGATCGTCGCAAAGTCCTGGCGTCTTCATTTGTATCTCGACCCCTTCCTCGTAAGCTCAGAATTTGCCAAGGACAAATTTTGCCTCTTCATTGAAACTCATCCAGACGCTGACCACAGGCATTTCAGCTCGGTGTTGCGCGAACTGACCACGACCAAGCATCCGGCGTTCTACTCGCGGGTTCTGCGGGCATTCCGCCGTCTGGAAAACAATCTTCCCGCCACGCTGATCGATGAAGCGACGGCGGCGCCCACGGATTATCTGGTGGCGGTCGAAGCGCTGAGTTCAGCTCCCGAAACCACCGAACTGATTGCAGAGGACCCTTTTGTCGCTGCGAAGTTTCGCGGTCTCAAACGGAAGCAGCAGATGCTCGAAGCGTCCGGTGGGGCGCTGACTTCTGAGCAGGTTGCCGAGATTCTCGGCATCTCGCGGCAGGCTGTCGACAAACGGCGGGCTGCCGATCAACTCCTGGCGTTGACGCAGGGGAGGAGAGGGTACAGCTATCCCAGCTTCCAGTTCGAAGACGGTAAGACCATCTCGGGGCTCGAAGAGGTTCTCGCGGCACTCAAAGATCTCGATCCGTGGATGCAGATGGTGTTCTTCAGCAGTCCGCACGAGCGGCTGGAAGGAAAGACTCCTATCGAAATACTCAAGAGAGGACGGGCGAGCGATGTCAAGGCTGCGGCCAGCGGATACGGCGAGCAAGGAGCCGTATGACGGATCAGCCAGGGGATCACCCGCTTCCTCATCGGGAACTCACGTCGCAGACACCGCTAATTTTTACGGTGAAGAGTAGCGATGTGCTCTATCGCCATCACCGCGCCGACAAGGATCCCATCTATTTCGGAACGAGCGGCAACAACCGCTTTGACGATCCGGATTGCCGAGCGGGTCACGCCTTCGGCGTGCTCTATTCCGGTGAAGACCCGCAATGTTGCTTCATCGAGTCCTGCGGCGGAACGACGGGAGTGCCTGCGGTCTCAGGGGCCTACCTCGATGCGCGCGCCATGGCCACGCTCGAGCTGACAGAAGATCTTCACTTCGTCGATCTCTACTCAACTGGAGGACTGACGCGGATTGGCGCCGATGGCCGGCTTTTCACAGGCTCGTACAAAATCGCGCAGCGGTGGTCACGAGCATTGCGCGCTCATCCGTCTAAACCCGATGGAATCCGATACCCATCCCGCCATGACCACACACGCATCGCGTATGCGATCTTTTCGCGCCCTCCGTCAACGTTCAAGACCGGTTCACTTGGTTCCTTGATGGCACCCGGCAACAGAGCGCTTCTCGACGATATTCTTTCGCTTTATCAAGTCGAGCTGCTTTGACGCAGTTCGGCTTCATTCCTCTAAAAACATAAGGTCAGCTTCGGCTGGCCTTATGTTTTGCCTGTGAGGGCGACATGCCGAAAGGTCCGTTTCTTCCATCCGCGTTTGTTTCGACCAAGTTCTCTTCGACAGCCGATAAGGCAGACTTTGGCAACGCACTGCTGCACTTCTTGGAAGCCAACTGCTCTCAGGAGTTGTTTACGAAAAGGCTCTACAACCGGCTCTCGATGACGTTTGGGCACATCGCTCATTATGATCGCGCAGGGTTCTACGACACCTGGTTCACACGGGCACGGCATAAGGCGGCATTTATTGAGAAGACGCTGCGCTGGCCCTGTCACGGTGACCCGGAGTACACGTTCAGCGATGTTGAACATGCAATCCAGCGGGTGATGCGGGAACGCAACTATCTTGCCCGTTTCGAACTGAGAGCCGCGGACGAATTGCGTACTGCGGAACTCAAGGACCTTGAGCGACTGGAAGCGAAGTACCGCGCCCAGAGACCGCTTGAGGGTGCCACCGCCGCAAATGAACTTGCAACTCCGACCATGTCTGGCACAGTGAGCACTCCTCCCGAAGCCCCTATCCAGATCAGCCTGTTCTAACCAGCCCATTCGAGCGTGAGCGAGACAGTGGTAAGCATGCGTTTGCAGTCGGGGCCTGTTCCTAACCTCACCTCAACCACATCCTCTTAAGGAGATACGCGATGAGCACCCTGAAAGCCGAAGCCCTGGCGCGCGAGTTCAACTACAAGGGGATCCGCATCCCGGATCCCGGTCCTGACCTGACGGTCGAGCAGGTGCGCGATCTGCTCACCCCAAATTACCCGGAGATTGCCACGGCGACTGTCTCTGGTCCCGAGGCGACCGGGTCTGTCCTCCGCTACACCTTTAGCCGAGCCATTGGCACCAAGGGCTAAGTCATGCCGCCAGAGATAACGACTGCGGAGGAGTTGATTACTTTCTTCGAGAAAAAGGCGACGGCTCCACCTCCGGCCTCCAGCCGTCTGCTCGCGAGGCACCTCCAATGCAAAGCATCTCTCACGGTCGCGCAGCTCCTCAGCGATGCAATGGAACGACACGCCGGCCGAGACAGCCATCCTCTCGCTGTGCCATCGGACCTGTTGCCTCCTCTGGGGTAGCAACACTCGCGCCCGCTTTTATGCAGGCGCTGCCTGTGCTCGCAGCGATTCCAACCGCCTACGATCACGAACTCCGCGCTGAACTGCTCTACGATCTTTGTGCTGCGTTGGTGCGCGAAGGGCTTGCAGGACCGGAACTGTGGCGAAAGTGCGGAGGAAGCTCAGTCGTCTTTGCCGAAAGAGCCATTATGGAATCGATCGGCGAAGATCGATGGAACCTGCTCCAGCGCAACGTCGAGTACCATCTCTCGGTCAGCGATGTAGCCGAGCAGGATGGCGAAGAAACCCTTGTTGGCCGCGGCCGACTGGCAGTGACCATCGAATGTGGCGGCGCTGGATACCTCAAGATCGGTCCGGCGATTGCGGCACTCGAAGAAGAGGTCGCGGGATTGGGAGCAGCTTTCTACTGGACGCTCATCTATGCGTTGTACCGCGTCATGCGCATCTATGGCCACGACGACGCCCTCCAGTACGAGGAACGAATGCGAGAGTACGCCGAAGAGGACGAGGAAAGCCGCGGACAGTACGAATTTCCCGAGGTCGAGAAGGCGTTGCCGGAGTGCATTCGGAAGAGTCTCAAGAAGGACGACCACCGCGGTTTCGTCCGGGATGCGCGGCGTCTTCTCGCACAACATCGGAACGGAAAATACCGTTCTTGGATTGAGCATGTTTTGAAGATCGCTCGACTCTCGCGGGTAAGGATGCGATCGAACTCTTGCGTCCGAGAAGATGGTGGGTACGACAGTATTCCGTTGCCGTCTCTGCTGGTTGCCTTCAAGGACCACGATGCCGTGGTCGCCTGTTTCGATGAAGAAAGCCAGTATATGCTTGAAGGCGATGCGGAGCCGAGTCTGAGCCTGACCTTCTCCCCAAGGAAACCTGAAGAGGTCAAGCAGGCGATACAAGCGGTCCGCCGCTTCGTCGCAGTCAATACCGAGCTGTTTGAGATGGTTGAGGAATTGAAGAGGTCATGATTAAGGCTATGTATGTCTCCCGTGCTCGAGCAAGTTCAATCTCCCATGGGTTCAAACGACCCGAGGAGGGGACTGCGGATCTCTCGTGGAGGTGTAGGTGTCCACCTCAGTGAGGGCGAACGTTCGTTGAGCCACTGTGCCAGACGCTCAAGCATCAGAACGGAACTTGAGACTAGCATGGGAGCCCCCAACCTCTGACCTAACTGCGCCAGCGGCGATGTATTTTGGTTGAGCGTGAGAATAACCTCGAGCGATAACCCCACAATAAATAACAAGGTGATCCCCAGGAAATAGAGCCGTCTATTTCTATTTCCATAGAGAAAGCTAAAGAGGCCCCGGGTTCCAGCTTTCCATTCTGCGAAGAGAAAACCATCGTTATGGCCACCACCCCGCTCGCGTATCTCACAGTGAGTCAGACTAAGCTTTGGATGTTCTCCGGCACCGAACTCGGTGAGAAGATCGACGAGCAGAGCATGGCCGGTGGGAACTAGGAGCCTTAGTTGCGGATTCCGAAGCCGTAGGAGCAGTTCCTTATTGTCGAGCACGCTCACGGAAGCGACTGTCCCATCTAACGCGTGTCGTGCAACAAATCGTACCGTCCTTTGGAAGCGGTGCAAATCAACCTCGGACATGTCGGCGATTAGGGCATCAATTATGTCTGTTCTTTCAGCTGCGTCATCGGTTTCTATGAGGCTGTGCCTAGAAAAGGCAAGGCTCACCTCTCGAGCGACTTGGTCTTGCCAAGTTTCGGCTGCACGCAGGACGGCGATGATTCTCATATCGTCGTGCCTCCAACTGTCACATGGCGTTGGTGCCTAGCGCCGGCAACATCGTCCCAGCTCAGGTCAAATTCTTGGCTGTCTGGGGCGGGTTGGCGAAGGAGGGTCCTGCCCTGGCCCGCCTGCAGAGATTGCCCTACGATAGCAACGAGCCACTCAGGTGTACCACCTGTGGCGGGCACAACGCCCAAATTAGAGATGGGCGTATTCGATGTATTCTTGAACTCCAGTGTGCGGCCGACAGCTTTGACCTCCAACGCATCACTAGGAGCCTGGAACTTCTTTGCAAGCTGGAGGAGTGGTTCTTTATCGATCCCGCCACTGTACTCGAGTGAATTGGCGACGGCCTCTGCCAATTGCAGCCAACCGCTCTCGGTTTCTAGTGCTGGTGCTTGTAGTTCATCGAGACTCCACGGCAATCTCGATGGAGGCATATGAACAGCACACGGTATTATCCGCTTGTCATAAGCGAATGCAGCACCTATTTCAAAAGCCACCTCTTTGCTTTTGGTCGCTGCTGGCGTGCACCAGAGCACCACCAAGCTCGCATCACGGATTGCTTCGAGGATTACCTGTCGCCATTTTTCTCCCGCCTGGATCGCAGTGCCGGAAGAAGTGTTGAAGGTGCGCACTCTGTGCGAAAAGGCTTGACGAAGAGCGTATGCAAGCGCATTGGCTTCATCTCTGTCCTCAGAGGAGTGGCTGACAAAAATAGGTCCAGTCACAAAGCCTCCCATGGGTAGGAATGGTGTTTGCCTTTGATGAATGCGTAAAAGCCATTGTATGCGAAATCTCCAACTTTGATTCGGAAGAATCAGACTCTCTAAGTCTGATGCGGATGGAGCGCTAGATTAGGTCAATTTAGGCCCGCTCAAACTGGCGATTTCGATCGGGACGTTTGTGGCACTCTGGCCCAAAAAGGTGAATGCCCGACGCCGGGTTCTCGGAATACTCCACAACTGCCGTTGGGAGGCACGGTATGCAGGTACACATCTCGATCGGGGAGAACCATCGCTTCGAGTTGCGTGAGGCGCTGCTCGTCTACGGAGACCGCCAGCGGAGATTTGTGACCCGGCACTCGGTCGTGCTGCATGACGGTGCGCCGCCAACTCTCGAACCTGCGCAGCCCCTAACCCTCGGCTTCGTCGAGTCGCTTGTTCGCTCGCTTTCGGGAGGCTCCACGGCCGAAGTGCTTCCCGAGAACGTGCTCGCCAAGGGCGAACGCATGATTGTCTGGTGGACCCCGCGATGCCGCCGCCAGATGTTCTACGAAAACTCCGAACAGAAGGCCATACAGCTGAACGGCTGCGTGTTTCCGCAGCCGCCGCTGGTGTGGCGAGTTCAAAACGGCGATCTTAAAATTCGTGCACTCGCCGAGAACAAACGACCGTGCGCTGCTACGACGCTCGCCGTCGCACCCTTTTGGAATCTTTCGGAAGACGGCCGTGTCTGCACCGGTTCGATGCGCCGTCCCGACAATGACACGGTAGCCTCGATTCCGGAGTGGGAGAGAGGTTTCTATGAGAGTGCTTTCACGCACGCAAATGTCGGCCGATTGACACGGCATCGCGGCGGTTTCGAGGGGTTGTGGAACGAACTCATAAACCAGCGCAAGCCGTTTCCCGAACTCACACTGATCCAGTTGCCGCAGACGCTCGCGCAATTCGTGCGAGGAGAAAGGAGGTAGGATGCGTGTCGAACATACCTTGCCTCCCGATCTTTTGCAGAACCGCGCGGTCCAAATTCTTATCATCGGCGCAGGTGGGACCGGAAGCGCGATGGTGATGGGACTGCCATACCTCGATCAGGCAATGCGGGTGTGGGGCCACCGCTACGGACTCGCCGTCGCTTTGATGGACGCCGACATAGTATCGGAGACTAACTGCGTCCGCCAGCCCTTCTCTCTGTCCGACATCGGCCAGAACAAGGCGACAGTTCTGATCAATCGCATTAACCTCTTCTGGGGCACAAACTGGCAGGCCATCCCGAATCAATTTCATGCGCGCTCCTTCGAGCGACACTACGATCGCTGCCCGGACCTCGTGATCGGCTGCGTGGACACCCGCGCCGCGCGGCGGGCGATAGAAGGCTCCTTTTCGCACGCTCTGAACCGCGTTTGCTATTGGCTTGACCTTGGCAACAGCGCGGCCAGCGGTCAATATGTCCTCGGCCAGCCGCTCAACGCGCGAAACCGCAGGAGAGCGGAGCGGCTGCGTACGGTGAGTGAGTTATATCCAGAGATTGTGAACGAGAATGCTGGAGAAGATGCGTTGCCGAGTTGCTCTGCTGTCGAAGCGCTCGAGCGCCAGGAACCGTTCATCAATCAGACGCTCGCCGCAAGCGCACTCGCGATGCTCGCGCAACTGTTCCGCTACGGAAAACTGCAACACCATGGCGCCTTTTTCAACGCCAGGACGGGGCAGATGTGCGCCCTGCCGATCGACCCGGCGCTGTGGCGCAAAACGAGAAGGCGGACTAAGAGATCGCAGAGCGGCAAATTGACGTGATAACTGCATCGGGAATGCAGGATGTGTGCTAAGTATTCGTAGACACGTTTGGAGCGCTTCTATGAAGATGACTCTCGATCCCGATCTCGCAAATGAAGCAAAAGCTCTCGTCGCCCTAGCCTTTCGGAATGGCCCGATTGAAGAGCTTCATGCAGGCATTGCCCGCCCCGTCTGCAGCGGCAAGACCGAAATCTTCCACATCTCCGATGAGGAGATGAGGCGCCTGATGAAGTCCGCCGTCAATGCACTCTACCGGCTTTTGTGGCAGCGAGAGTACGATCCTGCGCATTATCAGGAGAACATGACGCTCGGCCGTCGTTACACCCTGCACTGGGACGATCCAGAGATGAGACAAACCTCTCGGAAGAGATCGCGTCCCACGTGAGACACATTCCAAGGAGAGTATCCCAATGTTCAAAGAGCTTGCTCCGTACTTGCGGCAGCGCGCTGTCTTGCTGACGGTCACCAACGTAGAAGAAGACCAAATTCGTGTCAACGTCATTCCACAAAAGCTGAAAGATGGCGAGAACACTGCGCTGACCACGCCTCTAACCATAACCGGGACCGCGGGGGACCTTGACCGCGATCTGCCTGCCACGCTGGTCAACTTTGTTTCCGCACACCTGCAATTGAAGAACACACTCGACCGCGCTAAGGCGGAGATGGAAGCTGCCGCGAAGACCGCTCAGGCAGAGGCCCGCGCAAAGAGTAAAACGACGGCGATGAAACCTATTCCGAAGGGGGAGCCTGCGAAGGCTGCGGAGACCGCTACACCAGCACCGCAGGCGAACCCTGTGCCTCCGAGGACTGCGAGCCTCTTCGACGCGGGCGCACATGCCGCAGTTCCTGCTCCTGAGGAAGTCGAGGAAGAGGAGATTCACGGTGAAACCAACGAAACGGAAGAGGAAGGCGACGACGAAGGGTTTGATGAGGCCGCGTGAACTGATGCCCTGACCTTCCTCAAAGAGGTGGTTACGTCAATCAACCAGCGGTTGCTCCACCTGTGTATCCAAATCAGGTCTTGCGTCGAAGAAGTTGCCAAGCCCGACTTCGACCAGACGAAATCTCTCTACGGGATCGAGTGACACTCGATCCCGAAGCGAGAGGGCGATCTCTGTTAATTCCTCACAGGACGCCGGCGGGAGTGGAGGAGTGAGGCTTCGAGTGAGGATCTGGAACTCGGCCGTCTTGAGCTTCAGAACTACCGTGCGCGCAAATCCTCGTCTCTTTGCGTGAGGCCGCCCACGTCTTCTCGGCAAGCCTCCGGATCATCGGTTCGGTTTCAGCCAACAACACGTCCTGATCGAAGGTGTCCTCGGCCGAGATGGACTTCGTCGGCCGGTTCGATTGGACCGGATTCTCATCGATTCCGCGGGCCAACTCATATAGCCGCTGTCCGTAGCGCCCGAACGAGCTCTGCAATTGCTCAAGGGACCGCGCGCGAACCTCCCCCACCGTGCGCAGTCCAAGCTTGGCCAGTCTCGCCTCGGCGACCTTCCCCACACCCGGAATACGGCCGACCGGCAGGGGCGTCAGAAACTCTTCCACCTCGGCGGGCTGGATGACAAAAAGCCCGTTCGGCTTGCGCCAGTCGGAGGCGATCTTTGCCAGGAACTTGTTGGGCGCGACACCGGCAGACGCGGTGAGATTTAGCTCCTCCCGAATCTGCTGCCGAATTGTGCTTGCAACCTTGGTTGCCGTGGCAAGGCCGCTCTTGTTCTCCGTGACATCGAGATAGGCTTCATCGAGCGATAACGGTTCGATCAGATCGGTGTGTCTTAAGAAGATGTCGCGCACCGCGCGGGAGACCGCGCGATAGCGCGCGAAGTCCGGCGGAATGAAGATGGCCTCTGGGCAAAGGCGCTCCGCGTAGCCCGCGGCCATTGCCGACCGCACACCGAAGCGCCGCGCTTCATAGGGAGCCGCGCAGACGACAGAGCGTTTGCCCTTCCAGGCCACGTCGACTGGCTTGCCGCGCAGCTCCAGGTTGTCGCGCTGCTCGACCGAAGCATAGAACGCGTCCATGTCGATGTGCACAATCTTCCGTACGCTCATCCTGTCTCCATGGTAGGATGGCGAACCCGACGCGAATTGCCTCTTTCGCGATAAAGCAAATCACCTCGAATTCCCCCCAAAAAGCCTATCCACAACTGAAAACCAGAAGGAGGACGGCGATGAACTTTGTCTTCCACGACGGCGGCCGTGCCGCTGCAGGCTACAGGTGCGCGACCGGCGATTGCGTCACGCGGTCCATTGCGATTGCGACCGGCAAGCCCTATCAGGAAGTCTACGACGCGCTCAATCGACTTGGGCAGACGGAGCGCATTACCAAACGGAAGAAGAAACGCTCGAGTAGCCGCACCGGAGTTTTTCGCGCAACGTATCAGCGTTACCTCGAATCGCTCGGCTGGCGTTGGACCTCGACGATGTCGATTGGCACGGGGTGCCGGGTGCATCTGCGGGCATCGGAGCTTCCGCAGGGACCACTCCTGGTCAAGGTCTCACGGCATCCGACTGCCGTGATCGACGGCGTTCTCTACGACACGCACAACTGCTCGCGCAGCGGAATGCGTTGCGTCTACGGTTACTTCTCTCTGAGGCCTTAGCCGCGCACTCCATCCTGGGGTCGCAACTGGCCACTGCCGAGATTCCATTCGACAATGCATCGGTCTTTGCCGCGCAAGCCTCGTGGCCATGCTGCGCCCCTCACCCTGCAACGAACGACCAACCGGCAGTAATGGAGACCTCAGATGCTTCTGACGATGGAATCGAAGACGGCCGCAACTCACAAGCTCGAACAGCTGATCGCGCAGGGGCGAAGCAGAGCGGGCGAGGTTGTGGACCATGTGATGAACAACCAACCGAGCGACCGCCTCGCCCGGGGCGCAGAACTCAGCTTCACTCCGGATCCAGGAGCGAATGCTGTGCTTATCGAATACCCCGGCGAACACGCGGGCGGCATCCGGCAGCGGCTTCACCGCCATTCCGTGCAGCAGATGGCGCAGACCACGGACCTGCCCATCAAGTTCATCGACAGCCTGCAGCAGACCGCCGAGCCGTGGGCACGCGAACTGCTTGCTCACAATCTCAAGACAGTCTTCATCAACCGCTTCGCCAAGAGCCGCTATCTCTTGCGCTCGGTCAATGGCGAGGTCAGGGGTTTTCTTTCGGACCGATATCGGCGTCTCGACTCGCGGCCGATCATCGAGGCATTCGCGACCGCTGTCCAGCAGAAGGGCGCACTGCCTTACGACGGCTACGTCACAGACACTAAGGTTGCCTTGCAGGCGGTTATGCCCGAGGTCTACGAGCCGATTCCGGGCGAGATGGTCGCCTACGGCCTGAGCCTCGAAAACTCGGACTTCGGCAATGGCGCGCTCTCCGTCCGGGCCTATCTACTGCGGATCTGGTGCTCGAATCTCGCGATCACTCAGGAGGAGATGCGGCAGGTTCACCTGGGCCGGAGACTGGACGAATCGGTCCTCTACTCGCAGCGTACTTATGACCTCGATGCGGAGACAACGGTCAGCGCCCTGCGGGACGTGATCGGCTCTCAATTGAACGCGGACGGGCTTCGCCGGCGGATGGACTCGGTTCGCCGGGCTCAAGAACAGAGTGTGGACGCCGGCTCCGCCAGGGATCTGCTCCGCAAGACGCTGCTCAAGACCGAATCGGACGCAGTGATCGAGGCCTACAACTCGCCCGACACGCAGAACCTGCCAGCCGGCAACACGACTTGGCGCCTCTCAAACGCAATCTCCTGGGTAGCTGGGAACACCGGCGATCCGGAGCGGAAGCTCGCACTGATGAAGTTCGCCGGCGAAGTGTTGCCGATGGCAGCGTAGGGCGGTAGTAAGGTGGAGGCTTTGGCCTCCACCTCAAACCTTCTACCTCTTGACGGATTTCTTGGCTGTCTTCTTTACGGCCTTTTGGGCAGCTTCTTCGCTGGGGCCTTCTTAGCCGCTTTCTTTGCAGATTTCTTCGCAGCTTTCTCGGCGAGAGCTCTCTTCACTCCATGTCCCCAGCCGCCAGCAGCTTCTCTCTGGCGAGTGACAACGTGGACCTGCGATTCAGCTCGTTCCTGCTTCGTGACTGGGAAGGCGAGCTTCGCCAAAGAGGACAGACTCAGGAATTCCGGCGGATTCACTCTCGGCAGGACGTAACGAGAGGAGAAACGCTGACTTCATCCGGCTCCGTGAGTTCATTGGCAACAGGACCATAGGTGACCACGGGATATGCTTGCGGCTCGAAATAGTTGATCGAGAAGAGCGGCCAGCCCAGAATCTGCGACTCTGCAATCTTCATCGTCTTGCGCACGTCAGGCCAGATCCAGCGCTTCTTATACTCGAACTCGATCGCCTCGTAAGAGTGGAGATAAATATCCCAGCGCCTTGGCCAGTACCGGAGCCGCAGGTTCGCCACCCGCGCTTCGCCGGAGTTCAGGGTAATGGTATGCGTCCTCTCTTGGCTCTCCGTGAGCTGAAAGGACTTCGTGCCGGTGAGGCTCTCCTCGCTCGTCTCAGTAAACTCGTACTCCGTTTTAGCGAGGAGTTCAGAGCCAAGTTTGCCTGAGAATCCCGGCGCTTTTACACCAAGTTCCGAAGTGACCTTGGACGAGAGTTGATCGAGCACTCGCTGCGAGACCGCGAAGCGAAGACCGGCGGTCATCGTGTCTGTGAGAACCGTCACTGTCTGTGCGCGGTTTCGATCGAGATGCAGTCAACCGAGACTGGGTGACTCTCCTTGATATTGCCATCGCGGTACTCATCGAGCTCGTGATGCACGATCAGAAGTCGAACTCGGACCGCGGAATGACGGTCTCGCACCTTTTCCAGCTCGATTGAACGGTCAGGTCTTTTGCGGGCAGATCGTCCCATGTCTTGCTGATCGAACTCACAAACCCTCCGAGAACCGATGGCGCCAGTACGAAATATCAAGGCTGCAGTGTGACCTCCCAACTTTAACTTGTTCGCCGACCTTCAGGCGATATCTCTGAAGGGACGATGCTTGACGCGCACCGCCCCCTCCTAACAGGAGTGCGTCCATGTCCCAAGCACCCACACTGTCGCTGTTTGAGATCGACGCCGAACTCAATGACCTCTCCGAAGCAATTCAAGAGGCGTGCGAGCAAGGCAGCGCGATCCCCGATGAGCTTCAGGAACGTTTCAACCAATTCTGCGCAATGCGGGACGACAAGACTGACCGCATTGGTCGATTTATTCGCATGATGGAAGCGCGCGAACAGTTCTGCCGCGGCGAGGCGAACAGGCTAACGGAGCGAGCCCGAGATGCGGCCGGCAAGGTCGAGCGGACCAAGAACATGGTCCTTTATTACCTGTTGAGCCGAAACCTGCAGAAAATCGAGGGGCAGCAGTTCACTCTAAGAGCACAAAAGAACAGTCAGGATTCGGTGAAGATCACCGACCAAGCTGCGATTCCAAGATGTTACTGCAGGATTGAGGCGCGGATTGCGGGCGTCATCTGGGAGACGATGTTATCCCTACTGCCGGATGAGCTTGCCAAGACGCTGGAATCCTCCGTTCTGGAGACCCGGCCGGACAACGACGCGATCAAAGCGGCGGTGGCGCAGAACGCAATCGTCCCGGGAGCGGACGTGCGAAGGGGAACACACCTACGAGTCGCGTGATGTAAATCGAACACCACTATTAGAGGGACATGAGGTGCCCCTGGTTTGGGTCGGGTCGTGAGGGAAGACCGGAATGCTAATGTCGAAGGGGTATGTCCAGCAAGTTACCTACGGCGGGTAAAGGCGATCGCGAAGATGCTCGAGACGTCATCAGTGATCTCTTTAGAAGCATGGAATTAATGGTCACTCATTACGACGATCAAGCCATCAAGATTGCAAAACGAATCGATGGAACCGCGTTTTATCCCGGCGGCGTTGGCCTTTGGAGAGGACTACACACGAAGGGCCCGATGCCCGACTACTTTCCAAAAGACCCCGTTATCATGCTGGCCCACAATTTCGATGCCGAGCTTCTATTCAATGATTCGGTAGATCGAGGCATCGAGAAAATGGATAGCGGCACGTGGAAGGGATTGCTTCAATATTTGTCGATTTCCGGGCTCGCGCCGGAGCGATGTTTCTTTACCAATGTGTTTGTAGGGTTAAAGCCAGGCAGAAAATCACGTGGCCCATATGGAGGGTCTGGAGAACACAAGAAGCAGTGTCGTGACTTCCTCGAATATCAGTTGCGAAGGACGTGTCCCTGCCTCGTCGCTGTTCTCGGTACACCAGCCTGGGAACAGTTCAATATGCTTGAGTGTTCATACCCATACGTGAGCCTTCAACACCCTTCCTATGCCTCAAATTTCGGTTGGGAAAGCGAGCGAGGGCAAGCCATTATCCGAGAAAACAGTCAGAAGCTAGCCGATGCCATCAAGACCCATGGATGTTTATGAAACTCGGCAATGGATAACCGCATCGGCCTTGGACACTGTTCCATGTTCGAAAAACAACGTGTGTTCTTCGCCGCCTAGCTCGACGCCAACGGCAGACGACTGGCCGCCATGGATTTGTGGGACATAGCCACCGAACAGGACGGAGGCCAGATGTTGGAAGAGGCCCGCGCCATCGCCTGCCGAATCTTCGCTGCCTGTCCCAGTACCTAGACCGCCGGTGCGACTTCCCCCGCGCCGCATTTTTTCGGAACGATGTAAATAAACTCAATCGCTCAAACCTCACATATCCAACCACGGCCTCCTCCGCCTGACCTCGTACTTCCCCTAGTGCGAAACTCAACCAGCGAGTTCTATTCTTGATCGGTGCAGAAGCCGCTGAGTGAACACATCGCCAGACTGGAAGAGAAGATCGTGATTCTCAAGCGGGAATTGCGAAACCCTGATCTCGCTGAATATGAGAGAACCGAGCGGGAGGTTTCTCTGCTTAATGCAGAGCAAGCTCTCAAGCTCTTTCGCCTCGCCTATGACTTGGCGCAGCGGCTCTGACTTTCCGACTTGATCAACTAGCCCTCTCGCCACTATGTAGTATTTTTCTTATGTACGGCACCTGCTTCTAGACGCCGACCCTGCCCAACGCACCCCCGCCCGCCAGGACACTCCTCTCGCCGAAGCCCTCCTCCGGCTCGAAGATCCCCAACCGCCCCCGCCGCCCCTCAGCCGACAGGAAGCCCTCCTCCGCGAACTGTCTGAAGCAGGCGACTTCCCGCTCCCGCTCCTCAAGCTGGCCGTCGCAGAAATGAACGAACACGATCCCGAGAAGAGAAGATGCCTGGTATCCCGCCAGATCACGTACTGGCGATCATGCGCCTCAAACAGTGGGCCTTCGAACGAACCTTACTCCGCCAGGGAAACACCGCCCGACTCAAGCGCTCCGGCTGGCGCGAGCGCCGACTCCGCGAAAGCGACTCCCGCCAGGTCCGAGTCCTAGACTTCGAACGCGCGCTCGCGCAGCTCGATCCCAGAGCAACACTCCTGGTGCTCACCTATCGCGACAAAGTGCGATACGAAGACATCGCCGCAGTGCTCGGTTGCTGCGTCCGCAAAATCGCCTACCTGCTCCCCGCCACCCGCCGCCGATTGACCGACATCCTCGACCGTCTCAACCTGCTGTGATTTCGCTCACATCCTGACCCTTACAATCATGAAACCATCGTCTGCATCATGTGGGCGAATTCTGGCTATCTGTTCGCGGCCCGCGTGGTGTTTCCAGGCGAAACGCCAGAATCTGACTCGGCCATCTGTCTTGATACCTCTGACCTCCGTCGGCTTCTCCACTACCGCCTGGAAGTGCTGGAGGCTGCGTTGCGTGAACTCGCAAGGTTACAGCGCAATGCAGCTCAAGGCACCTTCGCAGAGTACAGCCATGCGACCCGAACTCTCCTTTACCTACGACGTCGATATCCGCCCCATCGCCGGTAAGTGCACCGCATGCGGCGAGCTGATGCCCACACGCCCGTCAGACGCCCGCGACAACGTAGACGCCATTTCATGGTTCTCGCAACACTTCATCGTTCATCACCAACTCAAGCACTCGGCGCCGCTCGATCCCGAAGTAGCTGACACACTGCAGGCGCATGCTCAATGAGCATCCAGCCTGATCACGACCTCCTCCCAACGCTTCGCGGTATGCGTGAGAAGCTTGACGGCGATCCGGCGTCGCGCGGTCCATCGCTCCAGGAGCTCTACACGCTCATCGTGCGTCGCATCGCCGAGCCCGAAGAAGCGCAAGCTCCTGCCCACGCTGGAACCCACCATGCCTAGGCCGACGCCAACTCCAAAGCACGACATCCTGCACCTCTACTCGATCGGCTCGAAGCTCAAGACGCTTCGCAACAACAAAGGCCTCACGCTCTCCCGCCTCAGTGCAGAAACCGGACTGTCAACGGCGCTGCTCTCCAAGCTCGAAACGGACCGCATGCTTCCAACCCTGCAGACACTCGCGAAGATCTGCCGTGTCTACGGAGTTGACTTCGGCCATTTCTTCGTCGGTGCCACTCACCACTCGCTGGCGATCACGCGCAACGCCTACGTCATCGCCGAACGCCGAGAGCAGCCCACAGCAAGGCAAACCCCATTGCACGCTGTCACCTCGGGCAGCAAACAACTTTCCAAGCTCATCGATATTCCGGTTGAGGCCACGTTCCAACTGGCTGAAGGCAGAGCCAGGACTCAGCTCACCGCTTATGTTCTGGACGGCATGCTCCACATGCGCGTCGCAGGATCAGATGAAGTGCTTCACACTGGCGATTGCTTCGTGCTGGACACCGACGCGGCGGTGACGTGGAGCGCCCCCGCCTCTCGCTGCCGCGTCCTCGCCGTCTTCGCGCAGTAGTCAGGATGCTACCGTTCATGCCGCTTCTCTGGTGGAGCGGCCGCCCTCGGAGATTTCCTGAGCGTCGATATCGATTTCCTCATCTCTCTTACCACGATCTTGCAATTCTTGGATCTCTTCACTGATCATTCCCACGAATGCTCCTACAGGAAACCGTTCCTCACCGAGTCCTGCGGCGGTTCTTAGTGCTCGCTTTGGCGAAGTGCCAAAAGGAGCCATCCGTGACGCCTGTTTTCTGTTAGTTACGACTTTCCTGTGCGCCGTCACGGCAGAGATCGCGGGTTCGAGGCCGTCGCCCCGCGATAAATCTAAAAGAGTTGTGGAATGATTTTGACCAGCGAAAACTAGCGAAATTAGGTACAAGTTGCACCCGATTGCACCCAAGAATCCGTTGCATCCTTATATAAATCTCTGACGTCATTGAGACGAAAAGACCAATGACATGACCGTACGCGCAGCAACTCCACGAGTTGGCTTCTCTGTAGAAGAGCTTTGTGGCAGCATCCTTCTTTCACTCACGGTTGTCATCGGGTGCAAGCCGAGTCAAGAAGCTGTCGATTCTGCCCGGGCTTCACGTGGTTCCACTTGAGGTTCCGGCGTCTCAGTCCTCTTCAGTCTGAGTGATCAGGTAGCGCTCGTATCCGATCTCACCGATCTGATGGACCTGCGCTTCGAGCCAGTCGACGTGGCCCTCTTCATCACGAAGCAGCTTCACGAACAGGTCGCGGGACCCGTTGTCGCCGCTTTCTACGCACACTTTGATGGATTCGTTGTAGGAGGCCACAGCTTCGTGCTCGAGGCCAAGATCCGACTCAATCATCTCTTTGACGGATTTGCCAATGGTCAGCGACATCGGCTCCATCTTGGGAATGCCATCGAGGAACAGGATGCGCTCCATCAGCATTTCCGCATGCTTCATCTCGTCAATCGACTGCTTCTTAATGTATTTCGAGTACTTCTTATAGCCCCAGTTCTCCGCCATTTCAGCGTGGAGAAAATACTGGTTGATTGCTGTCAATTCGTCGCGGAGAGCCTGATTCAGATGCTCGATGACCTTTGAGTTTCCTTTCATAGGAGCCCATCCTTAAAGAGAGGAGTTGAATACCAACGTTTGCGTTTGCTCCATAGCCTATCACCGTTGACCGACGGGTCGCTTCCCTGTGATTTGTGCTTTCTGAGCGGGGCGGTGTCCGCATTCCTCCGAGGCAAACAATGGTTTGGTGCTGAGGCGCAATTCAGGGACATGCGTGTCATGGGACATATAATCGGATGAGGAAAAAGCCCTGAGAAAAGCTCCCCAAAAGCGCGTCGACGATGCACCAGTGACCGGCAACGATCTGCTCAGTGTTGCGGAACACGTTCTCGCCGGGTATCTCCGCGAGAAGGGCCTGAAGCAGAGTGGCAAACGCGATAAGGTGCTCGACGTGTTCCTCAAAACGCGCGACCACTTGAGTACGGAAGAACTGCACCAACTCGTCAAGGAGAAGGATCCGAGCATCGGGTACACCACGGTCTACCGCACTCTTAAGCTGCTTGCCCAGTGCGGACTTGCGTTCGAAGTCGATTTTCAGGACGGGGTCGTCCGCTACGAACATAGCCTGAACCGCCGCACACATCACCACATGGTCTGCACATCGTGCGGCGACTCGGTTGAGTTCTTTGCCTCCGAACTCGACAACGTGCAGCGTCGAATCGGCAAAGAATTCCGGTTCCGGCCTTTGCGCCACACATTCCAGATCCTTGGAACCTGTCAGACCTGTCTCAAGAAGAATCGGTCTGCAACCTAGAATGTGAACTTCGCAGCTACTTGTATCTGTCGCGGAGCGTCGGCGTTCACGATCCGGCCGAAGTTCGTGCTGTCTGGGTTTCCGTTTACCGCTTCAGGGCCAAAGAACTGCGCGTGATTGAAAACGTTGAACGACTCGGCGCGCAGCAGCAGTGCGCGCGATTCACCGATCGTGATCTTCTTCTCCAGAGCCATGTCGAAGTTCTCCATTCCGGGACCGTAGAAGAAACGCCGATGCGCATTGCCGACCTCGCCCAGCGCAGGCATTGCGAAACGCGAAGTATCGAAGGCCGGATGTCCGTCGCGCGGATTCATATGAAGGCCGAGATTGCCTCCAAGGTAGTTCGGCGTGTCGACTCCATTGTTATTGATTCCGTTGGGCATTGAACCGATCAGCGACGTGTCGTCATTGTTGAAGAGTGTCACCGGCATTCCCGTAGTAATTCGCGTAATTCCCGAGACCGACCATCCCTGGAAAAGCGCGCGCGGGCCTGCGACTATCTTGTCGAGTGGAAGGGGCGCAATATAGATGATCGCGAAATTGTGGCGCACATCGAAGGCCGAAATCGCCTTGATGCTTGGCTCAATCGGATTCACTTCCTCGGACAGGCTGGAGGAATTGTCGAGCGACTTGGCATAGGTATAGGAGCCCAACACCTCGCCGATGCGGCTGCGGTGCTTTACGGTAATGTCCATCGCGTTGTAATTGCTCCAGCCGATCGTCTTCTGATACGTGATGCCATCGAATTCGGGACCAAACGGTCCGCGAGCTTCGACTGTGGTCCCATCCTGTCTGGTGAACAAGCCGCCTTCGCTGAAGGGGCCGCAGGTATTGGAGCCGGACGCGACCTGACTGGGGTCGCTCACGCTTAAGCAGCGCTCGGCATTGCCGGGTGAAGCCGGGGTGAGAACAAGCAGGTGATGTGCGCGGGCGCCGACATAGCCAAAAGTGAGTGTGCTTCCGGGGCCGATTTCACGCTCAATCGAAGCGTTGTAGCTCTCGGTGTAAGGCGAGGCGTTGCGGTAATAAAAAGCAGGGTCGCCGGTGATCGGGGAATACTTCGACCAATCGACAGTCGTGTTCGAATGCTGCCGCGATGCGCCGAAGGCAGGAATCGGCGATGGGAAAGGCTGCCCATTCGTGGCTCCGGTACTCGCCGAGACAAATGGTTCCTCAAACAAGGGATGCCCAACCGTGCTGTCGTAGTCGTATCCATAAGGCGGACACGCGCTCATGATCCCCGCCGATAATCCTTCGAATGCCGTGTAGAAAACACCATAACCGACGCGCAAGTTGGTTCGTCCTGGTCCACCAAACAAGCGCTTGGCCCACTCCCTCGTCCAGGTTGGCGCGTAAGCGATTCCAAATCGCGGAGAGAAGTTGGACCAATTCGTGGGCGAGAGCGTGCTCGGTACGCCTTGATCGCCGGGGAAGACCATGCCGCTGGGGGCGCCCGGATACACCTCCGATTGCTGGTCGAGCACGAAAGTCTGCAACTGGTTGTACTTCTCGCGCCAGGGCGGCAGCATGTCCCACCGCACGCCATAGTTGAATGTCAAGTTGCTGCGGGCCTGCCAAGTATCCTGTGCAAACACGCCGGTATACTTGTTGCGGATGTAGAAGCCGCTTGCATCGCCCTGCTCATACGTGCTGGCCACGCCAATCAGATAGTCCGCGAAGTCTAGACCTGTTTCCGATCCCTGGAACACAAACGATCCGTTGTTAATTGAATTCGAGTCGATGTTCACCTGATCGATATGCCAGTTTGTGCCCGCCTTGAGTGTGTGGTTCCCAATCGCTTTCGACAGAGATTCGGTCACTTGGTAAGTGTTGTTCACTTGGCGCTCCCCGGTCACATCCACGCCGATGGTGAAGTCATTGAAAGCGACGTTCTCGATTCCTTCAACCGATGGGTTGAGGGGAACTATACCCAGCGTTCCGTTGCCTTCTACAAATCCTTGCGACGCCAACGATGGTCCCACGCCACCCACTGGCTGGCCAATCTTGTTTGCGTTTCTCATGTAGCTGAAGTGCAGCTCATTGACAAGCGATGCGCCAACAGCCTTCGTCCAACCGAGATTTGCAAGCTGAGCGCGACCCCGCGAGATGGCATTGAAGCCAGGAACATTGGCGCCGCCTTGCGCTGTCGGATAGGGATTATTCAGCTGATATGCATCGCGAAAATAGTAGGCGGAAAAGTTGCCCGATTTCGTCGTCGAGTCCAATCGGAGCGCAGCTTTGTTATCTGTGAGGGTCTGGTTTTCGCGCGAGGTCGAGAACACGTTGCTTCCGATGTTTGGCGCAGGAATGTATTGGAGCAAAGCCTTCGCCGGAGCCGACCAGGCTCGATCCGGAACAACACCGTTTGGAAAGACGCAGGTCGCATTGGATTGGGTACAGGTTGCCGTGTAGTACGGCTCGCCCGTGGTGATCGTCCGTCCCAGACGCTGGCTTAGGAGAGTCGCGAGATAGTCGCCGCTTACCTTGCCGGTGAGTTGGGTCAACTGATCACCAAGATCTCCATTGCGGTTGGCAAGGGAGGGAACTGCAATGTGTCCGTTCTCGACTCCTTGCGTCATTCTCGTTCCCTGGTAATCACCGAAGAAAAAGAGTCGGTCACGGAGGATGGGTCCACCTAATGTCCCGCCGAACTGGTTTCGATCATACGCAGCACGTTCGCGCGCAAGGAAGTTCGTTGCATCGAAATTTGTATTCCGAAAGAACTCGAATGCGCTGCCATGCAGATTATCTGTTCCAGTCTTGGTAGTGACGAGCACTTGTCCGCCGCTGAAATTCCCATACTCGGCACCGAAGTTGCTTGTTAGAACCCGGAATTCTGCGATCGAATCCAGATTGGGGATCACACTCGCGATGTTGTTGAAGTCTTCTTCGACGGAGCTACCATTGACGGCAAATCCGTTTGCTGTCTCTCGTTGGCCGCTGACAGAAACATCGCCCGGATTCAGATCCCCGGAAGGAGGAGTGGTCGTGCAGCCGGACATCACGACGGCATTCGATTGCTTGGAACTTTGAGGAATCACGCCAGCCTGCAGGCCGAGAAGATCGGTGAAACTTCTTCCATTCAAGGGAACTGCCACCAGCTTCTCCTGTGCCATCCCGCCCCCCACTTCAGTTGAGGAAAGGTCCAACTGGGTTCCGGCAGCGCTGACTTCGACGCTTTCCCGGTGCGATTCAACCTGTAGCAAAACGTCGAGATGAACTGGTGTCGACGAATCCAGAGCGATGCCTTCCTGGGTATACGGCCCGAAGCCAGCAGCCTCAACATCAATCCGATACGCGCCGGGAACCAGCTTGAATTCGAATCCGCCGGTTTGGTCGGTTTTGGTCGTTTGCGCTTTGAACGCGCCAGTCTTCTGAATGCTCACCAAAGCGCCCGGAACGAGCGCTCCGCTAGGATCGGAAACGGTACCGGAAAGCTGTTGCAAATCACCGGCGAGAACGGCCCTCGAAGCGAGCGCCAGAATTGCCATGGTGGCCAGGATACGAAGCAGAAAGAAAGGAGACCGGAAGTCACTCATCATGAAGCAGCTCTCTTGACTCTCTTATGAAAGTGAAAATCATTTTCAAGATAGTCTTTGACTGACCATGTGGCAGTGACAGGGGTCACAATGCCGATCATTTCGGTCCGGATTGTGAGAGGTCGCGCGGCTCGGGGTCCGACGAGACAGATAATCACGTCGAGAGAGAAGCTTGGCCTACGCTGGATGAAGGGCGATAACCTTACGGGAAGTTGAGTTCAGAATGGCTTGCACGCCATCCTTGGAGTTTGCCAGTGGTGACTCGAAGCTTTGGATCTCTGAGTTTCCAATCTGTCGAGGCCAGCGACACTATATCTCTGCCTAAGCGGCGAAGCAGATTGTGGCAGATGCACGTCAATTGCACTCCGATGGGATTTCCCGGCGATTCCTTTGCCGTTGAAATGCTGTAGAGAGAACGTGGAAAAGGGCTCGGTCGCTATCGGCTCGGATCATGTGGTGACTACAAAAGGTCGCATCATGTCGTTGTCCTCATGCTCGAGCATATGGCAGTGGAATACAAACTTGCCGGTGTAGCCCTCGAACTTGACGAGGATGGAGAGGATCTCGTTCGGTGTGACAATTGCTGTATCTTTCCAGCCTGATTCTCCGGATGATGGAGGGCGTACCAAACCAACCGGCTGGATGTTCCCTTTGGCGAATTGCATATAGTCAAAACCCTGCCGGTGCAGAACCTGAAACTGAACCAGATGAAGGTGCATGGGATGCGCGTCTTCCGTCGTGTTGATAAAGCGCCACTTCTCAAGTGTTCCAATCTTCACGATCTCGGTCACGGGGTCGTCATACCCCCTTTCATTGATCTTCACGCCGAGAGATCGCCCGTGCTCGTCCATGTGTTCCACCAGCACGAAATCTCTCGTTTTGATTGCGTCCTTTTCCGAATACTTAGCAAAAGGCAAAGGTGACGAGCCCACGCTGAACACTTTCAAAGGTGCCTTACTCGGTTTTCGTGGAAGTATGACTCGGAATTGCATCAGCTCGTCCATACGCGGTGCATTCATCGCCATTGAAGCCCACCCAGGGTATGGCGCTGGTGCATTGTTCATCATGGTCACTGTCTGGTTATCGAGGCCCGTGAAGTCAACTAGAAGGTCGGCGCGTTCTGCAGGCCCGAGCAAGATGGATTGCATGGTCGCTGGTTTCGGCAGTGTGCCGCCGTCAGAGCCGAACTGAATGAACGTTAACAAGATGCAATGTCGGTGGCTCGCCTGGCAAGATTGAAACGCAAATCGAAGAAGCGCGTATTCGCCGCATTCAGAACGCGCAACCGATAAAGACGCGGCTCGACATCTAAATACGGGCATATCCTTCCATTCACGACGGGATATTTACCCAGGAATTCAGGTCCCCATATGCCCGGAGCCAAGGGAATGCCGTCGTCGTTCACCGGCGCATAGACAAGCTGCCCTTTACCATCCAATGTGCGGTCCTGGACGATGAGCGGGACTTCATATTCGTCTGCGGGCAAGGAAAGAGACCGTTCTTCCTCGTCACGCAGAAGGTAGAGGCCGGAGAGTCCTGCGTAGACGTTCAACCTCGTGATGCCAACTGCATGATCGTGATACCAGAGCGTCGCGGCCCGTTGTTCGTTGGGGTACGTGTAACGAACCTTATTGCCAGGTGTGAACCAATTCTCTGGGAGCCCATCGCTTTCCGAAGACGTACGAGCTCCGTGCAGATGTGGAACGGTTCGAACCTCAGGCGCAGGGGGCATAGCGCCATGGATATGCGGATCCACCTTGAACAGATGGTGTGTGGGCAGCCGGTTCTCCCAAACAACCTCTACGCGTTCGCCTCGGATCGCTTCGATTGTCGGTCCGGGGTACCGCCCTTCGAACCCCCAGATCCTTGTAGGCGGGAGTGAGGAGTGGATGGTCTGCATCTTCTCTTCCATGCGCACTCTGTAGACCGTTCTTGACCTATGCCGCTCCATCGGCGCGAGGCGCGCTGGGATCGGAAGAGGATCTACAAAACCAAAGAGAGACGGACCATCGGGATCTGCTTGCTGTTTCTGAGTATTCGACTGTGATCCGAAGTACCGAGGGGCTAAAAGGGAACAGGCTGCCGTAGTTTGCTTTAGGAATTCTCGCCGACTAAGTAAAGACATGTCACCTCAAAGCAGTTGATGCACAACATTTGCAATCGCGAACTAACATCCGGAGCATGAGAAATCGCTGATCACATCTCAGCCCAACGCCGAAGCAGGTTGTGATAAACGCCGGTTAGCTGCACCCCGATCGGATTGCGATGAGATTCTTTTGCTAACCGCTGAATTGCCGTGTCGAGATCATAGAGAAGAGTTCGATCGCCATCGGCCCGGATCATGCTCTGAATCCAGAAGAACGAGGACACTCGCTCGCCGCGCGTCACGGGGGTGACGTGATGAAGACTGGTCGCTGGATAGAGCACCATATGCCCAGCAGGCAATTTGACGCTGTGCATCCCATAGGTGTCTTCCACAATCAATTCGCCACCATCGTATCGATCGGGAGCCGTCAGGAAGAGAGTTGCTGAGACGTCGGTTCGGATGCGCTGGCCCGTTGAGGCGAGCGAGCGAATCGCGGTGTCGACATGCGTTCCGAAATGTCCGCCTCCGGTGTAGCGATTGAACATCGGTGGAAAGACCTTGAGTGGCAGCGCAGCCGACATAAACAGGGGCGACCGCGCCAAGGCCGCCAGCACCATTTCGCCAAGCTTCACGGCTGCCGGATGGGACTCCGGGAGCTGGAGGTTTTCTTTGACTGCTTGAGCCTGGTAGCCGGCAGTCAATTTGCCGTCAACCCACTCGGCAGCATCGAGAATCGCGCGTGCCTGCGTCAGTTCTTCGCTGGTCAAAACATCGGGAATCGTAATCAACATGAATTTGGAACTCCAAGAACCTTTGCCGTCGAAACGCTTCATGAATTGCTTGAAATGGTCAGAGTCATTTGAAACGGAAGTTAATGCCGAACAGAGCACTGGCTCCCGCACCGGGAATCAGATGGCTGGGGTGAGGCAAATCGATGTAGAAGCGATTCAGGATGTTGTTGACGTTGGCCTGAAACTCGAACTTTTCGCCGATCGGGCGCTTGAGCATCGCGCTGAAAACCCAGTAGCCGGGGACCTGCCTCATTGCCACGCTGGTCACCACATATCCGGGTCCGTTCGGATTGGGCACGAAACCGGTCGACACATAAGGAACGGTGGAACTTGCCGTTCGGCTTCCGACGTAGTTACTCCCAACGCCGCCGTTCAGCCGCCATGGCAGGCGATGGGTGACGAATAGATTGAAAGTCTGCTTCGGCACGTTTGCCAGTGGGTACCCTACCGCAGCCGGAAAGAATCTAGAGAAGATGACATCGCTATCGAGATAGGCGTATCCAGCAACAAGGTCCATGCCATGAGGAAGCCTGCCCACAAGGCTGACCTGCGCACCATTCACAACCTGGTTTCCGGCCGCCACGATGTTGTTCGAGTTGGTCGGATCAGTTTCGCGAGCGTTGTCCTTCTCGGTTCGAAACCAGGCACCCTCAAGCAACAAGCGTTGATTCAGAAATCCCCACTTGGCTCCCGCTTCATAGGATTCGTTCTCTTCGGGAACGGCCGTGTCCTGACTGAGCGCCACGCTGAGGCTGATCGATTCAGCCGCTGGGTTAAAGCTGGTGCCGTAATCGAAGTAAATGCTGCCATGTGATGAAGGCTTGTACACGATTGCGGCTCGATAGCTCGGCTGCTGGTCCAGTCTGCTGATCGGGGGCACGGCCGCGGTCGCTGTCCCCCCAGCTGGTGGCGTGGGCTGGTAGAGGTTGTAGTCGGTATCAAAGCGGTCCCAGCGCACACCGCCGGTGAGTTCAAATAGGCGCCCAAGCTTCATCGCGTCGATGAAGTAGAGTCCCACGCTCTTCGATTTGGTATGAACGATGGAAGTGATATAGCCGGTTCCCGAAAATGGCTGTTCTTCATTTGGGTTGAGGAGCGTTGTGTCGGGCACCGTGTTTTTCTTGTTAATCGTGTAGCTGTAGCGGATTGGATTTGAAATCTCCTGCCCACCCTCAGCGCCGGCCACGAAATCGTTGTGAATCCCGGCGATCTTGAACCGGGAACTCATCTCCACCTGATCCCACAGTATTCCCTCAACGCTCTTGACCTGAATCTGATTCCGATTGACTTGGGTAATCTGATCCGCAGCTGTCTGCGGTGTGTAGGGACAGGAAAGCGCTGAGTTGTAGGACAGCGTGGGCAGGGAGGAGACCACGCCCCCTACGGGAACGCTGAGCGATGCGTTGGAACAAATCTGCGGCTCAGTGATCTGCGCCTTTCGTGGATAGTTGGCGGCGCGCGCAATAGTGTGAACGTTGAGGTTTGGCTTGAAGTCGTGTTCGACTCTAAAGGTGAGAATATCGTCGTTGGTCTTCAGGTAATTCTCGTCGGCAAAACCGAAGTAGCTATGCCGATTCGCCGGTGCGACGCTGTTGAAGAGCCAGGGCAATCCATAGTCCGGCGTGTCGTCTTCCGAGAGGTGCTCGTAACTCAACGTTGCGGGCGTTCTAGTTCCCAATCCGATCGAAATCGATGGCGCGATGCCGAACCGCCGCACTTCAGCCGCATCGCGCCCAGCCACTCCCGCTTCTTCCGCCATGAAATTGGCGCGAAATGCGGTACCGCCCAGCACGTCCTCAAGCGGGCTGTTGAGATCCGCTGTAAGGCGCCGCGTCAGATCTGTCCCGAACTGAGTTTGCACATTGACGAACTTCTCGGAACCTGGGACTTTGCTCTCC
Organism: Alloacidobacterium sp.; assembly: GCA_035293545.1. Classification (GTDB taxonomy): domain Bacteria; phylum Acidobacteriota; class Terriglobia; order Terriglobales; family Acidobacteriaceae; genus Alloacidobacterium. Next base: position 293,917 of record DATGMQ010000071.1, on the reverse strand, counting down.
TGGTTGACGACACCGCCTGTTGAGCCTCTTCCGAACTGGATTCCTGCCGGGCCTTCCAGCGCCTCAACCTGCTCGAAGTTGAACGAGTCCCGATAGTAGCTACCGAAATCGCGAATCCCATCGAGGAAGATGTCATTTCTGGCGGTAAAGCCGCGGATGGTTAGATTGTCGCCCTGCGCGCCAGCTTCTCCCGCGGCGAGACTGATGCCGGGCACATTTCTGAGCGTGTCGCGCAACGTGGACAAGCCTTGATCCTGCATGACGAACTGAGGGACCACGGTCACACTCTGGGGAGTGTCGATGAGAGGTTCGGGAAACTTCTGCATGGATACGAAATCAGCAATGGAGGCATTGACTGAAACCGTGTCATTCGCCTGGACGCCGATGATAAATGTGTCTTGACCTTCAAGGCGGAAGTTCAATCCTGTGCCATTGAGGAGAAGCCTAAGAGCATCTTCTTCGCGGTAAAGACCGATGACCCCCGGGGAGTTGAACCCGGCCAGCGTCCCAGCGGGCAAGACGACCTTAACCTTCAATCCGGTTGTTTTCTGGTAAGAATCGATCGCTTGTTCCAGCGGTCCCGCATTGATATCAAATCGTTTCAGAGGCAATGTGGAAGGAGGGGCGCCGTCGATTCTTGGAAGTACTTTTTCAGCAGCAATGGCAGATTTGCCAGTGCCAAACGCGGCGTAGGTTGCCAGGGTTCCCATCGCGATCCAACTGCGGCGAAATGCCTGCGATCGGATATTCCGTCCAGGATTCTTCTTGCGAGTCTTTGCCTTCATGGTCCTCCTCCAATTCCCTCTGATCACTGCTGGTTCCGCACACGGTCGACCGCTCACGAGCTCAAGCGAGCGTCGGGTACGCGAACATTCGGCAATTCGGTTCGGTGTGGAGGACCATTGGGCCGAAAAGCCCAACTTTATAATTCAGACAGCCTGCGGCCCACTCGGTCGCAGTCGCCAGGGTCTTCGCGGTCTCCGCCGAGAGATAAACCCGCTGGGACCCTGGTCCCTCCATCCAGTCCTGCCGATCTTCATATACGACCAATTCGGTCGGCCTTGTTTGAATATATACGACAGTTTTAGTCCTATATCAACCCATCAATGTGAATTGCAAGAATAGAGTGGTGAACCGAACCCGAGACGACCCCTACTTGATGGCTATGGGAGTTTGCGCCTTCAGCCACGGTGCAATGCGCAAGATTTTGAGAATCTGATCAGCCCGCGCACTTCCCGTGAAGCTCTGCCTGGTTACCGACTCACCGGCCAAGCCGCAAAGTGGCATCTAAAGGTTCTTCTGGTCTCACGAGCAAAAATGCGATTTCAGGGCCCCTGAGGGTTGCGATGGAGTCTGAGTCTCAAGCGCGTCTATGACCAGTTGATTCCCATCGGTCTCGACAAAGATCGCGGTAGAATCATCCACCACATAGAAATCCAGATCGAATGCGCCGATCATGGAATTGCCGCTTGTCTGCAACTCTGGGAACGAGGGGGTACCGCTGCCGTTCGAACGAAGGATCGGGCGATCCTCCAGTTCCTTCGCGCCAATGGTTCCCTGTGTCCCCGAGTCGGCAATCCCGGTGAGGTCATCCTCGCGGCCCTCGATTTTGAGGGTGGTGCTCATGCCGCCTACTGCGAGCGATATACGCAGTTGTGCTTCCGTTGTCGCTGCGGCATTGACTGTCACCTGCACTTCTTTGCTCTCGAAGTCGTGATTTACCACGAGAAGCCGATAGTGTCCTGGCGCCAGCCCTGGAACAACAAAAAAGCCATTCCGGTCAGAGTAGGTCGCTTTTTCGATTGCTCCATTCGCGTCACGGATCTCTACCGTTGCGCCGACAATTGCCGCGCCGGACGAGTCGACCACGGTTCCCGTGACCTGACACGGTGCCCCTTTGTCAGAGATCTTGCTTCGCAGAAGAGGCGCACATGTGAGTGCGGTGAGTATTACAAACCTCAAAATCGTGTTCTTGGTTGAAGCAGGGACCATCGTTTCTCTCGGCCAGAATCACGTCACGCATGCGAAGATTGCGACGCCGACCGTTAAGGCTGCTGACATTGTTCGTGATCCCAGCGATCTGCCATCTCCGATCGGCGATCGCGCGCCAGTCGGGATTCGCGTAACCCTCACTTCAAAGGAGTTGGTCGGAGTGCTTGATCCCACAAGTGGAACGACCTATCGCTATTGGACCTTCAATGGAAAAGTGCCGGGACCGTTCATTCGCGTTCGACAGGGTGACACAATCGAAATATCTCTCGCGAACCCTAAAGACAGCCTCATGGTCCACTCGATCGATTTCCACGCGGTGATCGGGCCAGGCGGCGGGGCAGCTCTGTTGCAAGTCCCGCCAGGACAGTCGAAGACCTTCACGTTCGGAGACACGACGCCAAAGGCTGTTCGTTTACCACTGCGGCAGCCCGATGATCGCGCAACACATCGCGAACGGAATGTATGGATTGATTCTTGTCGAGCCGGCCAGCGGGCCTGCCCCGCGTCGATCACGAATACTACGTGATGCAGAGCGAGTTCTACACTACTGCTCCGAAAGGCAAGTCCGGATTGCAGCAGTTCAGCGGGGAAACCTTTCGACGGAGGATGCGCAGTACTACCTCTTCAATGGAACCGTGGATTCACTAACTAGGAGTACCCACTCCACGCCAATGAGGGCGAGACGGTGCGCATCTTTTTCGGCAATGCCGGGCCGAATGCCACTGCCTCTATGCACAAGGTCGGCGAAATCTTTACCCGCTACTACGAGTTCGGTTCGCTGAGCTCTCCGCCCCTGGAGGGAATTCAGACTGCGACGATTCCGCCGGGCTATGCGGGAAACTTCGAAGTGAAGGCCAGCGTACCTGGGCAATTCACGTTCATGGATCACGCGATGTCACGAATGGAGAAAGGCGACATGGCTTTCCTCGAAGTGAACACCCGGAAAACACCGCCTTGGTGCATGCGGGATCACCGGGGAATTGTCACGTCCGGCCCCATTTATCGGAGAACTCTCACTACCGCTGGACTAAATCAAAGGATACAGCTCAGGTTATTAACCGTCATGACCGATGGGAGTCAGCTTGATCACCGAGGAGCAACATTTGTGAGCCAGATCGAGGCTACGTCGACCAGTGCGTCCTTCTCACCATATTTCCGGTCGCGGCAGTCATAGATCACGTCGTTGCCTGTCTGAACGCGAGCCAGTGTGAACGCGCTCTTAAGGTCGCGGCTGTAGTCAAACATGAGGGTCATGTCTGCCACTATCCCGCTTTCTGAAGGGTTTCGATCAGTTCTTGTTTCGGTTGGTATGTACCGTCTCGTGCTTGACGAGATACGAGAAGACAGTCCTCAAAAGCGAAGGGCATCCGTTCGGCCATGATGAGTCCCATGAACAACCGGACGCCCTCCTGCGAAGGCCTCTGCCAGCGGTCATCCTTGTCACGAAGCGCGGTGGTCCAGGCAGGAAGCGGCGATCGAGCTGAGACGCCCATCGTTTCTTCGACGCGACACACCACCTTCGCAGAGCGGGATACCGTTTTTGCGGTACCCTCCTTACAATGGCGCAGCGACTGGATAGCATCACACAATTTCGAGTCGATCCGAAGGTACTGAGGGAAACGCTTCTCGTTCTACGGGAGTTCGGCAAACATTACTGTGAAGGACTTGTTCTCTGGGTTGGCAACATCAGTCGAGATTGCGTAGAAATCAGAGGGATTGCGGTACCGGATCAAACGCCACTGAAAAGCGAACACGGGGTCGGATATTTTGTAGAGGCAGACGTTCTCTTTACTTTGAACCGCCGGCTGTCCCAGGCGCAGCTCCAGCTGATTGCGCAAGTTCACAGCCATCCTAGCGATGCCTATCACTCCGAGACGGATGATCGCTATGCGATAGTCACAGCAAACGGCGGCCTATCTCTCGTAGTTCCAAACTTCGGCAACGCTCCGCCTGACCCCACGCAATGGGCAGTGTATCGACTTTTTAGTGGGGTTTGGAAAGAGCTTCAGCCAGATGAAGTTCGATCGACCATCATCGTTTCGCCCATCGAATGATCGGTGTGTACGTTCATTTGTGTGACCACTTATCTCGGAAGGCGATTTGGTAGTCTTCGTCCAAGCAGATGCACCCGGGTTCTTTCGCTCTCGGAACAACCCAGACAGACGGCGGAGGAAACAGCACATCCCCCCACGTCACTAGCGTTTCGCGCTGCGATAGGTCCGCCAACTCCGGGTTGGTTCCTTTGACCAGTTCCGCGGCCATTAGAACCCCGGCGAGCGCAGATTGATGAGCTAACGGCACGGTTTCAACTCGGTTTACGACCGGAAGTCTAATGGGAGCCGCTCCGCAGATTACATCCGTATAAAGTTCACCGAGTGGCCTTCCCTGCCATCCGGCTAGTTCAGCAGGATCGACTCCTAGCGTTCGAGCCGCCGTGGAAATATCCTGTTGCGACAGCGGCGTTCGTGTCACCCATAACGCAGCGGCCCGTTCTGGGGTAAGACCCAGCGCCCGTGCAGCTTGTTCGGTTTGCGAAAGAGAGCGTCCTTGAGGATGATACAAGCATGCGAGACAAGCCCTTTCATCTGAAGAGTGATGGCTCGACGCTCCCAAGGCGAGATCTCCCGTCCATCCATTGACAACGAGCCTTGGAAGCAACGCCTGGGCTGCTCGGCGAGTTTCTACGTTGTCCACTGAGATGCATATTGTCGGGCAGGCAATTCCGTTATGTTTATCCGCGTACTCCTCTAGGGATAATGCTGCCTTCTCCACTTTGATTGCGGAATATCGCAGCTCGCGAGCAGCAATCCAGGTTTTAGGCTTCGTGTGCTCGGCATCCTTGAACAATCCGAGGACGTATCTCTGAAGATTAGATGCTTCGACGTGCTCCGGATCGAGCGCAATCAGGCGTCCACGGCGACCGGCATCGCGAGCAAGTGTCCACAGGGCGGAATTGGCAACGGCTCCGATTCCTGCAAGTAGAACCTCACCGAAGTCGCCTTCAGGCAAGCCTACATTATCCCTTTCCGTTTTCCCGAAGGTGAGCAAAGAGACGGAAACTTCCGCATCTGAGAAACGGTTTAAGAAGACTCGCCGAAATATTTCCGCGACTGCAAAGCACGCTGAAGCCCCCGCAGCGTATGGATTGGTTGCGCCATGCTCAGATTTGGGCGCAAACCAAAGTCGAGAGAACCACCCGTTGGCGGATGGCCAGATCCCAGCGGGCGAGGTCGTATGACCGATGCCTATTGTTAGCTCCGCAGGTGCTGTATTGCAGAATTCAATTGCCGGGTTGATCCGAACTGCAAGTCTCCTCAATCGCTCTAGATCCTTCTGGGATCCATTTATAGACAAGCTCGGATACAGTCGTGCAAGCAGATTCGTGGCAAGCTCGGCTGTCCACCACTCGTTTTCTGAAAGAGTTGCGCCGCACGCAAGGCCTACGCGGACATCTTTCAAGGATGCAGTTAGATCTTCGCGTCCAACGGACAGGTGACCACCAATCGCTGAATAGACACGATCGAAAAAGGGAGCGAGGGCCAATTTTAGGGCTTCTCCTCTGCCGCCCAAGTAAACTGGCATCCGGACTCAGTGATGGAACACTGGAGGCTGGGAAGGTCCACGCACACGCGCCAGACAGAAAGAATTATCGAGAAAAGATTCATACTCGGCCGATAAAGAAGCCATTCGTCTCCAGAGTGCTGAGGGTGGGAGTGGTACTCGCGAATACCGCGGACACAGAGAAATGGCATGTGAGTCAGCGGATGATCAGCAATTAGGACTTCATGCGGACCACGACCTACGTTGTACTCCAGAGCTCGAAACATCGTATTGAACGACAATGGAGTTCCTGTCCAAGGGTTCAAAAACACCAGCGACGGCGGCTCGAGATCATAATCCGAGAGATCAAATCGCGCCGTGAAAGCAGACGGGGCAAGCGCTTCTATATCCTGCGCAACCAGAACAGGCGCCCCGAGGAATAAATTCCCCTGTCGTAACTGGGTTGTCCAGATGCGCAAGGGGTGATGAGCCACAAACAACAGATCAAGAAGGGGGTAGGCAGAGGAGCCTAGAAGGTATACACCGCGACGCTCGAGGTCAGCTCGCCTCTCTTGAAGTCGGGAGAGCTCTCGGTCGTATTTGGATCGATTGACCTTGGGATCAATCCTCATGGCCTGTGTTTCGCGCCACCTGCTCCAACGGCCAAGTTCAGATAAAGTTTTGTTCCGTTCAAAAATCCAAAATCGCTGATCTTACGGTTCACGTCCAGCAAATTTCCGCTTTCATCCCGCACCTGCCACTCTGACGCAGGCCGGCCCGTATTGCCGCTTTCTGCGAGGGCACGCGCCACTGCTTCTTTCAGAGGTGGATTTGTATTGGTCTCAACTGCGAAGCTCGCGCCATTGATTATGAACGCGAGCGTAATCTTCTGTTCAGTGTGTGCCACCACGACCCTCCGAAGAAAAAATAAGCGGCGTTAAGGCAAAATTCTGACCCTCAGCCTTTCGTGCTCCTCATGTGATGCAAAGCCCGTATCAAAAGGAGTACATTAACAATATACTTTGCTTCATTATGAGTCAAATGTGCTATATTTAATGACCTGTGGAAATTGGGTTCACTGCGCGGCAAGTGATTAAGTTAACAGGGGTTCCGTATTCTACCCTCAACCTTTGGGCGAAGAACGGTCTGGTGCAGCCGAGTGTGGCCTCGGGCAGCGGAACGGGGACGGAACGCATTTATAACTTCAGCGATCTCGTCGCATTGAAGGTCGCGTTTGGATTGAGAAGATCGGGTGTTTCCACATCGGCACTCAAGAAGGTTGTGGAGTTTCTCCGTCACGACGAAAGCATGAATAAGCCCCTAGCTGAGGCTCGGCTCATCGTGAGCGGACGCGACGTCGCCATGGTGCGCGAGGGAGAACTTGTCAGTGTGCTTTCGAGGCCAGGGCAGGGTTACCTGAAGTTCGTCGTTGACCTCCCGCAAGTGCTCGGAGACCTGGTGAACGTCGCCGATGCGGCAAGGACATTTGCCCATGGAATCGCATCAGGCGAACCGATTGCAAAGACAAGCAAGAAAGGGCCGACATCCGTTCTGAGCTCAGCTTCACGCGCAAAAATCAGTAGGCGATAGGATGGCGGGAACTCCCACAAGGTCATGTCCCGCGTCTTGCCGGGCCGTTCACAGCTTGCAGATCATGCGGGGTCGGTTCCGGCGCTTGTATGACGGGCGTGGGTTGGAGCCGCAAATTGGACGGACTAACATTTGCTTGACTGTGCCTTAATCGGTGAGGAGACGAGTATCGCAGTCGAGGAGTGGACGCGGGAAGAGTTCCGCAAACGATGGTCGTTACGCCTTCATTGGGGTGCGGTGCGCAGAACAGGGGTTATGAGTGGATCAACTGGAGCAATTGAAAGAGCTGTTATCTGAGCCGAAACAGAGAATCAAACTGCACGATTTCATTGCAGATGTTACGAGGAAACTGGTTGCCGACGTCGGCCAGGACAGGCTTCCGGTGCAAGTGTCCTCGGATGGCAATTCATTCATCGTTCGTCTTCAAGAGTATGAGCATGCCCTTCACACGGTCATTCCGCTCCAAATGCTTCTGGGCCGATGGGGATTGCAGGAACATGTCGATATCGCGGCTCTTCCATTGCGGAGACTTGCAGGCGGTATTGCGGCTACGGGCGGCAATACTTATTTGATAGAAGCGCGCTGGTATCCGATCTTTTTACTGCTTTACGCGAGCTCTATCGGCGCTATCTCTGGAAACAACTGCCAGGTTGTTTACAAACTTGCCCACGCTCCCGTGCCCAACCCCTATGGCAGAGAAAATCATGACATTCTCCTCTCTGCGGCATTTAAGGCAATGGCAGAAATCCAGGATGGATTCAAGCTTTTTCCCGGATTAGACCGCAAATACACCCCGCGAAGCGAACATGTCTACACGCTGCTTGAACCGTGCGCCGATAAGACCCTCTATCTCGGTCCCGAATATGAAGAACTCTTCGACAGGGTCGAAATCCTGTTGGCCATCGAGTACATGCATATCGAACATCCCGAGCCAATTGCCAAGGAGGAGAGTCCCTGGGGCCCGGTCGGAAGGTTTGGGTGGAAGAGATCGTCCCGCAATCCCTTGGACCGATTGATCGCTGAAGCTTCTGCCGCCGGGAAGAGTTGGGAACCCGCCCGCGCCGGTCTGTTCGGGAGTTCCAGCGCGAGGTTCGTCGAACTTGCAGAGGGACTTGCTCGCATGGTGCGTCGTGCTTCCTGGTGAGTGGGGACCTGAGGTCCTTCGAATACGGTCAGTCTGGCTGGACCCAGAGAGAGTTCGCCTAAATCCAAGACTCACCTCATTGAAGTGGTTGGATGAACAAATCCCAAAAGAGCTCTGCCGCGCCCTGCGGCGACAGCTTTTCTTTGTCGCGCCGTCCGTAGGACTGCATACCTAGCGACTGAAAATAGAGCGTCTGATCGTCGGCTTTTACAGAAACCGCCTCGTTCATTCCGCCGTGTCGTGGATTGTCATCCATGACATATTCAATGCTCTCAGAACTGAAGCTTCCACCAGCAATGGAGGCCGAACCCTTGCAGACCTTTTGCCCATGCTGGTACAGCGCAGCTGTGAAGTGGGTCGCATCTACCCTCTGAAAACGTTGATCGATACCTGGATTTCTCTTCACAAGCTCCTGCATCGAGTTTTCAAAGAAACGTGCGATGAATTCAAAGCCGTCGTGCCGGAATCGATCCCGGTCGAGGTCCGTAAACTCTTTTTTAACGCGGAGATTGCTCGAGCGCTGGCCGCCGAGCGACTCCGAGACATCGTCCATCCACACCGGCTTGGAAAGCACTGCGGACGGGGAAAGCGCCAATTTGTGCTCTTCCCCAAGCTCCTTCACTGCCGCCTTTATGGCGCGCTCCACATCGAGGAATGCTTCATCGATGTTTGCCCAAGTCGTGATCGGCTTGCCGTCGCGTGGGACAGCCAGTAGTTTACCGAAGGGCAGATCGTGCCAGTCGCAAGGCCGAAGAATGATCGGGATCACACGCGCGTCCCCCTTTTCGTGTCGCTCGATGGCACGCGCCATCTCGCGCTCATAGCAGTAGTCCGAGGCGATGAAGTCTGAACTCACCAGAAGTAGAATTATCTGCGAGGCATTGAGGTTCCGGTCGATTGCATCCCCGACCGGAGTGCCGGCAGTGATCCGGCGATCGTGCCAAGTCGCGATCAAATCCTGCCGCTTGAGTGTTGCAAGATGGACTTCCAATTGATTTCGAAGCGTCTCATCCACATGCGAATAGGAAAAAAATAGGTTGGGAGCCATTTTCGTATTTCCACACTTAGGTCGTACCTAGATTTTTGATCGTTCCTGACGTTATGCATCAGAATGACTAGTGCTCAGAGATACTCTTGCAGATCGTGTTCTTGCGAAAGGCAGATTTTGATCGGCTTGGTCATGTTGGGTCCCTTCAAAGGCCGTGTTCTCCGAGCCATATTTCAAGCAGTTGCTATGGCCTCGAGACTTCACAGTCTCTTCCTGCGCGGGTCCGTTTCTTCTACAGCCAAGGGCCGTGCAAACGTAGTAGTAGTTGGCCACAACTCTCCGCCTGAGTGAGACCAGGTGAGCCCACTCGTTGCGTTCTCCAGCAACGATCCGAAACTCTACTTGCCAGAGGTCTTGGCTTTGAACTTCACGTGCACCGTTTTCTTTACGGGCTTGCGGGCGTCGAAATCGACGCGCTTGCCGGACTTAGTCCGGAATTTGACTTCCACCGGAACATTCACCTTCTTTTGAGCATCAAATTCGACCGTTTTCTTCACCATTTTTGCCTCCTCATTAGACCTTCAGCCTACCTGCCTTTTCGACTCCGCCATCGGTCCGGTCCGTCCGCGTTCGCATGCGATTGATTGTCGCCAGTGCTTCGTCCACCGCTCGCGGCTTCTCTCCCCGTTCGATCGCGGAATACGATCCTTGGCTGATCCTCATTTTCGCCGCTACTTCCGCCTGCGTTAATCTCTTGTTGAGTCGCAGCTCTCGAACCAAGCCTCTCTTTGTAGCCATGCAACCCTCTTTAATACAAACTGATGCTAATTGATGCAGAATAATCCAAGTGATGTCGAGCGTCAAACTTCATTGGTGTTGGCGATTGACTACGACTATCCTCTAACGGAAGCGATGGGAGTTCGGCGGCCAATGATGCAAGCTCGGTAAACTTTCCGTACTACAAATGAACCGGCTCCGCTATACGTACAGAGTGCAATCGATCTGTTGCGGACCGAGCCCCGACGAGATATGCCCACAATCTCCTGCCAAGCTCAGAGCCCCGTAGCAGATTGCGCCTCAATCGAGAGGATGACACGCGAGTCGATTAGCTCGGTAGCTGGCTGGTGCTAGGGCAGCTTGGAGACTGGTTTGCGAACCACTTCCACATACGGGAGGGAAGGATGCGGTGGAGTTGGTTTGTCGCGAAAGATTTCGGAGGGAAGATAGTGTCTGATCTCTCCGCAGAGCGGACACCGAACCACAATCCAGGAATCCGGCTGGGTGCGCACCGGCGCCGGGATATTCTCATTACCGGCTGAGGCGCGCTCTCCACCACAAATCCCGGCATCCTCCTCAGCGTGGATGGACGCGAGATCGTGGCTCCAGAGCATCCACTATTTCCGATGGGAAGGCAGACCGCGTCCAGCAACTGCTCTCCGGTGGTGTGCTTTGGCGAAAAGCAACACTGGATGTTGGCCTCAAATAGCGTGTGGTGGACGAGCGTCAGTCGTCTTTGCGAACAAGGACGATGATCAGATGGTTTTTGAAAAGCTTCAAGCGCACGTCCTCGAAAAGTATCCAAATCCCGACAGGATCGGTTGCATCGATCACGAGACCTTGGAGACCTGGGTCTACTCTCCGGAAAAGCTCGATCTCTCGGATCCAAAATACCTTCACGTTCTGAAATGCGCCGAGTGCACACGCGAGCTTATCGAACTCCGGAAGCAGCGAGACGCGAATATCGGGCGAGCTGCAATTCCGGCAGTCTCCAAGGAGAGCGAACGGGCGAGTCGGCGATGGATAGGGGTCGCCGCAGTTCTTTTTTGTTGCTTTGTAGTCGGCAGTCTGGGGTATTGGCAGATCCATTCCCGGATGGTGCCAGCCACTCCAGTAGCGCAGACCATCGATTTAAGCCAGGACGGAACGACTCGGGGGGGATATCTCGACCGTTCCGCCGGTATTCCTTCCCCGACGTGTCGTTTACAGCGCACATTCTATTGCCGTTTTTCAATCCAGGCAGCAGCTACGTTGTCGCTGTCACATGAGACCACTATGTAGGGCCCGCAAAGGCCGCAGGGCAGGCTACAGCCAATGTCAACGGCTTCCATGCCGACCTGACGGTGACACTTGACCTTCGTAGTTTGGGCTTAGGAACCTACTTCCTCGCTACAGTCCACGAGAGCGATAAAGCCTCGTATTACTACCCTCTGACGGTACGGTGAGCGGAATCGGGGCCGGTGAAGCTCAGGGCCTTGATCCACATGTGACAGCGTTCACTTCGCTTGACTGTCGTCGTATGCGATCATAAACTTGTTTCAGTGGTGACGGAGTTCACCCTTAACCGCTGTCCCCAATAGGCCGGACAGATGATGACTCCTGACAGGGAATACTGTCACGGAGCCATGTCCCGGCAGCAATCCCTGAACAAAACTGAAGGAGAGTTTGGATCCATGAATCCATGGGCCCTCTCAGCTTTGTGGGTGGGATTTTCGCTGATTGCAACACTGCTTGCGATCTGGTCGAAGCTGTTGACTGTGCTCTCGGTAATCATCGTGGGCGCGGCTACCGAGACAGCCATCCGCGTCATACATGGAAGCGTTAGCCTGCGCAGCAACAGGCAGTGGATCGCCCTGCTGGTCTACGCCTGGGACATCGCACTAGCCTTCTTCGCCCGCACGGAACTCGAACCCCTTCTTTTCAAATCTGAGCGAAACGCGGCGCTCCCTTCCAAGTCGGGAAGATTCTTCGGGCACAAAGTCAGCACTGCGATTCGTCACCTCATTCGTCGGAGCACAAGTGTCTTCACAACGATCGGCCCTCGTGCCGGGAAAGCGGAATCATTATGTCTGAAATTGCAAAACTACAAGCACTTGAAATCCTGGACTCGCGCGGCAACCCCACACTCGCTGTCACGGTGACCCTGGCGAACGGGGTCACCGCAACTGCAAAAGTGCCTTCCGGGGCTTCCACCGGTAAGCGCGAAGCGGTCGAGCTTCGAGATGGCGACAAATCCCGCTATGGCGGCAAGGGCGTTCTGAAAGCAAAAGGCCACGTGGAAGGGGAGATTCAGAGCGCCGTCCGCGGCTTCGATGCCAAGGATCAAAAGGGACTCGACAAAAGGCTCTGCGAACTCGACGGAACGCCCAATAAAGGCCGCTTAGGCGCCAATGCGATTCTTGGCGTTTCTCTCGCGGTCGCCCATGCAGCAGCCAAAGATCATGGATTGCCGCTCTACGCAACCCTTGTAGACAAGCCGGCGAATCTCCTACCCACTCCCGGCCTGAACGTGCTGAATGGGGGAAAGCACGCTGACAGCAACGTAGATTTTCAAGAGTTCATGATTTCGCCTGTTGGGCTTCCATCCTTCAGCGAGGCGCTTCGCGCATCCGCGGAGACGTTCCACGCATTGAAGGCGGTGTTGACAAAGAAGGGTTACAGCACGGCGGTTGGCGACGAGGGTGGATTCGCCCCGCAACTGAAATCCAATGAAGAGCCAGTTGAACTGATTCTTGAAGCCATCCAGAAGGCGGGCTACAAGCCGGGCAAAGATATCGTCATCATGCTGGATCCGGCCGCTAGTGAATTCTTTGATGAAGGCAGCTACATCTTCGCCAAATCCGACAAGAGCGAGAAATCTTCGGCCGAAATGGTGGTGCTCTACAAGAGTTGGCTCAAGAAGTACCCGGAGATCTGGTCGCTCGAGGATGGGATGGCAGAGGATGACCACGCAGGCTGGCATGCAATCACCAAAGAACTCGGAAGCCAGATCCAACTCGTCGGAGACGACAACTTCGTGACCAACCCCGCAATCTTCAGCAAGGGGATCAAGGATGGGATTGCAAACGCCATTCTAATCAAGCTCAACCAGATCGGAACCGTCACCGAAACACTTGACTGCATCCAGATGGCGCAGACGAATGGCTATGGCGCGGTGATCTCGCATCGCTCGGGAGAAACAGATGACACGAGCATCGCTGATCTCGCGGTTGCGGCCGGTATGGGCCAGATCAAAACCGGTTCCGCCTGCCGTGGTGAGCGAATCGCAAAGTATAACCGCCTGCTTGAAATTGAGCGCGAATTGGGATCCAAAGCACGCTATGCAGGCGTCAGCGCATACGAACGTCGAAAGAAGGCGGTCAAGGCTTAACGAATTTGCACGCGGTGTTGGAGTCCACCGGAACAGCTCACACGGGCAAATGACTCCTCGAAGCGCGAAAACTTGGAGGAGTCATGCCCGAAATTGGCCCGGAGGCTACTCAAACTCGGAACCAGGGGGAACTAAACGAAGCTCAGCAGCGGCGTCTCTACGTCACTTGCTCGTACATCGATAAGCTGCTCGTAGAGATAGAACAGGTACTCCACGAGACGGCTTCGCCGTCCCCTTTCCCGCGTCACGTCATCGACATCACACCCGCGCAAGCGCGCGTGCTCGAAGATCACATTCGCCGTATTCGCGAACAGCTCTTGCGAACGCTTGACTGGCAACAAATGAAGCCCGAATCACCGGAAATTCCGGCTACGCGGTCGGTCCTAACGCATCTCGAGTTCATCGACATTGCGGTTGAGGAACTCAAGCCAAGCTACATGCGCGGTTCGGGAACAGTTCCCACAGACGCTGTCGATGAACTGACCGGTGTGGCCCACGAACTCCGATCAGTTGTGCAGAGCATGCAGCGCTATATCCGCCAGGAGTTTGGAACCAACCTTCAATCCCGCTTGGAATCGCTGGAGCAGACTGGCCATGATGTGGCTCTCCTGCGTGAACTCGAAGAGATCATTACTCGGCACGGTCTGGTTGAGTTCCGCTCTCGGATTGGTTCTCTCGCTCATCGCCTGGAGGACAACAATCTCGAAGTAGCGCTTTTTGGACGGGTCAGCTGCGGAAAATCCTCACTCCTGAATGCGCTTCTGGGAACGGCTGTCTTACCGGTGGGTGTCAATCCGATCACAGCCGTCCCAACGAAGTTGCGTTTTGGAAATGCCTTGCGAGCCGAAGTGACCTTTGGTACCGGCCGCGCGGAGGAGGTTTCCCTTGAGGAATTCGCGCAGCTGATCAGTGAGCAGGGAAACCCCGGAAATGCCCGGAGCGTTGTCCGCGCGATGGCGGAAGTACCATCGCCACGCCTGAAGAAAGGCATCCTTCTGGTCGATACGCCAGGTCTCGGCTCGCTCGCACGCCGTGGTGCTGCAGAGACTCTGGCCTATTTGCCGGCCTGCGATCTTGCCTTGGTGCTAATCGATGCCGGTGTGTCACTTAATGATGAAGACATCGGGACACTCCGCTTGCTTTACGAAGGCGGCATTCCGTCGATTGTGCTCCTCAGCAAGGCCGATCTTTTGCGAGAAGGCGATCTGCACCGGGTTACCGAGTACGTCCATGCGCAATTGAAACGCGAACTCGGGATCAATACCCAAATCCATCCTGTCAGTTCCTTGCCGGAGTACTCTCTCCTGCTCGATCAGTTCTTTGAACGTGAGTTGTACCCGAGATTTGAGCAGGCCCGTAGTCTGCGCGAGGCTTCAGTCGCCAGAAAGATTGGGTCGCTTCGAGATTCCGTGAGTGCGGCTCTTGAGACCTCGCTGAACCGCGAGAAGCGAGGGCGAGAGGTTATAAGTGCACTCGATGCTCATGACATAGAAGCACGGCTTCGCCACATCAACGGAGAAATCGGAGAACAGCGAACCCTGCTCAGTCAGGCGTTTTTTGAGCTTGGCGAACGCCCGGACGTGATCGTGGCAGAGCTTGCCGAGATGGTCACTCTGCGAATTGCTTCAGGCGAAAAGAGGCACTTCACTCCATTTGAGATATCCGAGTGGACCCACGATACAGTGCAGAGACGAATAGACGAGGCGATTGCAGGGGCCAGGAGCAGGCTGATGAGATCCATCGAGACATTAACAGAAATCGCCAGGGAAATGTCACGCTCCGACGTGCCTTCGAATGAAGACGCGGAACTACTTTTGCGTGAGGTGCCGCGGTTTGAGATTGAAATCATCCCAGTAAAAATTGAGGCCGCCCGCTGGAAGTGGTTAGGAAAACGCATTGTGCGAGCGTTGGTGAAGAGCAACTTGCGGGAATGCCTTGGACCCTTGCTCAAGGACGAACTGCATCGCTACGAACGTGCGCTCGATCTGTGGACGGAGCAGGCGAGCAGAAAAATGGTAGCTCTTGTGAATTCATATGCGGACGCTTATCGCGCGCAGCTCAATCGTGTACGGGGGCTATCAGGAGGTGGCGAGACATCACCGGAGCTGGCTCAAGACCTTGCTCGGCTTCTGCGTTGGAATTCTAGTGAGCGCTCCGACAGCAAAACGCGCCTAGCGATGAACGAATAGGGAGACAAGCACTTGGAGAAATATTTCTATATCGCGATTGGAGGTTCGCTCGGGTCGATCGCCCGATACTGGGTCGGTACAACTGTGTCCGACCGCCTTGGTTCTAAGTTCCCTTATGGAACTTTCATCATCAACATTTCGGCCTGCATCATTATCGGATTTGCGATCACGTGTTTGGGAAAGCACGTCGAATTGAATCCCGCATGGCGTTTCTTAATCCCGGTAGGATTCGTGGGCGCATACAGCACGTTTTCAACCTACGAATGGGAGACGCTATCGTCGATTCGGACAGGTGCATTCGCTCTCGCGGTTCTCTATTCGTTAACGAGCGTGGTTTTGGGAATTCTGGCCGCATGGGCCGGCGCCATTCTCGCGGAGGTGATCACGTGAGAGCACATCGCCAAATCGTGCTTCATCAGTCCATCGAGGAACTCTTGCACGAGCCGGGATGCCCGTTCTGCCGCTTTCTGAAGGATTTCCAGGCAGTTCATCTGCAGGGAGATTCCGCCAAGGAAATCCGTCGGCTCTGTAACTTTCACGCTTGGGGTGTGGCGGCGGTACAAGATGCCCAGGCGGCAGCGGACGTCTTCCTGACCCTGGTCAATGATGACGGATCAGTCCCGGGGCAACGGCCGGACTGCGACGTCTGCCGCAAGGTCATAGAGGAAGAGGATCGGAGAATTCGGGAGTTGGTCACCATGCTGGGAAAGCCTGATGTGGTGAGGTGGCTGCGAATGGAGGCCGTCTTCTGCATTCCGCACGCCGTCAAACTACGTCAAAAAGTGCCACTGACACTTACGGCGCGAATCGACGTGATCATTCGGAATTATCGTGAACAACTGAAGGACGAACTGATCCAATTGCGGAATGATCCGAGCCCTGATCGGTCAGGGTGGGGCGCACTTGGACGGGCTGCGGAGTTTTTAGTTGCGCAACGGGGACTCAGGATATAAGGAGGAAGAATGCTGAACGTGGGGAAGGCTCTTAAAGTAGCCATCTACATCAGTGAAGGATCAACTCATCATGGGGTCGCGACATACTCCAGCATTCTCGATTTTCTATTCTATCGGGGCGTGTCGGGAGCAACGGTGACAAAGGGCATCGCAGGATTCGGCGCTGACCACCATATTCACACTTCGAGATCTGTTGAAATATCTGATCGTCTTCCATTGAAGATTGAGTTCATCGAGTCGCGTGAAAAGGTGAATGAGTTGCTTGGCAAGCTGGAAGAACTGGTCGGTACCGGAATGATCGAGGTACAAGAGACAACGGTAGCCAAACCCGCCCAGAAAACCAAACCGAAAAGTGATACTGCTCCAGCTCACCTAAAGATCGAGGGCAAGGCCAAGATGATGCGGATCTACATTGGCGAAGCAGACCGCTGGAGAGACAAACCGCTCCACACGGCCCTTATGGAAGCTATGCGCGCAAACGACATTGCCGGGGTTACCGTTTATCGCGGCATCCTCGGGTATGGAGCGCATCGCAGGCTGCACAAGGACCGCGCACTTCATCTTTCCCACGATTGCTCAATCATGCTGTCAGCCATTGATACAGAGGAGAAGCTCCAGGCATTTATGCCAATCGTGGAGCAGATGGTAGAGGAGGGCTTGATCGTTCTCTCTAACGTCGACATCATCAAGTACGCCTATCGTGCCGAAGGGTTAGATCAGCCAGAAGTAGTTCCTTCTTCTTCCCACACACCTGTGCAAGGAGATCAAACGCCATGAAAGAGCAATTTGAGGCGAGGATGTTGCGTATTCATTTTGGTGAAGGAGATAAATGGCAGGGCAAACCACTGCATGAAGCGATTGTTGCCAAGTGTCAGGAACTTGGCTTGTCGGGCGCAATCGTCTACCGGGGGATTGAAGGCTACGGAACGAGCACGCGAATTCATCATGCGAGTCATTGGAAGTTCTCAAAAGACGCTCCCATTATGGTGAGCATCATTGATCAGGAGGAGCAGATTGACAAGCTGCTCCCTCACCTGGATGCCATGGTTGAAGAGGGACTGATCGCGATGTCCCGCGTGGAGGTGATCCGCTTCTCAAGAGGCCCGGTGAAAGAGGCGCCTGCTAAGTCACAGTGAAGCAGTACAGCAACAGCGGAGCGGCCGAAGCGATTGAGCTGAGCTACGACTCGGCTGATCTATGTGATGTGTTCTTCGAGCTAACCTGCAGGGCATCAGCATAAGCGATATCACAAACTGGCAAAAGTGGAGTCGGCTGGATACTTGGGAGACGTGAGGATCCAAATCAGCTCCTACACGAAGGTAGTCGTTACAAATTGGCGACCACAAGACTGTTGGAATCTACTGAAGGAGCATGGACATAATGACAAAGGCCTTTTTTCAACGGGCTCTTGTAGGGGCCGATGGAACAGATGCCTCTCAACTGGCAATTGACGTAGCGATCGCACTTGCGAAGCGATTTGGTTCAGAGCTTCACTGCATCGGCGTCATCAGGCCCCCCAGTCCCGAAACGGAAGCAGAAGGGGTCGGATTTGAGCAGCTTGAACGAGATCACAAAGCGATTCGGGACCAAGTAGGTAGTTGTGCAGACAGAGCACGCGGCGAGGGAGTCCAAGCGATCACAGTCGAGCTTGACGGTGATCCGGAATCAGTCATTGAGAATTACGGTCTCGAGAACGAATTCGACATTATCATCGTTGGGCACCATCATCTGAACCGCTTCCGGCGCTTCCTCGAAGGATCTACCTCCGACAGCCTGGTCGAGCATTCTTCAGCTTCTGTTCTCGTTGTACGAGCCCCATCTCAAGAATCGTAAATGAACAGCGGTGGTGCGAGTTCTGATCCGAAGCCAGTGGTACAGCCAATGCGATGATCGGTCCCCTAGGAACTCGCACTCGGGATAATGCGCGATGCGCCCTTCAATCTTGCTTCTGGAATGGCTGGTGGACCGTGGCGTGTGTCGAGTTTCCGTTCGCAGCGATGGGATCGCTGAGGCGATTCATCCTTTTCTCGGGACGAGAAACCTTGGCAGGTCAGGCGGTCTTGATAGGTTGGAAAGCTACTGCGCTGGAACCCGAAGGGGAACTCTAAGGATATAGTTCGTTGCAGTAAGGGTAAATGCACCAAGGTGCTTGGATAGAAAACTGGAAAGCCACGCGCGATTATCCGGACTGTCCATGCCTTTGCGATCACGTGCTCGAGAAGGAAGTGAACTCCCGGAGGGGCAAGTTGAATTATTACTATGTTGCTCTGTAGACAAACAGTACCAGGAGAAGGAATACAAGTACGTAAACGACGTAAGCGTTAAGTTTGCCGTGATGCATACCGGCAAGGAAATCGGCGATTCCTCGCGCTGCAGCCCCCACAGGTTGCAGGATGAGCCGGTCCACGACATGGATCTCCTCGCGTTGTCTGTGAATGGCCGTCCGAAAATGTACCGCAACCGTTTGACGCGTGTCCTCGACGATGTTTGGCCGAAAGATGGCCTGAAAGACTACACGGACGGGATTGGAGAAGCCGGTTGGCGTGTATGTCAAGAGCGGAAGAAGCCGCGGAATGCCCCCCGCCCAGACTGGGCGTTTCACCAGGGTACGTTGCCGCGTCAAGCGCCGGAATACGAACCATGCGGCGGCGAACAATATCACCAATGCGATGATGCTGTAGGAAGGCGACATGGCGAAGACTACCGGATTCGTTTCACCTCCACGGAGAAGCACGACCAATCCACGGCCTGGAACCAAGCCCCTGCCGGTCTGCGCACCTAGATTGTGGAAGTCTGCGAGGAATGCGGGAGGCAATTGTGCATTCTCGGGAGTCGCCGTAAAGAACGGCTGCACAAGTGCCGTGGTAACGCTGGCTCCGGCAAGAGATTCCACGCTCTGGTTGAGGATCGGCAGGACGTAGGTTGGAAGGATTCCCAGCAGTAGGCAGATAACGGCCAGAAAGGCTAAAGGAAACTTGCTCGTTGCCTGCGCTTTGACGTGAAGCTCCCAACTGCCTCTGCGGATGCCAAGAAAGTTCATGGCGTAGGTCTTTACAAAACAGGTCACAGCCAGTGCCGCGGTCAGTGCCAGAGCGGCGCCGCAAAGTGCAAAGACGATTCTCACGGAGGTGGACGCGAGGACCGCGCTGCGCAACAGCGATTGCAGGGTCATCCACTCACTGACAAATCCATTGAATGGGGGCACTGCGGAAATTGCCAGGCAGCCGATAAGAAAGATGGCAGATAATTCCGGCAGAAATCTGGCTAGGCCGCCGAGTTGGTCCATTTCGCGTGTACCTGTTGCGGCTTCTACATGTCCTGCGCCCTCGAAAAGCAGTGTCTTGTAGATCGAATGATTCACCATGTGATAAAGCACCGCGGAAAGCGCGAGTGCTGCGGCAACTGGTTGACTGAAAGCCCGAAAGACCAGAAAGGCACCCAGGGCGGCGACAATAATGCCCGCATTCTCGATCGAGCTGTGAGCGAGCATCGTTTTCATGTCGCCGTCCGTTGTTGCATATAGAATCCCCACGAGCGCGGTGATGCTGCCGGTGATCAACGCCACCAGGCCCGTCCCGTAGCCCGCGTGCATGAGATCGGCATTGAGGCGCAGGATTCCATAAAACCCGAGATTGAGTGTGATGCCAGCGAAGACAGGTATGAAGATAGGCGGGGCGGCGGTATAAGACCGCGGCAACCAGAAATTGACCGGGACGAGGCCGGCCTTCACTCCGAAGCCAAAGAACCCCAGTAGGAACGGCAACCAAAGCGTGTCTGGCGAGAGCGTTGCACATGCCGAGCGCAAGGCCGTAAACGAGAAGTCCGTCGCGGAACGGGCAAGTAACAAAAATGCCACCGCAACCGCAAGAAATCCCGCTTCACTCATTGCCAGCATGATGTAACCGGCAGACTTGTCCAGTTGTCCTTTTGGATCGTAGTTGATCAGCAAAAAGCAGAGACTGGACATGCATTCCCAGCTAATCAGGAAGAGGACAATGTCGCCGGCCACGAGAATCAAGACCACCGCAGCCATGAGCGCAAAATAGAGAATCGCGTAATAGAGGTGGGGATGCGCTTCGTCCGTCTGATGTTTGAGGAAGCTCCCTGCGAATAACGAAACTGAAAAATAGACGACTCCGGAAACGAGAAGAAAAATGGACGAAACGGAATCGAGATGAATGGTGAAGCGCCCAAATCCATCGAGCGTCCAAAGCGCAGCTTCGAAGGGCTGGCCCATCAGCAGCACAGATGCTGATGTCAGGACCATAAGGATCGACGACAGCGCACCGGCAATAGACAGCACCGTTGGAACCTGCTTGTGGCCAAGCAACGCCGAAGCGAAAACTCCTGCTGCGCAAGCGACGAAGATCGCAACCAGGAATGAGCCGGTAATGGTCATGAATCAGGGTCTCCCTTCGGAGATTGGTCTCGGACTGTTCAACGATTTCCTTCCTGCAACCACCAGAAGCCCATGCAGTATTGCCAGAGGAGGCGGCGGGTTGCCTGGAACTTCAAAATCGACCGGCAAGACCGCGCTCACTCCACACGCGCACATGAAGCTTTTGCCGAAGACCCCGCCTGCTATAGCGCAGCCGCCGACGGCCATCACCTTTCTGGTGGTTGGCATGGCTTCCCAGGTCTTGAGCAGTGGTCCGCGCATGTTCTCGCTTACCGGCCCCACGACAAGCAGAAGGTCTGCGGTGCGAGGAGTGGCGGTCAAAAAGAACCCAAGGCGATGCATGTTGTAGAGAGGGTTGTTGAGCTGCTTCACCTCATGAAGGCAAGCGCCGCAGTCTCCGGCATCCACGACCATGATGTGCATCGACTTCGCAAAGGACGCTGGGAAGGGGAGCGCCTCCTTTCCATCTGCAGGCAAGCGGGTCCATTCATAGCCAGTTTCCCAGTTCATGGGGGATTGCAAGGAGTGCAGACAGAGTTGGCAATGCACGCATTTCCCGGGATTCACGTAGGTTGATTTCCCATGGGCGACGATCGCATCGGTCGGACAAATTTCAGCGGCGAGTTGGGCCTCTTCAACTGTCGAAAAATCGGTGTTCACCGGACGTCCTGGTGAGACTCCGGGCGTGTTTTCCGCTCGCGCGGGGTAGCGAGTCGATTGAATGCCTTTGCGCAATCCGTGCCAGAACCAGAAGCTCATCGTGAGCCACCTCTACCGATCACATTCGGTTGCGGACAGCCCGAAAGTTGCAAGAATGATCGGGAAATCCTGAAACGCGAAATTCTCTGCCGCAACGTGAAACCCGAGCCAATTGTTGAAGGACGGCGTAATTGCCCGATATCGCTCGACAATCCCTCTTTCGTCCACTCGCAGCCAGTGAAGGGCGGCGCCTCTTGGGGCTTCTGTCCATCCAAGTGCAGCACCCGCGTGATTTACTTCATAGGCAACACGAACGGGACCCCCCTCCAACGTGTCGGCAACTTGATGGATCAGTCTCGCCGACTGTGTCGCTTCCGCAAAAAGGATGCGCAGTCTGGCATAGCCATCGCCCTCTGTCTCGCAGGGAACATCAAACGCAAGTCGTCCGTAGCCAGAATAGGAGCACGCCCGCCGCAAGTCGCAGTGCTGAGCGGAAGCACGACCAATTGGGCCCACGAGATTCAGATCCCGGGCGCTCTCTCCAATGACGACCCCCACGTCCTCAAGACGGTCAAGGAAACTGCTGCTCAAGCGAAGCCGTCTCTCCAGGATGCGAAGATCGCTCTCCGCCTTATCGACTGTGGCGAGCAACGTTTTGCATTGCTCCAATTCGAAATCGCGATTCAGTCCGCCTGGAGTGTTCAGCCCGAACAGGTAGCGGTGATCCGTGAACACACAGGAGGCGCGGAGCAACTGCTCTTCGATGATCGACGCTTGTGCGGCAGCGACGGCCAGCGCGGTGGACTCACATATCGCCGCGATCGCACCTGCGTGGTGTCTCAATCGTTCCAGTTCAGCAAGCAGAACCCGAAGAGCCGCGGCTCGTGGCGGCGCCTCGACCGCTGCAATTCTCTCGGCAGCGAGACAGAAGGCGAGCGAATGGGCAAATGCGGAGGTGGCAGCAAATCTTTCTGCCAGGAGGAGCGCATCCGGAATGCTGCGGCCCTCTGCGATCTTTTCGACGGCCCGGTAGTTGTAGAAAAGTCGGGGAGCCGCACGGATCACATCTTCACCGACCGTCTCGAGCAAAAAGTGCAAGGATTCCCCAATGCCGCCCTCGTATACGGGGCCAACCGGCATCGCGAACGAGCCGGGGTCTCCGACAACCAACAATGGCTGCCACTCCAGGTCCACTTTGCGCTCGAGTTGTGGACGTTCGGCCGAAAAGGTCTTGCGCATCGGATCGATGCCCTCGTGCCAGATCTGGTCGTGCAAGACAAAATCGCCGAGCCGCGGGTGGTTCTCGAAATGGATTCCAAACAGATCCTCTATTTCGCGTTCATGCCAATCTGCGGCGTGTACCTCGGTGACAATGCTGGGCAGGGTCTTTGTCTCAAGCGCCATCGAGAACTCTACATCGATCCATCCCGACCCAGGCAGGAGAAACGTGTAGTGGATCTGCCAATGGTTTGAATGCTCCTCGGCCGTGATTCCACCGAACAGGCAGCCGTGTTCCCAAAAAAGAAATTGAGCCAGGGTCGGCAGCGCACTTGGCTGACCAACTGAAAGCGTCAGAATAAAATTCGCGCCCGCTCTCAGTTGGGCAACCTGGTCTCCGAATCGCTCTACGATCATGCCTGTCAGATCGGCCAAGCCTGCTATATTCCCTCCGGCAATGGGTGAGGAATGCGTTGCCATCTCAATGTCCTCCCAATTGCTGCGCCGCAAGTGTCATGAGCGAATGAACAGGTCCAGGAATGTATACCCCGAGAAGTAGGACTGGCGCGACAGCAATAAGGACCGCCGTTCGGCAACTTCTGGGCGCCAATGCTGGAGTTGCAACATGCGAGGGTTCGCCGAACAACATGCTGTTCACCTGCAGGAAAATGGCTATGAATGCGATGACAATTAGGACAGCAAGAATGATGACAGCGGCACTATGCCCTGATCTGAGGCCAGCAGACAAGATTGAAAACTCACTGAGAAAGATCGGAAATGGCGGCGCACCGGCGATCGCGAGCGAACAAAGCAGTAGCGCGCCGCCCGCAAACGGGGATATACGGAACAGCCCCCGCACCTGGCTGATATCGCGCGTCTCGAGTGCCAGCAAAACCATCCCTGCTGCGTAGAAACACAGGGACTTGGTAATCGAGTGATTCAACATCTGAGCAACAGCCCCATAGGCCGCAGCGTGCGTTGCGAAGCCGGTCGCGGTGAGAATGATTCCCATGTGTTCTACAGTGGAGTAGGCGAACATGCGCTTGTAGTCGCGCACCTGCAAGAGCAGGAATGCCGCGATCCCCACAGAGAAGAGGCCCACGATCACCATCCACTCGCCGATACGCGCCTCGGGCGAGCGCAGAACGATGGAGAGCAGCCGCAAGACAGCGTACAGAGGAATCGTGGTCTTCATCCCCGAGAGCACAGCGCATATCGGAGTGGGCGCCTGACTATGAGCATCTGGGAGCCAGGTGTGCATGGGTGCAAGCCCGGACTTGGCACCGAACCCCACAAAGACCAGCAGAAATGACAATTTCAATAAATTGGGCGACATGGTTGAGGCCATCACATAGAGGCTTTGCCAGGTCTCGGCTGTCCCCCCGCCGCTGGTGCGAAATGCCCAATAGAGGGTCAAAAATCCAAAGAGCGAAATTGGCGCTCCCATGATGGTCAAGATTGCCATCTTCCAGGCGGCCTCGAGAGCGCCTGGGGTGCTTTCATACCCGACCAACAACGTCGCAAACAACGTGACCAACTCCACGGCCACCCAAACGAGATTGACCCGAGCCAACGAGGGAACCGCCACCAGCGAAAAGACGAACAGATTGTAGTTCGAATAAAACCACCACAAGCGTTCCTTGGACTCGGTTTCGTGCTGCATATAGCCGCCAGAATAGATAGCGGCAACGATGCAGACAAAAGTGACCATGACGAGGAGAAGAGCGCTCAGGCCATCCGCCTCAAACCATCCAGCAATCGCGATGAAGCGTCCGTTCAAGAGAACCTGCCACGCAGTAACACACGCGGCTGAAAGGGTAAGCGCAAGAATGACTATCGTTATAACCCAAGCCATGCGGCGCAACGGCGGGAGCCAACACAAGAATGCGGCAAGGAGCGGCAGCGACACAGCAAACATTAGTGCCATGTCCGGGGCTCCTCTCGCAGTTCACTCATGGCAGCGGCTTCGGTCGTCCCGACCGTTCTGGTGATGTTCCTGGTTAATACACCAACAACCACAACAATCAGAATTACGTCGATCGCAATGGCGAGTTCGGCAATCAATGGAAGATCCGGAGCAATCGCGATGCCGGCGAAAAAGGCGCCGTTCTCCATTGCGAGAATGCCAATGAGTTGGGGAATAGCTTCGCGGCGTGCGACCAGCGAATATGCACCGATCAATAGTCCCGCCATGCCAATGGGCAAATTCGCCTGTACAACCGGGTCCTTTGCGGCCGTCACAAGAGGGCCGACCAGGAACTCTGCAGCAATTGCAAGCGATAGTGCAATCAATAGTGACGTGGGAATGTTGATGAGTTGGTCGATCTCGCGGCGCTCATAGAGATCCGCCGGCAGCATCCGTCTGAGAACCCACGGGATCGTGATTACTTTTGATGCGATCATGATGCAGCCAAGAGCCAAGAGGTCGATTGAACCGCGATTGAACCCGATTAAGAAGGCAGACGCTGCCACGAAGAGCGATTGAACAACGAGAAATCTTAAAACACCCTGTACCTGACGGGTCGTCACCATCGCAAAGGCTGCTAATAGGACAAGTCCCGCGGCCAAGGCGTTGAGTCCCTGAATAAGCTGTGTGTGAGCGCTTACCACCGGCGACTCCTTTCTAAGCAGCCGAAGCTGAAAAGATGCTCGCGATCATCGCTGCCACAGAGATGATGAATGCGGCTCCAAGAAACTCGCTAATGCGAAAGAGGCGCAACTTCGCGAGAGAGGACTCGATCATGACGAGGACGATCGTGAACAAAAGAATCTTGAGCAGTATCAAAGGAATCGCGAGCAGCACGTGGACAGGCTGCACATCCCCGGCCAGGCCCCAAGGCGCCAGAAGGACGTTGAGGAAGATACAAGTGAGCACCAGAAATTTCATTTGGCCGCCCCACTTCATCAAGGCGGCGCCGCGACCCGAGTATTCAAGCCCTTTCGACTCATCGATCATGGCGAGTTCAAAATGCCCCGTGGGGTTGTCGACGGGGACCTTTCCACCTTCGGCAAGGATCAGCATCAGGAAGGCAATCAGCAACAGAATGTGCGCAGGAGAAAAGAATGCGGCTGGGCTCGCGACCCATTTCTGCTGAACAATGTACGGAATCGTGGATTGGGCTACGAACGAGACGGTGAAAAAGACAATCATGAACACCGGCTCGGCGAGGAACCCCACCATTCGCGTTCTGCTCGCTCCCATAGGACCGTATGGGTTTCCGGTATCGACGGCCGCAAGGGCGGCAAAGAAACCGCCAAGTCCGAGAAAGAAGCCGCCGGCGAGCATATCGCCCATAAACGCAAAAGCTAGGGGATAATCCGTGAGGACCGGTATCAGGCTCGCGACGAACAGCGGCACGATGAAAACCAGGTAAGGCGTCACGCAAAAGATCCACGTGGTTTCCGAGGAGACAACCTCGTCTTTATGAAAAAGCTTCCAGAGATCCCGATAGGGCTGAATGATGCTGGGACCGCGCCTGCTCTGAACCATTTCTTTGAACCGGCTGAGCATGCCAGAGTACAAGGGCGCGAAGCCAAGTACGAAGAGAAGCTGAACGAGGTTATACAGAATTGTCCGTGCCATCGGAACTCCCCTGAGTTTTGCAGTTGGACTGACCGCTGAGGTTCGAGAAATCCGCTCGTTTCTTGCATTCAGCAGCGGCGTACTGCGATTAGAAGCGCCAATGGACCAAGACGCCCCCGAGTCGGCGGAGGTGTCTCGAAGAGAAAATCTGATTTGGAAGGTTTGAATCTTGGGGTGGACTTTTGGACTCTTCTCTTCACGGCGCGACTCCTATGAGGTAGGAATCATCAGCCGTGAAGGCGGTTATCGGTGGAGTTCCATCACCGTCCCGACATGTGCTGCCAACATATTGAACCGCAAGAACCTACTTGTCAAGGCGACCACCGCCGCCACGGCATATCGCATCCAGCGTCAGCGCGATCGGAGCAGTGCGCCCCGGACGTGATTCGGCGCGTCATTGACAGTCCACCACACCGGTCACGATACTGACTGGGAGCGGGTGTTGGAGTCCACTCTGATACGCCCCTCCCACGAGGGGAAGATGACTCCTGCGAGTAGGACAGCAGGAGTTGACTGTGCCAACGAACCCCGCCAATCGCCCAGCCCCGGAGCCCCGGCTACAAAGCAACCCTCCAGCAATCACTCCAGGCAACGAGACAAACCCTGATGCTTCAGCCTTTCACAGCATCCTGACCGAGTGTCAGGATGTCGACGGGCAGTCTGAGATCCAGGAAGCTCCTGGATTCTTTAGCGATCTCAATCTCGATCAGATCGTCGGCACGATCACGGCCGGACGAGAACAGTACGATTTGAAGCCACTCTTCTATACGCCCCTAAAGACCGTTGAGGCTGTTCACTATCGGCAGGACGTCTTCCGCGATCTTTCAGGGAATTTCCGCCTATTGGAACTGGTTCGTTCATTTGCGGAAAGAATGCGGGAGATGCGAACTCTTCTCGCGATTTCCGAAAAGCGATACTACAAACGTCAAAAGCAAGCCGCCTTTCTCGATGCCGTTGAAACATACTGCAATACTGTCACGGTGCTTAAGGAAGGCCTGCTCTCCACAGGTCCTGCGTCGCGAGGATTCCAGGCGCTTCGCGGTTTTCTTGTCCGCTACACCGGCTCAGAAGAGTTCACCAGCCTGAAGAAGGAAACGGAGCGGGTCAGAGCAGAGCTCGCGAAGGTCCGATATTCGCTTCACATCCATCAGGGGCGTGTCACGGTCAACCGCACTGACACGGAAGGCGACTACAGCGAGGAAGTTCTCAGAACCTTCGAAAAATTCCGGCAGACGGATCCGCGAAGCCATCGCTTCAAGGTTCCCCTATCGATTGAGATGAATCACATTGAGGCACGAATCCTCGATCTGGTCTCCGCATTGCATTCGGAAGCATTTGCCCGCCTAGACGCGTATTGCGACCGATACCGCAACTACTGTCATCAGCTGATTGCCAGATTCGATCGCGAAGTACAGTTCTACATCGCCTATCTCGAACAACTGGAACAGTTGAAGAAGGCAGCGCTTCCGTTCTGTTTCCCAGGCGTGAGCAGCCATTCGAAGGAAGTGCAGGCGCTCGACACCTACGATGTTGCGCTTGCGAATCAGCTGATTCATGCCCGGAAAGATGTGGTTAAAAACAGCTTTTGCTTGAACGAACCCGAGCGCACTTTAGTCGTCTCTGGGCCCAATCAAGGCGGGAAGACCACGTTTGCGCGCACCTTTGGACAGCTACATTATCTGGCGGCTCTGGGCTGTCCGGTGGCGGGCATCTCAACAAAATTATTCCTATTTGATCGACTCTTTACGCACTTCGAGAAGGAAGAGGACATTCAAAATCTACGCGGGAAGCTTGAAGACGAGCTGATCCGCATCAACGAGATTCTTGAGAATGCGACAGCGAACAGCATCCTCATAACGAACGAGAGCTTTTTGTCGACGACGATGAACGACGCTCTCTTTCTCAGCCGCGAGGTGATGAAGCGGATCGCCGCTCTCGATATGCTTTGCGTGACTGTTACGTTTCTCGATGAATTGGCTTCATTCAACGAAACGACTGTAAGCATGGTCAGCACGGTGAATCCCACGGATCCGCAGCAGCGGACATTCAAAGTGATCCGGAGACCGGCTGATGGCCTTGCTTACGCAGCAGCGATCGCCGAGAAATATCACCTGACCTACGAGGCAGTGAAGACGCGGGTAGGTGCGAGGGAAAGCGAGGTGAACGAGTCATGAAAGTCTTCCTCATGTTTCGGGACCACGACTTTGTCCTCGACGAGGGTATCCCGGAAAATGCGCAAGAAACGATTCAGGATCTTGAGTTGAACACCCTGTTTCGGGCCGTGGCTGGCGGCGATGATTTTCTACTGCAAGTTGCGAAAGGTGCCGTGCTCGCAAGCCTCAAGAATCGAGAATCCATCCTTTATCGGCAGGAGGTGCTTGCGGACTGCCTGGCATTCCCCGACATTGCGCGAGATCTCTACGCTCTCGCAGTTGATGCCATTGAACGCGAGAGCCGGATCTGGGGTTGGTTCGCGCTTTCTTCTCCGGACTCGCTGCTGCACCGATCGGTCGAAGCTTTGGGACTTCTTATTGGGTTGCTTGAGCGCCTAAGAAAACTGGCTGATGAACACAGTTCCAAATTCCGCTCAGAAGGCTTCCGGTGGTTCTTTGGCATGGCCACTCAGGAACTGTCCGATAGCTACCTGCAAGCTGTGAAGGACCACCTGGTAAGACTGGAGTTCCGCGGCGGCGTTCAAATGAGCGCCGATCTGGGGCGCGATTTTCGAGGCTCCAATTACACTCTCCACAGCCTTGAGGTAGAGGCACTGGGTTGGTTCGAACAGGTCCGGGAATGGGTCGGCCAGATCACGCGCAAAGATGACTCGGGGCTGTCATTCGACGTTGACCCACGCGACGAGGCGGGCTTCCGTGCATTGGAAGCGCTCAGAACGGAGGGGATCGCCAATGTCGCTATTGCGTTGGCGCAATCGAGCGATCACATTCTTAGTTTCTTTAAGGCGCTGCGATTGGAATTGGGATTCTATATAGGATGCCTAAATCTGCGGGACAAACTCGCCGCGAAACAGGAGCCCTTCTGCATTCCAAATCCACTGCCAGAGAAAGACGAAGTACTTCGGTGCCAGGGAATCTACGACGTTTGCTTGACCCTGAACACAGCCGAGCGGGTGGTCGGCAACGACGTCTGCGGGGAGAAAAAAGCCTTGGTTGTGATTACGGGCGCCAACCGCGGCGGCAAGTCGACACTCTTACGGAGCTTTGGCGTGGCTCAGCTGATGATGCAGTGCGGCATGTTCGTACCGGCGCGCGAATTCCATGCGAATGTCTGCCAGGGCATCTTTACCCATTTCAAGCGAGAAGAAGATGCCAGCATGAAAAGTGGCAAACTGGACGAAGAACTCAGCAGAATGAATGCCATTGTAGAGCGAATTACACCTCGTTGCGTGCTTCTTCTAAATGAGTCGTTTGCTTCAACCAATGAGCGGGAGGGGTCGGAAATCGCCAGACAGATCGTTCGCGCTCTCCTTGAAAAACAGGTAAAGATTCTCTATGTCACGCACATGTTCGATCTGGCGGATGGGTTTCATCGGCAGCACATGGAGTCTGCACTCTTTCTTCGTGCCGAGCGCCTCGAGGACGGCACGCGTACTTTCCGCCTTTTGGAAGGGGTGCCTGAGAGAACCAGCTATGGGGAAGATCTGTTCCGGCGCATTTTTCAGGCTGAACCTGAGAGCCTTCAGCCCACCGCGCAGTGATGATCCGACAAGGAGTAATGAAATAAGAATTCAAACTGCGGTCACGATGGATACCGGGAATGGACCTTGTCGACAAAAACATCGACCGACATAACAACCGGCCGCCGAACCCGAACCACAATGCGGCTCTCAGATTCGTTCTGCTCATTGGTGTGCTGAGCTTCTTTGCCGATTTCACCTATGAGGGCGCTCGCAGCGTATATGGCCCGTTTCTCGCTAGTTTGGCAGCGAGCGCGACGGTGGTCAGCATTGTCGCAGGTTTCGGCGAACTGGTTGGATACGGTTTCCGCCTAGTATCGGGACGGTGGGCAGACCGGACCGGAAACTTCTGGCCCATCGCAATCTTCGGCTATTTTGTGCAGTTGCTCGCAGTACCGGCTCTGGCCCTGGCGCACAACTGGCCGACCGCTGCGGTACTGATCATCCTGGAACGGTTTGGGAGAGCAACTCGTAATCCGCCTCGTGATGCGATGCTTTCGCACGCCGGCAGCGAGATCGGCTTTGGCTGGGCCTTCGGCGTACATGAGGCCCTCGACCAGTTTGGTGCTCTTTTTGGGCCGTTGCTGGTGGCTGCGATCCTGGCATGGCGGGGAAGCTATCGTCTCGCTTTTGCAGCCTTGCTTATCCCAATGACCATTTGCTTGAGCATGGTTTTGATCGCGCGGCATATCTACCCGAGGCCGCACGACCTAGAGGTCCAGGCCGGAAACGTGAAGACGAAGGGGCTTCCGGGCACCTTCTGGACGTACTTGGCTGGCGCAGCGTTGGTCGCGACAGGATTCGCCGATT
Organism: Alloacidobacterium sp.; assembly: GCA_035293545.1. GTDB lineage: Bacteria > Acidobacteriota > Terriglobia > Terriglobales > Acidobacteriaceae > Alloacidobacterium. Next base: position 262,971 of record DATGMQ010000071.1, on the reverse strand, counting down.
TTCCGCTAATTGCCTACCACTTCACTCGGGCATCGACTGTGCCGAAAGACATCGTGCCGGTTGCATATGCAATTGCGATGGGCGTGAGCGGAACTGGATCACTCGTGTTCGGCAGGTGGTTCGATCGTTTTGGAGTTGTTATTCTTATCCCTCTGACACTCATCGCTTCAGCTTTCGCTCCCCTGGTCTTCCTGGGAGGCTTTTGGCCTGCCTTGATTGGCGCAGCAGTGTGGGGGCTTGGCATGGGTGTGCACGAGTCGATCATTCCCGCGGTCGTTGCGCCAATGGTCTCTTCGGATCGGCGCGCTTCCGCATACGGACTCTTTACCGCGGGATACGGGATCTTCTGGTTTATCGGCAGCGCCATTATGGGGGTTCTTTATGACCGCTCGGTGTCAGGAACGGTCATCTTCTGTGTGGCAACCCAACTGGCTGCGATTCCATTGTTTCTCGCCGTTAGACGGCGGACAATTCCGGGGTAAAAACCACTTCGGCCATTCATCGACTTTAATCATTCCTCGAAGGACGAGGCTTGAGGCCGAGCGCAGAGCAGTAATCCAGGCCGAAACCGTTTATCCGAGCAAGAAATTCCAAAACCCCAATAGCAGGTCATTTTTGGCGTCAATACCAAGCGTCCGATTGTGGCAGGAAGTACAAAGGAGCGGCCGCAACGTGCTTTTAACCACGCCCAGAAATCAATGCTCGGTTTGAAAGTCGTGTTCGAATGGAAGCGGGGATGAGCCGCTCGCCGGCGGCGTGGATCTTTAGTTGACGATCCAAGCACGTCGAATGCCGGAAGCGAGTCGACGAGTGAATCGGCAAGAAATGCACGAACTGAGATTTCCCCCGACAAGAAGTGTGCTGTCCTATCGGATTGTCTTTGAGAGTGATCGGGACCTTCATGCGATGGAACAAATTCTCTTTGTCTTCCGTATATTGATCCGGCGCTGTTAGCGGACTGTAATTCGTCAATCGTCAGGAGATCTGCCCTGTGAAGAGTGTGGCACTTCTTTTCTTGGCCTTCGTGGCTTGCATACGGTTTGTCGTTCCGACTTATTCTCTCGCTGACCAGCGCAGCGACGAGGTAGATAAGCTGTTCGCTCGGTGGAACACATTGTTGACGCCCGGCATGAACATCGCTGTTTTTCGCGACGGGAAGCCGGTCTATGCTCACAGCTATGGAATGGCGAACCTGGAGTTATCACATCGTAACGATGCAAAACTGGTCTACCCGATCGGTTCGATATCCAAGCAATTCGCCGGCTATTGCATCCAACTGCTCGCCAGCGAGGGCAAGCTCTCTCTTACAGATGATGTGCGGCATTACATTCCAGAGATGCATGACTTCGGCGAGCCGATTACGCTGGAGATGTTACTGAACCATACCAGCGGCGTCCGGGATAATGTGAGCCTTCTAATCGCGAAAGGCCGACGTGTAGATGATGTCATCCAAGAGCAGGAATCCTTTGATATCACGACTCGCCAAACCGGTCTCAATTTCCGACCTGGCTATCGCTTCCGTTACAGCAACGGGAACTATGTGCTCCTCGCAAAAGTGGTCCAGCGCGTCTCAGGAATGTCCTTCGCTGCGTTTCTGCAACAGAGGGTCTTCAATCCACTGGGAATGAAGCAAACGTCCGTGGTGAGCGATCCCATGAGAGTGACGGCCGGCCGTGCTTACGGCTATAGCGGAGAGCATCCCATCGTGCCACAGTCGTCCTCGGATTCAACATATGGCAGTACCGGGATTCTCAGTACTGTAGGCGATTTAGCGATCTGGAGTGCGCAATTCTACGAACCAGGATCGATGACGCCGACGGTCTTTGCCGCAATGAAGAAGCCTGGCATTTTGAGCGATGGTATTCCGATCACTTATGCTTCGGGACTCCACGTGGAGAGTTTTCATGGGCTGGCTTACGCGGAACATACAGGAGAAGTGCCAGGATTCAAGGCCGATCTTCTGGTGTTTCCAAAGCAGCGGTTCTCGGTCATTCTGCTCGCCAACACGGATACATGTAATCCGGCCGAGCTGGCCTTTGCGGTTGCAGCAATCTATTTAAAAGGTGAATTCCCGACTGAAGCCACGCGCCCGCAATCCGTGTCATATCCGGCTCATGCGCTGCTGAAGCAATATTCAGGAACCTATGAGATTATGTCTGGAACATCGCTGATCGGGCCGGGACGCAGGATGAGCATTACAGTGGACGGTGATGCACTCCGCTACAATGATGAAAAGCTACCGCTACTCGCCTCATCGGATCATGATTTTTATTCGCAGGTGAGTCCGATAAAAATCAGCTTTCTTCCCCTGAAAAGCAGTCCCGAGACTTGGATGGCGGTCCTGCACGACTCGTCCGGAACAGACTTCGCCGGCAGACGAGTCGAAGGGATCACTTCGCCAGAGACAACGACGGCGCCCCCCTTGCCACTCTCCGCGTATGCCGGACTCTACTACTCCGCGGATATCGACACGGTATACGCGGTGCTCATCGACGGGCAAACACTGAGCCTGCGAACTCCGCGAGGCGAAGTTCCCATGGTGCGGCGCTCTGATGATATATACGAAGTAAAGGGCGATATGCCGGAGGGAAAGGTCTCAGGAACGCTGATGTTCAGTAGAGACAACTCGGACGCCAGTGGATTCGCGCTTACGCTCGCCGGAGCGCGAGCAGCTAACGTTCGGTTCACTCGAATGAGCGGTAAAGCTGTTCGATAAAGAGCGACACAACCGCTCCAGTGATAACAGTATGGGCGTTCTTCCAATCCTTGGACCTGGGGCTTCTAGTCTCGTCCGAGTGAGTCTTTGTAAAGACTAATTTATGCCGACGTGTGAGTTGCTCATCTAGGAACTGCGGCCCCGTGAGGCAATCGACTATTTTCAAGGCTTTAAGGGTGAGACCACTTGGATACGAGATCTTCCTTAATCCCGCCGTCCCATTCGGTAATCGAGATACAAGACATGACCTTTAATCTGGTCACCTGCGCGGTATCTGGGAAACTGTGCCATCTTCACCATCTGAACAATGGCACCCGGGTTCCCCTTGCTGCTTTCTGCGAACAATTTCAGAACTTCCTCGAGATTGGAGGCCCAAAGATCGGTTTTCCGCGCTTCCCACCGGACAAATTCCATCGCGATTTGGGGAGCGAATTCCTTCACTTCCAATCGCTCCGAACTCCTGGCGCACATGGGCCGTAATGCGCCGATGTCCTCCATATGCGGCGTGCGAGCTACAAAGATGACGGGGGTGCGGTCGAAATAGTTCAGATCCTTTATGAGGCCCGTGGCGACGCGGGACGGCCCGCTAATCTGATCGATCGCCAAGGAGAAAGGATGCACATCGAGCGCGCGCTGCACGATTCCCTTGAGTCCGGAACTGCTTATTGACTGCGGATTTGGCGGAAGGTCTACGCCTCGTTTTCCAACGCGGCGCAGTTCTGCAATTAAAGTCAGAAGTATTTCTCGCGGCGAGTCCACCCTGGGCACAAAAAGAGCAAGTGGTTGGGTTTTCAGAAAGGCGCGTAAGAGACGCGTTTTCCCAACAACCTCTGAGCCAAAAATCAGAAGCGACTTCCGCTTTTCAGCGTGGGCCTGGAGGCGAACCATCTCTTCCGTGCGCTCGACGGCAGCAAAGAAGAGTTGAGGTTCGATGTTGCCGTTATATGCGTGCTCGGGCACGGTAACGGCCTTATTGGGCAACGGTACTGTGGACAAACCGCTCATGGCTCGACCGGATCACCTCGTATGCAGCTTCGCGGTCCTTCCACCCAAGGACCTTTGTTTCCGTGTTTTCTAGCTCTTTATAGACGGAGAAGAAATGCGCAACTTCCAGCAGAACGTGGGGCTGGATTTCCGTGTAGTTCTGAATATCGACGAATCTTGGGTTCCCCATCGCATAGGCCAGGATCTTCTCGTCGCACACTCCGTGGTCCAGCATCTCGAACAGGCCAACGGGCCGAACGGCATAGATGCACCCCGTAAAGGTCGGCGTGTCGCCGAGGATCAGGATGTCGAGGGGATCGCCGTCCTGCGCGAGAGTCTGCGGGATGAAACCATAGTCGCCGGGGAAATGCACGGGAGAATGTAGGACCCGGTCCAACACGAAGACATTCATGTTGCGGTCGTATTCATATTTGTTGGTGCTGTCTTCGGGAATCTCGACGACTGCGGTCAGCACCTCTGGTGCCTTGTCGCCGATGGGCAGCTCAAGGTAGTTGTCCATCTGTCTCCTCATTCGCAATGCGATGCAGGAGCAAAATAAAAACCCCTGCCCAATCGCAGGGGTCATCAGCCGGTCCATGTCGGGCGGCGGTTTATGGCGGATCCCTTCGCCATCTTCAACCTAGCACAATTCTTAATCGAACGGCAATGAAATCCCGCCACCCTGCCATCCGGTTTGCCAACGGCCAAACACAGCAAATCGCGGTTCAATGAGTCGATTGGCGATTACGAACTCGTCGAGATGAGCTATTTGACAGCTATTCGTCGGATTTGAAGAAGCTGCAAAAAGGAGGGAAGAACGCCACTTCACGAGACATTCTTCCCCTTCCCACGAGGTCGAAAATGCGGAGACCGCATGAACACGGAGTATTTTCGACCCTGTGGAAGCTTCCTGCCTATTCGGTTCGCAACGCCTGCGTCGGATTGATTCGCGACGCTCTCCATGCAGGAGCCAAGCAGGCCAGAACCGCGACCGCCAGCAGAGTGGCAATTACGCCGGTGAGAACCATGGGGTCGAGAGGCTTCGTGCCGAAAAGCATCGACTGAAAGATGCGTGTTGCCGCGAAGCTCATCATCAAACCAAGCCCGAGGCCGAACAGTGCTGGCCGGAGGCCATCCATCAGCATCAGTTGCAGCAGTTGATCTCGTTGCGCGCCGAGCGCCATGCGGATTCCCAGTTCCGAGGTCCGCTGAGTGGTAAGGTACGATAGCACGCCGTACAATCCCACCGAAGCAAGAATCAGCGACAAAATAGCAAAAGCCAGCACAAGGGTTGCGCTTAGGCTGGCATTCACCAGGGACGCGCCAATGATCTGCTTCATGGTCAGCACATCTGAGACCGGAAGCTCAGGATCGAGCGACGCGATCTGTTTTTGCAGCGGCACCGAGAATTGCAATGGATCCGTCGCCGTGTGAACCGCGAGCATCGCCCCGCCGCGGCCCTCAAGGATGGGGAAATATATTGTTGCTTTCGGCTCTTTGCCAACCTGGTACAGGATGTCGCCGACGACGCCCACAATCTCGAAATCCGCGAGGTTAGGTGCTCCATAGTGGGCGCGGCCTGGAATATGCAAATGTTTACCAATAGGATCTTCGCCGGCGAAATATTGCTGAACGAGTTGATGGCTCACAATCACCTTGTACGAGCGCGCAAGACGTTCGTCGCTGGTAAAGAACCGTCCGCTCACAAGCGGAATTCCGAGCGCGCCGAAATAGCCTGGATCGGCCCAGCGCGTCAGCGCGTCGGGCAAGTGTTCGCCTGCCATGAGCGGAGGATGCTCCTTCACCGTGAATTCGTCGCTGCCCCAGTAGCCTGCTCCCGGAACCGTGGTTCCCAATGCAGCGCCGCGGACTCCGGGCATAGCTCTCACTCGCGCCAGCAGCATTTCATTGAATGCGTTTTGCTTCTCCGGCGTGTCGTACGTTTTGCCGGGCAGGCCGTATTGTAAAGTGAGCATGTTGTCTACTACGCATCCGACGCTAGTTGCACGCAATTGCATAAAACTCTTGAGCAGCAGGCCGGCCGCCACCAGCAGCACCACGGTGATTCCAATCTCTACTGTGAGTAGCGACTTTCTGAGCGCAGTGCGCGAAACGCTGCTCGAGCCGGTCCGGACCGAAGTTTGCAGAGCCTTCAGCATTGACTTGCCTGTTGTGGAAAGCGCGGGCAGTAAGCCTGCAATCAGCGCCGCAGCGAACATGAGTGCGCAGGCAAACGCAATCACCGCCCCATCCATGTGAATGCTCTGCGCGGTGGGCAGATCCTTCCACGTTTTTGCCAGCCACTCAGTAGCGCCCAATGACAGCAGAATCCCGCCCCCACCCCCGGCTGCGCAAATCAGAATACTTTCAGCCATCTGCTCGCGAATCAAGGTGGCCCGCTGCGCTCCGAGGGCGCTTCGTATCGCCACCTCCTTCTGCCGTGCCGCGCCCCGCGCCACCAGCAGATTGGCGATATTGAGGCAGCCGATCAGCAGCATGCAGCCAACCGCGGAAAGCATCAACGTCAGAGGCTTCTTCACCTCTCCGGCGAGGTCGTCGTTCAGCGAGCGCGAAACAACATCTTCAGCCACCGGATCGTGCGGGTACTGCAAATGATTTTGGTACTGTATGGCGCCAACCTGCACGATTGCACGGGGCAGGCTTACGTCAGAGCGGAGCCTTGCCACCACCTGGCTCCCATGCCAGTCGTGATGCTGGAGCATCTCAGTACTGGCATCGGCTTTGTAGGGAACCCACAGTTGAATGCTGGCATCTGGATAAGCGAACCAGGAGGGCAGCACGCCGACCACAGTGTAGGGCTTGTCGTCAAGGTGAATCTGGCTACCCACAATCTTCGCGTCGCCTGCAAACCGCCTCTCAAACACGCTCCAGGTCAACATCACAACGGTGCTGCCGCGCTTATCGTCTGCCTCCGTAAAGTCCCGGCCCAGTGCCGGCTGCACTCCCAGCAGCGAAAACAGGTTCGAAGAACCTGCCTCTGCCTGGACCGACTCCGGTAATTCGTTGCGCACACCTGTGAGGTTGTACCCGGCGGGACGCATGATTGCCATGTCTTCAAAGCCGTGGGTCTTCGAGCGCCAGTCGTAGAAGTCGGCTGGTGCAACCGGGTGGTAGCTTAGTTCCCCTCCTCGAAAGTGTTCGTACACCATCACCAGCCGCGCGGGGTCGCGAAAAGGCAGCGGCCGCAGCAGGACGGATCGCACAACGGTGAAAAGCGACGTGGCAGCGCCTATGCACAAAGCCATGACCACAATCGCGATGATCGAAAATCCCGGCGTGCGGCTCAAGGTTCGAATCCCGATGCGAAGATCCTGCATGAGGCGCTCGAGTCCGTTCCAGTTCCAGGTTGCTCTTGTTTGATCGCGAAGTAGCGCCGCGTTGCCCAATTGACGCAAGGCAACAAGTCGGGCCTCTTCCGGACTCATCCCGCGTGCTCGATTGAATTCAATCTGCCGGTCCAGGTGATCTCGGATCTCTTCATCGAGTTCCGCGTTAAGGCGGTTGCGATGAAACAGCGCGCGCAACCACAGCGGAATTGTGTAGATCCAGTGTTCAAATCGCATCGCTCAGACCTCCGTAAGCCGCAACACACCGGAAATGGCTGCCGAGATACGCTCCCAGTTAGCCGCCTCTTTCTCGAGGTATCGGCGTCCGAGTCGCGTGAGAGAGTAGAACTTCGCCCTCCGATTGTTTTCGGTTGGCTTCCATTCGGCATGAATCCAGCCCTGCTGCTCGAGCTTGTGCAGAGCCGGATAAAGAGACCCGTCGCTCACCTGCAGCACGTCGCCCGAAACCTGCTTCAGTCTTTGGCTGAGAGCCCATCCGTGCAACGGCTCAAGAGCGAGGATCTTGAGAACCAACAGATCCAGGGTGCCCTGGACGAGGTCAGAAGGTTTGCTCATTCGCGCTCCTCTCGGTTACCGAGCAATAATAGTGTATCTCCCCTCGGTAAGCAAGAGGAATAATTACTACCAAGGATCTGCGTTGATGACTTCAGAAGGAAGGCCAACGCACTCACCGAGAATCTCGACTGGCCTCTTTGTGCCGACAGCACAGCCTGTTAGAACAACGTCTGAACGTTCCACGGTGCGCAAAGACTGCGGTGGCTAGCCAGCATCAGAAGCATCAACTGCGATGCTCGCCGCTCTTCTTCGCTCGTCAAATGGCGACGCAAAGCGTCGTGGCGGAGGGCGTATCGTTGGGCGTCTTCAGCCATTCGCTCGAAGAATTGCGCATGTGCATTCAACAAGGCCTCGGCGGCCCGGCCTTTGCCCAGATTCCCGACGATCATGGCAAGGTGAAGCAGACAAAGGCCGGGCAGCCTTCCGTTGATCGAAGCTTCGAGCCGTCGTAACCCGGCAACTGCGTCGTCAACCGCTTTGCGCTCTGCCTCAACGCGAACCTGACAGACCTGGCAAGTATCCGGCGAGCCACCAAGGTGAGTGATGCTTTCCGCAGTCCATGCAGGTCCGTCGCCTCGCGCAGCCGCATTCTGCAGTTCCGCAGCCATCCGGTGGGCAAGCTCCGGATACGCGTTGCAGACTCCGTAAGGAGAGGAAATGTTCTCGTACTGCCACGTGTGCAGGGAACAAAATCCGCCCCTGGCCGCGTGCTCCCGTTGCGCCTCCCGATTGATGACCAAGTCGTATTGATGCTTGCTCAGGAAGTGAAAGACGGCATCCAAAACCTGTCCGCAGATCCGGCATCCGCTCCGCTTCTCCAAGTCCAAAGAGATCTGGGCGGAGACGTCCTCCGTTGCATAGTGACGCCCTTCAGCTGACGAATGCTCTGCCTCTGGCTCCCGAAGTTCTCGGAGACGGTCCAAGAGCGATTCATACGCTGGACGTCTTTCGATTTGCCTCTCCAGGTTCCGCCGATCAAGCAGAAAGTCCTTGATGCGGTCGTACATGTTTGAGAGAAATGCTTCCGCTCGTTCCTCGATGAGGAATCGAAGCAGCTCTTCCTCGAACTCGAGGATCCCGCTTGCGGCGACGCGATCCGGCTCCTGCGCCTGCTTTGCCTGAAGGGCCTCCTGGGCAGAAACCGAAAACACCTGTGGTGTCCTGTGAAAAGAGAAGCGCTCCAACTGAGACTTCACATAGTCCAGGACCTGCTGACGCTCGTTCTCGCCAACCGTGTCCTGCTTATTCACGATCACAAAGAGTGTTTTGTCGGTCCCGCGGATTCTGTACAAAGCGCGATTCTCTTCGTCGGAAAGCGGACTATCGTAGCTCGTGATGAGGACGAAGGCATCGGCCTCCGGAAAGAACCTCTCCGTGGTCTGCGTGTTTTCGGCAATTGCCGATCCAAGCCCGGGGCTGTCGACGAAAAATACTCCGCGGCGAAGGAGTTCTACAGGCAACTCAATCTCTGCGTAGGCAACATTCTTTACGTTGCCAGGATTCGATTGCTGAGTGACATATTCTGCGAGGCGTGCGAGTGGTATCTCTAGACGAGGGTGTCTATCGATAAAGTTTAAGACGACTTGTGTCCGGCTGCCGTACCGAACAGTCGTGATCACCGATGTGAGAGGAAGAATTCCGGTCGGCAGATGGGCGGCACCCAGAATCGCATTGATAAGCGTAGATTTGCCGCGGCTGAAACGCCCAACCAGCATCAGATTAAAACGGTCGTCGGCTAGGCGCATCAGGAGATCCCGCGAAGCGGAAAGCAGGTCCTGGTCCTTCGTGTCGATTGCTTGAGCAGAACGGATAAGTTCCGCCATTGAGAATTTCGCTTGCTCGTATTGCTTGAGGTCCATTGCAATCTCCACGTAATTTATTTCAAACAGCCCAGACTGCTTCTTCAACCGCCGCCAGGATGTTGGCCCTGCATCTCACTGCCGAGGACGTGATGGAGAATCCGCCAGAACGGCGACAGCCAATTGGGTCTCTCTCGCCTCATCTCATGTTGAGCGCGGAACTCTCTTGCCACCTGACGAGCAAGGGAAGGCCACTTGTCCAACAGTTCGATAGCTTCCGTCTCCTGTGCCCAATTCATCCCTGCAGACGACTCAAGCATCGCTGCGATAATCGAGGGCCTTTCAGACGGGGAAGCAGAGCTCAATCCGAGAGTGGCGGCCGAAATCACGCAATCGCGATCTTCGTCCTTTAGGAATGCACGCAAATCAGGCCACTCATTCATACCGATCCCAAATTCGACGAGCAACTGAAGGGTAGCGCGCCTGCGGCTCGAGGCTGCATATCCCTGAACCGGAAGTTGAGTTCGCCCACGGAGCAGCAATATTGCGTACGCTTTGGCCGCTTCCGGCACTCTGCGCAGTCCTTCTTTGGCGTCCTCGCGACAGAGGTCATCTTCGAGCAGATCAAAGAGCAGAGGTACGCATTCGGGCCACCGGTATTGAGACAACGCTTGAATAAGGCCACCTGTAGGGCGTTGTTTTGTAGCATCAAGCAGGACTCGGAATGTCGTGGGCGACTCGTGACGCATCAGTTCCCGAGCCGCTGCGCTGCGGACCGCATCTTCTGCGAACAGAACTGTTGCGTCACTGGGGTGGATGTTCTCTCGCAGATAGCAAGTGAGGCTGGAATAGGCTCCAAGTGCTCCCAGGATTCGAACTGCGCGGCAGCGGGACACAGAAATGGATCGTGGACGGGACTCCACAAGAAATCGTTCGACGGCAGGGACGACTCTCTGTCCAAGCGAGATCAATTGTTCAGCCGCGCGATCCCCATCAACGAGAGAATCCAGACCGGAAACCATCTGCTCGATGGAGTCGTCCGAAGCCTGCTGGTGTGCCGGGCCTGTCATACCTCAATCTCATGCTCCTTCATGCTGGTCGCGTACCAGTCTTCACGGACCAGAGGAAGCCGGCATGCCCCCTGTTCCGGACGACTGCAAAGGACCTGATAGACTGCGATGTCTCCCCGATGAAAAGCCGCAGCCGATCCCGCCATATACAACAGCCAGATCCTGTAGGTTGTTTCCGAAACGTACCTTCGCAGTTCTTCTTCGTTCTCACGGAGACCTTCAACCCATTGGCGGAGCGTCAGCTCGTAGTGTTCGCGAAGATTTTCAACATCGCGCACCTCAAGTCCTGCTGTCTCGGCCGCGCTCACCGCTTGAGATAGGGTAACCAGCCTTCCGTCCGGAAAGACGTAGCGATCGATGAAAGAGTCTTTGCGGACCGGAGACAAGGCAGATCGCGCAATGCCGTGGTTCAGAAATGTCCCACCGGGACTTAGCAGATTACAAACAGTCCGAAAGTACCTGGACAGGTTGTCGGGACCTACATGCTCAAACATTCCAACACTGGCAATCTTGTCGAATGTGCCGAAGAGTTGATCACAATCCCGGTAGTCGCGAAGTTCTACCACGCATCTTGGTTGCAGGTTGCACTCTTCGATCCGGTATTGAGTTGTTTCGGCTTGAATTGTGCTCAGAGTGATCCCATGAGCGTGGACCCTATGTTTATCCGCAGCGTGGAGGATTAGGCTTCCCCAACCGCAACCGACATCGAGAAAGCGTTCGAGTGGCTGCAGCCGCAATTTCCGGCAGATCAATTCGAGCTTTTGTGTCTGAGCCAAATCCAGAGAATCGCCTGCAGTTCGGAAATAGGCGCAGGAGTATGCGAGCGTGCTCCCCAACCATGGGCGAAAGAATTCGATAGGTTGATCGTAGTGGTAGGTGATTGAAGCACGATCCCTCGATTTAGAGTGCGGTGCCCCGAGATGAAACCACCGTTCTGTCCCGGCGAGGGTCCGAAGGAAGAGATCGTTGGTCCAGTACAGGAGATTACGGGGACGGCTGACGAGATATTCTGCGACGGAAAAAACAGAGAAAATATTTCCTTCGACATCGATTTCCCGATGAATGAACGCTTCGCCAAGCGTCACCTCATTTGGATTGGCAATTAGTGCTCGCAGTGCGCCAGGTGTTTCGACAACGACGGTGAACGCTGGTCTTTCACCGGCAAGGGACAGCCAGTGCCAACCGTTCCAGAGCCGGATAGCAAATGTCGGGCCCGAGTAGTTTCGGAACAAGTCATCTAACAGCTTCTGTCTTTGTGCTTGAAGAACATCAGGCATCGTACAGGCGCCCCCGCTTCTTGAATGTGCGACGTCTTTAATTGGATCAATGATTGGAACCAGCACGGGCCGGAACTTCACCAGTGCGCAGCACAGTGATCAAAGCGTCCTGATCATCCGGGGCAATCGGCATGGCCCGGATTCCGCGAATCGTTTCCTCAATTGGGTATTCGTATTCCTTCAGAAACATTTCCTCATCCTGCCAAATCGCGTAACACGCTTTCGGCCTGCCCGTCTTGGGCTGGCCTACGCTGCCAGGGTTGAGAATGGTCGTTTTACCTTGTCGGCGGATAAAGGGTGTATGGGTGTGCCCGACCACCAGTACTTCCGCGTCAATGCACTCGACCTGCTCCCGCCAACTCGGAGAGTTCTCCGGGCAGTAACCAAAAAGTGGATCTGTGGGGGTGGCGTGAACGAGATAGAACCGCCTCGAAGGAACGGAAATCTCGCGGTAGAGGGGGAGATCTTTTAGATAATTGAGATCTTCCGTCGTGCATAGCTGCAGGGTGAGCCGTAGTGTCTCCGCCGCGAGCCTCTTATAGGGTGCAGAACACTGGGGATCTGCATTGGATCCGGCCGCGTAATCGTGGTTGCCGCGCACGACGACCGTGGCGTTGGCACGTACCCAGTCGACTACTTCGTGCGGATTAGGCCCGTAGTCCACAAGATCGCCAATGCACCAAAGTTGATCGTATTGGTGTTCCGGTAATGCCTTGAGGGCGGCAAGGTTTGCGTGAATGTCGGAAATGATGACGATTTTCACAGAACCTCCATTTCGGGGCGCGACTCGGGTGGCGCGCCTTTCGCTATAGATTCCGGATCTGTGGGGGTCGGATCGATGAGCAGGCGACTCCCCGACGCACGTCCGTCAGGGGTCATCATCTGCTCACCCCCGCATGAAAGGAGGGGATGAAACAGCAGTTCAGGCGAACCCCTTCGCCTCTTGCACCTACTAGAAGCTCAGATGCACGCATAAAGGATACCAGATTCAGAGATTTCACGTTTGGGGGGAACCACGATGAAGAGAAGGGAGGGCAGGAACCCAACTTCGAAGATTTCGGATGACGTGTGACCGCTGAGACAATTACAGGAAGAGAAGATATGCGAGAATAATGGTGGGTGTTGGAGTTCACCTTAACCGCCCACTGGGCAGATGACTCCTACGAAGAAGAGAGATTTTCTTGGTAGGTGTCCATCGTCTAGTTTCACCCTCCCAAGACAATCTTGTGCGACGGCGATTCGGAAAGGCGAAGCTGTGTCGAAATCAGCCGAAACATTGATCAGAAAGGTGTTCGGGGCACAAGAGTCATGAAAGAGACCGACGGTATCAGCTCTCCAGTGCAGAATTACGGCAGTCCTTGGGCTCGGACCTCCATATTGATGGACGGCGCCTCTCGTCTGTTACATCTTGCCGATCTGGCTCAAGAACTTGGAGCGGAGCCTGTCGCCGAGGAGGCGCGTGAACTTGCCGCGCGAGTCTCTGAGGGGCGCTTCTACGTTGCCTGTGTTGGACAGTTCAAGCGCGGTAAATCGACCCTGCTGAATGCATTGGTCGGCCACGAGGTTGTCCCTACCGGGTTTGTTCCGGTCACAGCCGTGCCTACTGTGATTCGATTTGGCGAGACGCTTCACGCGCGCATTCGCATGCGGGATGGGTCTTGGTGCGACATTCCGATGCTCGATCTGAAGGAATATGTGACCGAAGAATTGAACCCTGAGAACAAAAAAGGTGTGGACGGCGCAGAGGTCTTTGTGCCCACCCCTTTATTGTCCTCGGGGATGTGTTTTGTAGACACGCCCGGTTTGGGTTCGGTGTGGACTGGAAATACCGCGACCACACAGGCATTCATTCCTCACATAGATGCTGCCCTGGTTGTGATTGGAGCAGATCCGCCAATCGCCGGGGAGGAACTCGCACTGGTGGAGGCTGTTGGCAAGCAAGTTCAGGATCTGATCTTGGTCATCAACAAAGCCGATCGCACCAGTGATCCCGAGCGCGCCGCCGCCGCCAAATTCACACGCGAGATTCTGGAAAAGCGGTTGCATCGCCCTATGGGTGAGGTGTTCGAGGTGAGTGCGGTCGAGCGGATGGAGAACCGCGGTCCAGTGCGGGATTGGGAAAAGTTGCTTGCGAGCTTGTATCACCTCGTTGAAGACTCCGGCAGAAATCTCGTTCGCGCTGCTTGCGAGCGAGGCCTCCAACGCTTGAGCGAGCAATTGCTGGCTGTGATCCACGAAGACCGCGACGCGCTTCAGCGGCCAATCGAGGAATCCGAGCGCCGTATCGAGTTGATGAGGGAAACCATTGGCGAGGCAGAGCGCTCGATGCGTGAGCTGAACTTCCTGTTCATGGCGGAACAACAACGGATTTCGGACTACTTTGTTGACAGGCGTAAGGAGTTCTTTGAACTTGCCTGGAAGGAATCTGAGAGAGAGTTTAATGATGCTCTTGAGTCGATGCCCCGTGGTTTTGGTCCGCGTTATCGCCACCGGGTCATGCACCTCAGCCAGCAGATTTCGGAACGCAAGGTCATGCCTTGGCTCAAACCCGAGCAGGAAGAGGGCGAGCGTCAATATCGCGCCGTAGCCCTGCGATTTGTTGAGATGGGCAATAGCTTTTTGAAAAAATTGGCCGATGCGGGACTCAGCGAACTGACGCGAATGCCCCACGCGCTGGAGCCGGAGAAGGGGCTCCGCGTGCGCTCCCATTTCAGCTTCGAGAAATTCTTAACCACGGCAGATCCTCCGTCACCTTTGCGCTGGCTCGCTGACGTCCTCCTGCCGCTTGTGGGTGCCCGCAAAGTTATCACGAACGAAGCTCGAAGTTTTCTGCAGCACCTCTTGGACACGAATAGTTCGCGAGTTCAAAACGACGTTCTCAATCGCATTCAGGAGAGCCGCGATCGCTTGGAGGTCGAGATCCGCAAACTGCTGCACGAAATCAGCCGCATTGCTGAACAGGCGCTTGATCGTGCGCGCAAAGTCAAAGAAGAAGGTGAACCCGCTGTGCAATCGGCACTCGAACGGCTCGACCGATTGGAACGGGACGTTTCTGCACTCGCCTGATCACAATTCAATGGAGCGGATGAGTATCCGACGACTAGCGACTCGCAAGGCCCGAATAGGACTTCGACGAATGTACACGCAGCTATGGCTAATTTGCGGATGCGTGTCGCCGGGCTCGACTTCGAAGCACGACTCGAAGAGCTGTCCGCTCCGTTTCCCTTGAAGCGGACCCATCTTGAGGTCAATCTGGCTCCTGAAAGGTGCCATCGCCAAGATCACGGGGAAGGAGGGCCTCCGATTTTCGGGGCCAGCCAGGGTCTTCAATTCTGAAGAACTGATGCTGAGGGCCCTCGAACAGAGCAAGATTCAGAAGGGGCGATGTCGTTGTCATTCGCTACCAGAGACCAAAGGGCGGTAGCGGCACGCCGGAAGTGCTCACCTATCTCACGGACACTCAGGGACTCGTGCTCTCCGGCGTCGAGTTCCGCACCAAGGACAGTACCACCGCCGAAGACCGAACCACCGTTGAAACCGAAGTCCTCGAATGGATCGAACGCTACCTCCAGATCGAGCACATTCTTGACTTGGACAGCGCGGAGTGTAAGCCGCCCCTCGCCATTCCGAGAAAACTGGAAAGGATCGAAGATGCGGAACAACTGGCCCGCGAAGTCCGCTCGAAATGGATGCTCGGAACCGATCCCATCCCGAACATGACCGAGCTGCTCGAAGAGAAAGGTTTTAAAGTCCTCATCGTAGACCTGCCCGAAAGAGTCTCGGGCTTCACTTGCGTTGTGGCGCGGGAGAAAGGGTCGCCTGGATTGCCGGTCATCGTCGATAATCGGCAGTTTCCCCTCGAGCGCCGCCGGCTGACTCTGGCGCACGAACTCGCCCATCGCGTCTTCGATCCGACCAGCCTTCCCGATAAAGAGGAAGAGAGAGCCGCCAATCTCTTCGCCGGAGCGTTCCTGATGCCACGCGAAGACCTCCTGCGCGAGGTAGGCAAGCAGCGCAACGCCCTGGGATACAAGGAGCTCATCGCCCTGAAACGGCTCTACCGCGTCAGCGGGGCAGCGCTGCTCATGCGCCTCAAACAAATCGGCGTGATCAACGCGTCCATTCTGACCTATGCTTTCCAGACCATCGCACGAGGCTGGCGGACCCGGGAACCAAAGGAGCTTGAACCGGAGAATATCCGCGGCCAGCGCGAACGCTCGCAGCGGTTCGAACGGCTGTGCTATCGCGCCCTCGGGGAAGAATTTGTGTCGCTGAGCAAGGCGGCCGGGCTGCTGGGAGTCCCTTTGCCAAAGGTCGAGGCAGGCCTGAAAGGACCGCAGATTAAACATGCGGATCATCATCAGTGGCTCGAGCTGCCTCATTGATCTCCGCAAAGCTTCGCTGCTCGCGACCTTTCTACGTCCGCCGTTTGAAATCCTCATCCTTAATACCCTGTTTGAAGTTGAGCTTTTGAGCTTCACCGCGGATGAGAGACGGCAGATGACGAAACATCCGGTGAGATGACGCAATACTTGCTCTTGCTGACCTACAGAGAAGTATTCGGTGGCTCATGGCCGACATTGACTGACTTCCGCGCGTGACTTGCGGCTGTGTCGAAGATCCCTCTTGTCAGAATATGCGCGGTTCTCAATGCGCATCTTGATCATTCTCGCCAACCCGACGCTCTCATGCGCCCAACGTGCAGGCGCCAGGCGTAAAGCTGCAGCCCGAGTAATGAACTGATGATAGGCGGCGATCCCCGCAGAATCTCGGCCTCCGCGCCTAGGCAGCCGAAACAGGCAACCTACGCCCTGCATGTATTGGCAATTGATCAGTGGTTAGATGACAATCCCGAACCAATGATCGGGTGACCGATGCTGTTGATGTCGTGCTTCATCTTCAGTGGATTGCGCCCCTCTTCTATTTCCTATGCAGTTACCCTGGAGAGGAGGATCTTTGTGCAGTCCTGTTCCTGCCGGAAAAAGCGAGCAAACGATCCAAAAGCTAATTTCGGCCGGATTTCTCGCCGCCAAGGCTGCGCAACTTGTTCAATCGGCGGAACGTCTACTGGCCTCCGATACAGGCCCGATTCGAATATCCCATGCCGATCTCCGCAAATTGGGCATCGTCCTCCGCGCGCCCCGGTGAGTTCTCAATGATTCCAAATTTCTCCGGATATTCGCCTTGTATTCGCCTATAATCGATACGTCCGATTCAGTTATCGCACCCAGCTTTGCCCTCCTGAATCTCACACTCGCGGTCTTGGATTGTATGCTTAGAATGAATGACTTAAGTGATTTGACGAGGAACTTTGGGCAGACCTTACAAATTCGAATTGCAGCAGCTCGAGACAACGTACCAATGGGCGCACGGAGTAGACATTGCTGAGCTGTCAACGAAGGTGAGAAATGGTGGCCGTTCCCCTGTCTTAGCGATTGGCTCGGGCGGCTCGCTGAGCACCGCTTGCCTCATCTCCGCGCTCGAGCAGCAGTGTCGCGGCACTTTTGCTGCCTTCGACTCTCCATTGCTCGCCTCTCGGAATCCGGCGGTTTTCGCCGGAATGCGACTCTTTATTGTGAGTGCGCGGGGCAGGAATACTGATGTGCTTGGTTTCGCGCGGAACTCGATAGCTGCCGAACCTGTCACACTTACAAGTCTTTGCTGTATGGCAGACAGCCCATTGACGGATGTAGTCCGGTCCTTCAACCGCGGACACGGTTTCGAATTTCCTTCACCGTCTGGGAAAGACGGGTATCTGGCAACAAACTCCCTTGTGGGCCTGAACACCATCATCGCGCGTGCGTATGGAGAAGGCGACGCACTTCCTCAGCGCTGGTGCGACCTGTTCGATGCGACGGACCTTAGGTATGCCTTGGAACAGGAACACCACGGCATATCCCCATTGCAATCGGACGAGGTCCTTTTGCTGTTCGGCGCGGATTCTAGAGCCGCTGCAATCGATTTTGAATCGAAGTTTCACGAGGCAGGGCTGGCGAACGTGCAGCTTGTGGATTATCGCAACTTCGCTCACGGCCGTCATCTATGGCTTGCGCTACGCCCCGCCACGACGGTCTTCTTCTTCGTTTGTCCAACCGACAAGGCGATTGCAGAGGCAACGCTGAAACTGCTTCCAAAATCCGTCAGCGCGATCAGGGTAGAGACTCCGCTGGCCGGCATCGCAGCTGCTTTTGCCATGCAGGCTGCAGTTTTTGAGATCGTAGCCGCATATGGAGAAGATCGCGGTCGCGATCCGGGTCGACCTGTAGTTCCTGGTTTTGGACGCAAGCTTTATCACCTGAAAGCCTTCCCGCAAAGCGCGGTTGATATCCGCTCAGCATCAATTCAACGAAAACAACGCGCCCGAAACAGATTTGGACTTCCCGATCTTTCAAACCAGGAGTGGGATTCTGCATACGATGCCTTCCGGCAAAAGATCAGCAGCATTCCTTTCAAACAGTGCATCGTCGACTATGACGGGACGGTATGCGATCACAAGGATCGATTTTCAGGTGTCACGGTGGACGTAGCAAAGTCCCTGATCAGTCTGCTCGACGGAGGATTTTCGCTTGGAGTCGCGACAGGACGAGGGAAGTCGGTCCGGGAAGCTCTCCGTGCGGCTCTGCCAAAACGATTCTGGCACTCGGTGACTGTAGGTTATTACAACGGCGCAATCGTGCTCCCGCTCGAGGATGACAGCCTTCTCAACCAGACTGTGGCGCAAGCAAATCCGCTAGCCGATGTTGCTCGATTAATCCGCGAAGCGAATATCGCAGGGATTAAACTGACGGAACGGCCCGTTCAGATCACGTTGGAACTGGAAGGTGCTGAGTCGGCCGAGTCTCTGTGGTTTCTGACTGCGGCGCTGCTGGCGAAAGCTCACAAAACCGAAGTCCGAATTGTCGCCTCTTCGCGATCCGTGGATATTGTTGCAACGGAAACCAGCAAACTAAACGTTCTAAGGAAGATGTCAGGTGGAGGCACCTTCCGTGAGCATACTCTGTTCATCGGCGACAGGCCATCTTGGCCGGGCAATGACTACGAACTGCTCTCCGAGCCTGCGTCCCTCAGTGTCGACGAAGTAGGATTCGATTTGGAAACAGGCTGGAACCTTGCGCCTCCCGGAGTTACCGGCTGCGCGGCACTGGTACATTACTGCAACCAAATCAGGAAATCGAAGCGGCACTTCCGCTTGGCGCTGAGGGAATCATGAATAACCAATTGGCGGAAGAATTACTGAGCAAGGTCATGCGCTGGCAGCCGCCGGACTTCAACCTGATCGGCCTCGAACTCCAAGCGATGGCCTCATACAAGTATGACGAGTATCAGCAGTTCTCGCCGGGGATGCGCTTCACGGAAAGCCTGGCGAGTTGGCTGAGCCAGTTCCTCCCCGAAGAGCGCCCAATGGCTCTCGATTACATTCGCAGGCATCTGGTTTTCATTTCGACGGCGGAGATGAACCATCTGGTTTCCATAGCTTATCCGGATTGCGTTCGGCCGCTCCTTCTCGATCTCGTGGCCAGAAAGGCGGGAATTGACAAGTGGAAACGGAAAAGAATCGCCGCATCACATGGATTTCGCGTTTTGCAGCGGAAAACTCTCTTTCTCGGCCTAAGTGACGGCGCGCGAACCGACATCTTTCGCCGTGCCAATCCTCAGCTATCCAACGAGCAGATTCGCTTGAGCCATGAACTGAGTCGAGAACGCATCGACGGCCTCAAGAACGACTTGAAGGCAGCGCTCAAGGAGATGGGTGAAGCGGATGGGATGGATGAGTGCGGCGCTGGAGCCGACCCGGCATACGAAGTAATCGTCTTGATGGATGACTTCTCGGCGAGCGGAGTCAGCTATCTCCGGTCCACCGAAGACGGAGGCATCGCCGGGAAGATTGGAAAATTCCTTGTAAATCTTGCGAAGCCCGATGATTATCTCTCCAAGCTTGTGGTAAAGGAAGGGAGCGAGGTCATCCTCGTCCTCTACCTGGCAACGGCAAGAGTCGAAGAGAAGTTGCAGGCCGAACGCAAGAGGCTTGAGGAGCGCTTTGGTCTGAGGATCAGTATCGTTATTGTTCAGCGCCTCCCGAACGAGATCACCTTGATTGAAGGGGCAAAACCGGATATCGATGCTCTCATTCAGAAGTACTATGACGATACGAACGAAACCGCCAGTACTCGTCTTGGCGGGACGGACCTGCGCTATGGCTTCGCGGGTTGCGGTCTGCCGCTGGTATTGAGTCACAATACGCCTAATAATTCGATCGGGCTCTTGTGGGCCGATGGTCCGCAGATGAGGTCGCTGTTCCCCCGCGTTACGCGCCACAAGGATTCGCTATGAGAGTGCCGAGAAACCCGTTTCGTCTCCGCGCGGCCGAAGCCATCGAGAACGACGTCACGTTCCTCAAGCTTTTCGGCCCCGAAATGCTGGATCTTCTCGGGGATGATCCCCATCTGTGGGACAAACCTCAGCTGATCCGAAGTGCGCCTGGTGCAGGGAAAACAACACTGCTTCGGCTCTTTACACCTGCCGCTCTCGTGAATCTCCATGCCTTCAAGGCCAACGACGATCTCAAGGAACTCTATCAACGGATGGATGCTCTCGGGGTGATCAATGACGGCGGCCCGCAAATACTCGGGGTTTTTCTCTCCTGCGCTCGCAACTACCGCATTCTTGATGATCTGGATTTTGAAGCGCCCAGGAAGCAACGCCTGCTCTTTGGACTCCTGAATGCACGCATCGTCTTAGCTGCCTTGCGCGCCAGCCTCCAGCTCAGGGGCCTGCGATTCCCGGAGGATTTGGCGCGAATTAAGATATCGGCGGACGCGCCGATCGAGATTCGGGCTGGTGAGCCAGGAGCCATCTCTGGAATCGAGTTGCAGCGCTGGGCAACGGACCTCGAAGAAAACGTCTGTGATGCGATCGACAGCTTTGATGGGGGAGACCTTGCATCTCTGCCGGGAAGTGACACTCTTCATTCGATCACCTTGATGCGGCCAGGTGTGCTTACGGTCGACGGCGAGGCAGTGGCAAGTCACTGCCTGCTGCTCCTCGACGACGTGCATCATCTCACCCATGGTCAGCGGACTTTGCTTCTCAAGACAGTGGCGGATATGCGCGCCGGTGTGGGTGTGTGGCTGGCAGAACGTTTCGAGGCCCTTTCCACCGACGAGATGCTCGAAACGGGCGTCACGGAAGGACGAGATTATGAGGGGGAGATCCTGATTGAGCGTTTCTGGAGGGAGAGTGCCAACAAATTTGCGAACCTGCTCAATAGCGTGGCCGATCGCCGTGCGAGCGCAGCCTTGACGGTTGAAGTGACATCTCTCGATTCCTGCTTACAGGCTTCCCTGGATGGGACAGAGTGGCAAGCCAAGTACGAAGCGACGATTCCAGTGATCCGCGACCGTGTCACCCAGCTGGCGCGTGGAAGCGCCTTGTTCCATGACTGGATCGAGATGCAGGTGCAGCAGCCGGGCGGTTCCCGGGACCGGGCGATCGGTTGGCGTGTACTCGAGATCTTGATGCACCGCGAACTGCGAAACAAGCAAACATCGTTTGACTTTCCGCTGAGTCCCGCTGAACTCAAGGAGAAGACGGACTCGAGTATCCGCGCCGCCGCGGAACTGTTTCTCGCCCATGAATTCCACCTACCCTACTACTTCGGACCCAAGAAGCTGGCAAACCTGGCTTCATGGAATATTGAACAATTCATGCGTTTGGCGGGAGATGAGTTCGAGGAGGTGGTGGCCTCCAGTTTGATCTCGAAGACGCCTACCCTTAATGCGGGCCGACAGGACAGCCTGCTGCGGGAAGCTTCGGAGTCATTCTGGTTGGAGATCCCGCGCCGAGCGCGGTACGGAGAGAAAGTCCACCAGCTGCTTACATCGATCGGTCGGTTTTGTCGGCAGAGGACATACGAGGAAAATGCCCCTTACGATCCCGGCGTTACGGGTATCGCCATCTCGATGAAGGAGAGAGAGCAACTCCAAAGCAAGGAGTTCCTCGCAAAGAACCCGGAGTACGTTCTCTTAGCTGATGTTTTGGCGGCGGCGATTGCGAACAACCTGCTGGAGGCGCAACTGGATCGAAAAGTGAAGGGTGATACTTGGATGGTACTCAACCTCAACCGATTGCTGTGCGTGTCATACGATTTGCCGTTGCAATACGGAGGCTTCAAGGAGCGTCCGTTGCGCGACCTCTATATGTGGATGACGGCAGGGTATGAGGCGAAGAAGTCACTATTGTAGCGGGTGATGACACGTTAGATGCCGGAAAGATGGTCGACATACGCGCGCGCTGCTGGGACGGATCTCGAGGCTCTCTTCTCGAGTCACTTTAACGAATCCTCCCGGAGAGCCCGGTTCATCTTGGGACGCGGGTTTGATCCACGGATGCTCACTGGTCTGGGTCTGCTTCGCAGAACCTGCCCATCGCTCTCCATCGAAGTCGTAATTCTCACCTTTGAGGAAGGAGATCAATCTCCCTCGCGTGCCTACCAACCAGCAGTGCAGAGCAATGTGGAAGAGTTGGGACGGATCATTCCAGCAGCACAGTTGGCAAGCCGCAGTATCAGCATGTTCTCGTCCGAAGGCAGACGAATGACTTCGAGGTCCGCCGAAGGCCTGTTTAAGACCGCGGATGAATTTGCCGGCATTACTGATGTCATCGTAGATGTCAGTTCTCTGCCACGAAGCGTGTTCTTGCCCATTGTGGCCAAGCTGCTCCACATCATCGACGGCCAGAATGCACCGCGCATGAATCTATTCGTACTCGCGGATGAGAACCCCAAGATCGACAGTCTGATTTTGGAAGAGGGCCTGGACGAAGAAGCGGACTACATTCACACCTTCCGAGGCGATGCAGAGCGGGAGTCGGCGGCCTCGAAGCCGCGTGTCTGGTTTCCTATTCTCGGCGAGAACCAGGCAACACAACTTCAGCGAATCTACGATCTGGTGCGCCCGTCGGAGGTCTGCCCGCTTCTGCCGGCGCCATCACAGAACCCACGGCGGGGTGATGACCTCGTGCTTGAATATCGTGGGCTGCTTTTCGACAGCCTGCGAATCGATCCTCGTAACTTCCTGTATGCTTCGGAGACGAATCCTTTCGAGGTCTATCGTCAGCTGGTTCATGCTATTGACCACTATGCGAGCTCTTTGGCCCCGCTCGGTGGCTCCAACGCCATTGTCTCCGCTTTATCGAGTAAACTGCTGTCTATCGGAGCTCTGCTTGCGGCCTATGAGTTAAAGCGGGCAGGCTCTCGAGTGGCGATCGCACATATTGAAGCGCACGGACATCGGGTTGCTGTTGAGATGAAGGAATTGAGTCGGCTCGCGAAGGAAGGGGTCATCCACGGGCTGTGGCTCGCCGGAGAATGCTATGAAGACTAAGAAGCGGGCTCCTCGTCTGGTGAGCACAGGATTCATCGCGCTCGACATTGTGATCGGCCTTGAGGATCCGCTCGTACCCCGTTTCTACGCTGGGGGCACAACCGGAAACGTAACCGCCGCTCTCGCCTACATGGGTTGGGAAAGCACCCCGATCGGCAGGCTTGCAGAAGATGAAGCGGGTCAGTTCGTAAAGTTGGATTTGGAGCGATGGGGCGTGGATACCAGGCATCTGTCGGGAAATGTCCCGTGTCCTACGCCTATCGTTATCGAGAAGATCTTTTTCGGCAGAGACGGCTCGCCGAAGCATCGTTTCCTCTGGACCTGCCCCGATTGCGGCGCCTACCTCCCCAGCTATCGCCCAGTCCTGGTCGAGACTATCGAGAATCTGAAGGACGAAATACCGAAGTCGTCTGTATTTTTCACCGACCGCGTATCTCGCTCGATCGTCAATCTGGCCGAGCACTGCAAGAGGAATGGCGCAGTCATTGTTTTTGAGCCTTCCGGTGTCGGCGATCCAGTTCTTTTTGCGGAAATGATTAGGATCTGTGATGTGCTGAAATACTCGGAACAGCGAGCCAAGAGCTTCAGTGAGTTGCTCGGGGAAAATGGAGTCCAACTCGAGATCCAAACTTTGGGAGACGAGGGTCTCCGCTTCCTGCTGCGCGGCCGGAGGAAGGCCAAAACGTGGATCGTGCAGTCCTCCTGCGACGTCGAGGTGAAGGATACGGCGGGGGCCGGTGACTGGACGACTGCTGGACTTATAAGCCGGTTGTTCGCCGATGGCAGAGACGTGCTGAAATCTCTGAGCAAGGAAAACGTGTCTGAGGCTCTCCAGCACGGGCAAGCCCTGGCGGCGCTCAACTGCCAATTCGAGGGAGCGCGCGGGGCAATGTATCAGATTTCCAGGCAAAGCTTTTGGGACAGGCTGAAGGTGTTGACTCGCAGGAGCCCGGGCCGCCCGGGGTTTTCAAAGATAGAGAACCGGGTTCCCGATCGCGTCATTCCGACAAAGGTTTGCCCCAGTTGCATCGAGCACAATGGAGAAGCCGTAATTGATACGCCCAGGCCGACCAGCAACGGTTGCGCCAATAAACTGCCGCTGACACGATAGGTCCAGATCCCATGAGACTCTTTATTGGTCCCGTGCGGATTCGGTCTTCTGCTGTTGAAGCGTAATGAGCGTCTCGGCCGAGGATCCCGGCAATGCTCTAATGTCCAAACCGCGCCCTTTCCGGGGTGCGCGATGAGTGTCCGTTAGAACTAATTCTAAAATTTAGAGATTTCTGAATGTCAAGTGGGCGCAGGTCCGTCACTCAGTCGAAGACCGCCGAGCAGCATCAGAAAGAAGCAGAAATAGCAGCAGGTCTTTGCAATGCGGAACGAGAAGCGGTCGTTCAGATATTCTCCCAGGCTCGAACTCCAGCGGGATTATTGCATGTTCTGAACAACCCTACCGGGTTCGCTGAGACCATGGCAGAAAGCCTTCGACATCCGCGCACTCCCAAAGTGGATTGCAAGGGGGGATGTCATTGGTGCTGCTACCAACGGTCCCTCCGACAGCACCAGAGGCTTTCTCGATTGCGACATTCATCCGATCGGCAGAATTTTTCGTGGATGCCGAAGCCATGTTGACGAAGTTGCGTGATGTAAATCAGAAGAGCCAGAGTTTGGCGCCGAGAGAGCGAACGAAGAAGCACATACCTTGTGCGTTCCTTGAAGATGCTGGTGCTCAATCTATGCAGTCAAACCGTTATCATGTTCTGAATTCACCTCGATGGATGTCAGTGACTGCAGGCGCACGTACCGTGTCGGCTTCAAGCCGAAAGGAATCATCCATGAAACGGCAAGGATGGTTGCCTTTTACGCAATCCGACAGGGCTTATTGGAAGGCCTGCGCGAATAGCTTCCCAAATCCGATGCAGAACATTATGAACTCACAGCGGCCGTCATGGCGGCATGGGACTCCGACGCCGCGGAGAGGTGGCTCAGCGGCGACAATATATTTAAGCGGGCGATACTGGTTCTTGATCACTCGGTCTCGACGAAATCGGAAGAAGATGTTCAATCCTCTGAACAAAGATGGCCGGATTGCCCGATCCGCCGACGAAGCAGGAAAGAAAAGGAGCGGACCGGGAATATGGGGTTGGCTTTGAATTCGGCGGAGCAGATTGTGCTGACGGTTCTCAGCGACAGCTATCAGGGCAAGGTCCACCTCCATCCGTTGGCGGAGAGAATCGCGCTGCCATTGGAGCCGAACGTACTGCTCAAGACCTTGGATGGGTTGCTCTCTCGAAAATTCATCGAGTGCCGCCCCTTGAGAGGCGCCGAAGGCCTGGCGGACGCAGCCAACATTCTCTTTTCTCCCGGGAGTGCCGCCGAATTGAGTAGGTCAGCCTTCCCCAGAGAGGCACCGGTTCAGGTAATGGTGGTGAAAGGCCTGATTGCTTCACCGTCGGACGTGCATCGCAATGCACAATGCGGCTTTGGGATTATCCCAGCCCGTGATCATTCGGAAGGTAATGTCGAATGGGCTGCCCAAAAGCCCAAAACAAGACGGAAAGATGGGCATAAATGGGCCGTTCTCGGTCGACCAAGGTGGTATTTCCCTACGAACGCAGGGCAATGCAAATCGAGAGCATGGAACGTATCGGACGATTGATGCCTGATTTGTTTACGCGTTCTTGGCAAAATCTGAAACCGATCTCGCGAAGATGCCTTAAAGTGAGAAGTCAACGTCGACCGCCGCTGACTGTCAAGTCGTTCTGTTCGACGAATCGGACGATTTTCCTTTGGCGGCAGCCTCTGCTCTTTACAATCATGCTTCTCGCAACAAGAATCGGTTTAAGAATACAAGATTGAATCTCCCGTTCGATGTCTCTAGCGCCGGGCCAAGCATGAGAAGAACCCTTGGAGGAACGACTGGCAAACAAACCAGTCTCGAGTGATTCCTTGCAGCCCTCTTTGCAGTGGGCTCATCCGGGCAGAAATTAGAAAGGCTGCCGCATGATCACAATTGGATCGGTCGACATCGGCGGAGCAAAGACAGCAGTCGGGCCATCAGGGAACACGGCGCGATTCTCGATCGCCAAGAATGCAGGACTGAGCCCGAAAATGGATTTCACAATGCGATGCAGCGAATCATCAAAATGCTGCGCGCCATCACGGGAGAAGGCCCTGTTGCATTCGTTCAGGAATCGATTCAAGATCGCGTGTTCTGCAGGGTCTAGGATTCAGCCTCCTGGCTCTTGGACTCATGGGAAGGGGAGGGGCAGCCGTCCGCGGTCAAACCTCCCCACTTTTTTTCGGAACGCGGGCCACTCGGCGGCCGCTCCCAAGTTTTAAGCTCCAAGCAAGCACCCTGTTTCGTAAGGACGCCATCTTAGCTCAGGAATCTTGATCCGTGATGCAAATGCACTGTAGTCACTAATACTTCGGGCCGAATAGGTTCATCTGATTTGTAACCGTTCGAAGCTCCCCTCTGGCGACGGGCCGATTTGTCTGAAATGTATGCCTGCATGAGGGATGCATTTGACGGGCGTGTTTATCAGTTGGGCCATATCTGTGTTCGGGGTAGGTGCAGGTGGGCGGTTCAGTGCGCGCGTCCGTCGATTTCGAGACGTTGTTTCGCGAGTTCGAGGTCGTCAATGGCCAACCGCAATTGCTTCACAACGTTGGTGATCATCGTCGAGTTCTTCTCGGGGAATTGGGTGTGCTCCAACAAATGGAGCGTGGAACGGAGAATCTGGGCTGCGTCGATGATGATTTCGTAGGGCATCGTTCTCCCGTTCGAGAGCCCAAACAACGGCCGCCAGCGCAATGCGTAGCCAAAATAAATGCTAGCATCCCGCTGAGTCGCGGTGGCGATCTAAAGAATTCGTAGAGAAGTTCGGGGGAAGCTTCCCGCGCAGGAGTTTGTCCCAGGTTTGTATATTGGGACTTTTGGTGTTGGTATCGAAGCAAAAGATCTCCAGTGACGTCTAACTTGATCGTGCCGGCGGGTGCAAACTATTCTCGATTTCTAAATGCGACCAGAGCTCCGGCCGCGCAGAAGAGTACGTCGTCATGTATCGCGACTCCCGCTATGCTCTTTGAGAATTCCAGCGCATAGAGAGTGCGCCCAAAGACATCGAATACCGCAAGCTCATTGCGCTGCCACAGGACAACGTCATCGCCCCACATTGCCAGATCTCGGGGCCATGCAACGGATTCCACGGCGTTGATTACCTCTCCATCACGGAAGAAAAGCAACGTGTTGTCGCACCAGGCTGCGCCGAGATTTCCGTCCCTCCGCAATGCGACGCGCACAGTACCATCGCCGAGCACTCTGGCACCGCGCAAGCAACCCTTTCCATCAAAGGAGTAGATTCTGCCTTGCGACGAACCAACGACTGCACCCGAACTCGTGCCGGTCACGAAGCTCGCTGTCGGCCCCATGCCCTGAATCTCAAAGCTGATTGTGATTCCTTCGGCTGTAGTCGAAGAGCCCTCTCCTTCTCCAGCGAGGATTCGCTCGTATGCCTCCTGAATGCGGCGGAAGTTGGCGGTTGCTTCGGGGTTACTCGGATTGCGGTCCGGATGAGTCGCAAGAGCCAGACGCCGGTAGGCGGACTTCACCTGGTCTCGGGGCGCGCCGGAAGGCAAGCCAAGGACTTTGTACGGTTGCTGGAGAGGTGCGGCGCCTGGCACAGGAACTGTGAAATTCCACTTGGTCTGATGTTCGTTCGGAATCGCAGCGTGCCACAAAGTCCTGCCATTCGGACCGATCGCATAAATGTCTCCCATACTGGCAACCACCGCGAACGTGCCCCGAGAGGACACATAGTATGGGCATGGCCGAAAATAGACATTATCGGTGGATTGGCTTGCACCTGGAGTCTCCCAGGTCCAGCGTAGGCATCCATCAAATCCGAATGCATAGAGGAAGCCGTTCCTACACCCGACATACCACAGGTCGGGGCCCAAGGCGACCTCTGAGGTTGCATCGGGAACTGATGACTCGGCCGTCAACTGGCCGTCGGCGGTCAAGAATCGCAGCAGAGTTGGTCCTCGACCGACTGCTGCCGTTCGGCATATACCAATGGACCGGCCATCAGGCGCATAGATTACATCGCTGAAACGTGGCAAGTTCTCGACCCGGCTCATCTCATCGCCGCTCTGACAATCGAAGTCGACGAGTGAGGAGAACTCCTTTGAAGTTAGGACGCAACGAACAGCGTCGTTTACCACGGCGAGATTGGCAACTGATGACTTTAGCCGCACTTGGAAGAGTGGCTCGAAGAGCGCCGACTCCGTGCGAACAGAATAGGCAGGTATCTGGGCTCGCCGCCTCGGCCCATTGGCAGCCGGCTCGGTCTTTCCCGCGCAACGGGCGAGCCGCTTCCGCAACGCTTCTTCGGTATTTGCGGGCAGTCGCCGTGTCAACGCTTCCTGAATGATCTTCGTAGCAGTGCCATAGTCTTTGGCTCGCTCCAGGTGCATCGACAATCGCGTTATTGTCTCCGGGTCGCGGCTCCCTTCGTTGAAAGCCTCGCTCCATTGCTTCATCGCTTCTTGAAGGCGCCCATCTCGCTCCAGAATTCGTCCGAGGTCCCCAACTGCCGCCCACCTTCCCTCTACATTCTTTGAAAGCGAGCATCTCTCTATGACCCAGCGGGCGAGTTCCTCCGCGAAAGATGTCGCGCCCTCCCGGTCCGCAGCTCGTGCATGCGCCAAGAGAAATTCAGAAGCCGCACCGCCAGTCCTACAGAGGTCTAACCTTGCTACCGCGCGCCTGAAGGCCGTGAGGTCATGCCGACTCGCGATGATGCCGAAGTAGTCGGACCATATCGCTGGAATGTCAGTCTTCAGATCAACGGCTTGCTGTAGGACGCGTTCCGCATCCGAAGTTCGGCCTTGATCGAGCAGGAAAGCTCCGTAACGTCCCAACGCAAAATCGACGCCATTCGGCTCGTTACTCTGGTATGCCGCGATGCCCCTTCTGAACAATTGATCGGCGCGTGCCGTGCCGCTCGCTTCCCACGCCCGAAGTGCATCCGCGATAACGTCGTAGGGGCGCTTCTTTTCTGGAGCAAAGACTGATTTTATGGACGAGAAGATTGTCACTCTGCCAGTTTAGGCTGAGTCTCAAACGCTTTTCCGCAATATTCAGAGGGCAAGTAATGGGCGATTTGTCAGGACTGCCGTGAAACCGAGGGAAGCAGCAATGTGTGCACCGTCAAAATCCGGCGCTACGCGGCTGCATGAAATCGGCTAGGTGGGGATTTTGCTACTTGAAGAAATCGGGAAGGGAACGGAAGACCTGACGGGCGAGGCGGCAGAAGCCCGATCAATATTCCGTTGCAGAATGTCGTGGAGCCTCCGGGCATATTCGTCATCCAATCCCAGGTGAGAGGATTCCTCCATGACGTTGAGGGCATAACGCAAATCAGAAACCAATTCAGAAGTCGATACGGTGTCGATCACAGCAACATTCTAGAATGGGGACTCTCCTGAGTGTTCCACAGAGTGGCATCGCCCGCGCTTGTTAAATATAAGTGCAGTATTCCCCGATTTCCTAAGGGGAACAGGGGCATGCTAGGGTGAAAGTCTCCAATTCGCTTGCGGAGCTCGATCCAAATCGTTCAACTTCCTGAAAACCGGATGTCTGTTGTCCAGCGGACTACATGCTCGGGATTTGTTCCTCCGAAGTTAGTTTGAATCATTTGGCCCCAGGAATAAAAGAATCACTTGATAGGGTACAAGCGCTGTACAGCTGGTCGGACACTTGATAGCCATTTCGGTCCATCGTCTGTTTCGAGGCCGAGCGGTCTTCAAGTGAACGCCAAAATGAGACCGCGGTCTTGAAGTGGATGTCCGATTCCCCGGACACAATCTGCGATCACAGTTCAAACCAAGCCGATCTGAGCGATTGAGAGCGTCTAGACTCACAGATAATGCTCATAAAGCCTACCCTTTATCTTTCGGGATCAACGCCTTCCCAAAAGACGTGCGCCGCGCGGATCCGCCGCGCCTTTTTTGCTTTGCTAAAGAAACCTGAGAAACGCATTCGTTCAATGAATCGGAGGCTTATACTCGTGAATTCTTGGCATGCCCTTGTCGATACGCAGGTTTGACTTCTTTATCACGGTCTTCGCGATGCGTCATGCTGACACAGGCTGCCTGCGGAGCGGGAAGCGGCACGGCGGTGGTCCTGGAGACACCGGAACGGGAGCAGCCCAGATGCCTCCTGTTCCGATACCGGCCTGATCCTGCTGCTTAACAAATGAGAAGACATTTCTCTCACCGCCGAACCCGGCCCAATCACAATCAAGGAAAGAAGATGACCGCGGTCGATCCTCAGGAGTTGGCACAACAATTCGCAAGCGACAACTACGCCGGCATCTGCCCCGAAGCTTGGCAATCAATGGAAGCTGCTAATCGCGGGCATGCAACCTCTTACGGCGACGACCCGTGGACCACCCGAGCTGCCGATGTCTTCCGCGACCTGTTCGAGACTGATTGCGACGTGTACTTCGTCTTCAATGGCACCGCCGCCAACTCCCTGGCCCTGGCTTCGCTTTGCCAGTCCTACCATAGCGTCATCTGCTGCGATGCTTCGCACGTAGAAACCGATGAGTGTGGCGCGCCCGAATTCTTCTCGAACGGTTCCAAGTTGCTGGTGGCGCCTAGCTCGGACAGCAAGCTAACGCCGCAGTCGATTCACGAGCTGGCCACCAAGCGTCAGGACATCCACTATCCCAAGCCGCGCGCAGTCACGATCACTCAGGCCACGGAGATGGGGCGCGTCTATTCGCTCGATGAACTGCATGCCGTAGCCGACGCCTGCAGTGCGCATCAACTCTTGCTGCACATGGACGGCGCCCGCTTTGCAAACGCCGTCGCTAGCCTGGGCTGTACGCCAGCCGAGATGAGCTGGAAAAGTGGCGTGGACGTACTTTGCTTCGGCGGTACCAAAAACGGCATGGCGGCAGGTGAGGCGGTGCTCTTCTTTGATCGTGTGCTGGCTGAGGGCTTCGATTACCGCTGCAAGCAGGCCGGGCAACTGGCCTCCAAGATGCGTTACCTCTCCGCTCCATGGGTGGGCATGCTCGAGAGCGGAGCCTGGCTCCGCAACGCTGAGCACGGCAACCGATGCGCACGCATTCTGCAGGCGCAAATCGAGAGTCTTCCCGGCGTGCGGCTCGTCCAACCCGTCGAGGCGAACTCAGTGTTCCTCGAAGCCAACCAGGCCATCCTCGACGCTCTGCGAGCGCGGGGCTGGCATTTTTATACATTTATAGGAGGCGCGGCGCGGTTCATGTTCGCCTGGGACACGGATCTTCGGCAAATCGATGCCTTCTTCCGCGACCTGAAGGAATGTGCCGCCCAGGCTTTGCTTACCTGACGGAATCGCGAGTCGTGGACTTACCGATTCTCTGGATTAGGGCGAAACCGGCAATTTGGGGCAAATAAGGCCAACGCTCAAGTGGGAGAGTTCGGATGAGCGCGCTTATTGCGAGGCGCTACGTCGGTTGTTGCCTATGGAAAGGTCGAGCATTTCATCCCCAATCCACATACTGGCGGCTCGCATTGCGCGTCGATAACCGACGAACAGGGACCTGCCAAGTGACGCATTGGCAACCCGTAGTCGGCATGCCATCTCTGTATGGTCCGTGAACTTCTCCCAAGGTAATTAGCAATTGATTTCCAGCTGTCTAGTCGTACATACAGATCTGGGATCGGTTGCGAGCTCGCGCTCATTCGCAGAGTCCTATTCAGATTTACTGGTATGGCCTCCTCCAACATCCATGGAGGCTGGCTTATCGATAAAGCACTTCTGAGTCTAGGCAAACGCTTCTCTAGACCGTGCGATATGGATCACACAGAGGCAGCTAAAGAGCTCTTAAGTTCAGCTCAGGTCTGCTTTGGCGTCCGAGAGGTTCATATCGGAGGTCATCGTTCCTGCGCGATCACGTTCTTTTGCATATTGTTCGGCGGCGGGATCAGCGCCTCCGAGTGCGCGTTTGTGAATACCAATGAGCATGATCCGAAGCAGGTCACGATTCCAACGACAGGGAAGGAAGCAGCGAGCGTGTCGTCCGGCTTAACCGCTCGACCACGCACCTTTGGATGACGACTGTAAGGCAGCGTACCATCGAGCGTTCCGACGAGATTCGCAAGTACGGAAGAACTCGGAAAACAAAAGCAAAAGCTCATTCACACTCGTACGAAAGACCAGAGTCTCTTTTTTGCTGTCCTATTTCGGAAGCAGTGAACGTCGAATCGGAGTTAGAGCAGAAGGACTGGGGCAAGTTCCTGCGTCATTGTCCAATCGTAGACGTTGGCTCGAGCTCGTTCGTTAATATGAGAAAGGGCCCCTGCGAGACGAACCGAGCCAGAGATGCTGTGGCCTCGTCAAAACGGGTTCCGCAACGATTTCAGCTATGGAAGGATTGAAGCTCCAGGTAGATCGTGCTCAGCGTCAGATCAGGAAACCTTCGATGTGGATGAGGCTGGATCCTACCCTTCGCGCCGACGAGCCGCTGTATAAAGGAGGCTTCGATCCGGGCCCGCGGATCCTGCAATGGTGGGCATTCGGTAAGCAGGGCGGACACGAGGCTCTGAAATCTCAAGATGACCTTAACTAGCGAGAATACAATGAGCGGTGATGCGGGAGCGAAATGGCAGGGCGACTGATCGTTTTTGAAGGACCAGACGGGGTTGGCAAGACAACTTTGAGTCTTCGCGCAGTTGATTGGCTTAATCGTCGTGGTACCAAAGCCATATATGTGAGCCTTCCGGGGAGCCAACCTGGCACGCTGGGCAAGTTAATATACGAAATTCACCATGACCCAGCAGCTTTTGGGTGCTCAGGTTCTGATCCTGCCGCTCTTCAATTACTTCATGTCGCTGCGCACGTTGATGCAGTCAACCGAATCATCAGGCCCGCGCTCATGGCGGGTGAAAGCGTAGTGATGGATCGCTTCTGGTGGTCCATGGTTGCCTATAGCCGTGTGTCGGCGGTGGATGAAAGACCACTAGAGTTGATGGTTCACCTGGAACATTTCTATTGGTCGGATCTCTCTCCTTTAATCGTGTTTCTCTTGGATCGCAGCACGTGCGCCACCGATAATCAACCGGCCAATCAGCGAGTCGATCTCCGTACGGCCTATTCTCATATCGCACTTGCCGAGCAACACGCTTACAAAGTTAAGAGGATTTCTAGCGAAAGAACACCGGATGAGACGTTTGCCGAGGTAATGGGCGAATTGGAAAATCTTGAACTGAAGGATGGGGCTGCCAGCAGCCCGCGTCAAAGACAGCTTTCTTTCAACGCTAAAGAAGCTCCGGCCGCTGGTCCGACAGTATTCTCAAAACTGAGCCCTGCACGCCCATCCAAGGTTTATGACACGTACTGGCGTTTTGCGACGATGCGTCAGGAGGTCTTCTTTCAACGACTCCGAAATGAGGCTCCGCCGTGGACCGAAGATCCGATTCTTCGCCGCTACAAGTTCACCAATGCTTACCGTGCATCTGATCGGGTCAGTCAATACCTGATCCATGACGTCATTTACCAAGGGCCTCAGGATCCTGAAAACCTTCTGTTTCGGACTCTTCTGTTCAAGATCTTCAACAAGATTGAGACTTGGAAGCTTTTAGAGGAAGAAATAGGCGAGTTGAGAGTCGACAGATTCGACTTGAATGCGTTCGACGCAGTGTTGACGCAAGCAATGCAGCGCAAGCAAGCAATCTATTCGGCTGCGTACATCATGCCTTCTGGAGGAAGGGAAGGAAGCTCCAAGAAACACGTCAATCACCTTCGGTTATTGAAGAAAATGCTGAGCGATCGCGTCGCTGCCAAATTGAGAGACTCTAAGAGCATGCGATCCGGATTTGATCTACTGCTGTCGTACCCAATGATCGGAAAGTTCCTGGCGTATCAGTACATTACAGACCTGAACTATAGTTGCTTAACGGATTTCAGTGAGGCTGAGTTTGTGGTTCCGGGCCCAGGTGCGCGCGACGGAATTCGTAAATGTTTTGACAACCTTGGAGGATTAAGCGAGGCAGACGTTATTAAGATGGTTGCCGATCGGCAGAGTCGCGAATTCGAACGATTAGGACTCAAATTTCGCTCGTTGTGGGGTCGTCGGCTTCAACTCATTGACTGCCAGAATCTTTTTTGCGAAGTGGACAAATATGCTCGACAGGCGCACCCGGAGGTCAGCGGACTGACTGGCAGAAAGCGAATCAAGCAAATGTTTCACCGCAATCCAGGAATCGTTCGTTATTGGTATCCTCCAAAATGGGGAATTAACGACCTCGTGGCTCAGGATCAGGAAGACGCCTATGCCCACCGTTGATGCGAGTTCGGCAGACGAGGCGTGGCTGCTCGCCGTTGAGTTATTCAGGAAAGAACCAGGAAGGCCACGTCAGAATGGCAGAGGAGGTCGTACCTACGAGTTGTTGCATGTTTCATTGCAAATCCGCAATCCACGCGACAGATGGGTGTTGTCACGGTCGCATCCGATAAGCGTCGCATTTGCGATAGTTGAAGCCATCGGAATAATCAACGGGCGCAATGATTCGGGGTATCTGAACTATTTCAATCCGCAACTGCCGAAGTTTGCAGGCATGGGAGCAAAATACCACGGCGCATACGGCTTCAGGTTGCGTGAGAACTTTGGTTTCGATCAGTTGGCGCGTGCGTGTGAATCACTGTCAAGCAATCCGGATGGCCGTCAAATCGTCTTACAGATTTGGGATCCAACGAAGGATTTTCCTCACTTGTCCGGTGCACCAGTTGCGTCCGATATTCCATGCAATCTCTGTTCCATGCTCAAAATTAGAGGTGGCAAGCTCGAATGGTCGCAGGTAATGCGCAGCAACGATCTATTCAGAGGTCTGCCGTACAATTTCGTTCAGTTCACGACCCTGCAGGAAGTGATGGCGGGGTGGCTAGGGATTGAAATCGGGAGCTATACGCATTTCAGTGACAGCTTGCACATTTATGAAGGGGAATTGAAGACGATTTTGGATTCGGCCCGCGTCCCTTCAGATTCAAACGCGGATTCATTGGCGTTTCCGAAGGAAGTCGCCGATCCAATTTGGGCTGAAATGAATGACAGAGTCAATAGGCTTGTGTCGGGTGGTCTCAGCGAACACGATTATTTCGAGATGGCAACGCTCGAAGGGGCCCCAAAAGCGTTTTCAAATCTGATGTCGATCGTAGTTGCAGATGCAGCTCGACGCTCAAGTAAGATGGCCGCTGCTTTGCGTGCAGCCGAGAAGTGCAGCAATCCGACATTACGACTATTATGGCAGCGATGGCTGAACTCGAGGACGGGAAAAGAGAGCACCGCGAATACCAAGACGTGACGCTCCGAGTCGGATAATCGATTCTGCAGGAGGCTACCGCAGGCCGGTATGCTCGGGAGCACGGTAGAGCATTGTGCGGTTAAGTAGATTGCATTCAACGATCCCTCCGTTGTTCGCCTGCAATTGTCTCCAAAGTTCGAATGCTTTTAAAATAGCGCACTCCCAATCGAAGAGAGATCGCCTCGACACCTCAAGATGAGAGGACATTTCGTAACAGGTCCGGAGCAACGGCCAATCGAGACGTGATACGCCCTTCAGAAGGGAGTGATGACGCGCATAGTTGAAAATGAGTGCCGAAAGTCCTTCTTCGATTGCTACCGCACG
The DNA here is from genome assembly GCA_035293545.1 of Alloacidobacterium sp. Lineage (GTDB taxonomy): Bacteria > Acidobacteriota > Terriglobia > Terriglobales > Acidobacteriaceae > Alloacidobacterium. Next base: position 227,140 of record DATGMQ010000071.1, on the reverse strand, counting down.
GCCGCCATCCTCCACCTCATCGGTGAGCGGATCGCTCTTACGCTTACGATGCAAAAGGGCTCGAAATACTGGTGACCAGCCTAGTATCGCGGCGAAACTTAGGTGGAGGATGTCGTGATAACGATAGTCGTCACCTTCATATGAGTTGTCAGTCAGAGTGCTTCCGCATTTTGCGCCATCAATGAATATTTCAGTCCTTTGGTTCTTCGATTGTCCTGAGGCTCGAAATTCTGCGATGAAGCAACGGGGTAGTTGTTCATTCAGCGGAGCGGAGTCATCAAGAAGCCCGACATCCTGCGAAGGAAGCCAGCGTTCAGATACCTTTTGTAGATTCTGCTCAGCCACCTGACTCAATTCCAAACCGGCTTTTCTCGCAATTGCTGCCACGTACCAAAGCACATCACCGAGTTCTTCCGAGATTCTCTGCTGAATGATCTGATAGGCGTCTCCGTCCCTGAGCCACTTCTTGTAGAGCGTAAGCAGTGAACCAGTTTCTCCGGCAAGTCCGAGGAGCGCGACGGTGACTTTCTCTGGGCCAGGACCGGGATCTTGTTCTGTTGTTCCGGCACGCAGCTGGTAGTCATTGAGATCCATAAGTTCTCCGAGGTCTACTTTTTCAGGAGCGAGATGAGCAAAGCAAGCAGCAGCGCGATACCCAAGGGTGCGTAGAGTACCACCTTGGTTCGAAGGTCTTCAAATTCCTTCTGAAGCTTGGCGAGGGTAAGGCTGGAACCACCAAGCAACTGAACGTACTGAAGAGGAAGATCATTTCCAAAGGGCGCTCGATGACCGTTAATCACTCCCCGAATCTCTGCAAAGAAGATCGTGAAGGTCGGTTCTCCGAGCCTTAATCGGATGTCGCTCGGACCAATGTTATTGACGGCGAAGACCAGCTTTCCCCTGTGAGTCGGATCGACGTGGAACCCCGAGACGTTTATCAGCCCCTGCATTTTGAAGCTGTTCCTCAGAGTAATGAATGCAAGCAGATCGTCCGGCATTCTGATTTCCTCCGCCGTCGTCAATAGGGCGAATTGGCCAGGTGCGATCGAGAGGTAGCGCTGCTTGTCTGAATTTAGATGGGTTGGAACGTCCTGGCCCACTGCAAAGGATTCTGCTCCGAGACGAAGATCGTAGGAGGCTTGCTGTACGTTTCGCGGGACGAAGGTATCCGTCGTGATGAGGCTTTCCTCCCCCATCGCGCATCGTTCAAGGATCTTTTCGCTAGATAGGAACACGTTACCGCCTCCAGAACAGAACAGTCCATGCAAACTGATCCAGGGCCCAAAGTACGATCAATCCAAGTCCTCCTAAGCCCATGTAAACAAGCGATTTGAACCACAATAAGGTAATGTTTCCGAGTAGCCAGTTGGGGCGCCACGTGATAAGCCCCCAACTGAGGACGTACAGTGCCCCCGCACTGACGATCAGTCCGCAACCTAAATGCCAGATCGCTGGATGAGACATTCTGCCCTCCCAAATACTAGCTTACTATTGTTTGACAATCGAACATTACGCGAGTACGATGATCGAAAGTCGAACAGGACTCATTATGACATTTCCGGCTGGGAAACTGAAAACGATGGCCTCTAGTTGGTGGGATTCGAAAACAAAATCTCCCCTGAAGCCAGCGACCAAGACCCCGGTAAAAGGTACTGTATTCGCGCTTCAACCAGAGATGTCTTCTCAGCAGGCAGTGGGAATTTTGGTGTCCTTCAAGCAGATTCTAGGCTATAGGCCTTCTAAAAATGTGATTAAGAAAGGCGGGTACCTGAACAAGTCTGAATTCGTGGGCAACCTTCTACAGGAACTTCAATCAGAATTCAACAAAAAGCAAAAAGGTCATCCACCAGCAATTCAGGAAAAAGGAGTGTCGATCAATGCTGCCATCAGCCTCTGAACGCGTCGTTCTAGGAGATCGCTTGCGACAAGCCAGGGAATACGTGGGCTTTTCACAAGATGAAGTGGCTAAGAAACTGAATGTGCCAAGGACCGCTATCTCCCTTATCGAATCTGGACAAAGACGGGTTGAAGCATTGGAGCTTCGGACATTGGCTGGTCTCTATCAACGATCAGTCGCGTCCCTTACTGGAGAAGAGCAGCCGCCAGCGCTGCCGGAGGATATTGCTCATCTTGCGCGTACGGCTGCGAAACTCACCGAAACGGATCGGATGGAACTGAGGCGTTTCGCCGAGTTTCTAAACAGCAGAAGCCCAGCGGCGGATCAGAAATGACTACGTACCGCGATGCTGTTTTGGAAGGCACTCTTGAAGCAGAGCAGCTGCACGCAGACATAGCTGCCGCTACCGGCTCCGTCATGGGGACAGGCGCAATTGATGTTTTCAACCTCATCGAAGAGCGAAACATCCTTTTGGTCTTTCAGAAGCTAGGCGGTCTGTTGGGGGCATTCCTGAACCTGGAGCGTCCGGGCATTCTGGTGACGACCGAACGGACATTGGCCATTCAGCGATTTACGGCAGCGCACGAACTTGGGCATGCCGTGTTGAAGCACTCCGCATCGGTCGATGACGACTCCATTTTGAGCCGGTCACCTTTCGGACGAAGCCACTACGATCTGAAGGAAATGGCAGCCGACACATTCGCAGCCATGTTCCTTATGCCGGAAACGCTGATCAATGCGATCGCCGAGAAGCAAAAGTGGAATGAGCATTCGATTCGGCGGCCCGAGGTTGTCTATCAAATGTCGCTTCGACTCGGGGTGAGCTACGAGGCTTTGGCCCGGACTCTTGTGAGGCATGGCATCCTCGCGCGTAATGAGAGCGTCGAGTTGCTGCGTTCCCCTGTAAAAAGTCTCAAGCAAAGGCTCCTCGGTGATTCGGTGGTCCCTCCCAACTGGTATTGCAACGTTTGGGACCTGACTGAGAATGATATGGGCTCATCCCTTACTGCTGAGCCAAACGACTATTTTGTTGTGCGCCTGCGAGAAATGGCTGGGGCGGGATATCTCTGGAATATCGATCAGGCACGAGAAGCCGGCTTTCACATAATTTCCGATCGCAGGAATCTGGCGTATGGCATTGGTATTGGCAGTGATGTAGAGCGAGTGTTTACTGCCCAAACAAAAATGTCAAAGTCGTCGGTGTTTACAGCCATCCAGGTCCGTCCCTACGACGCAAGCGACATTGCAGCAAGCCTGCGCGTGGACGTTCATGTCAATAAGGCTGAAATCGGTTTCACTCCTCGGCACCGGATGGAAGCACTTGCAGCATGATGGTCCCTCAAGTTGACATGCGAAATGCGTTCGGCTCCGTGCGAGATCAAGGGCAAAGGCAAACTTGCCTTGCTTTCGCTGCGTCCGACGCGCATGCACTTGTGCACACGAGACCCGCTTCACAACTCAGCGTCGAATATGCCCACTACTCGGCGTGTCAAAGAATGCCGTCCTTTGATCCGCATTCCGGGACAAGCGGATCGGCGATGTTAGATGCGCTCGAAATTGACGGTCAGCCAGCAGAATACGCATGGCCTTACCTTCCGGTTTTGCCCGCAGATCTGTCGCAATACAAGCCACCCTCGGCCGTGTCGGGAGTTCTGCGGCATCGAGGAGATCAGTTGCTCGACCTGACCGAAGCCGAAAGTGCGATTCGGAACGGCTGGCCGGTAATACTCGGCCTTGCGTTGTCAGCGGCGTTCTACTCCCTCACCTCTTCGACGGTTTTGAATGCTGATGGCGATGTCAACGTCGTTGCGACCCACGCCGTCCTTGCGGTCGGGCTGTTTTCCGCAGTCGGTGAGCTAGGCTTTCTTATTCGCAATTCATGGGGACCGAAATGGGGAGAAGACGGCTATGGATACGTTCTCAGAAGTTACATCGAGCCAAGAACCTTGTTTTTAGGAGTGTACCGTGCTTGAAGCAGCGTTGATTCACCCTATCGAACGGGAAACATCCGTTGAGGCTTGGATGGCCTCAGCCGAAGCTCTTCTTAAATCCCCCGATCTCTCGTTGTTTAACCTTGTCGTAGGTGTCCGACATCCGGTTGCGCTCTCCAATTCCGCCGAGAAGGTATGCAATGTCGTCGATGCGTTTTTGCGGGAAAGAGGAGCCTTGCCAGTCATCACAGTGGCGAACACAATCTTTCCAGGCGGGTTTTATCGGGATGGCGGTGCCAAGGCAGTTTATGAGGAATTCCCGCTGAGCTACGAAATTACAAAATCAGGTTGGGGAACCTACGCGGGAAGGCTCTTCGCCGATAAGGTCAAAATGAAGTCAGGCACCTTTGGCCGCATCGAGCGCTTGGTCGAAAAGCTCCGTGCAAATGCGCGCGGATCTGTCAGGATGAGAGCCTCTTATGAAGCGGATGTATTAGATACGATCCTGGAGGAGGAAGTTTCTCTGTACAACCCAGAAACGGATGCGGGAATGGGTATCGGACAGCCATGCCTGGCGCATCTCAGTTTCAAGTTGCATAAGGGCGGGGTTGTTTCTCTTACCGCCGTCTATCGATCTCAGTATTATGTCTCGAAAGCTTTAGGAAACTTGATTGGCTTGGGACAACTGCTCGCCTTTGTGGCGGAAGAATCGGGACTCACTCCGGGCTTTTTGGTTTGCCATGCGACCATGGCTGAGCTCGATCTCAAATCGAAAAAGTGGGGCCGCGAGGATGTCCGAAATCTTCTGGACGAATGCAAAGAGATCATCGAATTCGGAGATCGAAGCGAAACTGCGCAATTACTCGTCTAGGACCACCACCGCGCAGGCGTAGTTCGGCGTGTGTGTCATGCTCAACTTGAGGGAAGACGCGGAATACTGAGCCAACAGGTTCTGCAAGTTTGGCTCTAGCTTTACTAGGGGTACGGAATCGCCATCACTGTGAATGGATATCTTTAGAAAGTCAACCTCTTCAGTCCAGCCGCTGCCAAACGCTTTCATCACGGCCTCCTTTGCCGCGAAACGCGCAGCAAAGCATTCATACGGGTTCGGGCGCGCTTTGCAGCACTCGATTTCTTCAACTGTGAAGACCTCTTCAAGAAATCCAGCGATATCTTCGATCTGACGGCGCAGCTCATCAACTTCGACGATGTCAATTCCCAGACCTCGGATCATTCTCTCTCCACTTGGGCGTGCGTTTAGTCTTGCCCATTCGTCTCCGTCCATATTTTAGCGGCATTTCTGACCTGTTCAGAGGCCCGTCCCAGGCGGACAAAAGTGATCGAGCTCCGCGGATCTTGATTGGCGGCCCAAATCAGTCGCCTTATCTAAATCGGGGTTCCTGTTACGGATTCTTTAAAGACTGGTAGTGTGGTGAGTGCTCGCCGAGCCTGAGTTCGTAATAAGCACGACGATCTGGAGAATTCATTGTGGTTATACTGATGGTGAATGGATGAGCTAGCCAAGTTCGATCCGGCATGGAAAGGCGTTTGAGCATGAGTCCTGTCAGGAAGACCTCCCTCGACCGCCGTTCTGCGTCCGAGGATTCAAAGGAACAGCGAGTTCCCACGCCGCGACGTGACTTAATTGTCGTCCGAGTTGGCCCAGCGCGTTCGCGGGCGAAGCTCTCTGACAAGGAAACGAGTGGCTCACTGATTCGCGGTATAGCCAAGGCGACTCGGAAGCCGGGGATTCAGCGAACTGTGATTTTTCGAAGCCGTACAGGCAAACAAGTCTATGCTTATTCGGTCTACCCCCAAGACGTCACGAAGATTGTTCGAGAAGATAAAAACGGCAAAAAATCTCTTGGTCGGTTTGTGAATGGGCAATTCAAGGCTCTTCGCACTAAGACCCTGTAATGGCGACCCAGCGCTCCCAGCCTCCCGATGCCACCGATCTCCTGCGCACGATTGCGGGCGAGAAACCCCTGGCAATCGTTCTCGCCGGCCATAACGGAAGCGGCAAATCGACTTTCTGGTACGACAAGCTTGCCGATGTACTCCAAATTCCGCTAATCAATGCAGACCGTCTCACCCTCTCTATACTTCGAGCTCCGAAGGGAAACCCTCCTGCTCTCCCCGCCTGGGCCACTGCGCTTCGTGACAAGGATGACCGCTGGCAGAGGCTTTCGCAGGAGGGCGTCCAGTTGTTCATGGGACTAATCATGGCCGAACGGATGCCTTTTGCCTTCGAGACTGTTTTCTCCTACCTTGTCAAGCACGAAGACGGTACATACCAATCGAAACAAGAACTCATCGAAACCCTTCAGAAGGCGGGATACTCGGTGGCGCTTCTCTTTGTCGGGTTGGCGACTGCCGCTTTGTCCGTCCTGCGCGTTGCCACGCGCCGGCAGCAAGGCGGACACGATGTGCCGCAGGATAAGTTAATCAAGCGCTTTCCGCGCACTCGCGAGGCGATTCGTCTCGCCGCTTCAGCAGCGGACATGACGCTCATGTTCGACAACAGCCGCGACCTTAAGAACGCGTTCACACTGGCTCGCGTTCAGACGGGCAACGACGTGATCTATGACTGCCGCGATCGGAAATATGGTGAGGCGGACTCACTGGTCGACGTAGCTTCGATCTGGCTCACAAAGGTTGCGCCTCGGTGATCAAGGTGACTCTCGGCGGTTAAGGCGGGTCAATGACCTGATTCTTTTGTCCGGGCAATCGTCAGTGCGCGAAATGGCACTCTTCAGCGCCGCGTCAGGTCGGGCCGGCTCCTCGGGACAGAGCTCATCGCATGAGATCAATGAGCGACTTCCTGTGTGCATCTCTGGTTGGTTCACCAAGATTCGATATCCTCGTTGTGTCGTGTTCTTCCCGCCGGGAAGGGATTTCGAGATGCCGAATAAACCAAAAGCGAAGTCGGACCGAAAGCGAAGGGCGGGACATCTCGGGCGCGCAGAAGTCGAACTCGAACTGATGAGGGCAGCTGCCCAGAAACGAGTTCCGAGTCTGAGCGGCAAACATATGATAGCCACGAATCTGTCGAGTCTCGATTTCACCTCTGAGTATTTGATGGAAGGAGGACCGTTCACCGCCGACCTCTTGCACGGCGATTTTCGTAATGCAAAGCTTCGCCGTTGTAACTTTGCGAAGGCCGATCTCGCATTGACAAATCTAAGAGGGACAGACCTTCCAGGAGGCGAATCTCGCGGCTGCCAACCGATATTCGGCTCTCTTACAGCGTGCAGACTTGAAGAACGCGGACCTGAGAGGAGCAAACTTAGTATCGGCCGAAGTTGTCACAGGGCAGGAGAGTCCGATCACACAATGACCTGTATCAACTACCGTGAAAAAGAATCCCCTACCTCTCAAGGCATCGAGATGAGGCGGGGGATAGTTCAATTGGTGAGAATTGGTCTCCGCGCTCTTCCCCATGGAGTGGAAGACCAGAAGACGTCGGTGATGTGGAATACATACGATTTCATTCCGCCGGGCTGATCAGTTCCCTCGGTCCCTCGAAAAGGCCCCCTTCAGTCGGCGTTCTGCTATGTGCGAATCGAAGCGCCTACCCCTAGGCCGCATGCGAGGACGTGAAGACGACACCTCACATCTTTCGGGATTCGTCGAGCGCTGTCTCACGGGCAGATTTCTGCGCTTTGATGGCGAATTGTTAATGAAGGAACAAAATCTCTTGCTTGTCCGAAACGCTATTAGAGATCTGCTTGACCCTCAGAGCTTCACCAAGGCGCGACCATTTCTCAGTGACAAGAGGAACTAGGCGCACACACGAGAGATCCCGGCGTTGCTTATGCGCGACTCACTCTCGGATTGCGTGGGATTCGGCCCGAGCAGTCTCTAGTCTCCGCCCAGCGCACATTTGCGCTCGAAAAGGAGACTCCCCATGTGCAAGCGTACTGCTCGAAAATTGGCTTTCCTCACATTGCTTGTGGTGCTGGCCGGCCCTGCTGATCGGGTATTCGCCGCAGGTCCCGGTCAAGCCACCAACTCCACTACATCGTCTTCCTCGACTGTGACCCCAAATGGGATCACCGGTACGGATCCCGAACCGATAGAGCCCAGCATTGTGCGCATCATCCTTTCTGTTCTCGGTCTGGCGTAGAATCCAATTCAAGTCGTTCCGCAGTGGCCGCCAGACGGAGGGGAGTGATGCACCTAAACGGTCTCGATCTTCTGTTCTGGGCGGCTGGCTTCGGAGCCCACCTCATTCTTCTTTTCGTTCTGCTGATACGCTACCGCTTTAGACAATTTCCAATTTTTACGGCATTCATTCTTGCGAATGTCCTAAGAACTGTCGTCCTCTATCTCGTACAGCGTATGGGAACCAAGGCCAACTATTTTTATACATTTTGGTCCCTTGGGATACTCGACATGCTGTTGCAGATCTCCGTCGTTTACGAAATGTATTCGCTCACATTCCGTCCCCTGGGCACCTGGGCGCCTGACACGCGAGCGGCACTCAAACGACTTGGTGTTGCGGCAGTCGCGGTAGCTGCTGGGCTTACCTGGCTAGCGGCTCCCCGCGCTAGGCTCTGGATTCAGGTCGTCGTGATCAAGGGCAGTCTGTTCTCGTCCGCATTGATGACAGAACTGTTTGTCGGGATGATTGCACTGTCGGTGAAAGCGGGCTTGCCTTGGAAAACTCATGTCGCGCGAATATCCCAAGGGCTCGGCTTCTATTCGATGGTTGACGTCCTGGTCGAAGCTGGGCACAGCTACTACGGAGTCGGCCGTAACCTGCAGGTTTACACCGCTCTCTCTCAGGTGCGGATGAGCACTTATCTCATTTGCGTTTTCTACTGGGCTTTCATGCTCTGGCGGGAAGCGCCCGCGGCGCGAAAGATGCCGAAGCGTTTGCTTTCCCAACTCATCCAGTTGAATAGCATGGCCGATTCTAAGCTTGAGAGCATTCGGGTGAGGAAGTGATGGGGGACAGCCGCACGGTCGTCTTCGCCGTTTCCATTGCAGCCTTTCTTGTAAGTATGGCTGCTATCGCGGTGCGTTCGTACCGCAGAGGTCGCAGAGCCTCCGGAACAGATTGGGAGCATCTGCTGAAACGCCTACAAGTCGTGAACCACAACTCCGTCGCGGAGGTTGCACTGGACATCATTGATGAATCTGGGCAAAGGAGAAGGGACGATGGGAGCGCAGCTCTTGATTCAGAGCGAATTTGGGAGCTCATCGGAGGCCTTCAAGGGCTCGAGGTACTGAAGGCCAATTGTGAGGTCCTCATCGAACTCGCATTCTACGTCCAGCAATGGTATCCGGACGCTCTCGTTGTCGCCGAACAGCTGCGTCTGAGCGCGCGAGAGATCGAGTGGAATGTAGATAGACTCAACGGCGCTAACAGAACCGGAAAATTGAAGAGCGCCTTCGCCATGTATGCCCAGCCTGCAGTGGCGGCATACTATCTGATGACGCGACGCCTACTGGCTCTCTATGAGCAGGGAGACCTTCCGATGCTCCCCGATCTGCGAAGGGCACTCTGAGCAGTGAACGCTGAGAGTCGACAGCACGGAGCTGTTTCGTTGTTTGCGCCTTTCGAACTTCCTGGCACGGTCTCACGGCTTTCGAACCCTACGCAACAGCAGAAGAGTCATCCAGACGCAGAAGCACGGCCGCAACGCGGCCTATGACCTCGATCTCTTTGCGGTATCTCCAACGTTGAGCGGTTGCATACGAAAGAGGATGTGGAACCAGAGTGAGCCATTCGGCATTCTTGTCAAGTTCGCACCATCCACAGACGTAGCCAGCATGGCTGAGGAGAAAGTAAATCGGGCGATCGAACTCGTTAGTCCATTCGCTCCGAGGTGCAATTGCGCGGCGTTGCGTATTGATCAGGACGATGGACCCCGGCCTGATCATTGGGTCGAGAGTCTTATCCAGCTGCCCGATGACACCTCGGCGGTAGTGCTTGGGCAGATGGTTCTCCTGAGAAAGGAGTGTCGTATCGTCCGGCACGGGATCAACGGCCGCGCTGTCGGGAAGCCACAGGCGCGCGTGATCCTCGAGTGGTCCCTTGGTCAAAAGAAGTGTGGTATTAGGGCCCGAGGGATATTCAGAGGACTGTGACTCAGTGGCCGGTGAGGGGCAATACGTAAGCAGTTGCTCAGGCGAAATGCTGTAGATGACTGCAAGAACGATGAACTTTTGAAAGGACAGTCCTCGGCCTTCCCGCTCGACGCGGTCCAGCCAACTTGCCGAAATTCGAAAGGAATCCTTTCCCCATTTCTGCGCGAGTTTTGCGCTTCTTTCTTCAACTTCGCGGAGGGTGAGTCCCCATTTTTGCCTGACTGCTCGGAGCCTGGCGCCGATCTCTTTCATCCGCCCTCCATTCGCAACGGCAGGTGTTTTCTTCGATTCATCGGAAGCTCTTAAGATTCAATAAATTACGTTTACCGGCTGAGCTTGGTCGCCCTCACGAGTCCAGCGGCAGCTTTATCGCTTTATCCGACATGTCCCATGAATTTCTTGAAAGAGGTCGGAGAACGCGATCAAAGATTCCAGCTGTCCGGCGGCTCGTGCCAAACCGGGTCATTAAAGAGGCCATGCGAATTTCGTTCAATGACACAGTAAGCGATGTAGCCGGTAAATGTGACTGCCATCGCGAATAAGATGCACACAAGCACCGCACTGACGATCTCACCTAGGGCGAAACCCTGCGGTCCAAATCCGCTACGGCTCGAAAGGTGAGCCACAGGTGACTGCTCGGATCTCGCGGATGGCCTCATCGTCATCAGAGCCAAGGTGGTTCTCTTCCAGATATTCGTCATCTTCATCCCCGTCCTGGACCAGTTCTTGTTGTCCCTTCTGTTGGGCCGCAAATGCGGCGCGCTCGCGCTTATGCCGACGGACTTCAAGAAGTTGTTCGCCAACCGTATGCTTGGAGGAATGAACGTACTGGACATAGGCTTCAAAAAGGGATTGATTGGGAATGCCTCTCTTGAGCAGGTCGGTGAGGTGCTGCTTGTACATCCGGGCGAGCGACTCGGGCGCGATGCTGTACGAACGCCTTTTTGCTCGTGCGCGGACGGTTGCCAGCAACCAACCTTTCTCGATCCACAAAAGGACCTCGCTCTTTCGTATATGCAGGGCCCGCGCGAGGCTCTCTACAGAGAAGAGGTCACAGCGGATCTCTCTGACGAGGAGCTGATTTCTTTGGAGCATGCTGCGAACGGATCGCGCCGTCCGCCCGATCCTGCGGGCGATCTCTTCGACTGAGCACTTAACGAGTTCCTCGCGAACGGCCTCAATCTCTTCCTCAGTCCAGCGCCGGTTGCCTACCTGGCTCTTGATCCCGTGTTGAATGACGAAACGCCAACACGATTCTTGAGATCGCCCGCTGTGGCGCTGAAGACGAAGCACTAGTTGTTCGAGCTTATTGCCCGAAAGAACTTTGGCTTGGGTCACCAGCGCCTTGGCTTCAGCACTCCAGGGCTGGGACTCGGCGTGACTCCGGAACTGATTTGTCATGTCGACCTCGTGGGGAACTTCGTATCCGGGCGAGCACATCGCCTCCTACCTATAAAGCCGCCGAGCACGGCGAATCCGGACATGTCAATGAGCAAATCCGGGCGATATTTGTGGGAAAGTGGGACGCTTCACGTCAATATGCCGGCACACGCAGTCGAGTTCGATTGGTGCCAGATCATCTGAGGACTTCTTAAGCGAGTGAGCATATGACTTCACCTTCCCCATCGGACCTTTGCTGGGTCATAGCATTCACACCCGAGGAAAGCTGGATCGCGCCGATTCTGCGAACTGCGATCGGAATGGAGCTCGAGAAGGCGCGAGAAGCAGCCCGAACCCATCTGGGCGATGAACATCTAGCTTCGGAGATGATGGAACTTGCAATCCGACAGACTGCGGAGTATTTGGCGGAACGGGCTCCTATCGGTGTCGAAGAGGTGCGTCTGATCCTCATGCGGTTTTATCGAAATGAAATACGGCGTCGGCAGCGCAGCAGTCGCATGCTTGACTGCAGGGGCACAGCAACGGATATCGAATGGCTGTTGCCGTCGGTTGATTGTTCATTTGCGTCCGTTGAGGCCAAACTTGACCTCGATGCGCTTCTGAGCGATGCTCCGACGGAGCTCCGTTGCGCTATGCTCTTGCGATATGGCTCGCGCAGGCAATGGAGAGAGGTCGCCGAGATCATGTCGAGATCAAAAGAGGCCACGCGCAAGCTTTGCGGACGCCAGATGCGGAAACTTCGTAAGAGGCTTGGACTTTGAGGAAATTGTGGTACGAAGATCGGGCCCTTCGTGCCGGACAGCAGGGTAGGCGCCACGTGAACGAGATTTATCGAACTGCACGAGATGACGAAAATGACACGCGCCTGTTCGACACATTGCAGGAGTATGTAATCGAGCATTATCCCAACCCTCAGCGTGTCGGATGTCTCGACCCGGATCTGCTCAGGCGCTTTGTAGAGACGCCGGAACAGCTTGACCTGAGGGATCCAAAGTATCTCCATATGTTCAAATGCGCAGAGTGTACGCGTGCTCTGCGCCAACTACGCTGCATCCGCGAGGCACAGGCTCAAGTCGAAAGAGAGGGTTCATTGTCCCTCATCGGCAGCCACACGAAAGCAAAGTTTCCGTGGGGAAAGCGCATCGCGTCGGGTGCTTCGAAAACCCGCTTGACACTGCTTCGCTTCGTCGCGAGGCTAATGAGTGTCTTTCGTTGACGAACTAGTATCTGGTGAATCAAGACGCCTGCTTTGGCGATGGGCATCCTGAGTGACGAGTTGGACGAAATCGGCACAGAAGTATTAAACGGGTGCTAGAGATTTGCTGCAGACGAATCGCCCGACGCAACCACTTGACGGCAGTCTGTCATTCATCAAACGCCAAGCGCAAGAGAAGATGGTTCGCAGGATGCGACAATTTTTCAGCTCGACTGCGACGAGCTTGCCGGACAATCGCGGTGTTTGGTGGAGGCAACAGCGTCCAAATATTCCTTGAAAGATTTCCAATTGTGTGCAGCAAACAAATTTCCAGACACTCGGTCGGGCTCCAGCCCTTTGCGTGATACGAAGCATATTTTGATGTTGATCCTGTTGCGGGCTTTTTCAATCCTTTGCATAAAGCTCATTCGGCGCAGGTGGTGAGATTCTCCGGCCTTGAGCTAGTCTCCTGCATTTATCGAACGCGCCGTCTATACTTGCGACCATGGCACTGAAAGAGATCTTGGAGCAGATAGACGCAGAGATCGGCCGACTCGAACAGGCTCGGTTTCTACTTTCGGGGGCACGCTGCCGGGTGCGCGATCGGGGTTTCACCGGGGAAGATCCAAAGGGAACGCCTCCGTCCCGGTGCCTGCGGTACCCTCGAAACGGAAACATAAGCTTTCGGCTGAGGGACGGGCGCGGATAGCAGAAGCAGCGAGACGTCGTTGGGCTGCGCTAAAGGCAAAGAAAAAGGGCTAGGCGCATCTTCGACACGTCTCCAGCGTCCGAACCAGAGATCGTTCGCTGGTTCGTGAATCGGCTGCGGCCAGACTCGGCATAAGAGCAGACGGGAGAATCGATGATTCCACCAGGCGAAATGACGCAAAGAAGGCTCGCGCTACGTCAGGAGATTCAGTCGCGGCTCCCCGATTTTGCCTCCGCGTGCGAAGGAGACATTGGGGTGATGCTTATCCATCAAGACGCGTTTGCCGCCGATCTTCAGGAGGAGGAGTTCGCCCTTTTAGGGCGAGCAATCAAGTACGCTGGATTCTTCGGCAAAGAAGTCAGGATTATTGCAAATCCCTGAGCCGTCATCTGGTCTTCGGAGAGTGAGCCGGGAATCCGCGACCCGCGCCCCGCATGAACCAGTTAGAAGCCGAACTCGGCAGCTCACAGATCCCGGCCGCCGAATACTTCGATGCGAGGTTCACGGCCGCCATTGAGGCATGACGTCGAATCCGACCTTCTTGAGCAGATCTTTGAAGCGCGAATTATCCCTCAATCCATCAAATGCCGGATCGGAGTTCAAGAAAATAACCCAATGAGAGCGTTCTTCACAAGCGCGATTCAACCAGTCGATTGCCGAATCAGCATTGCCCAATCCGAGATGGATCAACCCAACAAAGTAGGACGGCACATACTCGTGTTGAGGGACCGAAATCAATTTGGCTAACCCCTGTTTTGCCGAATCTCGCTGGCCCGCGAGGGCACAGCCGTAGGCCCAAAATCCAACTTGAGTCTTGCTCTCGTGGGATAGTGTGCGCGATTTTTCTAAATGGATCAATGCGTCTGCATATTCCCTTTGAAGCAGAAGAGCGTTTCCCAGGCAAACGTGAGCAAGACAAGATTCGGGGTCGGAACGAACAGCTTTTTTCCCCGCGGTGATTGCGTCTTCAAGGCGCCGAGTAAAACACAGGCTGTAACAGAGGAACGCGTTCAGTGGAGGAGACAATGGACTGAATGCGATCGCTTTTTGAAGAGAGGAGACGAACTCTTCTCCTCGGCCGGTTGCAGCCTGGAGAAGCCCCAAGCCGTTATGAGCGAACGCCAGCGACGGTTTAACTTTCAGCACTCTATAGAATTTCTCTTCTGCGTCCTTGAACATCCGAAGGTAGCAAAGTTCCACCATTGCGAACAGATGAATAACTTCAGGTAGAGACGCATCAATTTTCGCCGCTTCTTGTGCAGCGGCAAGTGCTTTAGGGAATGTCTCGGCCGGAGAATCGACGCAGTGAATGCCCAAAATCAGATAGGCTTCGCCGAGACCCACCCATGCTAGCGCATGCGATGGATTCTTGCTGATAGCGCGCTTGAAACAGGCAAGGGCCTTGCGGATCGATGTGTCCTCACGATTTTCAAGGCACTGCATTCCTGCGCGGCACTCTTGTTCCGCTTCGATCTCGTCATAGGAGCCTCTGGCTCGTTCAACCCGTTTGATCGGGTGAACGAAGCAGTAGCCATCTTCTCCTAATGTCGTAATAAAACGCCGCGGCTCCTTATTCGTATCGCCAAGCGCCGATCGAGCCTCGCTAACGACTACATTCAATCTATTTTTAGGAGGGTTCGTGTTGGGCCACAGTCGAGCCTCGATCCCACTTCTAGTGACCCTCGCTCCCGCGTTCTCAATCAAGATAGTGAGGAGCGAGACCTCTTGAGGCCGTGCGGTAGTAACCCGACAGCCGAGCCTATAGAGAGTGCCGGCTTCGGGATACAGTTCAAAATCGCCAAAAGCAATGCAACGACCTAGGCGGTTAGCTTTCACCTGCCTACTCCACCATTCACGCTTTTCGGATTCCTCATTCTATCGTGGCCCGACGGGTAATATCAATAACGCCAACGGGTTAGATGCTAAGCATTTAGAAGTCCGGATTCGATCGAAATCTCCGGACAACTCGACGTAAGCTACTCGCAAGCACTGAAGGAGTCGAGACTGCGATGTGGACATGGATCAAAGATCCACACAGAGGAAATGATCGCCTCGCTGGCCAATTTGGCGCTCCTTCGTTAGGGGCACCGCGACTATGGACCGATTGCGCAGTAGGATCTCCTGCCTTGTTCTCTTTAATTCCATAATCTTCACCGCTCTTGGGAGTGGCGCCTTATTGAGTGGTTGTGGCGGTGGGCCCGGCTCCAGTTCGGGAGGCGGAGGAACTTCGACGCCCACCATTACAGGAGTGACGGTTGCTTGCTCTCCCTCAACAATCTCTTCGGGACAGACCTCGACGTGCAAGGCGACGGTCACAGGTACCAGCACGTTTAGCTCCTCGGTGATCTGGTCCGTCGGTCCGACAAGCATCGGGAGCATCAGCAGCGCGGGTGTGTTCGGTGCTACGTCGGCTGGAGCTGCGACGATCACCGCGACATCGACTCAGGACACCACAAAATCCGGCTCAGCAGTTGTGACAGTGACTGCTGCCGCTGCGATTACCGGCGTCTCGGTCAATTGTTCTCCCGGATCAATTCAGTTAAACCAGACCTCGACTTGTACGCCGACTGTGAGTGGCACCGGAAGTTTCAGCAGCACTGTCACCTGGTCTGTTAGTCCCTCGGGTATTGGCCGTGTCAGCTCGAACGGCGTCTTCACATCGGCTTCCACAGGAACCGCCATCATTACCGCTACCTCGACACAAGACACAGCCAAATCCGGTTCCGCATCCGTCACGATTACCTCCACTCCTCCGACGATCACTTCTGTCTCAGTTTCTTGTAATCCATCTGCCGTCCTGACAGATCAGAGCAGTCAATGTACAGCGTCGGTTCAAGGTACTGGTAACTACAGCACAGCCGTCAACTGGGGCGTCAATAGCGCAGGCTCAGGGAACAGCAGCGTTGGGACGATCTCTTCATCAGGCCTTTATCTGGCGCCGCTGACGGTTCCAAACCCGTCAACGGTGACCATCAGCGCTACAAGCCAGGCCGATTCAACCAAATCAGGAAGCACGGGCGTTTCATTGGCCTATCCAGTGCCAACGGTCTCGCTGGTGTCTCCGTCTTCCGCCTCCATCAACAGCGGCGGAACGTTGATCACCCTTGCAGGAACGGGTTTCACACCATCTTCGGCGGTCAATGCAAACGGCGTGGCACTGTCTACGACGTACGTCTCATCCACTTCACTGACGGCACAGATATCTGCAAGTGCAGAGAGTGTCAGCGGAACGCTGGCCATCACGGTAGTGAATCCATCGCCGGGAGGCGGGCAATCAGGATCGATTCCGTTCGCAGTCGTTGCCGGATCACTTGCGGTCTCGGTTGTCGATCTACCTTCAGGTGCAAACGCTTCAATCCAAGTCTCGGGGCCTGGCGGGTACACCGCGCAAGTCTCTGCCAGTCAGACCTTGCAGAATCTTGCTTTCGGTACCTACACATTGACCGCGAGCGCGGTCCACTTCGGCTCCTACACCTACTCGCCGATCGCGGGTTTTACAAGCGTGAGTATCGGGAGCACTTCGCCAGGGGAAGCGACGGTTGATTACTACAACGTCCGGCCTGACACAACCAAGATTCTAGACGCTGTGGGCCTGGCAAGCTTAAGCGTTGCTGCCGACAACAGCACTCTATTGATCAGCACGCAGAGCACGGTTGCACAATCGCTCAATCCCGGAGATGTTCTGATCATTTCCTCGAATCCGGTTTTTCCGATCGGGAAGGTCGTTCGCATAACTTCTGTGTCAAGTTCGGCAGGCTGGTTTATCGTTATGAGCCTGCCGGCATCCCTGATGGATGCATATGAGCAATACCGTTTGAATGGCTCGGAACAGGTGGATGCCGGTCAAGTCACAAGCATGGGCGCAATGAAACAAGGCGTTCGGATATTTCGACGTCTCAAGCCAGATGCTCAGACACCAATAACGGAACAGACTTCTGACCCTTGTGCAAATCAATCGGCGTTGATCTATCAACCGGTAGACGTTCCGATCACAGACAATCTCGAAGTCTCTGGATCCATCACTATCTGCCCGACTATTCAAGCCTCAATCGACTGGAGCTGGTTTCAGATCAACGCTGCGCATCTGGAGGTGGATGCAGGGGAAACCGCCGATCTGACCACGACCCTCTCAGTTTCGACGAGCCTTCCGAAGACGGAGCAACTTCTGGGGACGCTGATCCTGCCGACCCCTGTACTAGGTGTCAATCCGAACTTAGCTCTCTATGTTGGGGCCGAGGGGGCAGCAAGCCTGAGTCTTTCTGAAGAAGCGGTGCAGACCGGAAGCGGCCAGGTTGGATTTGACTACGCCAACGGAACTGTAACGCCACTCCAGAGCTTCACGGGCAGCATTTCTCCGACTGGTCCGCCGCAGATAGCCGGTAATGCCAGCCTGAAAGGTTTTGCACGGGCCGAATTCGGAGTTGACCTCGGATTTGGGGCGATCGATCCCTACGTCTCGATCAACCCTTTCGTTCAAGCAAGCGCCGATACGACAAAGAATCCCTGGTGGGAAATTCAGTACGGATTCGACGGACAAGTTGGTTTCCATGGTCTCGCAGAACAAGCAGCGAAGGATCTCGGATTCGATCCTTCGTGGTCTGCTACCATTCTGGGGCCCTACACGTTTCTTCAGGCACCGGGTCCATTCCAGATCACTCCAGCTTCCATTACATCTATTGGTCCCGCGCCGCTGGTTGGATCGGCAACAGCCCAGCACGTTGTAATTTCGGGTACTTCATTGTCATATGTGACAGATGTGGTGCTTTGCGCTACATCGGGCGGATGTGAATCTCTGGCGCCTTCTTCTGTCGGAACGACCACGGCGTCTTTTTCGGCTTCTCTTCTGCCCGGCAACTGGACGGCGATGACACAGGACACCTATGGGAACTCGAACATTCTTCGATTCACTGTCTATCCACCACCTTCGGGAGTTTCGATACAAAGCATCCAGCCCGCAATGCCACAGATATCGAAACAAAGCCAGCCATTGAGCTTTAGCGGCACTGGGTTTGAGCAGGGCGCGCAGTTTGTGATCTGCTTCTCGAATCTCTGCAACGAGCCTGTGACTGCAACGGTTTCAGCAGATGGCTCCACTGCTTCCATTTCCTCGATGCTTGACCACGCTGGACTATGGACAGCGCAATTGATAAACCCAGACGGAAGCCGGACAAGCGATTTCAGTTTCGATCTCGCCGGGCCGTTATCCGCTTCTGTTGCCCCAACTGGCGGCACGATCAATGTGACAAACTTTCTTGCGCGAGGCAGCGGAGCAACTCCCGGCAAGGCAGTTGTACTGCAAGTGACACCGCCAAGCGGCTCCGTTCAGACGATCAATCTGACGGCTGACGCGAACGGCGCCTTCCAATCTGGGGCGTTCACGGAAGCGACTGCGGGAGCTTACACGCTGTTATTCACCGATCAAGTGACGGGCGAAACGAGCAATCCTTCGACCATTGTGCTGTCCAAAGGGATTAGCGCCCAAGTCTATCCCTTGTCTGGGACAGTGAATACTACTTCGTTCACGGTCAGTGGTTCTGGCGCGACGCCGGGCGCAACAGTTCTCCTGACTGTTCTCACCCCGAACACCACGCTGGTTAACGAGACGACCACTGCCACTTCGAGCGGTGGCTTTGTATTTGCCCCGGTTTCGGCAAACCAGACAGGCAACTACACCGCAATCTGCGAGGACCAGACGACAACGACTCAGAGCCAGGGGATCAATTGGACGGTTGCGGCTTCAACCGGAATTCAGGCGTCAGTTAATCCACAATCCGGAGTTGTCAATTCCACTTCATTCACGATCAGTGGAAAAGGCGCTTCCGGTAATGGCGGTGTCACAGCCCATGTGACGACTGCAAGCGGAGTTCAACTGTACCACGCACAGGCTTCAAGTGGTTCCTTCAGCTTCCTTCCGATCACTGAAGCGACATCAGGCAACTACACCGTTTATGTTTCGGACGACACCACCGGCTCGCAGAGCGGCATCGTGGGCTGGACGGTGAATCCGGACTCAAAGACGCAGCTTCAGACGGTTTCGGCAATTCCAAAGGCTTGGAATCCGGTCTTTCCGACAGGCTCAACCACGATTGCGGTAATGCCGCTCACGATCTCGGGAGGAGGAACGAGTCCTCTGACTGGGAGCATCACGTCTAGCCAGCCATGGCTGACAGTAGATGGACACGCATCGGAGAATTGGACGGCTCCGGAAAGCATAGCTCTTAATGCCAATCCGTCTAGCCTTACCGCAGGCACGTACAGCGCGACTCTCACGATTACTTCGTCGGGAGCGAGCAATTCTCCGGTCACTGTCCCTGTCACTGCAACGGTCCGTGCGCCCCTCCAGGTTGCGACCACTGCCATAGCCGATATTCTGGGCGGAGATCCGTATACGACTTCGCTCAGTGCAACCGGGGGAACAGGCGCAGGATACAAATGGAGTTTAGAAAGCGGGTATCTTCCCTACGGGATCACGCTGGATCCAACTTCAGGCACTATTAGCGGCACCGCAATTGCGGCAAGCAGCACGCAAAATCTGACGTTCTCGGTTCAGGTGGAAGATTCTTCCGGAGCAGATGCCGTAGGCTCCATTTCGGTGACGTATCGACCGGGTCTCTTTGTCTTGATGTATTCACCCAACAATTTTCAGTTTGTGCTAGGAACTGCGTATACGTCAGCGAATTCCATTTCTATTCCAACATCCGGTGGCGTCGGGCAGATCACGCTGACTGCTGTGGGGTTGCCTCCAGGTCTCGCCATGAACTCTTCGACGGGGTTGATTACCGGTACGCCGACCAAAGCGGGCAGTTTCCCGGTCAGCTTCTACGCTCAAGACCCAGGCGGCGACAAGGGGAACGCCACCTTTACGCTCCAAGTGACAGAGATTCCACTGAAGATCACGACTTCGTCACTTCCATCAGCCCAGATCGGAGCGGCATATCAGCAGTCCATCGCGGCACAAGGAGGGAGCCAGGCTGGATACACCTGGTCGGTTCAGGGCAATCTACCTCCTGGCCTTCAGGGAACGACCTCGACGGGTTGTACACAATGCCAATTTCAGATTGCCGGCACTCCGACAGCTGCGGGAACGTACAGTTTCACAGTCAATCTGCAGGACTCCATAGGAGAAAACACCTCGCAGGCATACACACTCTTCGTTGGATCTTCACCTCCTCAAATCCAGGCAGCTACGTTGCCGCTGGCCACGATAGGCACTCCTTTCACCTTCGCGTTCAGTGCCACAGGTGGGACCGCGCCATATTCCTGGAGTTTCGTCGCTGGCAGCCCCGATCCAGGTCTTCAGTTGTCTTCGGCCGGAACCTTGAGCGGGACGCCTACTGTCGCCAGCACCTGTCCATCTGGGCCGAGTAGCCCCTGGTACGGCGCTGTTCCCGCAATTAATTTCCAGGTAAAAGTCACGGATGCGAACAGCCAATCTGCGATTCAGCAGTTCTGCATTGGCACTTACTATCCAACGCCGTCCGTGACGACGGTTTCTCCGAACGTGATCGTCCCTGACGGGGCTTCCCACGTGATCACGATCGTTGGTTCGAATTTCAGACAGACATCCGAAGTATTTGTCGGGTCGGGTTCTCAAGTCGTCAGCCAATACGTTGATGCCGCGCATATCAATGTATCGCTGTTGCCGACTACAAATGGTTTGTTCGCAATGAGTCTGACTTCAGGAGGTCAGGCGACATTCGCAGATTCCTATGTCCAGACATGGATCGTTCAGCCGGCAGCCAATCTGAGCAATCAGAATCTTGGCTTTACCATCGCGGATCCTGCACCAACAATCTCCAACGTATCTGCTGTCCTCAACAACAGCAGCAACCCATGCACCGCGAACATGCTCTGTCAACTTGTCATTAATGGGAACGGGCTTGTCTTCGATACGCAATACCAGATAATGAATCCCAGCACCTCGCTTCAGCGTGCGACATGGCCGAACACAGCTCTTCCATGGAACACGATTACCACGACCTCCTTTTCTGTTCCATCCGCCGGCACCTACACGATCGTCATCAGTAACCCGAATCAAGCCCTTGGAGGAACTGCGACGGCCACAGCGCAATTTACAGTCGCTCCCTAACGGAATTGTTGATCTGTTTGATTAGACTGAATCACCGGGCCGGATGTGCTCGGCTAAACGCGGCCCGGATTGGTTTTCGCAACTATATTGACAACCACGAGATAGCTTGGGGTGAAACGCCATCTAATTTTAGAAGATAGACCGCGTTCGTGGAAGTGGATTCTGAGCTCTACCTGCCAGTCTGACGGTCTACTCTAAGCGCTTGGCACAGCTTGATTCGGGGAAAAGGCTTGGGCGATCACGAGCTTAAGGATGTCCCATGATCGCAATATCCTCGTCGTTCACAATCTGCTTGAACTGCGATCGAATGGTGGGCATATCGGAGGTCGGGTCGGAGATGTCGACCAGAAGCTGCTTGATCTTGCTTCGCGCGGCGCGGTTTGCGCGCCATTTTCTGTCGAACCCGCCTCCAAGATTCAACGAGTTCAGGAGAGCCGAGAGCCCAGCGCAGATGGCCGCCGTGTCGACTGCAAAGGCTTTCCACGCGTCAACCTTGACAACAATGGCTGCCGCAGCGCTCAAGATTGCAGCGCCAATGAGGCAGCTGTTGTAAATGGCGCTCCAGGCAACGGTTCCAAGGTTGTAGATAGCTTGTTGCTTCTCGATTTGAGTCTGCAACGCTTTCCGAGCCGCGATGGCCTCTGCGGATTGCGGATTTGCTCCCGGCTGCGGAGGTGAAGAGGAGCTCATAATGGTCGTCCTTGTCGAGCAGGATTTGGGTGCCAGTATAGAGTTCTGCCGCAATCAGGGCAATATTCGGGTTGTTATCTATTTGGGAAGGAAATGCTTGTCTCGCATGCGAACGCCGGGTCTCAGGAAAACCGGGTCATCGTCGTTTTGTACGGGGTGCTAAGGTAATGTCAGGTGCAGCCATGGCGAACGGGCAGACTGTTTACCTCCATTTCCCTTGCTTCGACGGTGTTATTTCTGCAGTACTCGTCTCCGAGTACTTGAAACAGAAGCGTGGATGGGACCTCGAGAATGTAGTTCCGGTTGGCTACGCGGAACGTGAGACGTGGGCTTCGCGTTCTCTCGAGAAACCCGCGGCAGTGGTCGATTTTCTCTATCATCCGGATGCAGAGTTCTGGGCCGATCATCATCAGACGACATTCTTGAATCAAGGTCTGAAGCACAATTTCGAGAAACGAAAGACAGTACAGCTCTTCTACGATCCGACCGCACTGTCTTGCGCGTCTGTGGTCTGGCGAAACACCCACCAGACGATTCGCCACCAGCGTTTCAGGGAAATGGTCGACTGGGCGAATCGAATTGATGGGGCTAGATACGAGTCCGTCGAGCAGGCGGTTCTTGGAGATGCGCCGGCCTTGCGTATCAATTTCAGCTTCATGCGTGATCCATCACCTCTATACTGCCGCTATTTGGTTGATTCTCTCCGAACAAAGAGCCTCGCCGACGTTGCGGCGTCCCGAGAAGTCGACGAACGCTACCAAAGTGCCCGGAAAGAACTTCGCATTGGTCAGAAACAATTCAGGAAGTCCGCACGGTTGGAGCGCGACGGGATCGTCGTCTTCCATGTCGACCACTCGGCCTCGCCGAGTATCAGCCGCTATGCTCCTTATTTGGAGTTTCCCAAAGCACTCTATTCGATCGGAATTCTGAATTCCGACGATGGGACCAAAATTACCGCCATGCGCAACCCGTGGCGGCACTTCCGGAGTGTTCCTTTGGGCCAAATCTTTCGGAACTACGGCGGAGGTGGACACCAGCGCGTGGCCTCCGTTCTAGTCAACTCTCGCGATGCCGAACGCACGCTCCAATCGATCCTGACTGATTTGCGCAGGGCAAGATCTCCGAAGACGTCACTAGAGAAAGACATGGTAACAGGTGATTAAGCAGTTCAACTTTTATGATGTCTACGGTTACCTGCTTCCCGGCATTGCCCTCGTTGGCCTGATGTGGGTGCCGATCGGCCTCATTTCGAAAAGCTGGCCGGACCAAGACATTTCAAAAGCGCTCTTTCTGGTGCTTCTGGCGTATTTTCTCGGTCACATCCTCCAAACGATTGCGACCAACGCCGTTCCTTCGAAAGTCATGCGGGACCAGGAGGATCGGCCGCGCTTTCCCTCCGAACGCCTGCTCGACGCGAGCGTCACGACCCTCAGTTCAGATTTCAAGACCAGATTGGCCGAGCAAGTTCAAGAAAAATTCAAGCTCGACCTTCATATTCAAGAAGACGGAGACGGTACGGGCAACGTCTTTTCCGATCGAAATACGGCATTCTTTCAGGCTCGGGGCTACTTGATCGCGAAGAAAACCGCTCACCTACGTCGAACAATTCGAGGGCCTATACGCGATGATGCGCGGTTTAGCCTGCGCATTGCTCGCGGGAAGCTGCTACACGTTGGGGTGGGCCTTAGCATTTCATCGCAATTCGACATTTCTCCGAGTGATAACGGCCGGATTTGGGATCCTGGCTATCGGAGTCGCCCTCATCAGCGCCCTGATCGCACTTTCTCGAGATTCGAAGAGAATGACCCGAGCAGTGACCGTTTTGGCTGTCTCGCTGCTGGTTGTCTTCTGGGCTGGCGGATTTTGGGCAGGAGACGGGCAGCCAGCCCCATTCTGGAACGGCGCAACGCCTCGCATCGAGTTGCTTCTCTGGCTCGCAGCCTGTCTCACGCTCATTGCTGCGGCGCGTTGCTTCTCATCCTATCGCTCGTTTGCGATCCTGTTCGCACAGTCCGTGTGGCGGGATTTCTCAGTGCACCTAATCGTCCAGGAATCAAACACTGACCAAGGCACTGGCGGTGGTAAAGGCGATGACGAGGACGAGGATGCCTGATCGTGCCGGAGTGAATCGCCGCACAGAATTGAGCGATTGCGCAGTCCGACTGAAAACTGGTCAAAGAACCCGCTTTAGAGACCGGTATCTCGAGGGGCAGCGCGATTTGAACGCCGCTTGCGGTTCCCGAGTCTCTCATCGAGAGGAACAAGTGGGCATCTGCGGGTGTCACTGAAGTCGAAGAGGTCGCGTACGTCAATGCTTAGTCCACGGCTCAGCGAATCAAGAGTCTCGGGGTCGGGCCAAGTCCCATACAATTCGTAGTTGGCAATTTGTCTTGCATCCATGCCAACGCGTTCACCGAGCTGCTCGCGGCTCAATTGCTGTGAGATCCTCAATTCTTCGATACGTAAGCCTAGGGAGATCCTGAGGTTCGGCACATTTCAAATGTGCTCCCATTAGAGTTCAAATAAAATGATCTAATATTTCACTATTTATGATCTTAGAATGCATGATAAGGTAAGAATCGTTTGACAAAGACCTCGCCCAGAGAGGCTAGAGCGCTCTGCGAGGGAGTATCCGAGACGGAGAGAAATCGAATAGATCTCGTACTTCGACACTGAAGGATTTGGCAATACGTTCAAGCGCAGCAGGGCGAGGCCAGCCTTTCCCCAATTCGAGGGATGCGACTCGTCGAGCGCTGAGGCGCACTTTGGCAGCGTACTCTTCACGACTCATACCGGTAAGACCGCGCAGTTCACGTATTCGCGACCCGAGTTGAGCCTGTAGCTTCGACACGATTTAAGTGTTGCGAATTTAGCCGTCAAGGAAAATGATCTCTAACTTCATAATTCATGCTGATTGTTGCATATAGCAATTTCTCGGAGCATTCCGCAGGTTCCAAGGATTTGATTTGATATGAGCACCGAAGCCGTCTATTTTCCGAATGGATTGACCACGGTGCCGGAAGTGCGGGACGAAGCACCAGATTCTCAAGAGAGCCTGTCTTGTCCTTCGGGCAATATCCGCGAGGAGCCTGTTGGCAAGCGATTGCCCGACATCTCCGACGAACAACTGCTCGAGCAGGTGCACATCGGCTCGAAAGAGGCTCTGGGGGGTCTCTTCCGTCGATACGGGACCGCAGTCCGCAATGTCGCCTACCGAATCCTGCGGGACGAAGCAGAAGCGGACGATCTTGTACAAGAGGTCTTTCTTTTCATCTTTCGCAAAGCAACGCTCTACAATGCCGCCAACGGAAGAGCAGCCACATGGATCATTCATGTGGCCTATCACAGGGCTTTCGATCGGCGAAGACACCTCAACTCCCGACGGTTCTACGCAAACCAGGAACTGAACGATGCCTGCCTGAGCATCACCGATCCAAAACAAGAGGCTCCTTTTTACGAGCGAACACTCGAAGGCACCCTTGGGAAGAAGTTGCTCGCCGAATTCGATTCAGAGCTCACGCCAGAGCAGCGGGAGACCATCCGGCTATTCTTTTTCGAAGGCTACGCTCTCAAGGAGATTGCCCAACTTACCGGGCGCTCGCTCTCGAACGTCAGAAGCCACTACTATCGAGGGCTAGAACGATTGCGCAAATACGTTTTGCCCAAGAAACTACGGTCAAAGTGAGCAGATTCGTAGACAATGGCTCCAGTCAGGGAGCTTGGATGGTGCCAACAGATCCTCACGAGGAGTTTCGGGAACTTTGCGCTCTTTCGACGACCGGGGAGTTGACGGCGGAGGAATGGAGCCGGTTGATGGATCACCTCGCCGGTTGCAATGCCTGTCGGAAAACCAAAGAGCAATACGATCAAGTAGCGGAACTGATGATACCCGCGTTGGCTGCGGAAGCTGGAGAAGATGTCGGCCAAGCCTCGGTGCCTGGTTCCTGGTCGCTCGAAGGCGCAGAAGCGAAGCTGATGGAATCGCTTCGGAATGAAGCGAAGCCAACACAACTCCCTGATCGGCCAGTTCCCCATTCGGGACCTCAGAAATGGCGAGGACTTCGAAGGTACGCCCTGGCCGCGGCTCTGCTTATTGCCTGCGCAGTAGGAGGCTACCGGGTTGGGACCCTCCGAAAGCATAGGCGAGTCGAGGGTGAGGCCGCGTTGAATCAACCTGCTGTGCAAATAGTGTCGAAGGCTGCCCAGCTGGCCGTACCTTCCATTCTC
The DNA here is from genome assembly GCA_035293545.1 of Alloacidobacterium sp. GTDB lineage: Bacteria > Acidobacteriota > Terriglobia > Terriglobales > Acidobacteriaceae > Alloacidobacterium. The sequence continues at coordinate 200,905 of DATGMQ010000071.1, read as the reverse complement.
AGCGAATCAGGAAAGACCTCATCGGACCAAGAGCAGACCGCCAAGCTGCGGGACGAGGCTCGCCGGAGCGACATGGAGTCCGCGAAGGACAAAGATCAACTCCGCCAATTGAGCGCTGAGACGGCGGAACAATCCGCGCAGCTTGACCAGGCCCTCAGGGACGAGGCAGACCTGAAGCGTCAATTGTCCGAAGCATTGGCCAATTCCCAGGATTTGCAAACAAAACTGAACTCGGTTGCCAGCCAGAGCGCACAGAATTCGGCCCAGTCGCTCGCCCTCAAGTCGCAAATCGGAGACCTGAACTCTGCTGTGGAGTCCAAGGATAGAGAAATTGCGCGCCAAGAAGCGCTGCTTCAGCGCGACCGCGACATCCGTAATCTGATAGGTGCTCGTAACCTATATATCGCCGAAATCTATGACGTTGCGAAAAACGGCAGCACGCAAAAACCCTTCGGCCGCGTTTTCTACACCAAGGACAAGTCACTTGTCTTTTATGGGTACGACCTTGACCAACAAAAAGGTCTGAAAAAAGACGCTGCCTTCCAGGCCTGGGGTCGCCGTGGCGCTGACGGCAAGCACGATATCAACCTGGGTCTTCTTTACCAGGACGACACCAACCAGAAACGTTGGGTGCTCAAATTTAATGACGCGAGGACAATCTCGGAACTCGACGCAGTCTTCATCACGGCGGAGCCTGAGGGCGGGAGCGCGCGGCCGAGCGGCAAGCCGCTTCTATTCACCTACCTCCATGTCGATCCAAACCATCCATAGGGCAGCGCCGACCGGGACCTCTGAAGAGCGGCGGGGTATGAAATCAATACTTCTGGTTGACGATGAAACCGAGGTTCGCACTGGACTTGCGCGGACCCTTCGGGGCTTCAGGTTTCGGGTGGATTTGGCTAGCACTCAAGAGAAGGCTCTGCGTGCTCTGCGAAATTCTCCATTCGACGCGGTTCTCTTGGAGTTCAATCTGAGATCGGAAAGAAAGACTCGTCCTCGAACCGGGGGCGGGCTGGAACTTGTACGTCGGCTCCGAGCCTCTGGGATAAGAACTCCGGTACTGATTTTCACCGCGATGGAAGGGAAGCTGTATGAGAATGCATCTTTCGACGCCGGCGCCGACGAGTTCATTCTGAAGAAGGAGGGGATTCCTCACTTTCTGACGCGAATCCGCGCGCATATTGGACCGGTAAGCGAATGATGAAAGCGGATTGGTGGGTCGCCTCGCGTCGAGGGATCATCGTCCACTGAGCGTCGCGTTCGCTGGCCTATCAGACACCCTTCAGCAGCGTGATTCCCTGGAAGTTTTTGAAGGCACCGATTCGAGCGACCAGTAACCGGTCATTTTCGTGCATCAGGGGTGAGAGGCGATCGAACACTGAAGTGGGATTTGCATTGGTCTGTACAGCCCAGACTGACTCTTGAATGCGCTTCGCATGCATCTTCTTCAGCGCACTGTACAGGGCTTGATAGTCCTCTTCGTCGTAGTTTGGTTTGCGCAGATCGTAGGAGATAAGCAGTCTTGCCACAGAGTGATATTAGCATCGAGAGGAAGGCGAAACGCAAGTACGAAGCAAACGACGCCCTGTTGACGGGGACGGCGAGTACTTTCGTATCTGCTCTGCATTAGGCTCACGTCATGGGGTTCTCAGCCAATTCGGGAGGCCTCGTATAATGAAGGCCATGAGCACGCAAGAAGAAAAGCAAAGCGCTTTCAAGAAACACATTGACACGTGTCCCAAGTGCGTGGAAAAGACTCCGGGTAATTGGGACCTGTGTGAGGTCGGGCAGAAGCTACTCGTGAGTGAGCCCCACGCCGAGAAGCACCTCTAAGCTGAGTTTTGAGTTTTCAAAACAACACCTCCCGAAGACACGCCGATGATCCAGGGCGCTCGTTTGCGAGCGCGGACGCCGGATTACTAGCCAGTCCGCGAACTCGATCAGCCTCTCTCCGTGTTGGCGATACGTTCATCGAGCAACAGATGCGCTTACCGAAAGTGGTCATCTGAAGTGTCACCGTGACCTAGGGCTCGGCATCGCCGCGAAAGACGCGAGCTCCCTGACGTCTGAAGATGTTGGAGCATTATCGGAACCTGTCTGACCAATGCTCAAGAGGCGAATATTCAGGCTGCTCGATCCCACCAGGCTGCACTTTCCTGAGATTCCCGCTAAATGAGCGAGGAAGAAGTCACGTACGCAGGCAACAACTCAACAACAATCGGCTGGCAGCAGTCACGCTATCCTGTTTCGGGCGAAGTCCTCACCCGAAAATTGAACCTTCGCGACGAACTTCCTGTGGTTTGTAAATGAAAACCGAATCGGCAGGGGCTAACGGGTCCGGTACTGGACTTTCGGCGAGCACAGTGAGACGATGCGGATGATGAAAGGCATCCGCGTTCTTCAGTTCATTCGAGCTTCAGGGCGACTCGGCGGAGGGAGCGCCTCACTCGCCGTCATTCTCCTGATCATTTCCATTGAGGAACACCTCCGCAGGCAGAATGTCTCGGCTTATTGGTTCATCCTCCTTGCTGGGGTGTTCTTCTGCTTTGGAGCCTATAACGCCTGGTCTAATGAGCACGATGCTCTCGTTCAGGCGTCTGAGAAGAACTCAAAGCCATCACTTCAGATTGAGCTGCTCGCGGCCTTTTTTGAAGTCGACCCGGTGCCTGACAAGAAGGATCTCCAGGTTCATGTGTACACCTATCTGAGGGTCACAAACCTGACCGCACCCGAGGCTTTGATTCGAGATGGAAGTCTCACGATCTCTGTCCTTGGCATTCAGTACAAAGGACTGGGTGACGACGCCCGGCGAATGGGAAACGCGCTTGAGCATGTCTCTGATTTCAGGATCGGCGGAGAGATGATCAGCTCGGACGCATTCGCAAATACACTCTCTCCTTTCATAAGACTACTTTCGAATGTGAATGCTAATCGACCGCTGCGACAAGGTCTAACTCAGGAGGGTTTTGTCGCGTTTGCGTTTCCAGAAATCGAACGTTGGACTGCCGATCAAGATCACGCGCAATACGGGATGGATGCTCCTGATATTGACCTTTGCCTCAGAGATTCATACGGCGGTCTGCATTCGGTTCACATTCCCAACCTGAGGATCGAGGGCGGAAGTCTTCAGAACGTTGGACTGCACCCTCGTTCGATACACCCTGGTCTGAATTGAAACCTAGCGGGCCACAACCCTAAAACGCATTTGCCACTCAATAAGAGGGACGGCCTGTTTACCTAGTTCCAGAAAGAACGCCAAGAGGGATGGCCGATGCGGTCTACTGGCGAATCCTCTTCAACAGCTTTCTAGAATTATCTGCAGATTCTGGAAACGGCAGTGTCAATCAGGTACATTCCACAGATCGCAGCTCTCCTTGCGTTCTCGGACAGCGATGCACTTCAAAGAGAATCTCGTAACAATAGATCGTCACAATTTGGTCGCCGCTTCCGTTAGTAGGTGGAGCCGTCACTGTCTACCTTCGAGGAGCTCCCCATGAGATATTTTGCTGCCCTTTGCCTGCTCTTGCTGATTTTCTTCGCAACGACCGCTGTTCATCCTCAATCCACCAATGCCACTCTCAGCGGCGTAGTCGTTGATCCATTTAACAAAGTCATTCAAGGTGCAGAGATCGAGATCCTGAATGAGGCTACAGGCATCCGCTATTCCAGTAGAACGAACGAGGCAGGTATCTATGCGGTTACGATTTTGCCGCCGGGCGAGTATCGTGTGCAGGTTTCGAAGACCGGTTTCAAGACCCTCATCAAACCGGGAATTACGCTGAGCGTGCAGAGCGCCCTGGCGCTGAATTTCACCTTGCCGGTGGGCGCGACTTCCGAGAGTGTGACCGTTGAAGGCGGGGGAAACGAACTCAACACATCAGACGGATCGGTCAGCACGGTAATCGAGCGCGATTTCGTCGAAAACATGCCACTGAACGGAAGGAGCTTTCAAGACCTGCTCACTCTCGCGCCCGGAGTGGCCCAAGTGCCGTCATACGGCGGCGCAGGAGAGACAAGCATCGGATACGCGGGTGACATTGTCGTAAATGGAGAGCGAACGGAGGCGAACAACTTTACGGTTGATGGAGTGAGCGCCAACGTCGGCGCGCAAGCGGGCAGTTTTGGCGCAGGCGCCGGAGTCGCAGGAAACCTTCCGGCACTGACATCGCTTGGCACTACGCAAGGACTCGCCTCGGTAGATGCTCTTGAGGAGTTCCGCACGACCACCTCTACATACTCGGCGGAATACGGCCGGAGTCCGGGCGGGCAGTTTGCTTTCAACACCCGTTCTGGAACCAACGCCACGCACGGTAGTCTCTACGACTATTTTCGCAATGACGTTCTCGATGCCAATAATTGGTTTAATGGCTATTTGGGCCTTTCCAAAACCGCAGAACGTCAGAATGATTTTGGTGGGACACTTGGCGGTCCAGTAATTATTCCACATCTCTATCACGGAATAAATCGCACCTTCTTTTTTGTCTCCTATGAAGGGCTGCGACTTGCGAGTCCGCAGGCAGCTACTCAAGTGGAAGTTCCAGACGCAACTCTTCGGAACCAGGCACCTCAACCGCTCCAACCGCTCCTGAACGCATTTCCCGTCGGAAATCGTGGCAGCGATGGGAAGAATGACGGGTTTGACTATTTCGTCGATGCGGTCTCGAATCCGGCCCATCTCGATTCCACGAGCGTGCGCATTGACCACAAGGTCGGACAGAAGCTCTCCCTATTTGCCCGATATGCGGATACTCCATCAGGGCAGACAACCTATATCCAAGCCGTTGAGAACTCGACCGAAATGCTCTCGCGCGGCATCACAGCCGGGGCGAGTTATCTGGTAAAGGCGAATGAATCGAATGATCTGAGGTTTAATTACACCGAAAGCACAGCCCGAATTGCTAATCGGTCAACCAATCTTGGTGGGGCCACGCCATTCAACCTGAGCGCATTGCCGGGTCCGAATGGGAGCGGATTTCCCGAAAAGAATAGTGGATTCGATGCCGTATTCACCTTTGCGAACTTCACGAGTCTCCGGCTTGGCGAACTTCCGACCAATCAACGGCAGTGGAATATAACGGATACCCACGCCTGGACGGTTGGTAATCATACCCTAAAGGCCGGTTTGGATTGGAGGCGGCTGGGTTCGACGCTGGCTTCCGAAAATCCATTTGAGGAAGTGGCCTTCACGAAGGCCGCGCAGGTCGCGAGCAACTCTCCAGCGGCGGGCATTGCTCAGTCCTTTGGTGGTCCGAAGGACAATCCAATCTACATCAATTTCTCGTGCTTTGTTCAGGATGAATGGAAGGCGACCGAACGGCTCACTCTTTCTGCTGGACTTCGCTGGGACGTGAATCCCGCTCCAGGGAACGGCAATGGTTCCGTTCCCTATACGGTCAATCAGGTGACTGATCTTTCAACCCTTCAACTCGCGCCAGCGGGAACACCGTTGTGGAAGACGGACTTGCAGGGGCTGGGCCCACGTATCGGTTTGGCATATCAGCTGCATCCTTCTACGACACGCAACACCGTGCTGCGCGGCGGTTTTGGGATCTTCTATGACACTGGGAACGAGACGGGAAGCTCTGGATATCAGGGAATTGGATACGCAAGCTCGCAACGAATCGCAAACGCGAGCTTCCCACTCACGTCGAGTCAACTGACACTGGCGCCCCCAAGCATCTCGCCGCCCTACAACAACACCGTGTTCGGATTTGATCCGAATTTGAAACTCCCTTATTCCTTGCAGTATTCGGCCGCCGTAGAGCAGGCCCTCACCAAGCGCGACACGATAACGCTGAGTTATGTGAACTCAGGGGCACGTCGCCTTCTGACGACGTTCCTGACCTATCCGGGCCAGATCGGGAATCCGAACTTTGCTCCGGGAACCGACCTCTCGTTGACCCAGGGACGAGCCTTTTCAAGCTACAACGCGTTCCAGATGCAGTATCAGGGGAGCATCTTTCCTGGGCTTCAGGCCTTGGTCTCCTACACCTGGTCGCACGCGATTGATGACGCGTCAAGCAATTTTGGAATCTACTACCTTTACCGTGCAAGCTCTGATTTTGACATCCGGCATAACCTCCAAGCGGCAGTAACCTATCGGACCCCGCCTGTGAGCCGAGGTTCTCTGCCGAAATTCCTCGCAGAAAAGTGGGGAATCGATGCCCGTGTTCAGGTGCGAAGCGCTCCGCCGGTGGATATTATCGGGAATCAAATACTCGATCCAGCGACCGGAGTGTATCTGCAATATCAGCCGAACCTGGTTTCCGGGCAGCCGCTTTATCTTCGCGGCGACAGCTACCCCGGAGGTAGAGCCCTCAACTTCAATGCCTTCCAAATCACGACAGACGGCGTCCAGGGAAACCTGCCACGTAACTATGCGCGGGCGTTCGATGCAGCTCAATTGGATATAGCCGTGCATCGTGAGATTCCGCTGGGCGACACCTTGCGCCTCCAGTTCCGTGCAGAGGCATTCAATATCCTCAATCATCCCAACTTCGGTTCAATCTACAACAATCTAGCGTTTGGTCCGGGGCTTTTCGGTTACGCCTACGCCACCTTGAACAATTCTCTCGGAAGTCTGGATTCTCTCTACCAGATGGGAGGCCCCCGTTCTCTTCAGCTGACGTTGAGGCTCGCATTCTGAGGCGGGCTCGCGAATCGAGCTTTCGCCCAGCAATCGCTTGAACTACGGCGGTCAACTTTCCTGGAAATAGAGGAGTCCGAGCGTGACACTCCGGTGCCCAATCCTGTTTTTGTCTTTTTTTGTGCCTTTCGTTCCTTGTTATCTTGCCCAGACTGCCTCGAAGCGGCCATTTACGGTCCGCGATGATATCGAATTCACCCAGTTCGGCGATGCGTATAGCGGCGTTCGAGGAGGGATCGTCGTCTCTCCGCGCGGAGACAGGGTGCTCGTTCACACGACCCATGGCGTGCTCAAAGACGATACCGTGCGCGATGAGCTTCGTTTGTACGATATTGCATCAATCCGCAAGTTCGTGAACTCTCCGGCGAACTCTGAACCATTGCACCCTGTTTGGACGATAGAGCAGTCCCTATCAAGCCCAGAAATTTCGGGCCCGGTGATCAGCAACATTCGCTGGCTAAGAACGGAAGCCGGATTTGCATTTCTGGCGCAAGCGCCAAAAGGGACAAGTCGCCTCATCCTTGCTCAGCTGAAAACCCGAACATTGAAGGCCTTGAGTCTTCCCTCCCAAAACGTGCTCTCATTCGATATCGGCGACGAGAGACATTTTGTGTATTGCGTTGCCGCGCCCGGAACAGCTCAGAAGGTACGTGCCATCGGGTGGTCTCCGGCTTCGGTTGGAACCGGGCAAATACTCAATGATCTGCTGTTTCGGACAGATCACTCCAGCGCGGTTCGGCGCGCCCAATTGTGGACTGTCCAGGGACAAGCGAGATTTGCCGTAGTCGACAGGGATACGAAAAAGCGCGTCGTTCTTTTTGAGGACGGAATAGATTCGCTTTCCTTGTCACCAGACGGAAGGTTTGCAGTAACCATTCGTCCGCTCGGAGACTTGCCCGAAGAGTGGGAAAAATTGTATCCACCTCCCTATCCAGGAGCGAGTGGCAGACTCAGAGCAGGTCATCAGGATCTGGAGGCCCCCTTTGGATGGTACGTCGGTGATTATGTTCGGATCGATCTTTCGAATGGTGAAATCAGTTCGCTGACAGATGCTCCAGCGGCGGAGCGAACTGGATGGTGGGAGGAGGGAAGTGCTCGGCCCGCATGGTCCACTGACGGGTCACGCATTCTCCTTCCAGGTACTTTCGTGAAAGGGGAACGTCAGCCAGTCCCTTGTGTGCTCGTTGTGCAGGTTCATTCCCGTGATTCTGAGTGCGTGCGCAACCTGCGCAGAAACCTTGCTGAGGGATTTGAATCTGGGTACGATGCTTTCTCCGAAGTTTCCTTCGTGCCGGGGAGAAACGATCACGTCATTCTGACAGGATCAGTCCACCAAGCAGAAGATCATCCAAAGAAACTGATCGTCCGATCGTCGACTGGAGCCTGGAACGAAGAGCCTATGGATACGGAAGCAGAGAAGAGCAAGGTCGATCTCCAAATCGTCGAGACATATGATGATCCTCCTGTTTTGCTTGCATCCGATCCCACCACAGGTCTGAGAAGGACAGTTCTGGATCCCAATCCCCAGCTGAAGACAATTGAACTGTCTAAAGCGGAGCTCTATCGATGGTCGGATGCCAGCGGTCGATCGTGGCAAGGGATCCTCTACATACCGGCTGACTTCCACCAGGGAATCAGATACCCACTCGTAATCGAGAATCACGGATTCAGCGAAGATCGCTTTCGGCCAAGCGGAGGATTCCCGAGCGCCTTTGCCGCACGCGAATTGGCCTCGGCAGGCATCATGGTACTCCATGTGCGCGACTGCCCGGGACGAAGCATTCCGAACGAGGGAATGTGTAATGTCGATGAGTATAAGGCGGCTATCGATGCGCTTTCGAGTGTCGGGATGGTAGATCCTGCGCGAGTAGGCCTGATCGGCTTCAGCCGGACGGTTTTCTATGTGCTTGAAGCACTTACTTCCGGCAAACTGCAGGTTGCTGCCGCCTCAATCACCGACGGGATTACAGTTGGGTATTTCAATTATCTCTGTGATGTAGGACCAGACCACTTGTTCGTAAGCGATGCTGAGGCATTAATTGGAGCGATGCCGATTGGAGAAGGCCTGCGTCATTGGCTGCAGGACTCTCCGGACTTCAACATGGACAGGGTCACTGCGCCTCTTCGAATTGTTGCGAGAGCTGACAGTGGCATTCTCGAGATGTGGGAACCATATGCTGTGCTTGAAAGAATTCACAAGCCGGTCGATTTCGTTGTGCTGAACACCCATGAACACGTCTTCTCGGATCCAGATCTTCGACTGGTTGCCCAGGATGGCAATGTCGATTGGTTTCGATTTTGGTTGCAGGGATATGAAGATCCGGATCCCTCAAAGGCACAACAGTATGCCCGATGGGAGAGGTTACGTGTTCAACAACAAACAGACCATCAGAAACCGAATTGAAGATCGGACAATAGATGCGAATTGCTGCGGCGATAACCAGGATGCTTCTAGATCGAACCTGCATCTAATAGCCAGGAGACTAGAAACATCCAACGTCTCGTTTCCTGCACCTCAGTATTCATCTAAAACTAGGAGAGCTTGAGGCATTTTAGAGGCTGCGCGATGGAGCTGGCTTCCGGAGAACCAGATCCACCGCGGTGGTTGGAGCGTTATTCGTCAAGGTCGTACGAGCTTCCAGTGCTCAGGTAATGCGACTGGATGTCGGCATCCGGCGCGCGGTACGGGTTTTTGTTTCCAAAACCCTGAATCGCCGTCGACGCCTTCCCGAGGCTTACAAGTGTCGGTCGCGTATATTGCATGGCTCTCACCTCCTTTCCGCTAGAGTTGTTTCCGTCTGGACCAGAGTGGAACTTTTGAGATCGGATTCGCTCTTGAAGTTCGTCATGGGCATCGCAATTTGGACGTGACGGACGAGCGATCGGAGCCACTGCTCGATTGCCAGCGCTGAGATCAAAGCCATCGCGTCGTCGGTGGAGCCTTGGAGGGCGAGTTCGAAACTTCTCTTGAGGAGTGACGCGTCCAGGATCACTCCGTCGGACAGCCAGGGTTCACTGAAGATTCGTTCTATTGCTGTCTGTTCTTGGCGCAAAGCAACCAGAGGGCGGCGATAGCCAAACCATTTTGTCCGCCGGAACAATACGGGGTCCGGTACCAATCCACGCAGGGCGCGGCGCATCAGCCACCGCCTTTTGCCAGGCTGAAGGAGTTGGGTTCGAGGAATCGACGCGAGAAACACGAATAACGACCGGTCCAGATAGGGATAGCGTTTCTCGTGCGCACCTATCAAAGGCGATTCCGTGTTCGAAAGCTGCTGGGCCAATGCAAACCGAATTCGTTCTGCGCACAGACCCCATGGGGCAAGTTCTTTCCATGAAGCAAAAGACCGCAAAGTTATTCCAGGGTGCGGGGGGTTGATAAGCGTCCAAGGCAGCGTGCCTCCCTCGTAGGCGCCCAGAAGTTCTTGATCGCTGCATGCGCGGAGAAGTTGAACAGTCTCCCGCACTAATCGGAAGGCTGTCTTGTTGCGTGCAACGCTCCATCGGAACAGAGACTTGAAAAACGCAGTCAATCCTTGATGGCAGAGACATTCAGCGAGTTCCGGCGCTTCATACTGGACACCACCAAGCAATTCGTCTCCGCCGAGTCCTGACAGGATGATCCGGGCGTTCGTCCCTCTCTGGACCTCAGAGATTTTGGTGTCCCAACGAAGCGAACTTGAAAAGAAGCCCGGCACGGTCGACAGATGATCTTCCGGAAGTGGCGCGAAGCGGTCCGGATGCGACTCTTGAACAAATTCCGCCATCGAAATGTGATGTCCGGGCCGGTTACGATATTGTTCGATCTCTGCGATATATGGCCTTTCATCTCCATTCGGCTCATCGGGGTCAAAGTAGGAAAGGGTTTCAACCGGAACGCTTGGCTGCCCTGCGCTGACGAAATCGGCCATGCAGACGATCGAACTCGAATCAACACCCCCGCTTAGTTCAGCCAGGATCGGCCGGTCCGATCGCAATCTGCCGCCGACCGCTTGCTGAAAGAGTTCCCGGAAATGCCGTTCATAATCTTGGTCAGATTTGTACCAGATTTTGGAGTGTGGGTTGAGATTCCAGTAGGGAATGGTTTCCACGAGACCACGACTGTCGAAACGCATTACGGAGGATGGCGGACAAGCACGGATCTCCTGGTACGGAGTGGCTTCGATCGGGGGGCGCGGATACAGGTACCCGGAGATGTATTCAAGATCGAGATGAAGCGATCCGGGGTGCGTTTGAACCAGGGGCTCAAGAGCGGTCGACCATGTAATTCCCCGATCATCTCTCCGATAAAACAGCCGACGGACCCCGAATACATCCCGAGCCAGAACCAGTTGCTTCCTTGCCCGATCCCAGAGCGAGACCGCCCAGTCACCTTCCAACTCGGAGAAACAAGCCGATCCCCACCGCTTGTACGCGAAGAAGGCGAGGTCGGCGTCTGTTGTGGTTTCCTCGGGGTATGCGTTCAGAATCGCGCAGAGCTCTTTACGATTGTCGAGTCGGCCATCGAAGGCGAACAGCAAATCTTCCCGTGACAGCGGTTGACTCTCAAGATGTGATTGGGGCGTCGTGTGAAAGGCGCGAAAAGCAATACCGACCTCACATTCGATCATCTCTCCACCGCCGTCCGGGCCGAGCCGCTCCAACCCTCGCGCAAGCTCGGCTAACTCGGCCGGGCTGATACGATCCAGCCGGTTAAACCGAAAGATGCCCGCAATCGCGCTCATCAGAGCACCTCAAGGATTTGAAACGTCTCGCGAGAGGCCAACCGGTCATTGAGAATCTCTCCGTTCATTTCAACCCAGGCATGGGCTTTGAAGGGAAGCGTTTGCGTTCCTATCACCAGCTTGGCGGCGCTTCCACGAGCTCGAAGCATCTGAACGAGGACCGCGGAATGCTGAAGGCAGAGAACCTGTCTCGGGTAAAACGCACAGGCAGTACTGAGGGCAGAATCAATGTCTGTCGTGCAAAACCGGCTCTTCACTCGTGATCGCAAAGGAATTCGCTTGATCTTATGACAGAGTGCGGCAAGGTCATGTCTGGACATGAAAACGTCGTACCAGAGCAATCGTGCGTAAGCTTCGACGATCAAGAATGGACGTTGCATACGTCAGCTCCATTCAATCCATCGGTGAGTTCCGCGACCAGGAACGTCAGTCGGTCGGTCAGGGATCTAATGCGGCTCTTGATCGGCAACCCTGGTTTATGGCCACGATGCTCGGAATAGTCGAGAACGATCGGACGGAGTGAATTCGATTCACGCAGGGCGGCAATCATCTTGCGTGCGTGCATGGCGTCACACCGTTTGTCGAGGTCACCCGAGATGATCAGTGTCGCAGGGTACTCCATTCTGCGTCTGATTCTGTGATAGGGAGAGAGCGCCAACAATGCGCTGAAGTCCTCCGGATCCTCGGGGGAACCGAGCTCCTGCATGAACCAACGCCCGACACCAAAGAGATGGAAGCGCGCAAGATCCGCAATCGGGCCGAGAGCTACGATGGCTCGAAAAAGGTCAGGTCTTTCGATCATCGTGCAAAGGGTGATCAGAGCGCCATGACTCTGGCCGGCCAGAGCCAGGTGATCCGGGGTCGTGTACTCATTCTCAATCAGCCACTGGGCGGCCGCGACTACAGCGTCAACACTGGACTGCTGGCGTTCCCTTCGATTCGAGAATTCCTCCACCATGCCGATATGCGCGGTCGCATAGTTGAATCCTGCTTCGACCAGAACGGTGAGAACGGCGCTGAATTTGGGAGGGTCAAACGAGCCTCGGCTGCCATAGACAGTGAGCACGGTCGGCCTCGCCATTTTCGCTGCTGCTGGACGTACGATCGTAAGAGGGATTCGAGTTCCATCCAGCGTCGGGAAGTAATGACGCTCAACCGTGGGTGCGACGTTCCATGGGAGAGCAACAGTCTTCCACCATTCCGAGGTCTTGCCGGAGTTGAGATCGATTGCGTAGATCACGCTGCCGGCAACGACATCACTGTTGGTAAAAAAGAGCTCATTGCGGCGGGAATCGACCCGGCCCAGGGTCACTGTTCCACCTTCGGGGTAAGTTATCTCGCGCACGAATGCCCCTTCGCGGCTGTAGACGGACGTCCTCATCCGCGGACCATCCGAGTAATGCACAACAACGTTTCTTTCGAGCAGGTCGAAAGCATGAAGCCGACACCCTGACTCAGGAATGAGCTCGATCCACTCCTCGGGTCCGCTTGAGTGCGGGATGAACACGATTCGCCCAAGCGGAGCGCGCCATGTCGTGGACGCAATCATTCCAAAGCGGCCAAACCTTGGCGATAACTCAATACCAACTGGAACTGCAATCTCTTCGGGCGGTTCGGACAGGGGAAAACGATGAATCAGGAAGCGCGATGACGACCCGTGGGAGAGGGAAAATATCGTGTAGCCCAGCCCTGAGCTGTCCTCAGATTCGATTAGACGAAGCCGGATCGATGGATCAGAACCGCATGCAAAGACCTCCTCATCTCTATTCTGATCGTTCCCGAAAACGTGATAACGCACTGAGCGTTGTGACAGGCCTGCGATTTCGCCCTCCTCCTGGACGTAGAAAGCTCCCTTACCGGTCTGGTCAAACACAAGTCCCCGGAAAAGACCTCTGGCAAGCCTGTCCTTGAAAGCATGGTGTCGTAAGAGATCGTAGAACGCGACTTCTTGACGGTCCGCTCCTTCCGTGCGAAGAGCATAGGCGAGGAACCGTCCGTCAGCTGATACTCGCAGGACAGATAACGAGGAATGCGCATCAGACGAGAGAATTAGCCGCTCGGCTCCTGAGCTATCGCGGTGATAGAGGGATGCTTGTTCTTCATTCGCGTGCCGCTTCCCGTAAATGAGCCCGCCTCGACGATCCGGGACCGGTAATTCCCTGGACTCGGTGCGAAGCAACTGTCGAACCCGCGATTCGACGTTCGAGCGCAAGGCTTGATGAAGCTCAAGATAGGTTTCAAAGAATCTTTGTTCGGTCCGGATGAATTCCCGAGTTGATGAGGAGTTCTGATCCTCAAGCCAGCGAAATCGGTCCTCGATCTCAATGCCGTGGATACGCTCGACAATGGGCTTGGCCTGCGGAGATGGCGGCAAGAACTCTCGTTTCATGCAAGGCTCCCAGATACTGCTTCGAGTTCCCGCTTTGTACGCCGCACGATGGACCTTAAGAAAGGCCAGACGTGTTCAGGGCAGGACCTGGTGGCACTTGATTCCCAGGTGTCAATCCCGTATGCCAACGCAGCTACTGCTGGACTTGACTTTGTAGCGAGTTCAATTTGCCTGGTACTCGCATGAACATTCCAGAGGCGGGCGTAGAAGTCCCGCAGCACCTGACGCTCACTTCCACCCATGGGGTGAATGCACTCATGGCTTGCCAGCAGATGTTCGGCGGAGAGAAATGGATGACCGATGCCGGCTTCCGCCCAGTCCAAAAATTTCGCTCCTGTCGGGGAAACGATGACATTTCCATGGCCAATGTCCCGGTGCAGCAGGGAATTCGGAATTCCCGAATCCTCGAGGATCGTGATCGCAGCAACCAATTGTGCGCGCATCTGATCCAGTTCATCGTCAGAAAGCTGTGCGACAGCCGTCGAAGTCTGCGCATGCATGGCGCGCTGCATCTGCTCAATAAATGGATCCAACGCGGCTTTGAGGTGCGCGCAGCCGCAATCGGTTGCCCCGGCTTCCCGGATCATGGAAATGCTCATTGCCGCTTCTTCCTGCAGGGCAGTCAACGATTTCAGGACCCTTGTCCATCCGTTCAAGCTAAGGAACATATCGAGCGGCATTCCCTCGACATGTTCAGCTACCCAGCCGCTCCACTCAGGAACCGAGGTGACAATTCGGGGAAGAAAAGCGGGGAACCGGCGTACAAGTAGATGAGTTATTGCGTACTCACGGAGATTGGGCTCGCCCACGGCTTTGAACCAGAAAGACGCTCCTCGAATATCTCGAAAAGTCATGAGGCAAAAGTCGAATCCCTGGTTCAAGTGCCGGATCGAGTTTCGATCAATGTCGAGACCAATCCTGGCCATAAAATCGTCGATCCATCCAAAGCGCCCGAATCGACCGAATGTCGTTTCTTGCCCCTTCATGATTCGCTCGACCGCCTCCCGTTCTTCCTCGGTGATCTCCGATGTGGGAATATTCTCCAGCTTTTCGAAAGATAGCGTCGCGCGAGACTGAGGCTGCGCATGGAGAATTTCGTGAACCGCACATCTTGTAGCCGAAGCCGATTCCGGAAGAACCGTCAACTGCATCGTGTGGAGATCAAATCTTCGTCGGATGGCATCGGTAAGTGCATGCGCGAATCGCCTGCCAATCCGAATTGATTCGTGTGGAAGGGAAACTCCATCAGGGTTCCGAAGAGTGAGCAGTCGCATTAACGAGCCGTCAATCAGAACGAGACGAAAATTCAGCAACCGCGAATTCCGGGCAGATGTCATAAGCGCTCTCCCCGGCCTGGACCAGAAGGACGGTCCTCAACGCGTAAGAGATGCTTCTCTTTGAGATCTGCCACGAACGCTTGCACATCGGAAAGTACGACCGCGAAATCGGCTCCGGTTTCATCTGCGAGAGCCCTCGCAATCTGCTCAACGCCCTCTCCTCGAATAAGGTGCGACCAAATGTAAGCGCCGGTGCTATTTGAGCTATAGAAGATATCGCTCTCGATATTGAGAATGATGGCTCCATCGTGATCGACGACCGACCGAATGTGTAATTCATCCTGTGCCATTGCTCCGCCCCGTGACCTGTCCCCCTAAAGAGATCAGGCTCTCTGCCAGCAACGTCCGTGAGGGCTGCTGCCGTTTGCTTCACGACTGTTGCGAGAGTCTGACACTGAGCATTGCGAGAAGCAACCGGAAGCAATTCGCATATCGCGACAAACTGAGATGGCGTAGTGAAGGGCTGTGACGGACAATGCGGGGAGGTGAGAGTCATTGCTGATCGCTCGCTGCCTTCTTTTCTTTTTCCGAGCGCCACTCGAAGGGAGTCATGCCAGCCTGCTTTCTAAAAAAACGATTGAAATCCTGCACCTGTCTGTAACCGAGCAACGACGCAATCACGGTGATCTTGGTTGGGGGCGAGAGGGTCAACATCCAGCATGAGAATTCAAAACGTGCGCTTCGCTGGCATTGCGCCATAGTCATTCCGAAGCGGCCTGTAAAGCTGCGTTCGAGAGTTCGCATTTCTACCCCAAGCTCTCTGGCGATTGGTCGGATTCTTAACTGCACATTACCGTGAGAAGCGCGAATGAAGTGATGCACAAGTTGGGCGGGGTCGTGAAGAAAGTCCGCGGGCCAAACGCTTTGGGCCGAGTTCCTCAGAGCACGGATTTCCTGAATGATCTCGCGTTCCGTCGCGGAGAGGCCTTCGGGTACCCGCTTCCTCATGGGCCTGTCCTCCAGAAGCCGAGCACGGGCACGAAGGCGGCGTTAGCGGATTCTGCTCCCGAAGCCCAGAACCCCGTTCCGCGGTGGATCATTCATGCTCGCAAATCCGCGCAGCTATCACGAGCCTGTGCGCCTGTACTCTGTGGATCCCAATTGCGAGCGCACAACAGACAAGAGCACCACGTCCATGTTCACAGTGGACGAATGCATATAGGGCGGAAAAGTGTCTGAGTAGCTCGAGGCCGCGGAGGCAAGCTCTCGGGTATTTACTTTTCGGCGCTTGAGCTAAGGAACTGTGGGATAGGGACCTTGGAAGCTGGTGCTTCAACCTGAAAGCGGTTGCGTAGCGCACAAGGGATTTCGATCGATGTTGCTTAGCCGAAACAAGAGCGACTCGCTGATCCGGTTTAAGCCTGATCTGCCACGATTGCAGCCGGAGGAAATGTCTGAGTGCCGAGGAATGCCCGAAGAGATGGGTGCGACGTGGTCGTACGTGCTTGGGCAGCTTGCCTCGCTGCGTTTGGCGTAAATTCACCTTGTCGAGCCTCGCGTTGACGATAGCCAGGACATCGAGAATCCGGACGTTCGGTTGGCTTCTGCCCGCTTTCGGGAATTCATTCACCCGCCCACGCTCTTGATATCTGCAGGTGGTCACAATCTGACATCGGCAGAAGCCGCAGTGCGCTCGGGCAGCGCCGACCTAGTAGCCTTCGGGCGCTTGTTCGTCTCGAATCCGGACTTGCCAAATCGCTTTGAAGTCGGTGCGCCGCTGAACCCATACGACCGGAATACCTTCTAGTGACATGTGACCGACCGGTTCGTAACATCAAGAGTACAACTGTCGCATGGCCTACCAAAAGTCGTCAGATGGTCAAAGCGACTCTGGAAGGAGACAAGGCGAATGAAGCATTTTCTGATGGAAGGACAGCATCTCGTGCCTTTTGCTGAGATCGCGAACCTCGTAGACGAACATCATGCATTTCTGGACAAGGGATACAAAGAGGGTGTCTTTTCTCTTCTCCGGCCCTCAAGTTCCTCCACACGGCGGATTCCTGGTTGCACGCGCGGAGTCAGCAGACGCCCTTACTGCGTATCTGGCGGACGAACCCTTTGTTAAGGCAAAGGGCATGCGCTTCACACGAGTTATTGAATTCGACGCCGCCCAATACCAAGGCTTTCTTGGCGAATGGTTCAGGACCGCTGAGCGTACCGCTCATCCGGTAGCAGAACGCGCGTGAGATCGAGACAGAAGACTTTGATAAGCCGAACCTGAGAAACAACAACGAACTCGAATCTGGAAGGCACGGTATGAGCGCGCTTGACTGTCAAGTTGCATTGGTTACTGGGGCATCCAAGGGTATTGGAGTCGCAATCGCGCGCGATCTAGCGGGGCGCGGCGCAAAAGTGGCAGTGAATTATTTTCGTAACAAGATTGGGGCAGAAGAGTCGTCGGGGATATCTTGGCTGGCCGAGGGAAAGCGGTGGCAGTGCAAGCGGATCTCTCAGACCCCACATCTGCTGCTCCCTTGTCCACGGGACTTGATCGGACGATGGAGGGAGTCGCCGACGCGGCCATCAATTGGCGAGAACTCCTGCGCCGACTCTGGTCAGAAACAATCGCGGCTGACTACAGTTGGATGCGGCCCAACCGGCGCCATCTCTGGACAGGCCTTTATCTTCCCGGAATAGTCCGCGACAGTGTGGGTGAGGTTGCCATCGCTGTCGATTGCTCCGGCTCCATCAGCGCGCACCAGTTACGCCTTTTCGAGGCTGAAGCTCGTTCAATCCTTGAAGGGCAGAGGCCGGAGCGCGTCTATGTGCTCTACTTTGACGCTGTGGTTCACAAGGTAGAGACCTACGAGGCCGGCCAGCGCATTGCGCTCAATCCGATCGGCGGAGGAGGCACGGCGTTTGCGCCCTGCTTTGAGTGGCTCGATGAACGCGGTCTCCGGCCGCAGACGATGGTCCTTCTGACCGATCTCTATGGTTCCTTCCCACCCTCCGCGCCGTCTTATCCCGTCTTATGGGCTTCGACCGGAGGCCGCCAGGCGCCCTTCAGCGAAGTCATCCCCATGCAGGCTGCGTAATCGGGGGCGGTACTTGGCGTAATTCCGGTCACCGGAGACGACAAGGATCCCCCGATAGTCTGCCCACGACAAAACTGGATAGGAATACTCGGCCCTGGGGCGCCCACCCTCGTTCAGCCCCAGTAGGATCAGGTGGCCGCCGATTTCCTGTCGCTCGGACACATGGAACGTATCGGACGATTGATGCCTGATTTGTTTACGCGTTCTTGGCAAAATCTGAAACGATCTTGCGAAGATACCTCAAAGTGAGAAGGCAACGCTGACCGCCGCTGACTGTCCAGTCGTTCTGTTCGACGGATAGGACGATTTTCCTTTGGCGCCATCCTCTACTCTTTACAATCCTGCTTCTCGCGACAAGAATCGGTTTAAGAATACAAGATTGAATTTCCCGTTCGATGTCTCTAGCGACGGGCCAAGCATGAGAAGAACTCTTGGAAGAACGATTGGCAAGCAAACCAGTGTCGAGTGATTCGTTGCCGCCCTCTTTGCAGTGGGCTCATCCTGGCAGAACTTAAAAAGGCTGCCGCATGATCACAATTGGATCGGTCGACATCGGCGGAGCAAAGACAGCAGTCGAACCATCCGGGTACACGGCGCGCTTCTCGGTCGCCAAGAATGCAGAACTGAGCCCGAAAATGGATTTCACAATGCGATGCAGCGAATCATCGAAATGTTGCGCGCCATCACGAGAGGAGGCCCTGTTACCTTCGCTCAGGAATCGATTTAAGATCGCGTGTTCTGCAGGGTCTAGGACTCAGCCTCCTGGCTCTTGGACTCCTGGGAAGGGGAGGGGCAGCCGTCCGCGGTCAAACCTCCCCGCTTTTTTTCGCAATGCCGGCCACTCGGGGTTCACTCCTAAGTTTTAAGCTCCAAGCATCGACTCTTCTTTGACCGGTGTCGGCGAGGGAACTGGCCCGCCCTTCGCAGGGGCTCTTACGGCAGCGCCCTTACTTCACCTTTCGAGGCGCTCAATTGTGCCATTCTGTTTTGGGCTGCCGTCTCGGCAGGCCCGCGCCGGAAGCGACTCTCCGATCAGCTCCGATTCCTCATGTTCAATGACCTCGATCGGGGAAAACGCGGGACATTTTCGCCGGTAAGGTTCCGCGCCGATGCCGGATCAAAGCAGCGCAGCTTTGTCATTCGCCATTGAAAACTGCACTGCGAAGCTGTGCCTTCAGGCGCTCGATCGCCTGTGGGGTCACCGTGAATTCGACCGAAATACCTTCTATGGAGGTGACGAACGCGGTTACCCAGACTATCCGTTCTTCGAGCGGACAAAGTGAAGTGGGGCCTGGTTGTTCCAGCGTTGTCGCGGCCTGTAGAGAAAGGCAAGCATTCTTTCCGGAGTGACGATCGCATGGGCTGGAACGGAATATTGGATGGCTGAAATCAGAGCAGCGGAGATTTCTTCCACCCACTCGCGGCCTTCACCCACAATGCTGAAACTTCGCCTTCATCAACCCACCGGAGTTCGCCAATTTTTCCGTCGCTCGCAGTTGGGGGGTCTGTCATTCGCGTCAGGCAGAACCCGCTGTTTGCAACCTGGAGTGGAGGAACGGTGGAACTGCCCGATGGGATTCGGTTTTCCAAGCCACCGATCACCCCACCTTGGGTCGTTGTGCCCAAGATGCAGGAGCCTTCCAATTCGCCATCGAACCCTTTTGCCAAGCGGTGATCGTCGTCAGCGAAAATCACAGTGCCCAGGTAAGTTCCGTTTTTCCCTTGCGGAGTAATGAGGAAACCGGCTCCGCCGTTGTCTTTCGCCCAGCGGCTGTAATATACCTTGCATTGCACGAACGACTGGCTCGGTTGGTTCACATAGAATCCGGCTATTGTCGGCGAGTCTGCGTAACACTGGTTGAAGGTGTTATTGTCGCCATTACAGTAAAAGCAATAGAGCATCGGCCCCTGAGTGGAATCCTGATTCCACACATGAACCAGGGTGAACCAGTTGGAGCCCTTATCGCTGCGCACGCCGGTTTCGTATCCGATCACATGGGCCAGGATTACCTTGCTATCTCCGTTCTCGTAATGGATGCCGACACTGCCGGGTGCATAGCGTGCGTCCAAGCTCACATCGCAGCGAACCCGAGTCACGTTTTTCTCATATCCACCGGGCAACAGATGAATGCCCTTGTGCGTCGCATTTAACACGACCAGGTCTGCAATCTCTAGCCGCTGCACGTCCTCAACCTTAATACCCGTCAGCGGTTGGAGACCTCCGTCGATCACCCCGCCGCGAATCCAGCCGCTCGTGTCTGTGAATCGTGATTTCGCCCCCCCACCTTTTATCAGAACCGCATCTCCCGCAAACCCAGGGACCGCCCGTAACACCGCATTGGGAGTCATCGTGAGGCTGACCGATATGGGCAGGCGCAACGGCTTAGACAGTTTATAGATGCCGTCGTTCAGCTCTAAGGTGCCACCCCCCTCTGCCTCCAACGCAGAAATTCGACTGCTCAGTTGAGAATGACAATCTGCCGTGCAACCTTCGCTTACCGAGGTTAAGCGTGAACCCGTCGATTCAGGCGACTCCTTGGCATACAACTTAGGAAGGCTGCTCGGAGATACTCCACTAAAGAGCCCGAAGCTTGCCAATCGTTGAAGCAATGTTCTTCGTTCCACGGTTTTCCCCTTTTTAGCCCGAGCATTTCCGCTCCGCTCTTCGCAGTCCGAGGGCTTCTCTCACCCAATCGGTGCAATTATTCGCATGAGCAGTTTATGTCATCAATCAAATTATAGATAGGTTTGATATTTTTCAGCCAAGAAATATTCTGAATAATTGTGATTGACAATTGCTTCTAGTGCGCTGGACACGCACGACATGGATCGAGGAAGGTTACGAGCCAACAGCTTTCGTGACGCTAATTTGTGCAGATGACTTCGGCGGCAACCATTCCTGGTGCAATGGCACGCCCTGCTGTCCTGGGCACAACGGGATTGAGCCTTCGTCCGGGAGACCCTTCTCGGGAACCGATTTGCAAGGGTTCACTACCAAATTCCATGCGAACCTGACTATTGCCGGCCCACCGTGATGTCCGGCCAGTAATCCGTTTCGAAAGGGACCAGCCGGCAGCCTGGAATCATCCTTAAGGTCCCCATCGGAACTGTCGGCCCGGTCATGGCGCATAGCGGTCGGTCTTGGCACGGCGTTGCAACTCACGATGACCTTATTGCCTTCGATGGAGGATCGCATAGCGGCTCATTCTCAGCGCTAGAGAATAGGCGCTTTGACCCAAAGAACCGGGAATTAGTTTCCGGAAGGCGCTGTGAGTTCCGGCAGCACAAAAATGGTGGCCCTTGGATAGTTGTTCGTTTCGAATCCGGACCTGCCAAATCGCGTACTCAATGCCCGTTCAAAAACAAACCCAGACCGTCTTGTCTGAGAAGCTCTTGCCGGATTCCAAAAAAGGCTCAGCTCACTGGTTCGTCGGTTGAACCTGATAGCCCCGGAACTCGATCTGCGCAGATAAGTGGGGAATTGCATGCGCAACCCAGCGGTGCTCCGAGCTCGCTCTGGCTCTACT
Organism: Alloacidobacterium sp.; assembly: GCA_035293545.1. Lineage (GTDB taxonomy): Bacteria > Acidobacteriota > Terriglobia > Terriglobales > Acidobacteriaceae > Alloacidobacterium. The sequence goes on along the minus strand of DATGMQ010000071.1, from coordinate 179,247 downwards.
TCCCAGGTGGCGTCAGATAACGTTGGCCGTCCAACCAGTGATCGCGCATCAGGGTGACTTTCTTCTTCAATTCGTTGACCAAATTCGGGCCGTAGAGAAACATGTCCTCGTCCTTTGGATCGCTGGCCTTCGCTAACAGGTCTAGGCCGCCTCCGCTAGAGAGCAGATTGATCAATTCGTATGTGTTATCCATCTCGTCTCTCTGAATCTCGTTCCAAAACAATAGGTCGGGGTCAGCTATTGCTGTGCGAGTCAGAAGTATTCGTGGGGCTGCGGCGAGCTCGGCGCTGTGTCGGTCGCGAATCACCTGTGCAAAGTAGAAATTGTTGCTGCTGCGAACCGTAGTCGCCCACAAGCGGAGGGAATGCGCCAACTGGCGAAACCACGCGGCTTCGGGCGCTCCCCCTCGGGCTGCGTCCTCAAAACGCTTGGCCGCCTCCATCGCCGAGCCGTGTATGGTGTTATACGTAAATGAATCATACTCGCCAGGGCCCACCCGCCTATCACCATGCAGGGTGTTGTAGTCCAGACGGGCATCCTGCTCATCAGTGCTGAAAATATAGGGAAGAAAATAAGCCTCTTCTTCCGGTGTAAGCAGCTCGGACTTTACCAACAGCGGCCGAGTAAGAAGGCGGTCGGTGGCGGTATAGGCAGCGCCGGGCGGGAGTACAACGTCTTTGTGCCAGTCGGAAAAGATTCGGAAGGATTGCTGCACCAGGTTGAACGCTTCCATCACGCCGTCGGCGTTCCGGCCCCCACCCCATCGAACCGCGAGCTCATGTTCCTTCAAAGTTCGAGCGAAAGCCCCTTTCGCCGACGAGCGGAGAGAATCCTCAATCAAATCCACCAATCGTTCCACAACGGAAATCTGATCGTCCGCGCGGAAATACCAGGACTGGCATGTGTCTATGTCGACCTCATGGACGGCGGGGTCGGTAATCTGTTCGAGGGTTTCAAGGAGCGTAGCGACATCGATGATTCCCCGCACCGGGTAGGCTTCACTGATCATGGATTTCACGACGATGCGGTCGGGTAGCGAATCAGCGCCGGCTGGCCGAAGCTTGGCATAAGCAGGCAGGAGCCGCTGGATGCGCGCCAGGTCTTCGTCAGCAAAGTTGCCGCCCTGGACAATCTGAATTGGTCCCCCACCTTTCCTGGCACCACGGTCCATGGCCTCTAGCAGTCCTCGAACGCGCTCGCCTGCATCCCTCCTGCGACAGAACGCCGGACCATTGGTTCCCGGATACAGCGCTTTCAGCCAGCAAATTCCCGAACCAGAGTCATTGTTCCAGGCTTCGATCGCTCGTACCATTGGCGCCACCCGCTTCAGGTCGGCCGTCATCTGCTCGATCATATCCAGGGTTTCCAGACGGTCTACGCACCAGGAAAATGCCGCCTGATTGCTACGCAAGAGATGGTCTACCCTAGGGCCGCGGAGGGCTGGATATTGCCGGAAAAGACCTTCCGGCAGCATCTGGGTGTTGGTGCTGGAAAAGACCGCGTCCAGGTTGAGCTCCTTGAGGATGGCGACTTTCCCCTGGAGGAGTTCGCGATTTTTGGCAACCCACTCCGCCGGCAAATAGGGGACGAGCTTGGCCGGCGGAAAGAAAGCCCACTCCGTCGCCATAAAAGAGCCGTATTCATGCCAAGGACTCCGCCCGCGCACCGTGTGCACAGGGTTCTTCTCTGCGAGAACACCCAAGTCCACACGGACGTTCCCGTAACGCTTCAAGCGTGCCGCAATTTGCGCATAGGCACGGAACTCTTTAAGGTCACGGATGGAGTTGTGGAACACAAATATCTTGCCGCCCGCCACAGGTGCATTGCCTTTCACTTCCTTATCCGTTTGCGCGGTCATGCCGGCTTGGATTCCGGAAGCGAGAAACAGGGCCCCCACCATAAGACAACCTCTGGAACGCGACCTTAACATGCGAATGCCTCCCGGATTTTCCCGACTGCTTCTTCGACCAGGCGTTTAGCACTCTCGGCGAGAAACTCGAATTGGTTGCACACGAGAGGCAACTCTATCAAGCACTGTGCACATCGTCACAAAAACGGCGCTACTGGTGAACAGTCCCATTACTGTGCTCGTGGTAGTGACCGTTTTGATGTAGTTGGTTGTGAAGTTTTCGATAGGTTGACATCAGTTTCATCCTCATTCTCTTATAGGCTTGATCCTCGGCTCGGGTGCCGATTGTATCGAGATAGGCAAGCGCACCTTCAATCTGATCAAGAATGGTGCACGCATCCGCTGCTGCAAAGAACTCCGTGCCTTCCACTGGGATCATGACCGGTGAGGAATGTGCTGCGATGATCTCCGGTTTGTCAGGATGATGACCTCGTACGAGGAGCGCCACCCAGGAACTCCTTTCAATACGAACCTTCCAGTGGCCGACGTCCTGTTCCGGCTGCACGATGCGGCTCTCGCGAACTTCACCATTGACGATGAGATCCACTCTACTCATCGGTACGGTCACGCTTGCCACCTGCCACGTCACGTCAACCGTTCCACCGCTGGCCTTCATTGAGATCCTGCTTCCGGCTGGCTTTCCTTCGACAGCGAAGTTCATCAGCGGACCATACGTCACAAAGGTTTCACCGCCACGTATCGCAGCTTTCCACGATTCGTAGGTAAATTCACTCTCGGCAGGAATTCTCGCGTAGGTTCTCACTGTCCCAACTGCAGTTTCAGCCGCCATTTTGTCAGTCCCGCCAACAGCTGCGGTGAAGTAACCGAGATTCAGATAGCGATACCAGTCGGAGAGCGAGTAGGGGTCGATACCGGAGTACAAGGATTGCCCTGAAGTCATTTCGATGCCATCTGCCTTTTCGTCTACTAGAACCGCGGATTGTTCGCATCGTGGATTGGGAAAGTGCGGCAGTATGACAATTCCATTTTGCTGCCTACACTGCTCGGCCCATTCCGTCAAAAGCACCCCAACAGGATCTCCTAGCGCGGACTCACCAGGGCCGCCGGAACACATGGGTGCAATGATCGGTCCTTTGTAGCCGAGCAGAGAGATGTGCCCGAGGACATGATGCCGGTTTTCTGTGCCCACCCGCACCATCCATTCCCCGTCACCTCCAGACTCCTTAGATCCGAACGTCGTCGCGCCATCGAAATCGCCCACATTCGTCATTAGCTCTCCCCACTGGCTTGCCAGGAGATTAACAATGTTGACGCCTTCGGCAGAGCCTTCCAGGCGGGCAGTGGGCGGGGAAAGAAAATGCACATGGGTGTCAGCTGTCACCCATCCACGATCCCGCCAGGGAAGAACTCGCTCAATGTCGATTTCGATCTGTTCTGTTGCGGACGTTACGGGGAATCTCCTGCGAACCGGTTTGATTTCGAAGCCCTTGCTGATCTCGATGTATACAGTGCCAATTGGTAGATCGATGATCGTTTCGCCATCTATATAGGCGCAGCGGTGGTCATCACTGCTCACCAAGGTGCCGGACTGCGTCTCGTACCATACACTGGTCCGAAACTCCGGCGCATAATCTTGGAACCACCGGTTATTTGCGGTGCGATGGTGATCCACAGGGGCGAGATATTCGCTGCTGTCTCCGTGAACGTGCAACTTGACCGGCACAGGCTTGCCGCTCTGCTTTTCCAAAATGCGAATCTTGACTGGTCGTGTTGCCGGACTCACGCGCGTTAACGGTCCTGAGACAAGACGCTCGTCCAGCTCGGAGACAGGAATCTTTGATCCATTCCACAGATGGAAATTGGCATCGGCATGAGCCGTGTACTCCACCAGTAGTTCGTGATCTCGGGCCTCGGGCATCTTGTTGTTGTAGGTTTGTTCCCAATCGGCGTTCGGATAGACAGTCCGTGGCTCGACGGAGATCACCTGTCCCATATCGATCTGAATCTGCTTCCATTGACCTTTGCCGTCCACGTCGAGTTGAAGGTTATGGTCTTCAGGCAATTTCAAAATCGCTTTTCGACGCCCTTCCCATCGCAAGGGCTGCGAGCTGGCTTTGCCGGCTGATACCGCAGAGATGACAATGATGCCAGAGATCGGTTCGAACCTCAGCGACGTGATCTCCTTTTCGGGATGTGGGTTTTGCCAGGCCCAAAGCCAATTGAGCCACTCCTCTCGATCAGTTAAATCGACGCGGGTCTCCACGCTGCCAGGGGGAGTGCCCGGTAAACTCGCGAGGATAGAAGGCTGTTCAGAGACTAGGCGAATCGGGAATGGTTTATTCTGTGCAACTGCCTGAAAGCAATTCTCGCCCCACCTCGCATGCAGCATTCCGATCTGGTGACGCCGCCGAATGGCTTCGCGCACCTCTGTTCCATCGGCAAACATGATCACGTAGTCGGCGATATGCTCGCCGAGATAGCCCTCGCCTTGCATGGGCCGGATGAATCCGTTGTCATCGGCTCGCAAGGGCTTGACGTCTGCTGTGTGGTGGAAGACCAACCACTCGGCCCTTAGCCCGGAGGTCTGCTCCAGGACAGGCCGGTCCCTGAGCAGAAGAGGACGATCAATCCGGAAAGGCATACCCCACAGCACAACCGAACCACGAAGCGCCTTGGGAGCAGCCCAGCGCATCGTGTCTGACACATCGGCCTTGGCAAGTTCTTCGAACGACGTATTCCCCTTCAAAGCGATCGGTGAAAAACCATCCGTAACTGCAGGCCGCGGTTCTTCACCAGATGCTGACTGCGAGCCAGGGATCATCGTGGCTGTACTCATCGCAACGGCAGAAATTTCGAGAAACTCTCTTCTGGTCCAGATCTTCATTTGATCTCCCTTCCTCCGAACATCAACACCGGGCCGCAAGTCGCAACAAGGTGAAACACACCACTCACTGCGCGACACGATTGCTGAAAAAGCAATCGACGACTCCATCCTTCTTCCCATATAGCTTGTAGAACACTGCATCCATCCGCTGTAACGACCGGTCCCCTCTCACTCGTATCGCCCTCGCCGAATGATCCTCCGGGAATCCGCAGTTCCAATCTCACATAATCGAACATCCGGCTCTACTGCCCATCATCTCCACGCATCACTCTGTCATCCCAAACTCCTGTAGGAAAAAGTGGGAAACAAAGACTCTTTCGCAGCCTGTTGAAGAAGGCTCTTGCATACAGGGTGTATCCTCGCCCTCCGAAAGACCTCTGGCATCGGCTTCTGAATATTTAATTGATGTTTCCGGACCAATTTGAACCGATGGGAGCCTTATCAATTTACCTGTCCGATAGGAGGGACAAAAAAACCAATTCCTCGCGGCTAAGATTGTAACTTCAAGCGGAATCCTTCTAGAGTGAGTAAACAGCTGAACATCTGATGTCGAAGTTGACGATGAAAATCACCGATGTAAAGACATATTATCTGCGGTCAAATGTCGTGCGAGACCGGGCTGATAGCGGTCAGGATGCGTTGATCGTTGTTGTGGAGACGGACGCCGGAATCTCCGGCCTGGGCGAGGTGGACTCCGCGCCATTGGCCGTCAAGGGAGCTATCGAAGGGCCTTACTCTCATGCCGTTACGGCTGGCCTTCGCTCGTTGGTGATCGGTGAAGATCCCTTCGAGACGGAGAAGATCTGGCACAAAATGTACCGAGAAAACATCTATTCGGGACGGCGAGGCATTGCGATCCACGCCATGGGCGGCATCGATCTGGCGCTCTGGGATATCAAGGGGAAGGCCTTAGGAATGCCAGTCTGGAAGCTGCTCGGTGGCGGATTTCACTCGAAGATTCGGGCGTACGCGAGCACCCTCTTTGGGGATACGCCCGCCGACACCCGTGAACGGGGGGAGCGCTTCGTTAGTCAGGGTTTCAGCGCGGTCAAATTCGGATGGGGCCCACTGGGGCAAGACGAGAAGTTGGATCTGGATCTTGTTCGCTCGGCTCGTGAAGGAGTCGGTGATGGCGCGGATCTCATGATCGATGCTGGACTCTGCTACGACACTAAGACAGCCATACACCGTGCGAAGCAGTTCGAACAATTTCGCCCTTATTGGTTTGAAGAGCCTCTTTTACCGGACAACTACGATGGTTATCGCCGGCTCTGCGAATCCACTCCGCTGCGGATTGCCGCTGGAGAGGAGGAAAGCAGCCGACTGTCCTTTCTCGACCTGATGGACCGTGGAAAGATCGACATTGTTCAAGTCGACCTGACACGCTGCGGGGGCTTTACCGAAGCGATGAAGATTGCTTCGCTTGCGGAAGATCGCGCGCTCCCAGTGGTTAACCATGGTTTCACAACCTATATCAATATCGCAGCGTCTCTTCACTTCCTTGCTTCCATTTCGAACTCGTTTATCCTCGAGTACGTAGTGGAGCAAGACACGATTCTGCGCGACGAAATTACGAACCAAGACATCCGCATGATCGATGGATTTGTGGCAGTGCCGGATGGTCCTGGATTGGGAGTTACGCTGCGCACGGACGCCCTGGAGCGCTTTGGAATCAAACTCTAGAGTCGAGTTAAAGAGAATTCTCCGGAGGGATCATGCGAGTCGGTTTCTTTACATTTTGGATATGGGCGATGCTTGTGGCCATGCCGATTGCGGCACAGAAAGAGGTTGCTGTCGCGTCGAGCAGAGTCATCGTCGATACATCGCAGCGGTTCCAAACTATTGACGGTTTTGGACTGAATTTTACAGCACCCTATTTTCGCGACGATCAAAAAGCAATGTTCGATAGGTTCATCGATGATCTCGGTGTGACAATGTTTCGAGTAGTTCCATATCTTGTCGCAAGCGACTGGGAGACAACTAATCCCAACTCTTCATCGGAGGTAATGAACTGGGAATACTATGACAACCGATATTCATCGCCGATTTTCGAAGCAACATGGAATGCGGTCCGATATCTGAACAGGCGTGGGATCCAACCGGAATTGGCGATGATGGGCCCTGTGCCGGACTGGATGCTTGCAGACAGCAGCACGCCTCCGAAGCATGATGTGTGTGCTCCCGAGAGCAAACTTCCCCCCATGAAGCCATCGATGTACCCGGAGTTCGCCAAAGAGATGGTTTCGATGTTGCGGTACGCACGTTCCCACGAGCATCTTAAGTTTCAGTACTTCAGTCCATTCAACGAGACCGATTGTTATCCGAACGAGGGCCCGCGGATCGATCCGGCTGACGCTCCGGCAATCCTCGATGCGTTGATAGAAAGACTCCGAAAAGAAGGCCTAGATGATATTCGACTGATTGCGCCGGATAATGCCAACATCGCTAACGATTACACGACGCCGATCCTCCAGGACAGGAAGGTGATGAGGCAGTTAGGAGCGCTCGCCTACCACTCTTATGGCGATCAATCCGTCGGATCCCAGGTGGCACGCGTGCATTCGAGTGCGTATCCTAATACCCACGTGTGGCTGAGCGAGTATGGCGACCTCAATGACGAAGACAAAACCGAGGAAAACGAGTGGACCAGCTACGGGCTTGCGTCTAATCGCCGCGCTCTCACCGCGCTCAATCAGGGCGCGAATGGTCTCTTCTACTTCAATGCCTTCGATGATTACGAAGAATGCATGCGACGCTTGACATACTACGGTCTATATCACAGCGCCGACCAAGTCTACTATCCACGTAAAAGGTACTATGCGGTGCGTCAACTTTACCACTTTGTCCATCCGGGAGCCACACGTATTAGCGCGATCGCAAAAGGGGAGAAGTTGACAGTGTCGGCTTTTGAGAACGCTGGGAATGATCTCGTCATAGTGGGAGTGAAAGAGGGTGGTCCCAATCACATCCAGATCTCACTTCGTAGCTCAGCTCACCTGCCTGACCATTTGGACCTTTATCTTACGAGCCGAACGGTGAATTGCATAAAGCAGGGGACGTTTCCAGTCAGGGAGAACTTGGTCGAGATAGATCTTCCGGACGAAGCAGTCTTTACGCTTGTGGCAAGCGACCATAATGATAAGTGAAGATTCTGTGCGGGGCTACAGATGAAGCTCGAACAAAAAGTGGCAGTGATTACAGGCTCTGGTTCAGGAATCGGACGAGCCTGCGCGATCGAGTTTGCCCATGAGGGAGCCATATTGGTTATTGCGGACATTGATGATAGCGCCGCGCAGTCTACGGCCAAAAAGATCGGCGGCAAAGCCATTGCTGTCCCAACAGATGTCTCGGATCCAAAATCGGTATGCTTGCTGGCGGAAAGAACCCTCGAAGCGTTCGGAAGAGTAGACATCCTCGTCAACAACGCGGCAATTCAAGTAAATAAGAAGGTCGAAGACACTACGCCCGAAGAGTGGAGCAGGCAAATGGCGGTCAACGTAGGTGGCGTATTTCTCTGCTCGCGTGCATTTCTCCCCGAGCTTCGCCGGACACGCGGCGCAATCGTGAACATGTCCTCGGTTAACGGCTACTTCGCCGAACCTTATTGCGCCGGCTATTGCGCTACGAAGGCTGCAATCATCGGTCTCACAAAAGCGATGGCAATCGACTGCGGTCCGGCGCATGTGCGGGTGAACTGCATCTGCCCCGGGTATATTGATGCGGGTCTCGCCGAGGGCTATTTCCAGGCGCAGCCCGATCCGGCGGCCGCGCGCAGAGCCGCTGGGAAGCTGCACGCGCTGGGGCGGGTCGGCCTGCCTGAAGAGGTCGCGCGAGTGGCTGCATTTCTAGCCTCTGATGAGTCTTCCTTCATGACAGGTGCACAGGTTGCCGTAGACGGCGGTTTCGGCTCTGGACTGCCACTGAATTCGTGAGGCCGCGGCAAAATCCGGCGATTGCAGCCGAATCGTACCTACCGGCGACCTGCATGCCAGGATTCTATCCATCTCCGGCGGAAAGAATCCGCAAGCGGATTCACGGCGAATGGAGGCAACATCGAAGTGACCTAATGGTCTGTCAACCCTCGTAGCGAGCCTACCAACTCACCTCCACGAGGCGGGGTCCATCCCATTAGGTGAGCGCTGAGCGTCATGTTATCAAGAAGAGCGAGGGACCGGGGGCACCCCTCTACGTGGTTTGAAACGATCATCGAGACCATGGCCACGCCGAACCCGTGTCGAAACCATTCGAAAATCCTGTTGTCTGTGAAATCAGAACTGTGCGATGAACTCCTTTACTCCGACACGTCACTCAGCTTCCGCGAAGCGACGTGGTCAATTCTTGCTCTGGCACGTACGGGAGTGACGATTCCAGCCCAGTGAGCAGTCCCCGATCACAAATGCGAACGTCTTAGAGTCAAATGAGAAAATAAGAGTTTCTCCTTCGCGGCGGATGGGTACGTGCCCGATCTCGTTGCCGTTCTCATCGATTGACGTCGCCTGAGCGGGCAGCGGGGCGGGCCATGGCACACGCGCCGTGAAGGCTGCGCTGTCAGGAGCGGCCACAACTCGCCATGCGCCTTCTTCCCTGCTCAGTCTGTATGCGGCACCATTGCGATCGCTAAAGTAGTATGCGTTTGGAGAACGGGACCACTCGACGATGCCGCTCGCTTGCCGCACAACAGCGGTTTCAACTGCGCCTCCCGTCACTGGGACACGAGCATAGAAACCATACGGTGGAAGTGTGCGGCCGCCCACTTGCCAATCGCTCACACTGCGATTGACCCACACCTCGGCTCCATTGTTCCACGTCACGTGCTGCCGGTGGATGTCACCGGCCACAAATTCCACGCCTTCGATACGCCGCAAGGCAAGCGCGCGCATGATGTCATGGAATAGCCAGTATTTACGTACCACGTTGCGTGAAAACGGCTCCTCAACCTTAGCGGGATGACCGCTTAGCATCTCCGTGGCCATGTAGTCGTCGCTGAAGATGCCGTGGGTTGCAACATCGAGTCCTCCCGAAGTGTAGCGATCCTGGTAGCCGGCGCCGTGTAGCGCGAACCGGTCATGGTAGGCCGCATCCATCCAGGGAATGCGTTCGGCGTCCGCGCATTGGATGTTCCATACAAAGGGATCGGGCTTGGAGTCGACACGCAGCATATTGGCTTGTGCGCCGTCCAGGAAACCTATCAGACGGTCATGGCCGGCTTCTGAGATCTGCGGCGCATTATCACCAAGGTAGTTCCGCATCCAGGCAAAGGTTTCCCCCCATATCTTTCTCGTAACACTGCGGCTCACGAACTGGCCGTCCGTGGTCCAGTAATCGTACGGCGCCAGCGCCGAAAGTACATCCACATAGTACGCTGTGGGTGAAAAACCCTGTCTTTCGAGCCGGAGATTTCGCTCGACAAATGGGCGAATGCGATCAGGGATGGCCTGGTAGGACTGCGCATCGACCTCTGCGTGATACCAAGATGGCTCCGGCTGGCCATTATCCTGCAGAGCCACATTGTTGTAGCTGAAGTTCTCCGAATCAGGGTAGAAATCGGTGTAGTTATCATGCGGAGCGAATAATACGCCATGCTCCCGGCATATCTGCACCAGTTTCCGGAATTCCTCGAGCGTTCCGTACTTCGGATTGGGAGGATAGATATCAGGCAGCCGAAAATCGTATCCCCAGCGCTGCCAATCGTGCCAGACCACCAAGGCGTCGGTCAGGCCATAGCGGAAGGCACGCTCCAAAGCCTGGGTGTTCGCAGCGTAATCGGTTTGCCAGAGATCGAATACAAAACGTCCTGCCAGTTTGGGAACCCCGGCCGAGGCTTGAAGCTCATTTGCCCGCCAGAGTTTCACAGCCTGCCATACATTATCCGCAGGGAGAAAGGTGATAGTTTGCGCATGTGGAGTAACCAACGTGTAAGTGTGATCTGAAGGATCGACTTGAAGCTTGTCCGGAATAGCATCCACGCCCTGAAGCAGGGAGACGCCGTCGGCAAAATCAAATCCCACATACGAAGTGGCCAGTTGATGGCCATCGAAGTTGAGGTGAAAGGCCTGAGGATCCTGAATAACGTTGCCCGGGCCGGCATAGACCCTTGCCAGGCGTTCGCTCCATGGCCCGGCAGAGACATCCTCAAGGTAGACAGCCAGCCATGGCCGCGCCGGGGGGAGGTTTTCCATCCAAAAGCGGACTTGAAGACCACGAGCATTCACCCACATTTCCGCGAGAATCTCGAACGAGCCGGCCCAACTGCGGAAGTGATGGCGTAGGCGGTAGTGCCCGGAGGCCGATTCCTCGTGGACCGCCATCAGTTCGCTGACCGATCCCCAATCTCCGACATCGTCGCCGAGCACCTTGATACGAAACCCATGAACCATCAAGGTTTGACCGCCCTTCGCCAGCGCGATCGTCGAATCGAGCATTCCACGGCTGCCCGGGTATACCCGCACCTCATAACCCTGCACCGTGCCGAGCAAGCGCGAAGGGGCGCCCGAGGGCGGAGGAAAAGCGGCGGGAGTTTGCGGCTTTCCAGCAACGATCGTAGGCTCGACCCACCAAGCGGGACCGGCATCGCCCGTGCTTTCAAGTTGAATTCGCACATCTTGTCCGGCGTAGCCGGTAAGATCTGCCTCGATATCCTGGGAATCCTTTGCAGTCACTCGCCTTTCGAGAAGAACGGCTCCTTCTTCGGAAGAAGAGGAATCGAATCGCATGACACGGACGCGAAACAGCGCGCCGTTGAGAGCCGCGGCGCCAAAGCGCAGCGCCAGAGGCCCCGACTTGGGCAGCGCCAATGCGTATTCCACCGTACAGGCGCTCACCGTCTCGCGCTTGGAAGGCAGGCGCTCGCCCAACGTCATCCTGATCCCCTCACGGCGATCGAAGTGCTCGGAATACTGGATGGCAGGGTGAAGCTCGAAATTTTCCTGCCCGGTGGCCCCGGATTGAGGCTGTTCCGTGTGGACGGTCGTCCACTCGCGCCGCACCGGTTCTCGCCATAGGCCCATAGCGCCGTTGGCGGGCACTGGAACAGGTTTCCATTCCACCGGTAGCGGCGCGCGCGGAATATCGGCCTGCGTGGTCGCGACGATCAGAATAGGGTGCGCTACCAGGTGTCGGCCCTCGTAATCGAACTCGGCCAGGGCATGGATCGGATAGTCTGCATTATAAGTACCGCTGCCGAAGCTGATCTGGAACGCCATTCTTGCGGATCCGCGCGGCGAGAGAGTGAAGGGCACTGGCCCATCGGGCGCGACGCGCCAGTGGTCGATCACGCGCACATGAAGCGTACCGTTGAGCGGCTGATCGGCAGCGCTATGCAATTCCACATAAAGAGTGGTTGGTGTGTCCGGCCGATCAAACTTCACCCATCCGTCAGCCCCATATGCGCCCAACGACGGCCGCTCAATGCGTACCGTAAGTGGGCCGACAGTTTCGACCGGAGGCGAGTAAGCCATAACCTCGGTCGCGGATAGCACCATCAGTGCATAAAAGAACGCGCGCATCTAAAATCCCTCGTGTTGGCTGTCTGTTGTTTCACTTACCAGACCGCAATAAGTTGGCCAGGCAGGACAGGTAGCCAGATCGATCGGCCTGGTGGCCGATTACACCATGTTGAAGTCATCGTCTGGCGCCGGAGGTTTCTGCTCCTCGATATGTCGCTTCCATACCTCATCAGTCACATTGCTGCTCGTTGCCACCTGACCCAAATGACCCAAAATGACCCAAAACCCGAAATCTCCAACCTCCTGCGGCAGAGTTGTCCGGGGCGGGTCACAAACCCGAGTGCTCTCACTTACGCGGACTAACTGAAGGGAGCAGCTCACATGCGGTGCCCCAGTCCGGATCATTCCATGGAGAAGAATCGCCGAGAACTTCCCGTTCTGCGCTTGCGGGGGAACAAACCCGTGCGACATACACCGGAACGGATTTATTCCCTGCCGAAACCGTGAAGTCATGTGACAGCGGCTCGCCTGGAGGCATCGGATAGACGCGGACGTTGTGTGGTCTCCGGGCATTGACGCGCGGTCACTCAGATGAGCTATCAGCCTTAGCGTGGGCGCGACTTCGATCCCGCCCAGCCCAATAGGCGAACAGGCAGCAGCACCGGTGATGAACTCCTTACGGCTGACGCCTGCCTTCGGGCAACTCGAAGGGTCCGACAGCATTATGTCAGCCTCCATTCCCGGATCATCTCGAGCCAAGCCTCGAGGTAATCAATTCGACCGGTGTGCACTTGCAACGTTATGGTTGTCAGTCACTCTTTGTCAAGCAAGTTATTTCTTTATAGAAAAATATTGCCAAAGTATATTGCATCAATGCGCATATTACTACCTAGTTAGAATAAAATAGGAAAAGGACGGTGAACGGTTGCCGAATATTGAAGGTCCGAGAAATCCAACATGCTCAGTAGCCGTGAACACGCGATTTACCAGTCGCCCCGATCGGAGTGCATGACCATGAGTGCAGGCAAAGCAAAGTCATTCGGTCGTTCTTCCTGCTTCAGGCTTATTGTGTCAGTTGTTTGCCTGTCCGTTTGCTGTTTGCCGCAGGCACAAACAGGGCGTCCCGAACCCTCTGACTGGTTCGCGGGCGACGCACACGTCCATCGTGGGATCGGTTGCGATCGAGCTAACGCGAAGGAGATGCTCACGTCTCAGCAACTGCTTGAGATGATGAAGTTCAACGACCTTAGCGTAATCTCTGTTCTGGCGGACGCCGGAAACGGTGAGATCAGGGAAGCCGCTCAGGACTTGCAAGAGATCACCGGCGAGGACAATCCGACATCGACCAGCGGTCGCATCATTCATTGGGACGCGGAATGGCACTATGATCCACTCGGTGTCTCTTTCGAGCGCAAGGAAATCGGCGGCCATCTGGTGCTTTTGGGTCTGAGCCATGGCGGCCAGCCTTGGGCCGAGTATTCCTATCCAATTCTCTCGTGGGCAAAGGAGCAGGGCGCAATTGGCGGGTTCGCACACATGCAGTACCTCCCATACGGTTTTTATCCTCCGCCTGATGGAATCCCTCAATCACTCACCTGCTGCACCCCCCTCGAGTACCCAATTGAAACGGCTCTGGGTACCTCAGCTTTTGTGTCGGAAGACGTGCGTGGTGGCGACTCGGCAATCCAGGCTTACTATCGTCTTCTGAACACAGGGTTCCGTCCGGGAATCGTTGCCAGCACCGATTATTCATGTAACGACAGTGCACCCTTGGGCACCCTGCTCACCTATGTTCGAATCCCAGACGGCAGACTCACCTACAGGAAATGGATCGATGGCATTGCGCATGGGCGTACCGTTATCTCCCGTAATGCCCACCGTGAATTCCTGAACATGACCGTTAATTCAAGCGCGCAGCCCGGGGACGAAGTGCACATAAAACGAGCCGGAAAGGTCCATGTGAAGATCGAGTGGTCATCGATGGTCGATGACCTGGGTACGATTGAGCTTGTTCAAAACGGAACAGTCATCGCGTCGCGAACAGCTTCGGCGACTCCGGGGAAGCCAGCTGTTCTCGAATGCACGGCAGCATTTCGGCATAGCGGCTGGCTGGCGGCGCGGCGTATGGACTGGCAGGCCGGGCATCAAAGTCACACCGGGGCCGTGTTTGCAATAGTAAACGAGGAGCCAGTGCGCGCCAGTGCTCGAGACGCGGAGTTCTTTGTGCGATGGATTGACAGTCTGATTACAAACACATCGCCAGGAGGACCATGGGCGAGCTATCTAGGCGATAATCGCGCAGCTGCACAGAAGAGATACAAGGAAGCACGGGCGATCTTCGTGCGTATCGAAGCCGAAGCAAAGAAGCTACAGGCAAGATAGAGCACGGGACAATGCGTATCTGCTCTTGAGGAGATTCAGCCGTAATCAAACCGATACGGTTTGGTCGAGGTCCGCGCTGGTCCACGGCAAAGCCATTGAGATCTACAACGGACTCGTTGATATGGCACTTTTTTCCTCCTCAATAAATGACCAGGCTAAACGCACCGTCACAGGATATTGATCTGTCGCGATGTACTCAATGCAAATTGGTGCGGTACCTGCGCGACTCCCACATCTGACTGGCCAATGCGTCGTCGAGGCGATCGATGGTTGTACTGGCCGGCGGGGCTTCAGCAGCGCGTAATCAGCTAGAGGGACATCGATATTTGCCCAACGTTAATAATCGACTTCTTCCTTTAAGCTGCCCAGGATATAGACCTCCAATGCCCGAAATCTTCAACTGTGCAACATTGATGCCGCCCGAAGCTGGTCGTTGTCAAACACTCCGCGCCGAGGCGCCATCGATCTTCAGCGCGTGACGTTCGCTATGTATGCTCTTCACTGCAAGCAGTTGCAGTTCAGCGTCGCGACTTCGAAGCTCCTGATGAAGCGGCCGACATCCGCATCTCCTCGCACTGCTTGAACGTTAGCGGCAGGAATCATCGAGTTTTGTCCAGGAAATCGCGTCAACCAACTGGATTCGGATGTGGATTTGTCGATCTGGGATGAATTTCCTGGCGAACCGCACGCGGGTCGAGCGGTCGCAGATATTGACTACGCTTGCCTCGTTGTGGACTTTGGGCAAGACAACACTACAATCGAGCTCCTAAGGGAGCCAATCGTTCGATAACGCGTCCGTGAACGGCTTGTGCGATTATTTTGACGCTTAAAATGGAAGAAAATTGCCAATCGCAGAATTGTTTGCGCAGGATGAAACTCCATGGTCGATCAATGCGAAGCGCTCGTCTTTGACTTTGATGGCGTAATTGCCGATACGGAGCCGCTCCACTGGGAGTCCTGGGCAGTTCTGCTTTCGAGCTACGGAATTGAGCTTGGGTGGGATGAGTACTGCCGTATAGGGCAAGGCGTGAGCGATATGGAGATCTTCGAATATTTTCGTGCGCGCATCCCTAACCCGGATCTAAACAGGTTTGTTCTTAAAAATCGCGAGCGCAAACGTATGGTGGTGGAAAGGTCCTTACAGGAATGCCCGATTGCTGCGGAAACTGCCCAGTTCATGAGGTCGCTGGATGGTTATCTGCTGGGACTCGTGACAAGCTCCGAGCGGGCTGATGTGGAACCGATTTTGCGTGCGGCGCAGATTCAGGGCATATTCGACGGGATGGTTTTTGGAGGTGAGGCCTCATCGCCGAAGCCATCACCAACCCCTTATTTTCTTATTGCCGAACGACTCGGCGTAAAAGCTGGAATTGCATTTGAAGATTCGCAACCCGGCTTGGAAAGCGCGAGAGCGGCAGGGTTCAGAGCCGTCAAAGTAGACAGGCCGAGTGAATTGTCAAAGACTGTGCGATTGGCGTTGGCCCAAAAGTTTTGAAGAACCGGCCATCGCGATGTGCTCGCTTGTGTTACCGCTCTTTTGAGGGACGCGAGTCCGATGCATGATGGCCGTTCAATGAACGCCGGCATACTCGTTGGCACGGCCCCTTGTCGGAATGCTTCGATATTCTTCCCATCCTATATTCGCTCTCGCTGTACTACGCAGTAGCGTAGTGTTTTGTCTGCGACTAACACTTGGACCGAAAAGCCTGGAACCGCATCCTCCAGGTGGGCGAACGACTCGTGCGTGATCAATAAGCAGAAACGATTACGATTTAGAAACGAGCCTGCTATCGCGCCGAAGTGAACGGCGAGGCCGGCAAGCCCGCGCCATTAAAGAGATTGCATTGAGGATTGTCGCTCCAGCCGTAGCGCACATACACGGGCTCGGTGACCGAGGGGCTCGAGACGACCACGGTGTTGTTCTCGATGGCAGCAGTCGCGGGAACAAACTTGCCATCAATTCCGGCAACTTCAAAGCTCACCAGGTCGCCATTCTTTATGACAAGCTTTCCCGAATGATCGAACCAGACGCGAATCGAGCTACCTTCGGGCACCGCCTGGCGAAAGAGCGGCCCGGAAACCTCAACATTCTCTCCGTAGCTTATTGCTCGCGCCCAGTACGACAGCCGCAGGCCCACGTCAAGCTTGTCAGTGGGATGTATGTTTTCAGGATCTCCAATATCGACAGTTACTGCCATTCCCGTGTTGCGGAGTTCCAGAGACTCGAATTGTTGCTGGCGCAAGGTCGGCCAGTCCTCGATGGAGCCTGCCTTGTAATTCGCGATCTGCACAAACAGGAAGGGGAAATCGCCGATGCCCCACTGCCTGCGCCAGTCCTCGATCATGGCGCGAAAGAGACGTCCGTATAGCGGAGCGCGGTCGGAGTCGGTGTTGCCTTCTCCCTGATACCAGATTACGCCGCGAATGGGAAACGGCGTCAGGGGTGCAATCATGCCGTTGTAGAGCAATGCCGGGCTTTGGCTCTCGAGCTGCGGTAGCCAGGGGAATTCCGGCGCCGGCCTGCCTTGAGCCTTGGCCTCCGCGATCAGGTGCGGTTTTTCCTTGCGAAGAAAAACGCTGTCGCTCTCGCGCGCAGCCCACTTGTCCCACGAGGCAAAGACCGGCATCAAGGCGGCGTCTGCTGCCAGAGCGCCCATGCGCGTCCAAGCCTCGGCGGGCGTGCCGCCCCAGCTCGAGTTAATGATTCCCACCGGGACGTGCTCGCGCGCCCCGATCTCGCGCGCGAAATACCAGGCCACAGCGGAAAAGTTACCGACTGAATTCGGCGTCGATGCGTTCCAGCCGTCGCTCTCCACGTCGTCTTGCGGGTAATCGACGGCCTGCCGCTGCACCACAAACAGGCGCAGATTCGGAATGAAAGCCTTAGGAATGTCTTGGCTTGCTGTGGCCGCATCGCTCATCGGAAATTCCATGTTCGATTGGCCCGAGGCGACCCAAACATCGCCCACCAAGACATCATCGAGCGTGATGGTCTGGGCCACTGCATTGCCGGGATGTTTACTCTCGACTGTCATCTCGAATGGGCCACCTGCGGCACCCGGCGCAAGGTAAAGACTCCAGCGTCCTAATGGCCCGGCGTTCGTTTTGCGGGATTCGCCGCGAAAACGCACGGACACAGACTCTCCCGGCGCCGCCTTCCCCCACACATGAACTGGCAGATCGCGCTGTACAACCATGTGGCTGGAAAGGATTCTCGGCAGGCTAACCTGAGCAGAAAGTGCCGTACTTAATCCAAAGGCAAGAGACGACCAAAAGCGCAGTTTCATCGCAATCTCCAACAAATCGAATCGGTACACATGTACCGGCTACAAAGGTTTTACGTCGGAAGAGCCCGTGTCTTGACAAAGTGATAGTAAGGCGAATCAACAACCTCACTCAACTCGCAACAATGCAAGCATAAAACCGCACTTTGCGGGAGCGTTTATTCTTGCACGCAGTAATTATCGTCAGGTATACTCCAGCTCACAGTCAATCCCTAGAGTTCAGAAAGTTCGCCAAGTTACGCGGCATCTAGATCGACTGGCGAGATTCTTACGAATGGCAATGGAGATGGGAGCTCGTGCAGGCCGCTCGATGAAAAAGAAGTCCCGCGCCGCTGACACTCCCTCGAAGTGAGATTGGAAGCGAACATAATATGTACCTGACTCTGGAGCAGCAGCGCATTGGGCAGCAGAACTTCTGGAGAACTGTAGGCCCTGAGCTTAACCCCGAGCGCATGAAATTGGAAACTTGCGTTCCGCGGCAGTTCTCAGGTGGCGCGGTGAGAGCAGGGATTGTCGGTGTAGGTAGTCAAGGGGCTGCTTTGCTGAGTTATTGCCTCCCGGAATTCATTGACGTCGTTGCCATCTGCGATATCAATCCGGCTCACCGGGCCAAGGCGTGTCAAGGTCTAGCAAAAGGCGGATGGAGACAACCTAGGGAGTACACCGAATGGCGGGAGATGAAGGAGAAGGAAAAGCTCGAGATGGTGATCATTGCGACGCCGCTCTGGACTCACGCCGAGATTGCGGTAGGTTTCCTGGAGGCTGGAATCCATGTCTTCTGCGAAAAGATGATGGCCCACGACGAAGAGGGCTGCCGTCAGATGATTGCCGCTGCAGAGAAGCATCATCGTCACCTCGAGATTGGCTATCCGCGTTTCTACGATGTACTCCACACGGCGATGTATAAGAGCATCATCCTCCCCAAGCTGTTGGGCGACATACATTTTGTGCGCCTATTTAGCCACAACAATGAATCTTGGCGCAAACATGAACAACCGCCCTTCCCAGGTTTCGACCCCAAGCCCTGGGGCTATCCCGATTGGGAACACCTGATGAACTGGCGCATGTACGACATCTATTCGCGAGGTTTGACGGCTGAGTGGGGAAGTCATATTACCTCGTTCACTGATTGGTTTCTGGGATCGACCCCCATTTCGGTCTATGGCTCGGGCGGAATCTATCACTATAAAGACGGCAGAGAAGTCGACGATCATTTGTTCATCACGTATGACCATCCTGGAGGCTGCAAGGTCGAGCTCTCGTTGATTCTCACCAATAACTTTTATGGGAACTTTGAGGAGTTCATTGGATCCGAAGGCACTGTAATATTCAACGACACCAGCGGACTGATGTACTTCCCTAACGAAAGTTGCGCGTCCCGGGAGGGCGATAAGTACAAGGATTTAAATCTCGATCCCTGGAACAATTTCGAGATCGCCTTCCGAACTGAGATCTGGAATTTCTGCTCGGCCGTTCGTCACGGAAATCCTCTGAATTGCGGTGCCGCCCGGGGTCTCTCAACCGTCATCGGTTGTTTGGCTGGAATTAAGGCTGCCAGAACAAGATCACGTGTTGCCATTGAGACGTTGTGACAAGTGCCTGACTAGGAGAGAGCATACTCTCAGCCTCTCCTACTGCACCTAAACGTGAGGGAAGGAAAGGAGCAACAGATCCGATGAAGCGACTGGATCGCCGATTGTTCGTGAAAGCATCATGCAGTGCCGCACTGGGTGGCATAACTGCTACGCTGACCGCCGCGAAGGCAGGAGCCGTTGAGGCTGAAGACTTTCATTTAGTCGAAGGCGCACCTGCTGGACGCACAGAACCAGTCACTTTTCTAATGGCCAGCGCAAGGAAACCAGCCTGTGAGATTGTGCTTCCCTCCGGGGCATCCGAGATGACCCGACATGCCGCTTCTCGGCTTCAGTCAGTGATCGCCGAGATTTCCGGAGTGAAAGTGGCGATTGTTCCGGAGAATCGATCGTCGGCCAGTCAAGGCAGGATTCTGGTTGGCACATTCGCCGAAAATCGTGTGGCGGCGCAATTGTTGCGGGAAAAACAGTTGGTTGTCTTCCCCGAGGATCGTGACAAGCAGCTCTCTAAGAGAACCATGCTTCCGGAACACCTGGGGGAGCAGGGCTTTGTTTTGTATGCCGGTGACTACCAAGCCGCGCCAGCGCTCGCGGTCACGGCATACACGCCTCTTGGCGTTCTGTATGCCGTAGAGACGTTGTCAGACCGCCTGTACCTGGAAGATGACGCTTTGGTGGCTGGCCCTTTGAACTCCATGGTGACGCCCATACTGAATCTTCCGGCGTTTCGGTGCCGGAGTATAGCCACCAATTTCGGGGGCCCGGAGTGGTATGCCGGAGGCCAGTGGGAGAAGGAATGGGCGAAGCCGGACGGCTCGGGTTACGATTGGCGTGGCTTTGTCGACTGGATGGCGTCACACAAAATCAACAATCTTAATGTCTGGATCTTCGGCTTGCCGTTTGGCATTGCGTACGATTCGAAGCGCTTTCCAGAACTCGTCAACCGTTACCACCCTAACGTCAAGCATGAATTCATGACCGAGTTGATCGATTATGCCCACAGCCGTGGGATTCGTGTCTTTACGATGATCAATTTCCCCGACGGCTTCACTCCGGTCATCAAACGCTATCCGGAACTGGCGGGCAAGAACGTCAACCTGAAAGATATCCCCGACGGGCAAAAATGGGAGGAGTATCTGAGGCTAGGACAAGGCGTTCTCGACGAAGCTGACACCAGAGAGTTGATAAATCTAGAGACCAAATGCAGTTGGGTATGTGCCTCAGAACCGAAAACAATGCACTTCTGGCGGAGCTACCTCGAGGATTTGTTTGAACATTATCCCAAACTGGACGGAATCGGAGGTCAGTTCGCCGAGGATGACTACATTGTCTGTAATTGCGACCGCTGCCGCGGGCACCACTTTGCCATCTTCGAGAAATACTTCTCAGTCATGGTCGAAGTGGCGCGTCGGCATAATCCCAAAATCGCATGCTGGGTATACGATTCTTGGGGCACACGTGACATCGTCGAACATCAGGATCGCTACCCCAATTTCATAGATATCGATTGGTCAGGGTTGATGGCTGGTCTGTCCCGGCGGGAGTATCTTCCCCGCAGCAAATGGTATCTATTCCACCGCGAGGCTTCGCGCTTCCCTGACTTTGCTTACAAATATGGAGCTTCGATCCTGAATGAACGAGGACAAGAAGGAATGGAGATCAGGGTCGTCGCTTATAAGAGTTGGGACAATGCGGTTCAGGCTTTTGAAGAATTTGGTTGGAATCCGCGCCTGACGATTGAGGAGTACGCTGAGCTCTATATCCAGAAGGTCTACAGGCGCAGGGATCCTCAATTGGCAAAGCTGTACGAGTCTTGGTTGAAGTTTCCTGGATATCTGGAAATGGTGTCAGGGCGGGAAGGAGACAACGGCACCTACTATCAGGACCCAACCGCGGAAGAAGATCGAGCGCTAGCTGCCAAAGCCAAAGCGACCCTTGCACAACTACTCGATCAGATTCCTGATCACTCCGATCTGGTGGAGCTAATAAGACGACAATTTGCAGCAATGAATCACCCGCCGAGCAATACTTAGCAATAAGATGTGAACTTTGCTGGCTGGGATCAACCTTGTGAATACGCGTTCCTTCTTGGCGGCGAATTCTACTTGAGGTTCAATTTTGCTACCGCTAGTCTTTCGTTCAGTTCGCCTTTCGAGGGAGTGGTCCTTTGTCGCTGGGGTTCTGCTTTGTTTGGCCGCAATTTCATCTGCTTTGGGCCAATCGAAACCCGAGGATACATTTCTCAACTGGATGAACTCCATCGCGCAACGCAATTTGCGCGCACGCGCAGAGACGATTCGTGCCATCCGAACGAGTGTCGGGGCTGAACAGCGCAAACTCTTTGTGCGTGATCAACTGCTGCACGAAATTGGAGGACTACCCAATTATCACGGTCCCCTTAACGCAAAAATCACTGGTGAGCTGCACACCGATTTCTACACGATTGAGAAAACGGTCTACGAATCTCTACCGGGCTTTTATGTCACAGCAAATCTCTACCGTCCGAATCGCCCCGGTCGTTATCCCGCAGTGCTTTTGCAGGCTGGCCACACCCAGGAAGGAAAACTCGAGAATCAACGCATCGCGGCCAACCTTGCCTTAAAGGGTTTCGTTGTGCTCAGTTTCGACCCCATCAGTCAGGGTGAGCGCGAACAGACATATAGCCGACAATTCGGTGAGGCACTAGCAGGATGGTCCGTCCCCGAGCATATTGAACTTGACGCTCAGTCCCGTCTGATCGGCGAAGGCTTGGCGCGTTACTTCATTTGGGACGCAATGCGGTCGCTGGACTACCTAGCGAGCAGGCCCGAGGTCGACGCCTCGCGAATCGGAGCTGCAGGATGCTCCGGCGGTGGCGCTCTAACAACGTTCATTGGCGCACTCGATGCACGCATCAAGGCTGTTGTTTCAGCCTGCTTCCCCAGTTCGTACCAGACCATGTTTTCAGGAAAGGGCCCCCACGGGGAGATGACCTTTCCTCACTTTCTAGCAGATGGCCTCGACACCGCCGAT
Organism: Alloacidobacterium sp.; assembly: GCA_035293545.1. Lineage (GTDB taxonomy): Bacteria > Acidobacteriota > Terriglobia > Terriglobales > Acidobacteriaceae > Alloacidobacterium. The sequence continues at coordinate 156,778 of DATGMQ010000071.1, read as the reverse complement.
TTCGTGGAACTTTCCGCTCCCACCCCGTGGCTGCTTCAGTCAAGCGAAGCCGATCAATACGGGTACAGTCACGAGGGGGTCGAACATGTATATCGTGAGGCGCAGCATTGGTACGATCTTTCCGAATCGCGGGACCGCGTTGGCTTCATGGTTGCACCCGGTCCACACGGAATGCCGTTGGAAAGTCGCGAGGCTCTGTATCGCTGGATGATTCGCTGGTTGAAGAAGGGCGATGGAGACTTCCACGAACAGCCAGTGAAGATGTTTTCCAACTTCGAATTATGTGTGACTCCGACCGGCCATGTGGATGACCTCGCCGGCAGCCGCAAACTTCACGAGGTCTTGCGCCAAGATCTGCAAGAGCGAGAAGACCACGGTTCGATTGACGAGCTTGCCGTAGAACTGAAGAAACTGCAGATTCCAGGGGACACTTCCGCGCCGAGCCTTAAGGTACTGAGCACAAGCAAATTCGAATCCGGTTCGCTCGATCAACTCGAGATTGAGAGCGAGCCGGGAATCTGGCTCGATGCTGCCCTCTACCTGCCGAGTTCTTCCGGTCGCAAGTCCGCTGTGGTGGTGGTGAGCGATGGCGAAAGATTTGGCAGGACGCCAGCGACAAAATTGGCCGAAAAGATGGCTGCTCTTAATCAGATCGTACTCTTACTCGAGCCCCGCCGGTCACATTGGAAAAACACCCAGCCAACCGCAACGGGCGATTGGTACGATGACCTTCACGCCGACCTGATCGGCCGAAATCTGCCAGCCATGAGGGCGCACGATATCCTTCGCGGTGTTGATCTGCTGAGTGTTCGCCCGGATGTCGATTCAAGATCGATCCGTGCCGTAGCCCGCGGCGTCGCCGGCATTTGGCTGCTTTTCGCGGCGGCCGCTGATTCACGCCTGACGACGGTCTGGCTTGACGGAACTCCCCAGAGCCTTCGATCAGCGCTGGACAACTCCGTAACGATCGACTTAGCTGATGCAGTTGTTCCAGGCTTCGTCCTTCGCTGGGATTTACAGAACTTGGTGAAGGCCATTGAACCGCGACGGGTGCTCTGGACCGATCCAACCAACTGGACTCAACACGTTATCGCGGCGGGACCGCAGTTCTCCTATCGCTACGTTGTCGGCGATGTCACCGACGAAGAGGACCGCCAGGATGACGCTTTCATAAGCCAGTTTCTTAAGTGAAGGACAGGCCGTTTCGACAAGTCTTCACACAACTGCCTAGATTCCTGGGGTGCGCATAACCTCTGCAGCCGGGTGGCGATTCTGCGTGGTATCTGGATCAAGTGGAGAGCCTTTCCAGTTCATCACCGCTTGGGGAAGGTAAACCGATCGACTCCTCAGACAGACAATCGCAGGGAGTTCCCGGCGACCGCCGCAGCTCGCAATCGTCATGGTAGCCCGAGCAGATCTCCAATAATTCAGGTAAGCACTATATTCCGATTGACGACTCGATTATATACCATATATATTGCGTACTGGAATGAATTGAGCCGCAGAATTCTGACGCCAATTTCCAAAGATCTTAATCGCAAGGTGGCATCGACTTTACTGCGCAAGCCCAAAGAGAGTTGTCCATGCAAAAGAAAGTAAAGACCACAATCGAAGAATGTGACGAAGTAGCCAGCAAATTGGCAATCGACGGCGGAACGCCGGTGAGAACAGAGGCGTTACCTCTGGAGTTTCCTGGTGTGCACCACATGGGAGTAGAGGAGGTTGAAGCCGCAACCCGCGTAGTGGGCAGCAGATCGATGTTTCGATATTACGGAGTGGCCCTGCAACGAGAGGTTGAGGCCTTCGAGTCGGAGTTCGCGCATTTTCTCGGCGTACAGCATGTAGTAGCGGTGAGTAGCGGCACCGCGGCTCTGAACGTCGCCCTAGGAGCGCTCGGTGTTGGTCCGGGGCAGGAAGTGATCGTTCCAGCGTACATGTGGGTCTCAGTGGCCGCAGCAGTCATCAACCGCGGAGCCATTCCCGTGCTGGCGGACATTGACGACACCTTCGGCATCGATCCAAGGTCGTTGGAGGAGAGGATCAGCAGCAAAACCACCGGCATAATCGTCGTGCACATGAGTGGCGCTGCGGCCGACATTGAAGCCATTCGCGCCGTCGCTGATCGCCGAAAACTATTTCTTCTCGAAGACTGCGCGCAGTGCATTGGTGGCACCGTCAATGGGAGGCGAGTTGGTAGCTTTGGCGACATGGGAGTCTTCAGCTTCCAGATGAACAAAAACATGACTGCTGGCGAAGGAGGTGCCGTCGTGACTAATAACCGGCGTCTCTACGATCGCGCCTTTGCGTGTCATGATCTTGGCTACGCACGCAATGATGCAGGCCGCCTCATCATGAATGATCCGGAGCTGTGCCTGTGGGGTCAAGGATGTAGGCTCGACGAAATCCGCGCATCCGTGCTGCGTGTGCAATTAGCCAAGCTTCCTCAAATCGTCGGGAGCATGCATCGCAGCAAATATCGCATCCGGGAGGCAATTAAATCGCTTCGGGGTATCGGTTTGCGCAGGGTGGTTGACGAGGCTGGAGACACATCGCCATTCCTGATCACGACCTATAGAGATTCAGAGACAGCACAAAAAGTGAATAGAGCCCTTCGGGCCGAGGGCATTGTAACGTATCCGCAGGGCATCACGAATATTCTGATGACCGAATGGGGTTTCCACCTTTACTACAACATCGTCAGCCTGGTTCAGAGGACGAGTGTCGATCAGGCTGGATTTCCATGGAATCTTATTGAGAACGCTGGGCTCCGCGCGGAATACGCGAAGGGAACATGTCCGGTAGCAGACAGTCTGTTTGAGAGGAGCATTCTGCTTGCAATTCCGTCGTCTCTAACTGAACACGACGAAGGTGATATTATTCGCGCATTGAAAAAAGTTCATCAGTCGCTTATCGCTCGATAGCGCGTCCTGCGCACGGCTTAGGCTACATCTCGTCGGATAAGCCTTTTCTTGATGGCTTGTGGGAGCTTTTCTCGGTGATTGGTAAGAATTTGAGCATCCTGAGCCCTGCGCGAGACTGACACGTGGCCATGCGGTCGTTGAGCAAGTGCTTTTCACCTAATTCCGTATCAGGTGGATGAGCACGCGGTCTGCGAACTGTCCCCGAGTGGAGTAGCTGATTACGGCGCAGCCGTGATCCAGATGGGGGCGATGTAGCGGGTTGAAATCCATGCGCGATCGTTGTCGAGCTTGAGACGTATCACTTTATCCTGCGCGATGCTCTCTTGCTCTCTAGATTCGCTATCGTCAATTCTTGGCTTGACGCGGTGAATTGGATACGGCCTTGCGCAGATCCAGAGCTTTCTGTAGTCACCGTTCGAGTAGTGGACTAGCCGCAGACCTTTAAGCGATTCTCTTTAGTGAAGTCGAATAAGCGGGATAATCTGAATTCGAGCAGTGATCTCCGAGGTTGAACCCGAGACATCTCACGATTCCGAAACTCGCGGCGACTCTGATTGGAAAAAGACTCATCGAGCGCACTCCATGAGTAGACAAAAATCAAGGCTTGTTCCGTCGTCCATATCGCCCTGGTACTGGAATACTCTCAATGAATGGCAAAGTGGTGAGCGTTTTGGTTCAGTAGCGGATGCTGATGATATGCTCTCCCTTAGCCAATTGACCGAAAGTTAGTGAGTCCGCGACTCGCGGAGCCTTTACCAGCGTGCGATCCAGGCTTACCTCACGGGGTGTTTTTCCTGTATTTACGATCAGGTCTGTTTTCGCTGAGCAAAAGACGTGGATTTCAACCGGAGCACTGGGCTGACTTATGGTGACATCGGTTGCGGGATTAGCGGAAAGGAGCACGTCCTTACCACGCCTCAAGTCCTTCAGATTCCCACCGAAGACCTCTTCCTCGCCATTCGAGTTCCTGATGGCCAGGACGTCGCTTTCAGCCGTCAGATCCCCTAAGTTCAACTCTCCGGCTTGGCGGCGGAAAAGCACCTGTGCAGACCCGTCAGGCGACCGGAAGCCTTCACCTGACGTGGTTTGAAATACTTGAAGGGGCGTGGACTCCTCCCCGGCAGCCTGGAAGTGCATGCCAACCAGAAAATGCCCAGCCTTCTCTCGCGCTGAATCCAGTCGAAAAGTTTCCCGCGGCTCGACTGGCTTTCCGTCAAAGTCGCTATAGGTGCCGTAGGCCGGTATCGGCTGCCGCTCCAGGCTCCAGGGCCTGTTCTCCCCTCCGTTGGTTATGACCGCAAAAGCCGCTTTGCCGTGTATCAACGCCTGATTACCCTGCATACTCGTCTGTGCTCCCGGTGGAATGTGCAGAAGCCATGCGTACTCGTGGGGCGCGGGCGCCTCCATCTGGTCGTGCACGACTAAGATGTCCGGTTTCAGGAAAAGATAATCACGCGTCAATCTCGTGACCGGATCGCCGTCTCGGTACGCCGGTGCAAGGTTTGCAGAAAGGTAGTCGATACCTGGCGAGAGAACGTAGCGCTGAAACTTAGGGAAATCCTGGAACGGCGGCCAATAGCGGCCGTCGTAGTCTTCCTGGCTGAAAGGGTCGTTGTCAAGGATGATTGTGTTATGGGCAGGCGCCTGAGTGAAGAAGTCGTGAAAATGCAAATCCGTCTCATTGTCGTAGTGTGCGTAACCGGCCTCGGAAACCAATTCTTCACCGTGAGCAGCCACCAGAAAACTTCCCTGATCGTGGTGCTCGTGATTGAACCACGGCCCCACGCGAAGGGAGATCACGGTGTCCTGAGGCCCCCAGCCGCTCCGCAGGATGGCGCTGCCTCGCTCGGCAAAGATGCGCGAAGGCGGTGGCGATGGAAGGGGCTCGGCGTCTCGCGTACAGCACAGCAGGTCAAGAAGCCCGGGCAATCCCACTCCGCCTGGACCCTTACCACTCAATATGGACCCGCTTTTCAGGCTTAAGTTTGTGGCGGATTCGTAAAAACTCCTGAGTGCCGGATCATTAGTGAATTCCGCTCCCCACGCGAATCCTGAACGTTCTGCCACTTTCCACCCGGTGTCCCCTGTATCCAGCACCAGACCCGGACGGACCTGGGCATAGCGAAGCCACCAGAAGCTCTGCATCATCTTCGCAAACCCACGTGGACGGATGCCCAGCGCATCGAGCGGCGCCAAGCCCCAAGACATCCCTTCCATGCCGAATTCCTGATAGCGTGCCGGTTCGTCCTCACTGCCGTCATCGAGAATGAGGCCGTCGAGTACGTGCTCATACGCCACCAGCAGTTCCGCCAAAGCCGGTCCGAACCTGGCCGTCCACTCTGGGTCATCGCCATAAAGCGCGACGCAGGCCTCAATAGCTCCACCGACGGAGTGTGCCAGGTGGTTTGTCGCATTGATCGGCACGTGATCGTACAAAAAGTATGCGTTTACGGAAGGAAGGACCGATTTTTTCCAGAGGGCGTCAGCGATCTTTGATTTCTCTTCCTGCGAAAGCTCTGATGCAACCAGATCATAGCCGAACGCGAGTTCCTCGGTGAAGATCCCGATTCCGAAGTGGGTATCGAGTCCGTTTGCTACAAACCAGGGAGGTGTCCAGGTGGTCCATGCGGAAACGGTCGCAAGCCCACGCCGTGCTGCCTCCAGCGCCTGTCGATCACCGTTCAGACGAAAATCGAGGGCGTTGAATGCGATGGAGTCGCTGTAGCTGTAGATGTAATCGTAGAACTCGTCAAGGCCGGGAATGGCGTTGTCGGCTGGGAGGAGTTCGATATTCGCTCCAGCATCTGTATTGTAGGTAAGACGATGGCGCAAGTCGCTTGCACGTTGATGAACAATCGTCAGAAGTTGATTCGAGTTTGGTTGCGACCGCAGTTGCTCAAGCCGCGAAGCTTGAAGTAGCACTCGAGGATGGTCGGGTATTCTAGCCAGTGCCAGAAACCTGAAATCTGTTCTGACCCGGCCGCTCCTGATCTCAGCTCGATAGAGGCCCGGCTTGCCGGGCGCAGCAACCTGAATCTCTCTGACTTCCCCTGCCGGAATGCTCTGGGTCAGAGTGTGCATTCCCTCTTCGTCATAGATATCGATACGCGCGGTACCGCCTGGCCCTAGGTCTAAGTTGAGGGGATGCACCGGCGTTACAATTTCTTTCGATACCGCGATATTCTGAACCGACGACCAATCCAAGGAGGGTGCACGAAGCGAAAGCGTCCCTTCGCGCTCCGCATCGATCTGCAGAGCGCGAAGGGTTAACTGACTATGGCACCCTCGAGGAGGCAACGCAACTTCTGCTTCTAAAACGATCGTTTCCACATCGACGCCATTAGACGGAAGTCCCAGTTGTCGGCCATCGATGCGTACATCGTGCGCTCCTGGTTCGAAAGGCAGCACGTAGCTATTCCGTCGCCTCTTGGTGTCCCCCAAAACCAGTCGCAGGTCCTGCAATTGCCCGCAGGTTTCCAGTTCATAGATAATTCGAAATGAAGCTGACTGTCCCATATGAAATTTCAGCGAGCGGATCATCCCCACCCGCTGTAGGCGTTCGCCGTTTGAAACCATATCTCGGACGAGGACGGCTGATCCCCTTACTTCTTTCGTATAAATTGTGGGATCGTAACCCACGTCCTGAAACAGCGGATAGCTGACCCATCCTGGAATACCGTGGTTGAAGTCTTCCTTGAAGGTCCAGTGAGTGAGGGTCGAGCCAGACTGCGGATCGCCCGCGGTCGCGAGCAGCGGACCGGCCTTCCCATATATCTCGGAGCATAGAACCAGAACGATACTAATTAGAGAACTGCCGAGCCTCTTTCCCATTCCGTTGACTCCTGATTTGCGCACCTTCCGCGGTGCCGAATACGCGATATCCGAACTCTGACAAAGGGAAGTTCAGAAAGCTTTGTTGCCAATGTCCTTTACGCTTTGTTCCTGGCGCAACCGATCTATCATGCCGCGACGGCAATGCGCGACTTAGTAAGGGCGGCCTTGATTCCAGCCAGACAAAGCGATGGGGGTGACGGTCCGGGATGTACCGCAATTCAGAGGAGTTTCGCAGCGAAGCGGCGAGCAATGAACGTAGCATTGTTCGTATTTGGCCTCTTGCAAGCGGACCGTCAGTTGAATCCCAATTCTTAGAGCTGATTCTAGTTGAGAAGCATACAGTTATCGTCAATAGAGGCCGCCATAAGAGAGAAAGCGTCCTATCCATCGAACAATACCCGTCGCCAGCCGTCGGCCGGAAAGTTGTTGGGGAGGCGTACATATCCACACGCTATATCAGGCCTTTTGCAAGGCTTTGACTTCAGCGGTCTCTGCGGCGGAGTCGGGATCAAGATAAATGACGCACCGCGGATGCGTACGCAGTACAGTCGCAGGGCACATTGGATTAACCGGCTCCGATAGGACGCGGCGAACAGCCTCACGTTTGAGAGCGCCGGGTACACAGCAGAAGATCGCGTTTGCAGCAACAAGCCGCGGTATAGTCACGGTGAGAGCGTGCGTCGGCACGTCTTTGAGGGACGCAAAACACTTATCGTCCACTTGCTGCTGACGGCACGTCGGATCGAGTTCAACGATCTTAACCGTTAGCGGATCCGCAAAGTTCGCGGGAGGGTCGTTAAAAGCCAAGTGCCCGTTGCAGCCTATGCCGCAGCAAACGATGTCGATCGGAGCGGCATTTAGCTTCTCCGAGTAGTCCTCCGCGGCTCTCTCCGGATTCTCTCCCGGCTCAATCAGGTGTGCGGCGCTGAACGGAAGATGGTCGAAGATGGCGCGACGGAGCCACAAGCCAAAGCGCTGTCGAGCCCCGGCCGGCAATCCAATGTATTCATCCATATGGAACGCCGTTACGCGCGACCAATCAACGCGCTCTTCGCGGAGTAGCGCCGCCAACATTTCGCTTTGGCTCGGCGCAGCTGCAAAAACAATCCGCACATCGGCCTGCTTTTCCAGACAAACTCGGATCTCGCGTGCAATATCTGCCGCTGCACGCTGCCCCATTGCAAAGCGGGATTCAGCGATATCGAAAGTGGCCATGCCTCTCTCAAAAGTTGTCATGCGCATCCCTCCGTAGAATTCTTTCCGGCGTCGGTCAACTGAGTTTCTTTTGGGTGCTGGTCTGCGATCAAATCCCGATTGATACTGTCGAGTAGCGCATCTGCCGCAGGCTTTGAACTGGAAGTGAATGCACCAAGCAGAACGTAGAGCGCCATGGCAACGACCACGGGTCCACCTACGTTGATCGCCGTGGTCATATCGCCCGCAAGAGAAGTGATCCGCGCGAGAAAAGCGAATCGGATCAGCGCAAAGCTGACTATGCCGCCTAACCAGGCGGCAAGTGCTGCTCCGGAACCACAGCGGCGGAATGGAAGCAACATACCGAACAGCATCGGAACCGCAATCGGACCTAGGAGCGCGGCGAACCAGAGAATAACGAGGCCCAGGACGCCGCCGAAGCGGTCAGCAAAGATGGCTATGATCATGCTCACTGCCAGAAAAGCGAAAGTGCAGATACGACCGGCGAGCAGTTGCGATGCATCGTTGAGTTTGATGCGATCGCGGCGCAGAGCGGGCAGAATATCACGGACCACAACAGCAGAAATGGCGTTGGCGTCAGAAGAAGTCATTGCCATTGTCTGCGCAAACAAGCCGGCCAAGACCAGCCCGATCAACCCGTGTGGTAGCAGCATGAGGACGAGAAGTGCATAGGAATCCGAGGGATTGGTATCCACAGGAGTCAGTAATGGCCCAGCCCACATCGGGAAGAACAGCACCAAGGGCCAAATAAGGTATAGCCCCGCCGACAAGAGCGCCGCCTTCTTTGCCTGGTTGCCGGTGGGCGCCGCGATAAAGCGTTGCGCCAAATTCCAGGTGCCACCGTTATAGGAAAGCGTATTAATCACCAAGAATGAGACGGCGAACAGCGGCGTGTATGGTGCGACGAAGGCATGTGCATGCGATGGCGGCAAGTGATCCCATATGGTCCAGAGAGCTGCAATGCCGCCTAGGCGGCTCAGGACCGCGGCCAGAAGCAAGCTTCCCGCGACAAGTTGAATGCAGAACTGGCTGAAATCAGTGATAGCGTTCGCCCACAAACCACCTGCGACCGCGTAAGCCAGGGTAACTCCTCCCGTGAGCAGCACGCCGGAAACCGGCGGCACGCCTGCGAATACATGGAGCAGAATAGCTGTTGCCGTCCATTTGGCGCCGACGTCGAAAACCTTAAGCAGCGAGCCGCTCCAGGCTAGAGCTTGCTGCGTAGACAGGTTATAGCGAATCACAAGATATTCGAGCGGCGATATCATGCCCGTCACTTGTCGAAGCTTGGCCCAACGAGGCGGAAAGATGGAATAGCCGATCAACATCGCGAGCGTGATGGTGGATGCCCACCACACGTAGATGGTGAAGCCGGTCGAGTAAGCGATGGCGGCATAGCCGACGAACGCCGCAGAACTATAGCCCGACATGTGATGTGAAATGCCCGAGAGCCACCATGGCATCTCCCCGCCAGCGGAGAAGTAATCGCTGGCGCTCCTGATCCTGGTGCGCGCCCACAAACCTAACCCAAGCATGAGAATGAAGAAGGCGCAGAGCACAGCCCAGTCAAGATTGCTCATCCCTGAGGTCATGGTCGCCATCGTGCGAACCCCTTCTTCACAGGCGGCGCTGGCAGAAACGGCTGTTGACCGCCGGGTGGAATGTTTCGCCTGATCTGCCTTCGTCTCCGCATCAGCGTGAGCCACCGTATTCCGGTTCTACCGTAATGCGGGCAGCCATCCTGTGCGTTGCACCAGGCGCCAGCGCAATGGCATCACCGCGCGCATTGGCGGTTTCAACGCAGACGAATCTGTGCCAATCGTCTGCACCAAGGTCGGGAAACTTGCCGATGGTTTCCTCGCCTGGATTCCACACCACCGTAGTTCGCGAGCCCGATTTCTCGATTGAGATCAGGCGCCGATTGACCTCGTCGTGAAGTACGCAGGTTGCCGCCGTATCCGGATAGAGCGAGTTTGTGTGCCCGGAGAAACGCAGTTCCGCTTCTGCCTGCCGCTTTTCCGCAAATTGATCTGCGGCATCCAGATACAACGCCCCGGCCAGACCGCCCAACGAAGTTCTCCTGATCTCTCCGACTGCGATATAGGTGTGCAGTGCCTCTTCGAAGTGCATGGTCTGCGTACTCTGGTTGTACGTCACCAGTTCCAGCTCCAGGCTTTGTCCTATGCGCACCGCATATTCGAGCCGGAATCCGTCGAAACCCAGCGCACGCGCCCGCGTATCCGGAGACAATGAGAGCTTCATCTCGAGATTGTCATCCTTCAGGTTGACCGATTGAAGATCCCAGAGCGAGGTTCGCGCAAAGCCGTGCAAACCGCAGCCTCTTGCTCCAAACCAGGGAAAGACCACCGGGATTCCTCCGCGTATCGCCTCTCCCGGTGAAAAGGCACTTCGCGTGCCGAGAAACAACACCGGGGACTCTCCCGCCGGTTGCCACTGCGCCAGGTGCGCACCTTGCAAATACATCGCGGCCTCAGCCCTGGTTGTCGAGATATTTGCCCGCACATAGTGATGAGCCGCCTCCTTCAGCGTGAAAGCTCCAGGAATGCCAAACGCCGCATTTAGTGTCTCTGCTATCATCGCTCTCTGACCGATGCGCCTTCCGTCCGCCTTTCGGTTTCTTTCTTCCCGTTGGAAACACGTACTTCGGATCTCAACAATCTTGCGGCCGATTTCAGGCAAGACGTCGAAAATCGATTCGCAAGACTCGAGTCAAATCACGGTGTGATCTTATTTTTTCCCAATGGCGGATGATTTTGAATAATCGCCAGGAAGTGTTATCCAGCTAATCGGATAGAAACGCAATATCGGATCGAAACGCAATCTGTTGGCACGCCCCAATGGTCGCGTTAGTGAAAATCAAATGGACATTTTTTCGACACTTGGCACCGATCCAGGAATCAAGCGTGGCGGGTTTGCCCCCTTCAGTAACGCGCAAAAACGATCTGGATTCTTCGCTAGGAAGGCGGAGTACTTTGATGCTTGTTTCCACCCGAAAAACAACTGATCGCTGGCTTGCAGGTCGAACACAGGCCGCGACGCGGCTTCAGAGTCCGCAAACCGCCCCATCTCCCAGTCGCCTAATAGTGCGTCCGCAAGCGCCTTATCGCGTGCCGCAATTGCCTGAATCAGGGACCTAGCCTTTGAATCATCTAGTGGTCGCTGTCTTGCTAATTTAGCCACAGTGCGATCGCGCCAGAACAATTTCTCCAAATACTGAATGCAAAGCACGAACGCGTGATAGTCAGCGAGATTCGCCCGCACCTTAGGCTCCAGCAAAATCAGCAGGCGCAGAATCCCGTTAAACGGGTTCGTCGCAGGAGTCCCAGTCAGAATCACTTGCGCCAGTTGCGCGTCGCTGGCCCATGGAACCAGCAGCTTCAGTCCATGCCCCTTGTCTTCTTCATCCCGGTATGGGGCGGCGCAATATAGGCCATCAAATACCTCTTTCCATTCCTCGCTCCACGGCGCCTGATAGTGCTTCTCGACAAAACGCTGGAGGCCCAATCTCCGCGCAGCTGCGGTTCCCTCGTTTAGCGCAACGGAAGCATAGGCCAGGCAATCCCAAATGGAATTCTGAATATAGCGGCTGGGAACCCAGTTGGTTACAACCACGCCAAGTGACGCCGTCTCCGCCCGCGCCAGATACGCGTCGGCAACTGCATCTACGTTCCTGAGTTGCTCCGTTCCAATGCGCGGCCCCCACCGATAACATGACAGCGCAGGCGCTCCAATTGCACGAGCCCCATGCGCGGCCACTTTCGACAACGTGTCTTTGAGCGGCGCTCCGGCGGTTCCGTCGTAATCCCAGTCCATGATGATGATGCGCTTGTCCAGCAAGCCAAGAATCTGCGGCTCCTTGTGTGCAACAAAGTCACCCCAGACGATCAGTTCCGTGCCGAGATCCACGGTTATGCCGTTGAGCGCGTTCAAGTAGTCGGCCCAGATCTCAGCGCGGCTGCGGCGCTGCAGCACTTGGCGGGAATGCTCAGACCCTCCCCAGTTCACCTCGTCACAGCCTGCATGCAGATACTTTGAAGGAAAGATCGAGGCGACTTCCTCGTACAGTCTTTTCATCAAATCGAGGACCGCAGGCTCCAAAGGACTGACGCCGGAAAACGTTGAAGAGCCTTTCGGATCGCGATCCAGCAAATGAGAAAATGTGGGCGCGCGCGTGATATACCCGGTGTGCCCGAACGACTCAATCTCGGGAATCAGATCGACGTCCTGGCGCTGGCCGTACTCCGCCAAGTCTCTCAATTGCTCCGGCGTAAACGCGTTTTTGTGGGTGATCAGGCCCGGAACAGAAGCAAAGCGAAGCGCGCTTCCTTGGTCATCGGCGAGTCGAAACTGGAGCGTGTTCAATCGCCACCTGGCACAAAAATCAATGACGCGGCGATAGTAGTCGAGCCTCTCAGGCACGCGCGCTGCGTCAACCATCAGACCGCGTATTTTTCGCATTTGCGCAACTTCGGTTGGGGTCGACGGCGACGGCGCTAACGACGTTCCTGTCGCCTGAATGGCTGCGCCGGCCACCGTCATGCCTGCTCCGCGCAGAAACTCTCTTCGGCTAGGCTGAGTCGGATTGAGCATCGTTAGTGGATCCTGACTGTGGGCCCAAACTACGCCCGTTCTGAACGTCCTGGCCACCTTCAAACTGGTGCGGCTCTGTTTGCAGTATTATACCTGTGCGGATAAAACGATTCGTAAAATAGATGTTTAGTCGGTATGATTATTTTGGTATGAAGAAATGAGCAGTCACTCAATTCACGGCCGCAATCCGCTCACTGGAAAATTCATTGAAGTTCGTATCCAAAATGGGATCATCTCCTCGGTCAGATCCAAAGCCTCCAGAGATGATCTCTGGCTGTCTCCCGGGTGGATCGACCTGCAGGTCAACGGCTATGCCGGCTTCGATCTGAATGCTGAGTCGATCGAACCCGATCTCGTGCATGCTTTAGCTCGCCGGTTGCTTTCATTGGGCGTTACCACATTCGTCCCCACGATCATCACCGCGTCCGAAGATCGCATCATCGCCGCCCTGATGGCGATTCGCGAAGCGCGCAAACAATCGCCGCTCACCCAGCATGTGATCCCGTTCGTCCATCTGGAAGGGCCGCACATATCCGCGATCGATGACGCGCACGGCGCGCATCCGCGCGGCTTTGTCAGGCCCCCTGATATTTTGGAATTCGAGCGGTGGCAAACTGAGAGCAACGGCTTAGTGGGCATGGTTACGCTCTCGCCGCACTGGGGCTCAGCTCTGCCCTACATTGAGCGTCTGGCAAGCCGCGGCTGCTACGTTGCAATCGGCCACACGAACGCCGATCCGGGTTGCATTCATGAAGCGGCCGCCGCAGGAGCCCGGATTTCTACTCACCTCGGAAACGGTGTGTCCCGTGACTTGCCTCGCCATCCCAACCTCCTCTGGGCACAGCTCGCCGACGACCGACTGATGGCATCGTTCATCGCGGATGGTCAGCACCTCCCAGCGGACACTCTCAAGGCGATGTTGTGCGCGAAGGGTGTCGGGCGCAGCATCCTCGTATCGGACGTCACCTCGTTGGGAGAGATGCCGCCAGGAACCTACAAGACGCCCATTGGCGGAACCGTGGAGTTGACCGCCGACGGAAGAATTGCAATCCTAGGCACGCAAATACTGGCGGGCGCGGCGCTGCCTCTCAAATCCGGCATCGCCAACGTTTCACGGCTGCCGGGGTTTTCTCTGGGAGATGCAGTGCGAATGGTCACGGAGAATCCGGGCTGCCTAATTGGCGGACGCGGAGTCTTGCGAGTCGGAGCAGAGGCCGATCTCGTTCAATTCCGCTGGAATGAGAATTCCGGCGAGATTGAAATCATTCAAACCCTTGTCTGTGGCGAGGCCATATGACGAGGTCTGAAAGAAGACGCAAGTGTCCTCAAGCCGGCAGCGCCGGCATGGATGGACTTTGAGGGTGGTGATTAAAAGCTTCCGCCACTTTGCAGCCGTGTTCGGCGCCGCGTATCCGTCGCATTGAATCATGCAGCGGCCAGATTTTCTCGTACCAGAAGGTGTCGGCCAACCAAGATTGGTGCGTTCGCTCCTCGACAGAGGATATGTCGACATAGTGAGTCGGAAAGAAATTCTGCGTTTGAGATCCTAGTTCAGCTTCCATGTAATAGAGCGCAAACTTTTTGCCGCCGCGGAGCCATGCCTCATAGGTGAGCAGCGAGGCCGCACGATGGTCCATGTTGAAGTCGATCGGCCAATGGGTGATGACAAGATCGGGTTTGTACTTATCGAGTAATAGTTCCGTGAATTCCTTGTATCGCTGCCCGGAGATTTCCGAGCCGTTCCGATAGACGACGGGAGATGACTGTCCGCTATCTGAGCCGTCGTAATCCAAACAGTCCAGGCGGATCTTCAGAATCTCTGCCATCCGCATCGCATTCATATAGTTTTTTACCCAATGATCGTTAGGATCAGCACTCGGACTGGGTGGTGGACCGCCAGTCAGAGAGAGCCCCACCACGTTGTGCCCACGATCTGCAAGGAGGCTCAAGGTTCCACCGGCGCAGGTTTGAGGGTCGTCGTAGTGACCGCCAACGGCCAGCACATTGAATTTGCGGTCAGGTTCGCGGCGCACTTCTTGCGCGCTCAATGCAGCCCCGGATACGCATGTGGCTATGCCTGCCAATGCTGAGGATTGCAGTATTGACCGGCGGCTAAGCTTTTCCATTCTGCCCTCCGAAGTCGAGATCGATAATCGAGTGTCGTCTTTCAGTGCTGTGTCCGTCTTACAGCGAGCCCGTGCCGTGTGGAGACCGCCGTTGCGCCGAACTATTGAGTCGAAAAGGGACCTTTGATGCTGCAAAGATCGGTTCGCGTCTTACCACCCTCTGTGATTCGCGACAGGAAATAGACTGATCCATCCGTACCTATCGCGATGGAATTAACATAGGAAGGACGCTGGCCGTTCTCAAAAAAGATAGCGCCGTGATCAACATATCTCAGGCTCGGGATATCGTAAGTAACCAGATGCAGGTCCTCGACTCCCTTCGCGCCTCCCGTGGCTGCGCTTTTCGTTCCAGCAACGCGCTTGCCGTTCAAGTAAACAGGTCCGCCGGTCAGATAATGCAAAGTGCGACCGTCCGGGCCCAGTTTGAAACCAAGGTACCCGTAACTGAACTCGTCGTTCATTCCGCTCCGTTGAGAGGGGAGTGACGTGATTCTGTCCAGGGTTTCCAGTCGTTGCTTGCTCGGATCAAAGCGAAACAAATAGCCGGAATTGCCGTGCACTCCATAAACCATTTTCTCGGGCGCATACCACACGGTTTGACGCCAGTTATATCCCATAGTCCCCATGGAGGTCGGATCGTAAACGCCGAAATAGTCCCTTCTCATGTTGTCACCTAGGACTTTCTCGATTCCGTCGATATCGTAACGATAGCGATAGATATTTCCTTCCGATGTAGTGAAATACACAGAGCCATCAGACGGATCTAGCGCCAGCGATCGGCAGAGGGTTCGATACTCCGCGCCCCTTACGCTCTCGCCTAAAGCTGATGTGCGACCCAGGTCCTTCAATTTCTTCGTTTTCAAGTCGTAGTAGATGAAATAGCCGGTCGGCCAAGTCAGGCCGTAGAGCCGTCCACGAGGGCCATCTGCGGCCATGGCAATGATGCCTTCCGCATGCGGCGCCGTGACGTAGTTCTCAAATTGGCCGGTCTTCAAATCATAGGATAGAAAGTGGCCGCCCGGATAGGGCTCATATCCCTGCGGAGGTACGGGGTATAGTTCCATCCCGTTTCGTTTGGTGTAGTAGCCGATATGTGTAGCGAAGTAGAGCTTATTCCCATACTCCGAGAAGGCTACGTGGGACTTTCCTTGCGGTATGGCTTTGAGGCCTTTTTCCCCTGAAATCTCGGTCAAGTCGCCCAGGTGCGTGATCTTGCCCGCCGGATCGTAGGAGTACATCTGTGCCCCAGTGTTGATGTCTTCGGAGGAGAGAATGTAGTAAATGTTCCCATCACTCGCTGAACTGATCCCGTTATAACTGTCATGGGCCAGCGCAAAGCCTGAGTTGTAGGTGTGCGCTACGAGCGAGCGTTCCTCGCTGGCTAGGCTCGAATGAGCCACAGGAGATGCAGTCGAACGAGCTTCTCTCACCTGGTCGGAGTTATGGCAAGCGGTCATCAAGATTAGGGCTGTCAAAACCAGAGCCTTCGCATCCCAACCTATCTTGTTCATGCATCCTCCAGCGCCGGCAGATTACTTCTGCGAGCGCTTTGCCTCTTCAAATCAACTGAGGTGGTTTGAGTTCTCGAAACCGCTTTGTTCTGCGAAGCCACCATCGTAATGGTCCCGTTTCGCGCCGCAGCGACCGAAGGGTTTGCATTGTCCCACGAAGTTCTCGCACCTCTTTGCATCAACGAAAGCAATTTGGCCGCGAAGAACCAGGTATTATCCTGGCCTTCGCGGCCGACATGATTTCCTGGAGTTGCATCTGCGCGGATCTTCTCGCTGCGGGATGATCGTTGTTCTATCGCTGCTCAGAAAGCGAGCTTCAGACCGAGCTGGCCTATTCTCTGGCTGTTCGGCAGTACGGACTTGATTACGCCGAATGATCCGCCCGACAAATACCCATTCGGAAGGGCGAACTGCGCATGATTGAAGACGTTGAAGAACTCAGCACGGAATTGTACCTTAACTCTTTCTGTTATCTGGGTGTCTTTGTGGAGCGCCATGTTCGACGTGTTGTAGCCAGGTCCATGGAAGAAGCGTGGCGGTCTGTTGCCGAAGCTTCCCAGCGCCGGCACGCTGAAACCCTGCGTACTCATCCAGAGGTGACGGCCGAGGCTGTCGACATTGCGCGGATTGTTAAACTTTATGGAGCCACTGAAGTCCACGTTATCGAGGCCGCTCGTACCGCGCAGGGATTGATCGTATAGCCCATTCGTGCTAACTGGGAATCCCGAGTCAATGAACGTGATGTCAGTGATTGCCCAGCCTTTCACAAGCCAAGGAGCCCGCGACGTCAGCTTATCGAAGGGAAGCACGAAGATGGGACTTATGGTGAACTTCTGGGCGACGTCATTGTTCGAAAGCCCCATGCTAAGCTTGGGGTTCGCATAGTTGATTCTTTGGTTGAAGAACGAGGCATCATCAAGCGCTTTCGACCATGTGTAGCTCAAGTCGAAGGTCAGGTAATGGCCGGACCGCTTTTCCAGGCTGACTTCCAGAGCGTTGTAGCTCCCGGTGGAAGCATTTCTCTCTAAGAAGGTCGTCCCGAAGGTATCGCAGTTGCAGGCAGCGTTATTAGCGGCGTTCGGGGTACTGAGAGGACCCCGGGTGCCATACACCAGCGTGCCGTCAGGCTTGGTAAAAGTTGAGTCTTCTTTGTAAAGTCCGCATTGCAACGTTCCTGCCATTACCCCTGATCCCGTCAGACTCATGCAAAGGTTCGGGTCCCCAGGATTCGCTTCTACCAGAGAGATCATGTGGCGTGACAGGACACCGACATACCCCAAAGTCACTATCGTAGAGCCGGTCAGTTCGCGTTGGATGGTGAAGTTGTAATCGATCGAATAAGGCTGCTTGTTGTGGATGTCATACCCTATCTGGTAGCTGATCGGCAGATACGGCTGGAAGTTGAAATTCTTGGCTGCGGCGCTTCCGGGCACCGGAGGCACAAAAGGAAACTTCTGTCCCTGGGACGCACCGGTCGCCCGGGAGCGATAAGGCTCTTCGAAAAGAGGCGGCGCGGAGGATCCCCAGTATTCGGAAAAAGGCAGTTCCCCAATGATCCAGTACAGCGTTTGGTCCTGAACGGCGTTATAGAAAATGCCCGAACCTATTCGTAAGCTCGTTTTTCCTGGTCCACCAAGAAGCTTTCCCAGAGCTCCGTCTGAGAAGCCCGGAGAATATGCGAGTCCGAAACGCGGGGCAAAGAGGTGAGATTGGGAGGGACCGAGCGTCGGAGAAACTCCCGGGTCGCCGGGGTACACGTTTCCAATCGGAGCGCCCGGGTATTCCACCGATTGCTGGCCCGGATTCAACGTCTCGATCTTGTTTTGCGTGTCGTACCACGGAGTCATATACTCCCAGCGGAGTCCTGCGTTCATGGTTACGTTCGGTCTAACCTTGATGGAATCCTGAGCGAAAGCTGAGGCGTATTTGCTTCGGCCATCCAGTTGTGCGGGACTACTCTGAACGAAGGTTGTGGGCGCTCCCAAGAGGTAATCCGCGATGTCCAGCCCAGTCTCGCCGCCGGTGAAATTGAACGACCCGACGAAGCCGCCCCCGTTGCGATTATTCAATTGGTAGTAGCGATAATCTGCCCCGAATTTGAGTGTATGGGCTCCATGAATTAAGGAAAAACTATCCCCACCGGCATAGGTGTTCTGAATCTCATTGCTCGTGCCCGGATCGCCGAAACCAAAGTTGTTCGTGCTGATATTGGGAACAGCCACATAGCCCGGCAGAGCAGGAATGATGCCGAGACCGTTAGTGACAAAACCCATCGAACCAAGGCTCGGAGCAGTTTTTCCAACCGGACTTACTCGCGCGACTGGCCGCGTGTAACTCAGTCGGGCGATGTTGACCGCGTTGGCACCAACGGTATAGGTGTTGCTAAGCACGGCAAACTGACTGCGATTCCTTTCGGCAGACCCGAAACCTGTTATGAAGCTGTTTGCGCCGCCGCCATAAGGATTGTAAGAGTAGGTATCATCTATGTTGTAGTAGGCTGACCAGTTTCCTGTCCTTTTAGTTTGAAAATCTACTTTTTGGCCCAGCTTGTATTCGTTCGTGTCAATAGACACGAGGGAGGCATAATTATAGCCGGCGTTTCCGGTAACGTTCGGTTCCGGAATGAAGCCTAATGTCCCAACCGCCGCCGGCGAAAAAGCGCTTGTCGGGATGACTCCGTTAGGAAAAACGCTGGAATAGGGCTCACCATCTGTCACGGTGGTTCCAAGACGCTGCGATAGCACCTGGGCCCAATAGGGACCGCTCACACTTCCGGTCAGGTTCGCAACTCCTACGTTGCCCTGGCGTTGGTCCATCGTTGGGATCAACGCAGTATTAGCTGTCCCGCCGTTCACCTGCCGGTCGCCTTGATAATCGGTGAACCAGAACAACTTGTTCTTTATCGCCGGGCCGCCCACGGCGTACCCGAACTGGTTCTTTTTCAGTGCGCCTTTTGGCGCCTTCTTATTGTCGAAATATCCGTACGAGTCGAGAGCGTCGTTGCGCAGGAATTCAAACAGAGTGCCGTGGATGCTATTCGTGCCGCTTTTGGTAACGGTGTTCATAATTGAGCCACTGAAGCGCCCATATTCGGCGTCAAAACTATTGGTGATCAATTTGAACTCTGCAATCGAATCCAGATTGGGCTGTACTGCTGCCTGGAAATTTGCTCCACCCGAGACGTCGCCGCCATTGATCAGGAACCCGTTACCTTGCTCTCGCTGGCCGTTCACGGAAACAGTTCCGGCCCCGTCATTGCTGGGGTTTCCAGGGCTAGACATCGCATTCACTCCAGGCTGCAGAGTTAGCAAATCGAGAAAGCTTCTGCCGTTAAGGGGCATTTCCTCAAGTTGCTTTTCGTCAACCACCTGGCCCAACTGGGTATCCGTGGTCTCTACCTGAGCCCTATCGGCGGAGACGAAAACCTGCTCCTCCGTGCTTCCCACCTCTAAGGTGATGTCGATTTCGTGTGTCTCATTGACGGTGAGCACGATGCCCCGTGCAAGGTAATTCTTGAAGCCGGTGCGAGTCACCTGAATCGAATAGGATCCGATCGGAAGTGCCTGGATTCGATATTCACCGCGTTCGTTCGTCGTAGAGGATTTCACCAGACCGGTATTAGCGTTGGTCGCGATCACTGGAACTCCTGCAATGAGTGCACCGGAAGAATCCTTGACAGTTCCAAGGAGCGTCCCGGTCACCTCTGCTCTGGTAGCCAACGGCCAGAGTGCGGCTAAACAACTCATCAACAACCAAATCTGCAAACGTCGTCTCATAATCGATTTCCCGTTCATCAGAGCCTCCCATGCTCCCGCCAAAGTCAAAGGCATCTCAAGTTTGCTCAAACAGGAGGAGTGCGACGGTAGCGATTTTGCCCGTCGTCAGCATCGCCTGTGTCTGAGCACCCACTGGCCAGCATTCCATTTCTGGATGGAAGAAAGTTAGTCCCTGGAGAGGGATCTGTCAAGACATTGTTTCTTGATAGCAGTAATAAAAGTCGAGTATACTGAAAACCACCGTCAATTGTTAGTGTTCGGAAATTTAGCCTCGCTTTTGCGGCGAAGGCAGATCATAGAATTCAAAGCATTTCTTGCCGCGGAAGTGACGGAGGTCGCCATGGAGGGTGCTGCTCGTGTCGATTGAATCATCGGTGAGGCGGAGAAGAGCGCTCTCGTCGTCGCCTGAGATGCGTAGGATTGGGCGCCGGAATTTTCTCAAGGCTGCGAGTGGAGCTTCTGTTTTGGCTGCATTCGGCACCACCGTGGCCTTCAAGGGTCCGCGGCGGCGAGAAGCTGTGCGGCTCGCATTGATCGGTGATGGAGTGCAAGCCGATGTCCTGCGGAACTGTATCGACCCAAATCTCGCAAGACTCGTAGCCATATGCGATATAAGACCTTCGACGAAATCAAATGCAGACCAGCGATCGGGGGTCAGTTGGTTTGAGGATTGGCGCCGTCTACTGCACGACCAATCGATCGAGGCTGTGATGATTGCGACTCCGCCGTGGCTACATGGAGAGATCGCCATCGGTAGCCTCGCGGCCGGCAAGCACGTCTTATGTGAGCCTCCGATGGCCACAGACGCTCGAGCTTGCGAGGAAATGATCTCAGTTGCCCAGAAAAACCAGCGCATTCTCCACATCGGATATCAGCAACAGTACGATCCGTCCAATTGGGCTGCATATCGCAACATTATGAAGCAAGGCCTGTTGGGGGACGTGTACACCGTGGAGGCCACCCACCATACCAACAGCTCGGCGCGCCTAGAAAGCCCCTCAAGTGACGCCAAGTTCGACCCCCGGCCGTGGGGCTATTCATCACTGGAGCACCTGCTGAACTGGCGCCTCTATCAACAGTATTCAAGCGGACCAATGGGCGACGAGGGCGGGAGCATTGTCTCAACCATTAACTGGTTCCTCGATGCGGTTCCTACGTCAGTGCAGGCAATGGGCGGAATTTACTCCTATAAGGATGGCAGAGACGTCGACGACCATGTTTATGCGACTCTCGATTATCCCAATGCAAGAACTGCGATGCTTTCTGTAATCCAGTCGAATGGATTCGAAGGTAGTTACATACAAATCCTGGGAACAAAAGGAACTCTCATCCTGGGAAATGGCGAGTCACTACTCTTTATGGAAGAACGAAATGGGGTTACGAGCGTTTCGACCGCGGCCGTGAGCGGCTCCCAACCGGTGCTAGATGCCTCGGCTACGCGGCGCGCAGAAGGGGCTGATCATTCCGCATTGGCGCAAGGCGCAGCCGCAACAGGCGGCGTCAGGGAAGCCTTCCAGAATGAGATCGCCGCATTTTGCGGGGCGATTCGAACTGGCGCTCCGCTCCGCTGTTCGCTTTCGGACGCTCGCAACGTCGTACTTACTTGCCTGGCGATCAACAAAGCACTCAAATCGCAGGAGAGAGTCAGGCCTCAAGAGTTTGCGTAGGTTTTCAACTACCTTGTTGATCGGGAAGCAGCCAAGTGGTCGGTTTGTCCATGCATAAAGTTAAGAGCAAAAGCATCGTGCAGAATTGGGAGCCAACCCGCCGAGAGCTCCTTGCGCGGTGGCGTAGCCAACCCATGCCTCGCTCAAGCGAATGGACTCGGGTTTCGCGTTCTGCTATGGCTTGCCAATTCGAAGCTATTTTTGCTCCTGAATGTGAGATCGCAGTCAGTGTCTCAGAGGAATATTTCCGTGTAGTCGATCGTCTGGAATCAATTCTGTCGATCTTCCGGCCAGATAGTGAGGTGAGCGTCCTTAATTGTTTGGCGGCTGAGCGTGCCGTCTATGTCGGACCAGAACTCCTGGCCCTTCTCGAACTTTGCGAGCTATTGCATCGCGAAACGGGCGGAGCCTTCGATGTGACTTCGGGGGCGCTCAGCAAGTGCTGGGGTTTTGAGGCTCGCAGACCGTCAATTCCGTCGCTCGAAGCACTGGCGGTCGCGCGAAATTCTTCTGGGTTCCATCGCATCTCGTTCAACCGACAAGGCGTTGTTTCATTCCTTGCAACAGGGCTGCGCATCAACTTCGGAGGCATCGGAAAAGGTTTTGCGCTAGATCAAGGAGCAGCGAGGATTCGTGCGCGCGGAATCGTGACCGCTTTGCTCAGCGCTGGTAACAGCAGCATGTTGGCCTTAGGGGACGGACCGGACGGGCACGGCTGGAATGTCGGTCTTCGGCATCCGATCTTCAAAAACCAACGGATAGGTACGGTGCGGTTGCATTCCTACGCTCTAGGTACCAGTGGTCAGGAAGAACAGTCGATCGAAATCGAAGGACTGCGCTACGGGCATATTCTTGACCCGCGTTCGGGATGGCCGGTGAGAAGTGTCGTCAGCGTGACAGTATTAGCTCATTCCGCTACTGAAGCTGACGCCCTCGCAACCGCGTTTTTCGTGGGCGGGAAAGAGCTCGCAGAACGCTATTGCTCTGCGCATCCCGGCATTGTTGCAATCATGCTTCTTGAAAGTGATTTGTCGCGCCCGACCATAATTGGATCGAGCGATCAGGTGGAGGTGAACTTTGGAAATAGATAAACCAGCTTCGGCATCGCTCTCCAGTTTCCAGCAGTTTGCATTGGTCACACTTCGCTCCTTGATAGGCTGGCATTTCCTCTATGAGGGGTACTTCAAATTCATCGTGCCCGCTTGGGCGCCGGACGGGACTCGTCTGGGCAAATGGAGCTCGGAGGGATATTTGGCGGCCAGCACCGGCTCAGTGGGGCATTTTTTGCATAGACTGTACGCGGAAGGTTGGGGACACTGGATTGACCTCGTCGTAATTGCTGCGCTTCTGGCCATTGGCCTCTCCCTAATTCTTGGTGCCTTTACCCAGCTGGGATGCGGTGCAGCACTCGCGCTGCTTGCCGTCTTCTATCTGACAATGTTGCCGCTGGACGGCGTTCACCGCTTAGGCCAGGAAGGCAATTACTTAATTGTGGACAAAAATCTCATTGAGTTCGCAGCAGTTCTTTTGCTGTCGTCTTTCAAGACGGGCCGCATTGCAGGTCTAGATTCTTTGCTCTGCGAGTGGAGAAAGCAACGGTGCCTCTCGCAGACTGCACACGGAGGAGAAACCAACGTTGCGGGCTGATATGTTTCCAATTGGAATCGGAGATGGAAGCATTGTTCGCCACGGAACTCATCCGAATTGTGATGCGACCTGGGAATGCTTGCACGATGAGTTGCTTGCCTGGACAGAAGGCCGTGGTGTTGCATAGCCGTTTCGTGAGCGGGCCGCGTGAAGAATCAGGATTGGAAAGGACCTTGGAACCATGACGCAACCTTCGAAGGCAGATCGAGTTCTATTGACCGTAATCATCGGCTTCTTTCTCGCAGCCGGTTTTCGGGCAAACGGGGCAGAGATGAAGGCTGGAGTTGCGTTAGTCGATATCACACCTCCACTCGGCACTCACATGTGGGGGTACTTCGATCGCTTGAAAGGCGCCGAGGGTGTCCTGGACCCTCTTTACGCCCGTGTCTTGGTTCTCGATGATGGAGTTCGGCGGCTCGCCTACATCGACCTCGATTTGGGGAGGACGTTTGGACCCGCTTCGCTCGAACTTCTGCGCCGCGATGCCAAGAAAATTGGAGTGGACGATCTGATCGTTCAGGCAACGCACACTCATGCCGGCCCGGTCATCAAGGATGCGTATGCTTCCGGAACGCCACCCTGGGAAACTGCTGCGCTTGTAAAAATCGGGCAAGGCATACAGCAGGCTCGCGAGCATGTTGTTACTGTGCGCATGGGAGTCGGCTACGGAGAGTCATACATCGGATATAACCGTGTGCGCGTCGATTCTTCTAACGGACAAGTCACGATGATCTGGGGAAATGCCTCTCGTGCTCCAACGTGGCCGGTCGATCCTACGATCGCGATTCTTCGCATCGATCGGGAGGACGGGCAGCCCTTGGCCATCCTGGTCAATTATGCAGCTCATCCAGTGACCTTCGATTCTGGCATGTTGATGTTTTCGGCCGACTTCCCGGGCGTCATGTGCAAGTTTGTCGAGCAGAGCTATAGCAGTCACCCGCTGGCGTTCTTCATGCAGGGCGCCGCTGGAGACATCAATGTCTACGATGCGGGCACGCCTGTCAGTCAAGATGCAGTTGGCAGGCGAGATTGGGCGGGAGAGAAGCTTGGCAAGGCCGTGGTTGATATAACCAGAAAAATCGATACGCTGTCGGAGCCTGATCAGCGCATCGACTTTGACGAAGAACAGCTGCCCTTCAGTTTGCGGTGGGATCCCGAGAAGTTCCGACTTCAAACAATTCGTGAGATGGGAACGGAAGCGTTCCAGCTCTTTGCACCCCCAATTGAGAAAGAAATCCAACTTCCAGTGAACACACTGCTGATCAACCGCAAGATTGCGTTTATGACGATGCCTGGAGAGCCCTTCGTCGAATTCCAGGTGAACTGGCGGGAACGTTGCCCTGTACATGACTGTTTCTTCATGGGGTACACAAACGGGTATGCCGGCTACTTTCCGTCGATCGAGGCTGGAGTTGCGGGCGGTTACGGAGCCTCGAGTACGTCTACTTGGGTGGAACTGGGCGCCGGAGAGCAGATGGTGAATCATGCCGTCATTGAAGTCTACAAAATGCTCGGTAGATTAGAAAATGTGCCCAACGCCAACTGGCATAGTCTGCCATAACCAACACGCAATGTGAATTTGCTCATGACCGAAGTTCTTTGACTGAACCTTCCACTCGCGAGCGACATGACTTCGCTCCTCCGATTCTCTTTGAAAATGAATCATCACAAGGCGGAAACATGACCGTGGAAAATCATCTGATCCGGACCATCCCAGAACTAGAGGATCGGCTCTCTCAACCAACTGAGAACGACGCACAAGCCATGGCCAACCTCAAAGGCGATCTGCTGATCTTGGGGGCGGGCGGGAAGATGGGTCCGAGTCTGGCCAGACTGGCACGTCGGGCTGCAAACATGGCGGGTATTGAGAAGCGAGTGATCGCGGTCGCCCGATTCTCCGACCGAGAGCTGCAGTCGCAGTTGCGAAAAGATGGGATAGAGACCATTCAGTCTGACCTTCTACATCCGGGCGCATTACAGGAACTCCCCGATGCGGCTAACGTTGTGTTCATGGCGGGGCGCAAATTCGGGACCGATGGGGCGGAACATCTTACATGGGCTATGAATGCCCACCTACCTGGCCTCGTGGCGGAGCGCTTCCGGGATTCGAAGATTGTTGCGTTTTCAACTGGCAACGTTTATAAGCTACGGAACATCACCCGCGGTGGATGCGACGAAGATGCGTCTATCGGGCCCGATGGCGAGTATGGGCAATCAGCCCTTGGTCGTGAGCGGATGTTTCAATATGCCGCCAGCCAATGGGGCACTCCTTCCACTCTCTTACGGCTCTACTATGCTGTCGAACTTCGTTATGGGGTCTTAGTCGATATAGCCCTGGCGGTGTATCGGAAACAGCCCATTGATCTTCGCAATGGGGTCATGAACTTCATTTGGCAGCGAGATGCAAATTCAGTTTGTCTCCGCTGCTTCGCGCATTGTCAGGCGCCACCGCTGGAATTGAACATCAGCGGTCCAGAGACGCTCTCGGTACGTTACATCGCGCATCAATTCGGCCAGCGCTTGGGAGCCGAGCCCATTTTCAGTTCGGAGGAGACTTCCTTCGCATTGATATGTAACAGCACCAAGGCTCACAGGCTCTTCGGATATCCAACCGTAACACCGCAGGAATTGATGGATTGGGTAGCGTGGTGGATCTCCAATGGAGGCGAATTGCTGAACAAACCCACACACTTTGATGTACAGAACGGAAGCTTCTGATGAATGTCCGACAAATGTTGCGTCAGGGTCACGTCATCCCTGCACATCCGCTTGCTTTGAATGAAGCTCGAAAACTGGACGAACGTCGGCAGCGGGCTCTGACTCGCTACTATCTTGCCGCCGGAGTGGGCGGAATTGCTGTGGGAGTCCACACCACTGAGTTCGAAATCCGCGACTGTGGTCTCCTCAAACCTGTCTTAGAACTGGCTGCGGAGGAAGCGCGAACTCACGAGGTAGTCAAGATTGCCGGCGTGTGCGGAAGGTTGCACCAAGCGGTTGCCGAAGCCGAACTCGCAAAGTCGATCGGATACGACGCGGTGCTTCTCAATATGAATGCGCTCAAAGGGGAAACCGTATCCGATATATTGGACCACGCGCGCGCGATAGCATCAATTGTTCCTGTAGTTGGGTTTTATCTCCAGCCGGCTGCTGGCGGAATCATCGTTCCCTATGCGTTCTGGCGCCACTTTGCTGAAATCGATAATGTTGTTGCCATAAAAATCGCTCCATTTAATCGCTATCAGACTTTGGATGTCGTACGTGCCGTCGTGGAAAGCGGGAGATGCCAGGAAATCTCTCTTTATACCGGCAACGATGACAACATTCTGGTCGATCTGCTCACTGAATTTGAATTCGAGGGCAATCGCACTCATTTTGCGGGAGGTCTTCTTGGCCATTGGGCGGTCTGGACCAAGAGCGCTGTGGCGCTTCTGGCCAAAGTTAAGGCTCATGAGGGACCGATTTCTAAAAACGAGCTAACGCTGGCCCAGCAGATCACGGACATGAACGCCTCAATTTTCGATCCGGCACATGATTTTCATGGGTGCATCCCTGGCATTCATGAAGTTCTGCGTCGACAAGGATTGTTAGAGGGCATCTGGTCGCTCAATCTGCAGAGCTCTCTTTCTCCAGGTCAAAGCGAGGAGATTGATCGGGTCTGCCACAGTTATCCCGATCTCTGCACTGAAGACGACCGTTTCATTTCGGAATACCGTGATGCTTGGCTGCGGCCATAATTGCTTTTAGGTTTGCAGGTATGAACGGCTCGAGGGTAGTAGCAATCTCGACGATCACCGCTGAGATGAACGATCCAGACGTTCATGTTGCTAACAGCTCGGACCGCCAAATAGTTTCGGGGGCAACCAAGCATCTTTAGCGTAGACCCGCTCAATCATTGAGTCCCATCGCTCGGCCATTTTCACTTACTTTCAATCTGCTGAGACGTCCTGTCCAACTCGGAGCATGCGAGCAGGAAAGCACCGACTCCATACACGTAGCTCGCACCGGGCTTATAGGCTTCCGGTGAATAGCCCACATGCTGAATTCCACCCAGGCGTCCATCCTCGTAGATATGGGTCAACATGCCGCCCCACGCTTTCTCTACCACTGGCCGGTATACCTTGGCATCGAGCACGTGATGATTGATGCCCCAGGCCATCGCATAGACAAAGAAAGCTGAGCCCGAGATCTCAGGATAAGGATATTGATTCGGATTCAACAGGTCCGAACGCCAAAGCCCATCGTTGCCCTGAATAGATGCGATCTTCGCCGCCATCTCGCGTAGGAGTTGCTCGTAGCGATGACGCGACGGACTGTTCTCTGGCAAAGCATCGAGAACGCGTACGATCCCGCTCATTACCCATCCGTTGCCCCGTGACCAGAAGATTTTTTCCCCATGCTCCCGGTATTTGTCCAGAAACGTGATGGTTTCCGAAAACAGATGCCGTTCGCGATCGTAGAAGAGAGTCTGCGAAACCAGCCACTCATGGTCGAGAAACTCGATATATTTTGGGTCGCCCGTGATGCGAGCGAGATTCGCCTCGATGGGAGGTTCCATAAACAGCGCATCGGACCAATACCAGGGGAAGCGCGTGTAGTCATCGGTCATTGGCAGTTCGGCATCTACGCGATCCCGGAGCGGCGCAATCATCTGGGGGTCATGCTTCTCAGCGTAAAGCTCGAGAAAGGCCTGGGCCACGGCGAAATCATTTGCAGCATTCGGGGTGTTTTCCAGTTGCCATCCATACCGCTCTCCAACCGAGGCAACATACTGGCTATAGCGGGGATCGCCAAGTGTGCGAGACGCCGCCATAAACCCTATGTCCAGTGTGCCGAATTCCCATGAGCGGCCTGCCGGCTGCGCCTGCAATCGCTTGAGCTGCCAATCTGCAACGCGCCGCATAACGGCGCGAACCGCACCGGGCCG
The DNA here is from genome assembly GCA_035293545.1 of Alloacidobacterium sp. GTDB lineage: Bacteria > Acidobacteriota > Terriglobia > Terriglobales > Acidobacteriaceae > Alloacidobacterium. The sequence continues at coordinate 128,546 of DATGMQ010000071.1, read as the reverse complement.
CAACTCAGGTGAAAGATCCCCCGCAATCTTGCCTGGGTTTTCGGGTTGGTCGCCCACGGGCGGTTTCGGCTCGTTCAGGAGCAGTCCTTGGGACATGCAAGGAGGGGATCCGAAATTCACCAAGGATATGACCATGGTCAAGATCGCCTTGACAAACTGAGAAGAACGATTAGTGTTGCTCATCGAGGTCTCCCGCCGCTTGGTGATTGAATAGGTTCGCGAACCTATCAGATTAAGATCTTCTGATCCCACTGGGACTCGCGTCGCCGGGCTCCTGTCAGAGTCGATCGGCACTCCATGGGGTTCTTTGGTTTGGTCGCAGCCTTCAATGTGATTACGAACGCCGGAACTCCACGTGCCAATCCGGTCTGTTATCGCGCCAGATCCGGCTGTTCGCGGGTGCCTTGGCCAGCGGAAGGATCAGCAATCTGATCTGAGGACTTCACATCGAATGAGCCTTTGAGAACTATGTCCGCTGCAGAAGTTCCGATCATCACATCTACTACACCAGGGGTGACGCGCCAACGCATATTTTGATCAAGCAGCATGAGATCTTCAGGTCTGATCCTTAAGGTGACGGTTTTGGTCTCTCCCGGAAGGAGATGCACCCGCTCGAATCCTCGCAGCTGTTTCACGGGAAGAGACACCGGCGCGTACCGCTGGTGAATATACAGTTGAACCGTGTCGGTGCCTTCACGTTTTCCAGTGTTGGTGATATCGACGGAAATATCGTTCGCTCCGGCATCGTTAATCTGCTCAGAACTGATGCGGAGGTTGCTGTACTCGTACTCGGTGTAACTCAGGCCATAACCAAACGGATAGAGGGGCGTCGCGGGCATGTCCACATATCCATGCGCTGATCCTTGTTTAATCCAATATTCCTTGGAGGGCTTGTGATCGTAATAAATGGGTAGCTGGCCTGAACTCCGAGGAACGGTAATGGCAAGTCGACCACTGGGGTTATAGTCTCCGAATAGAATGTCAGCGACAGCCTCACCACCACGCTCACCGGGTTCCCAAGCTTCGAGGATAGCTGGGAGATTCGCGGATTCCCAGTTGATGGATAGCGGGCGTCCGTTGATCAGCACCAACACCACTGGTGTACCCGTTGCTTGCACTGCCTTGATCAGGTCTCCTTGAAAACCGGTCAAATCCAGACTTGCCACGTCGTATCCCTCTCCATCGGTTGGCAATTTATCGCCCTTACCCGAATTATCAGGTCGTTCCCCCACCACCACCACGGCCACCTCAGCCTTTCGGGCCGCCTCAATCGCCGCTCCAAAATTTTTCTCGCCGCCGATCACATCACACCCTTTCGCATAAGAGACTTTTGCGTCAAGCGGAAGTTTTTTTCGAATTCCCTCTAGAATCGAGCTAATCTTGTGCGGCACAACTTGTGGTGAATAGTCCCCCAACTGGCTCCAGCCGTTATCTGCATTAGGCCCAATCACTGCGATAGACTTTAAGTCCTTTTTCAAGGGCAACAAACTTCCCTCGTTTTTCAGCAAGACAACGCTCTCGCGTGCCGCTTGTAATGCCAGCGCCTGGTTAGCTGGGGAGTGGACGACTTCTTTGGCTCGTACCGGATCCGCGTAGGGATGTTCAAACAGGCCTAATCGGAACTTTAGTTCCAGAACGCGGCGCACGGCCCTGTCGATCAGCGCCTCGGACAACTGGCCTTCTCGCACGCTTTCAACCAGTGGCTCCAGATAAGCAGATTCGTATGTAATGCCCACGTCGACACCGGAGCGAAGAGCCATCGAACCAGCTACTTTTTGCGTCGGAGCAACGTTCTCGTAAATGATCGATTCGAATCCACCGCCTTCACTTACGACGACTCCATGAAAGCCGAGTTCCCCCCGGAGAATCTCCGTATTCCACTTCTCGGAAGCGTGTTCCGGAATATCATCGATCTCGGGGTATCCTGCCATGACTCCAAGCGCACCTGCCTTGAAGGCCGAGACCCATGGAACTAGAAAACTCTCTCTAAGAGTGCGTTCGGAAAGTTCGATTGCCCCTCGTTCTAACCCGCTCGTTGGCTGACTCTGCGTGGGAAAATCGGTGACGAGCGCAACCACCTTATCAGGAGCATCGATATTTTCGCCTTGTGCTCCCCTCACGATGTTCTTTGCGATCTGCGCATACAAATAGGGGTCTTCCGTATATGCTTCCATGTTCCGTCCCATCCGTGGGTCGCGGTTCAATTCCATCACGAGAGTGGAAAGAACATGGATGCCCATGGATCGAGCTTCCGCGGCTTCAGCGGCGTAGATCTGATTCACGAGATTCACGTCGAATGTGCTGCCGATCGACAAACCTTCGGGAAATACAGTCGCACCAGGAAACATCGCACCATGAGTACCTTCTTCGTCCTCGATGAGCGGGATCTTCAATCGCGTTTCAGACAGGGCGATCTTCTGCAGTTCATTCAGTAAATTGACCTGACGCTCGATGTCAGTCTCCTTGAGATTGTCTAAAAGCGTAAAGAAACCGCTTCCGGGCCCGATGTGAGGATTCAAAGTGCCCGCCGCGAATTTCCTTGTGGAGTCAATTTTTTCCGGTACCGTCTTCCCCAATTGATCGATGTATGCGCAGGGAAGATTGAGCTGCCCTATCTTTTCTTCAAGAGTCATCCCTCGCATCAGATCGTCCACGCGGACCTGGATCGGTCGGGTAGCATCGAGATATAGAGGCGTGGAAGAGGTTCCATTCTGCGCTAAAGCGCAATTGGCAATCAGTACCATGGTCGCGAATAGATTCATCGCGCCGAATTGATAAACTCCAATCTTCATTTTCCTCTCCACTTTCCCTCTCAGACGTTGTGTCGGTGACCTCGGTCGGCTACCACGGTTACGCCTCGGTGAAGTCGATTGCGATCGGCCGCTCACGAAATCCGCGAGTCTTAATTGCGCAGTAGATCAAACCAGCGAACAGCCAGATCCCCCCCACAATCTTTGCCGGCAATTTAAGACCGAGCCATATCCACAAGCAGAATCCAAATCCGACAAGAGGCAACAGCCGATCAACGAACCAGCGGCGCCGGTGATCGGATCGGCTCCGGACCCCGAACTCGAAAAATGCGGCTATATTCACACCCATGAAGGCGAGAAATGCGCCGAAGTTGAGAAGCTCTCCCGCCTGTTCGTAGGAGATACACAAAGTCCCAATGTAGGCAACGATGGCGATTAGCCAGACATTGCGAGTCGGGGTGTTTCGCTCGGGGTCCAAGTACCCGAATAGCCTACGGGGGAGCACATCATCTCGACCCATGCAGAACAGCAGTCGCGCGGCCGCCGCCTGCCCTGCAAGTCCTGCTCCGAGCGATGCTACGAGCAGCACCAAACCCAACGCCTGAAACAGTAGTGGGCCGCCCACGCGCGAAGCGATGTCCATAAACGCCGTTTCCGGACTTCTGAAAGAAGCAAAATTAGGCCAGACTCGTGCTCCGAGGTAAACTTCAGCTCCGCCCACAATTCCGGTGAAGAGACAGACTAGAACCGTGGCCAGCATGACATTCCGTTTGGGGTTCCTCACTTCTTCAGCCAAAGTTGTCACGCCGTCGAATCCTATGTAGGTCAGAGCAGCGAACGAGGTTGATGTCCAGATCACACGAATACTAAATGTTTGCGGATCATAGAACGGTTGAGTGGAAAAGATCCCTGGCCAGCCTGAGAAACGGTAGAGGTAACGAACGGCCAAGATCACGAAAACGCCAATGACAATGCACATGACCGCGAGTAGAACAACATTTGTGCGAGCGGTACTGCGAACACCACGCAGGTTCAACAAGGTCATGGCTCCAACGAAGGACGCGGCTAAAACAGGGTAGGGGACGTGGGGGAGAAAACGCTGGATTGTCAAGGCGCCGTATACGCCATTGATTAGCGGCTGAATCATGTAATCAAGAAACATGGACCAACCTGCAAGAAACCCCAGATGTGGATTCAATCCACGCCCCACGTAGGTGTATGCCGAACCGGCCGCAGGATACAGTGTCGCCATGCGACCGTAGCTGACGGCGGTAAGCATCATTGCAACCATCGCGATCATTATTGAGGTGGCGAAATGTCCATGAGAGAGTTGCTGAGCGACTCCGAACATGGGCACAGGTGCGATCGGCATGATCAGCACTATCCCATAGAAGATCAGGTCCCATAAGGTAAGGACCCGACGCAGTCGAGGTTCCACAGTGTTTCCGGCAGTGCGATCAGCAGCCAATTCAACGCTCCTCCAGATCTTCAATGTGGCAGTCTGTAGTGGTAATGAAACATTCTGCAGCTGACGCACCGGTCGCAAGGTCAATATTTCCTACCTGAATTTAATGGCTTCAAACTTGACCATTTGCGGTTGTATTTCATATTTATAGCACGGATCGAATCGGCCTAGAGCTTACAGCGATCAATGACCCGGCGCAGGAGCGCAACACGCTAACAGGGGCGGGTCAGTTTCTATGCTCACGCGTTTTTTCTCAAGAAAAGTTCAAAGGCATCAGCACTCAGAAAACTCTGGTCAATGTGTCTCGTCTATGAAAGAATGTATCTTATACATGTGAAAGAACATTAGTCCCGCAGAACGAACACAATTTTGATTACCGAGGGATTTGCACGTGAGAAGAGACGACCTCCTATTGATTCTGGAGAGGATTTTCGATCAAAGCGAGGCCTCAAGAACCGAATTGGCGGAACAGACCAAGTTTGCGCCTAGCTACGTCAGCGCCCTCGTTAGTGAACTGCGGCGCCGAGGTTTGGTTGAAGAGGGTGATCGTTCCCCATCACGAGCGGGGAGGCGCAGGGTTTTACTACATATCACGCCCGACCTCGGTCACTTTGTAGGAATCCGAATTGGCCGGGCCAATACGAGAATCGTCGTGACCGACTTCCTCGGAAGGACATTGAGCGTCAAGAGGGTTGAGACAGAAACTTCGCGCGGCGAGAGGCATGTACTCGATTTGATTGACCGCGAAATCAGCGCTGCAATCGAAAATGACGGCGTTGTGAAAGGAATCGGGATCGCGATGTCCGGAGTCATCGACCACAATTCGGGAACGGTGCTCTTTTGGCCCAAGGTCGCTGGCTGGAACGATATTCCTCTCAGAAAAATGATTGAGGCAAAACATAAGCTTCCAGTGGTCCTCGAGGACAGCGTCCGCACCATGGCGCTTGCCGAGGCAAAGTTCGGAGGCGGAAACGGTCGCAAGGATTTCGTATACATCGTCGTGTCGATGGGAATCGGCGCAGCCATTTTCATCGATAATCGGTTGTATCTAGGTGCTAAGGACTTAGCCGGGGAGTTCGGCCACACCACAATCGATCAACATGGCGAACTCTGTTCGTGTGGAAATCGAGGCTGCCTTGAAGTTTATGCCTCCGGCTCTGCCATTCTCAAAGCTGTGAATGATGGACTGCAACATGGCGTTCACTCGAGTCTGGCTCCAGCGAACCCAGGGGAGGTAAACAACAGGGTATCGATAGAAGCGATTGTCCAAGCCGCGCGGACGGGCGATCAGTTTGCCCGAACGGTGCTCTGGGAAGCAGGGCTGCATCTGGGAACAGGGATTGCGTCCATTGTGAATCTTCTGAATCCGGAAACTATCGTTCTTGGCGGCGAAGTCCCGCGGGCCGCAAAGAATTATCTGTTGCGCCCTCTCCTCCACTCCTTCCGCGCACGTGCTTTCCATCGATCGGTCCAGGATTTCAAAATTTCCATATCAAGACTGGGTGGAGAGGCAGGCGCAATCGGCGCGGCTGTCCAGATTGCGAGTAAGCTCCTTCCGACATTCGTCAAATAGCGGTCGCCACTCATGCCGTCTTCTTCTGTTTGGGTAACAGCAATCCCGTTAAAACGGCCGCGAAAGCCAGAATGTCCAAAACAACAAATCCCGGCAGATAGCTGCCGCGTGCATCACGAATGTAGCCGATGATCCAGGGCGCACCAGATTCGGCGAGGCCTTGCGCAGCCAAAATGATGCTGAGCAATCTGCCCAGTAATTCCATGCTGAAGATCTCTGCGGTTACCAGCGAGATGATCAGGTAATCCCCCCCGAGGGCAATGCCAAAAACGGCCGCGAAGATATACAGCGAGAGCGGCGACTGGTGAAGCACGATAATCGGGATTGCTGCTCCAATCAAACAATAGACTAAGATCATCACATTTCTTGGATGGATGCGATCAGCGAGCCAGCCCATAGCAAGGCGTCCGACGATGCTAAAGGCCATAATCAGCGATAGAAATCTTGCGGCTAATACCTGGGTGTAGTGATTGTCGAGGACCAGAAACAACTTGAGGTTTTGTTGCACACCACTGATCGCCGCGACTGAGAATACGCTTCCGGCTACCAGTAAATAGAAGGGAGCAGTTCGAAGGGCTATTGAGATCGGAACTCGCCGTTTCGACGCTCGTCTGCTAAGATTCGCATCCCCAGTAGCATCCTTCACGAAATAAGCTGCCGGGAAAGCGAGGACTAAGATGATCAAGCCCAGACTTCTCAAAGCGGCTTGCCAGCCAAAGTTCTGAACCAGAAAATTGGAAATCCATGGAACGCTCACCCCTCCGACGCCAATCCCGAGGTACGCAACCGCCATTGCCTTTCCACGCGAGGTCTCAAAACGTTCCGCCAACAAGACCTGATTCGGTAGAGGGCCTCCGCAAAGAAATCCAAGCGCATTCAGGACGTAGAAGAAGTAAAACATCCTGAGGCTGGAAATCGTTCCGAGCCCGATCAGCGCAACTGAAGCGATGACAATGCCCGTCATCATCACACGCCGAGGACCAACACGGTCGACCATCCAACCGGCGAGAAAACCAAAAGCAGGACCAAAAAGGATCTTGCTGACTGCGTTTCCCGAGGTGACTTGGGAGCGTGTCCACCCAAATTGCCGAACCATGAAGTCGTAGTAATACGGCAAGCCCCATAGCGTCAGGCCTACTGTACAGAACATCACGATGAAAGCGGTCACCGCGACCTGGATGCCCTGCGAGTTGGGTCGGGAGCTGGTTTCCAGAGGAATGACTTCTGGGAACGATTCCGCTACATCTTTCATGTCAGCTTCCACATCTCCTCGGCTGACGCAAAAAGCAGATAAGTCATGAAGAAATTTTATAGCATACTATGCTACTATTTTTGCACGCAAAAATTGCATGTAAGAAAATTAACGGATGTCACTTGTCTAACGGGCAAGGAGATTATGTTGAACCATCTTTCGCGACGCGATTTCATGCAGAAAGCGACCGCAGCTGCCATCGCTGGCGCCGTCGTTATCCCCAGTACCCCAACAGCAAGTTGCGCAGATGGAGACACCCATACCCAATTTCTGGGCCCGATTTGTTTGTTCTCGAAAGCGGCTCCGCAACTGGGATGGTCGGAACTCGCAAGAGCCGCTAAGGAAGCTGGATTCGACGGAATTGATTTATCCGTCCGCAGCGATGGACATGTCCTTCCTGAACGGGCAAAGGCCGATCTGCCCAAAGCGATTGCCGCAATTCGGAACGAAGGCATAGAAGTTCCCATGCTGACCACCGAACTGCTGGACGCCTCCAGTCCAGGAGCGCGTCCGATTTTGGAAATCGCGGGCAAGCTCTCAGTCCGCTACATCAAGCCTGGCTATTACCTCTATCAGTCAGCACGTCCCTTTGACGATTTACGAGAGGCTGGTATCAAGCTTCGAACTTTGGTGGAACTTGCAAAAGAAAATGGAGTCCAGATCGGATACCACAATCACCCCGGTTGTGTAGGGGGATCAGTCTGGGATGTGGCAAATGTGATTGAGCATCTCGATCCACAGTGGTGTGGGTACTATTTTGACTTGGGTCATGCTTCAGTCAGTGAGGGTGAAGACGACTGGCGCATCGCCTCAAACTTGATTAGGCCGAGGCTGAAGATGCTTGCGATAAAAGATATGACCTGGACAGGCGGCGGAGACCGCAAATGGAAGCCAGTCTCATGTCCGATGGGAAACGGAATGGCACCATGGAAGGACTTTCTGGCCTTGATTGCAAAGGCAAACTTCCAAGGACCGATCAGCTTCTCACAAGCTTATGCGATTCCCAACGTGGCTGACGGGCAGGGAATTGCAATATCGCGTGAAGCTGTGCCACGGGTGCTGGCGGCGGCCAAATCGAACTTGCACTTTCTAAAATCTTGTTTGCACGACGCCTTCGAGCGCTCATCGAGTTCCGAAAGGAGGTCCGTATCGACACAATCCCGAGGAGTATGACCTTCGACCCAGGCTCAAATCGAGCGCTGGTTCAGATTTGGCCTTCAACCTGCGGTCTTGCCCTAGAGCGATCGGACCTGAATCGCTCGATCCTGGAGAATTCCGGCGAATTGGGTCAGCGCCGCGATTTCAATCTTCAAACAAAGCTGACGAATAAGACTGCGGAGACTTGGGATGGAGAACGAACCGAAATTGAGAATGGGTATGATCGGTGGAGGGCCGGGTGCGTTCATCGGGCCAGTACATCGTATAGCCGCGGAACTAGACGGAAGAATTGAGATGGTTGCGGGTGCATTTTCGCATCTGTCGGAGCGTTCGCGTGCCGCCGGGGTGGCCTACCATATCGATTCAACTCGGACATATGCCGACTACCGGCAGATGATTGAAGCTGAGCGCTGCCGTGCCGATGGTATCGAGTTCGTAGCGATAGTTACGCCCAACCATTTGCATCTGCCGATGGCCTTGGCGGCGCTTGAGGCAGGCATTCCCGTGATGAGCGACAAGCCGGCGACGGCGAGTTACGAAGAGGCCTTGCAACTCGAGGCGGCCGTGACAAAATCAGGACTGCCATACGGGTTGACGCATACCTATGCTGGTTATCAGATGGTGCGGCAGGCGCGCGCCATGTGCTCAGATGGGAAGTTGGGGGTCATACGCAAGGTTGCTGTGGAATACCTTCAGGGCTGGCTGAGCCACCCTTTGGAAGCAAGGGGAAATAAGCAAGCGGAATGGCGTACAGATCCAGCACGCAGTGGTGCAGGTGGCGCGATCGGGGATATCGGAACACATATCTTTCATCTTCTGGAATACATCAGCGGTTTGCGCGTCATGGCAATCAATGCCACCCTACGAAATGTGGTCGCAGGACGCAAGCTAGATGATGACTGTAATGCGTTTGTGCGCATGGATAACGGTGCGGCGGGCACGCTGGCCTGTTCGCAAGTTGCAGCCGGTGAACTCAACGAGATTCGTGTGCGTATCTGGGGCGATAAGGGATCTCTGGATTGGAGACAGCAGGATCCGAACCGGTTGACCGTGAAAATGCTCGACAAGCCGGAAGAGATTTACCACGCCTCGTCGGGGTATCTCGCCGGCGAAGCACGCGCAGCTTCGCGAATACCTGCCGGGCATCCTGAAGGATATCTAGAAGCTTTTGCAATACTGTATTGCGATTTTGCAGACGCAATCATCGCTTGGAAGCGGGGCAAAGCCCTCCCTGACAACCTGCCGGGTATCGAAGCGGGCGTTCGCGGCATGCGATTCATTGAACGGGTGATTGAGAGCAATCGCAAGGAAGGCTGGGTGGAGTTCTGAACAGCAGCAGCTTTGTCGGGTTTTTGGCTATAGAGCGTGACAAGGTGAACACGATGATCCAAGCTTCGTCTTCCTGTCAGACGGGACCATGTCGCAGTCCTGTTCAGACTTGCCGCGAGACTAACTCAGTCCAAAACTGGGCAGGTGCTCCAATTCAGGTCTCTCGTATTTACGCACTTGAGGGACGAAAAATAGTTGACGAATCGTGATCGGCGATCTGAAGCCGAATACATTCAGGGCTAGGAGACGAGGTACTGTGACTTCTTCTATCGGGCTGAAGACTCAATCCGTGCCGGCACTTGAACGCGGACTTCATATCCTGGAGTACCTTGCCCAGTCGCGGCGGGGCGTCACTTTATCGCAGGTGGCGCACAAACTCCAGATGCCGCGCAGCACTGGACATGCACTCTTGGTTACCTACCAGAGGTGCGGTTACGTTCTGCGGGAAAAGGAAAGCGGACGCTACACCTTATCTCCCCGGCTGCGCTCGATTGCCAATATGGCATTAGGCGGAATCAGCCTCCGCGAGCACTGCACCCCTTTTCTTCACCAATTGATGCAGAGGACAGGTCTTACCGTGCATCTGGCAGTGTTGGAGGAGGGCGAAGCCGTTTTGATTGAAAAGATCTCGCCTCCCGGAGCGCCCAAAGTCAACACGTGGATTGGCAAGAAGTTTCCTCTTCACTGCACCGCTCTTGGCAAAGCGCTGATTGCACATTTGCCCCCCGCAGAATTCGAGAGCCTTATTACCAAACAAGGGCTAATTCGCCATAACGACAATACGATCGCGTCGGTACGAAAGCTGAAAATGGCCTGCGAGCAAGTGAAGCTCTTGGGTTACTCCGTGGATGATGAAGAAGAAGAGATCGATACGCGCTGCGTCGGGGCGCCAGTGCGCAACAGCAAGGCCCAAGTTGTGGCAGCGATCAGTGGATCCGGGACAAAGGCTCAAATTGAAGATTTATCGGCCGCAGGGACGATCGTCAGGGACATTGGCGCTTCCCTTTCACGCTATATCGGCTCGCTATAACGGCTCTTGCTTCGCTGTTGCGAAGATTCGACTTTCTTGATTTCCATTTGATAGGGTCCATTTCAGCGCTCGCATAAATCGGCAGGTCAGCGTGGCGCTTTGACCACGCGGATTTCAGTCCGAGGGATCGGAATCTATTCGAATGACCACCGCCAAGGCTGCATCCCGGGGAAAACCGATTAGTCTTGGTAGAGACCACATAAAGATAAACCAGATAGATATGCCGTCTGTTCACGTGATCGTGATATCGATGCTGGAAGTCGCTTAATGAACGCGGAACATTGGCGTCTACTCCAGCGGAGAACAGGATGAGCGTGTTGTGTCAGTGGAGGCCATGAATAGGCTTGAGAACAGTCTGGCAAGCTCGATGTCTCCCGGCGGAGAATCGAGGTGTTTGTGCGCAGAGGCGTTTTCCCTGGACGGAACGAGCCTGGAGTTATTCGCCGCGCTGCTTCGCGATAAGACGTCGGAACAGAGTGACAACCAGATGGTCTGAAAGGCAGCTGTGCCACCTTGTCGTGGAACCCGATCCGGGCGCAACAAGCCGAAACAGATCTGGAGCAGTTGCCGAGTCGGAACGCCAGGACTCGCTGCATTCCAACCAGGTGGCAAAGCTGCGCAGGTGGCACGGAGTTGAAGCGAGGAAAACATCGCCATGGTGAATGCCGGAAGAAGAAACACCTGATGAACTGTCAGGCATGGATCATCTTCCACCCGAGCCGGATGTCCCTCGTCCTGTTCTTAGGCGGGCATGAACGCTGCCTTTGAGAAGGGATTTGTCTCCAGATAACTCGTCCTCTGTATCGGACAGAAATCGACCTCAGAGACTCTGTTCACCGCAGCAGGCCTTCGAAGTTGGCTAATCTGGGAGCCATGACGAGCTATTCGCAACGAATCTTGAGGAACCCCGCAACCGGAGCGGATTTAGAGTTGTTCAGGCACGTTGAGACTCAACTCTATACCGCAGTTGTATCGGATGCGCTGGATGAACTGGGGTATAGGAACCAAGCACTCAGGGAATTTATGCGGCCACTTGCACCGGATGACTGCTTCGCCGGCTGGGCTCGTACGTTGGCGTGCGTGGATACCTACTACATATCTAGCGACCCTTATGCGATGGAGATCGAGGCGCTGGACTCGGTGCTTCCCGGTGAAGTGGTGGTCGCGAGTACTGCGGATTCGTTGCAGAATGCGCCATGGGGCGAGCTGCTGTCGACGGCGGCGCGTGCGCGAGGAGCCAGAGGTGCAGTCATCGACGGCTTGGTCCGCGATGTGAGAAAGATCCAGGCGCTGCAGTTCCCGGTGTTTGCGCGAGGAATCAAACCCGTGGACTCGAAGGGCCGCGGAGTGATTCTCGATTACAACGTGCCGATCGTATGCGCAGGCGTGAGCGTGAAGCCCGGCGACCTGGTGTTCGCCGATTTCGACGGCGTGGTGATTGTGCCTGCCGAAGTTCTCCCGCAGGTGATCCAGATGGCGACCGAGAAGGTAGACAAAGAGAACGGGAGCCGGAGTGAACTGATGGGCGGCGCCTACTTAAGAGACGTGTACGACAAGTACGGCGTACTGTAGGGGACTGGCGGCCATGACGTCTCAACCCGAACTTATTGCGAATTATCATTGCGAGACCGGCGAGAATCCGCTGTGGCACGCGATGGAGCATCGGCTTTACTGGACCGATATCCCGGCCGGGCGCATGTTCCGTTACGATCCTGCGACCAACACTCACGAGCAGTTTTACGGGGGACGGCCGGTGGGCGGCTTCACGATCCAGGAGGATGGCTCGCTACTGTTATTCATGGACCGGGGCACGGTGGTGCGCTGGCGCGACGGCGTGATGACCATAGTGATAGAGGAGATTGAGGCCGAGCGCGACTTCCGTTTCAACGATGTGATTGCCGACCCGCGCGGGCGCGTTTTTTGTGGGATCGTGGATGACAACGGAACGAAGAGAGGACTATATCGGCTGGATCCGGATCGCACCCTCTCGCTGGTACTCGAGGAGATCGGGTGCTCAAATGGAATGGCGTTCACCGCAGATCAGAAGCGTTTCTTCTATACGGATTCCCTGGCAAACCAGATCTATGTTTTCGATTATGACGTGGAGACTGGCGCGATCAGCAACCGTCGTGTATTTGCGCGGTTTGGCGAGGAGACGGGGCTTCCCGACGGTGCAACCCTGGACTCGCAGGGAAGGCTCTGGTCGGCGCTGTGGAATGGGTTTGCGGTCGTCCGCTTGCAGGAGGATGGGGCAATCGCGGAGAGGATCACGTTGCCTACGGGACAGGTATCGAGCGTCACGTTTGGCGGTCAAGATTTGAAAGATATGTACATCACCACGGCTGGCGGCAACAATCCCGCCGAAGGCGATGCGACCGCGGGAGCGTTGTTTCGAGTGCGAACGGAGATCGCCGGGGTGCCAGAGTTCTTTTCACGAATTGAATTTCCAGGGTAGCGAGACCCGGAATTGATGAGAGGAACTAGGAATGATCGTTGATTGCCACACTCATGCATGGGCCTACCCGGGGCATCTTTCGGATGAGTTCGTCAATGAGGCGAATGCGAGGTCGCGCGGAAGCAAGCTGGATCTGCATATTCCACCGGAGAAGCATTTTAGGGCCATGGCTGGTGTGGACAAGGCGATCGTGTTCGGCTTGCGTGCACGTCATTCGGGTCTGGCGGTGCCAAACGAGTACATCAGTCAATATGCCAATGCGCATCCCGACAAGATCATTGGTTTTGGAGCAATTGATCCGGCCACGGATCCCATCGAAGAAACGCTCCACGAGATCCTAAACCTGAAGCTCAGGGGCGTGAAGCTTGGGCCGATCTATCAGAACATTCATCCGACCAACTCCAGCTTAATGCGCGTGTACGCGTTCTGCGAGACGCATCGCCTGCCCATCATGATCCACCAGGGAGCGACGTTTGTAAGGACAGGGCCGCTGAAGTACGCGTTTCCGATCCAACTCGAGGATGTGGCGATTGCTTTTCCCGAGTTGCGGCTGATCATTGCGCACCTCGGGCATCCGTGGGTAACGGAGACGCTGGTGCTCATTCGCAAGCATCCGCATGTGTATTCTGACATCTCGGCGCTCCACTACCGGCCGTGGCAGTTCTACACCTCACTGATCCTGGCCAAGGAATACGGGGTGTTGGATAAGATTCTCTTCGGTTCCGATTATCCGTTTACTACCCCTGAGGCGCAGATTGAGGGACTACGAACAATCAATCATTTTGCTGAGGGGACTAATCTCCCACGGCTCAGTCCGGATCAGATCGAGCAACTCATCCACTGCCCCACGCTCCAGTTCCTGGGATTGGACTCTGCATGAAGATCATAGATGTGCAGGTCATAGTTTTGAAATCGCCGGAGTCGTACGGCGCGTCAACCCGCGGCGAGGAAGTGCGCGGAATCAAGTATCTGGGCATAGTAAAGGTCCAAACCGACGCAGGCATTTCGGGGTATGCGGACCTGGAGACCCAGCCGCACGTTGCCAAAGCGATCGTCGAAGCTCCCTCTGAAGGATCGGTCTCAGGCTTTTTCGGCCTGCGATCCATTCTGCTTGGAGAGGACCCGTTCGAAGTGGAACGCCTGTGGCACAAGATGTACATGGGCTCGGTGTATTACGGGCGGCGCGGGGCTGTGATGCAGGTGATCTCGGGCATTGATATTGCTCTCTGGGACATCCTGGGAAAAGCCGTGCGACAGCCGGTTTTCAAGTTGCTGGGAGGTGGATATCGCGACAAGGTTATGGCATATGCGAGCACGTTGTTCCGCTCGACGCCGGAGGGGATGGCCGATGCCAGCCGCTGGTATCTCGAACAGGGATACAAGGCGGTGAAGTTTGGATGGGGGGTGTTCGGCGAGGATCCGGAGCGCGATGTGGAACTGGTGCTTGCGGCGCGGAAAGCACTAGGGGATCGTACAGAGCTGCTGATCGATTCGGGATGGTATGTGCACCGCACCGCGAAGGAAGCGATCCAAATGGTGAAGAGGCTGGAGCAGTTCCGGCCGTTCCTGATCGAGGAGCCATTACCGCCAGAGGATTATGAAGGGTACGCGCAGCTTTCCGGAGCCGTCGATACACTCATTGCTTGCGGCGAACAGGAGGCTACGGAGTGGGGATTCAATACGCTGATTGAACGCGCGCAGATAGACGTGGTTCAACCCGATTTGTCGCGGTGCGGCGGATTCACGGCCGGGCGCAAGATTGTGCACATGGCAGAACTTCATAACCGGTTGTGCATTCCCCATTCGTGGACTTCAGACTTGCTGACTGCGGCCTCGCTGCACCTAAATGCGTTCATGCGACGAGCAGTATTCCAGGAATTCAATGTGACCAGCGGGCCGCTGAGCCGCGATCTGTGCGTGAACCCTTTGCAGCTTGAGGACGGGATGTTGCGCATTCCTCAAGGGCCGGGATTGGGTGTGGAAGTGAACGAAGCGACGATCGAGAAATATAGGGTGGCATAGGTATGGAGCGGCTGAAGAACAAAGTGGCAGTCGTAACGGGGGCGGCGAACGGGATCGGGCGAGCCATCGCGGAGCGGTTCGCGAGCGAAGGTGCGTGGGTCCTCGCGGTGGATATTGAAAGAGGCATGGGCGGCAAGGTCGTCTCAGATATCGAGTCCTCTGGTGGACGAGCAGCGTTTGTGGCGGGCGACGTTTCAAAACTCGATGATGTGCGGCGCGCAGTCGAGATGGCCGCCTTCCAGACAGGACGCATTGATGTCCTGTGCAACAACGCCGCCTACCTGGCGCCCGATTTCCATGGCGCGCTGGATTCGACTGAGCATGAGTGGCGCAGGTGTATTGACGTGGCGCTAATGGGCACCCACTACTTCACCCAGGCGGTGCTGCCATACATGATCGCGCAGAAAGCTGGTTCGATCGTGAATGTGGTCTCCATTCAAGCGATGGAGGGCATGATGACTTCGGCCGCATACACGGCCACCAAAGCGGCGCTGCTGGGTTACACCAGGAGCGTGTGTTACGACTACGGGCCGAATAACGTTCGCATCAATTCGCTGTGCCCTGGGCCGATCCGGACGCGCATCGCCGAAGCGTCGGACGAATCGCATTACCACTGGCAATGCGACCAGACCGCCCTGGGGCGGGCGGGTTATCCCGAAGAGGTAGCCTGTGCGGCGTTGTTTCTGGCCTCGGATGAAGCGTCGTATGTAACCGGAGCCACACTCCCCGTCGACGGCGGGTGGACGGCGACCTCGGCGAGGAAGTGGACGTAGAACACGATGGACGGAGAAATGGAACGATGTGCGGTTTGGGAAGGAATGGCGGCGTCGGCCTGCGCCCTTTTCGAAAGGAGTGGCCTGATGAGATATGTCGGATGGATGTTAGTTGGTCTCACGATAGGAATGAGCGCTACCGCGCAAACCCGCAGCGCTACGCTGACGCTGGACTTTGCCAAGGACGCCGGCCCGATGGAGATGGATCATATCTCTCTTGGCCAGGGAGGATTGTCGTCGGAACCAATGTGGCATGACCGTATCGCCGAGGTGCGCGCGGTTCACCCGCACCTGATCCGGCTTTTTGTGCAGGAGTATTTCGATTTGCTGCCGGCACGCGGACACTATGCTTTCGATACGCTGGACAAGTCAGTGGACGACATTGTCCAGGCCGGCGCAATTCCGCTGATGACGATTGCCTTCAAACCGAAGGTCTTGTATCCCAGGGTCGATCAGGACGTAATCGATCCGGCTAACTACGGCCAATGGGAGCAACTCATTGTGGCGATCGTGGGCCACTACAAGCGGAAGGGGCTTACAGGGTTCTACTGGGAAGTGGGCAACGAAGGCGATATCGGGGAATCAGGCGGCTGCCCTTACCGGTTTACGCCAGAGAATTACACGACGTATTACAGGCACACCAGCGAGGCGGTGCTGCGCGCTGATCCCACTGCGCATGTGGGTGGGCCGGCTGTGGCGAATTGGAAGTCGCCGATCTTGCCAGCTCTGATCGCCTATGCCGACGAGGAGAAGGCGCGACTGGACTTCGTGTCCTGGCACATTTACGACAGTGATCCGAAGGCGGTTGAAGCAACTGTCGATGGCGTAAAGACGCTACTGGCCGGGCACCCGTCACTGCATCCGGAGACGATCCTGGATGAATGGAATATGGAGCTCACGGTACCGCCAAAGGACGCGCGCATTCAGCCGGCCTTCGTGGCGGAGACGGCATGGAGAATGAAGGAAGCGAAACTGACGTACTCGTGTTTCTATCACATTCGCGACTACCACGTGGAGCGCTCACAGTTTACGCCATTCTTTTCTCCGGGCGGGGCATCGTTCATGGCGAGCTGGTGGAACCGGATGCCGCAGTATTCGGGCCTATTCGATTATCAGAACGTGATGCGGCCGGATTATTTCACCTTCAAGCTGCTGGCGAGAGTGACGGGCGAGCGGCTAGGAGCTGATTCGAGTGATGACGCGGTGCATGCGTTCCTCGCGCATGACGACGAATACAAGACCGATAACCTGATCTTCTGGAACTTCTCGCCACAACCAGTGAAACTGAAAGTAGACCCGCGCGGATTAACGGAGCCGCTGGTTGCGCACCGCAGAATGCTGGACGCAGAGACCGCATCGCAGGATGAAAACTCGCGCCTTCGGCCACTGCCGGACATAGAGCTCACGCCGGGCAAGCCTCTGGAGATCGACCTCGGCCCATATGGCATTGAATCGTGGGCGATGGAGCCGGTCGACTGGGCCGAGCAGCTAGTGCCACATAAATGAAAACTCAAGTCAGGAGGAGGGCAAGAAATCTCAACAACCGCGTCTCTACGCGTCCGAGGCCAACTTTCCAGGATCCATAGCTGAGTCCATCAAACGGAGGCCGCTGCCTTTGCTTTTGCAGCACATCCTCCCGCTGCTGAATGAAGTTTGGACCCAGCTATGCCTGGCCTGCCGAGACCCTTTGCTCGAACGATCTCCGCTCGCGGCCGATGCAACGGCAGGCCGATTTCTTCCTCCTGGTGGTTGATAACGTAACCGAGTTGACGAATCTGTCCGCAGGCGGGTGCGCAGCTTGAGCGGATCGGTTTGCCGATCGACGCGCAGTGCGGCCCAATAGCTTGCCGACTCCGTTACTCCTAAGTGCGATGTTGGACTCCCACACGCCGAGCCTGAGCGAGTCCTCGCTTCACGGTCGGCACTCTAATCTGTAATCGGCCCTTATGTTGAGTTGCATGGGCGCCGATTCAAGCAGGGTCTCGATGGTGATCCCTGGGATCAGGCTAAGATTCGCGGGCATCTTCGAAGGCCCCCTTCATGGGTGGCGATTCGAGGGGAGCGCGACGGGCGATCACAAACAGAGTTGTTCCCTGGCGGCATTGCGCCGTTCCGCACATCATGATCAGGATACCTTCGCGGTGGGCGCGGAGCTCCATGGGTGGCACCGTGTGATCCGAGAAGGAATGAAGGCGTCCGATGAGCTCACCTTCATGCACCTCGTCCCCAAGATCGACTTGAGGTTCCCAGACCCCATCCTGCGGGCAGGGAGTGTAGTCTTCGAGGTTGCGCGCGTCCACCAGAACGGGTGCCTGCCTGCGGGCTGGATCAATTCGGACGATGTCGCCAGAGAGCATACCGTAAAACCGAAGAACGTTTTGAATGCCAGCTACTGCGTGCAGAACACCGCGGCGATTGACCGACTCGCCGAAGCCGAATTCTCCTCCGACGGCGATTTTGCCTTCGGCTTCGGCCTCATCGGTGAGCAGTCCGGAGGCCATCTCGCTGGAATAGATCAGCATGAATGGTGTGTCAAACAGGGCGGCCACACGGCTGATCTCAACCCATTGCGCGGGATCGCGCATGGGGTGGAACGAAGTG
Source organism: Alloacidobacterium sp. (assembly GCA_035293545.1). Lineage (GTDB taxonomy): Bacteria > Acidobacteriota > Terriglobia > Terriglobales > Acidobacteriaceae > Alloacidobacterium. The sequence goes on along the minus strand of DATGMQ010000071.1, from coordinate 110,138 downwards.
CACAGGGCGAATCCTCCCTCACGTCCGCCAGCGTGCAGGTCCACCACCACGCGTACCCGCGGAAATATCATCGATTTGACGAAGTGCGCGATGCGATAGGAAATCGTGCCGCGGGGATTGCCGGGAAAAGCACGGTTCATATTGACGTGGTCGAACGGCGAGACCCGCTGATTGATCGCGCAGGCGCTCTGGCTTAGTTGCGGCATCAGGATCACGCAACCACTGATTTGATCTGGATCGAGTTGCTGGCAGAGCTGCTTGACGGCAAGCTGTCCTTCCCATTCGTTGCCGTGGGTGCCGCCAAATGCCACCAGTCCCGGCGGTTTGGCTTCGGAGCCCGCCGGACGGGAGCCATTGATGATGGTGATAGGAACAAGGGAATAGCCCCAGCCCGAGTCGATATGAAAGGCGAGCTGGTAATGATGTTTGCCGGGTTTGTCGAATTCAATCTGGTTGGGATGGTGGATGATTGTCGGCACGTGTGGGCGATTGTTCCTCCCTCTAAGCTAGTTTCAACCCGCGAAGCTGATGAAAGGAAGGGAAGACCGCGTAAAAGCTTGAAGTGTACAGAGGGACGGACACTTTGAGGCAATGCTTCAGCCAGGGCTACGGATGAAGAGGGTCGGCGGTGCTACCTTCGTGAAAGCCGAGCCCGCTCAGCCTCCGGCATTCCCGTTCCACGCTATCGGTGAGAAGGAACGCCGAGAACCCATGAGCCAGGAGTAGATGCGACGTGGGATTTCTGTATATGATTCTTTCCCTTACCTGTTTCGGGTCGATCGGGATCATGGTGAAGTTCGCGAACCTGCGAAGGTGCAGGCCGAGCGCCGTCTATGCGCTAGCCTATGCGTGGGCCGCTCTGTTTTCAATCGGGTTTGTCATCACGTTTCGCGGCGGGGCATTCCATGTACCGCCCGCTGTGTATGGTATCGCCCTACCGTTCGGGGTGATGAACGCAATCGGAGGCATTGTCTTCATGGCCGGGGTGCGATTCGGGAAGATCTCGACCAGTTGGCTGATTATTAATCTCTCGGCCGCGATTCCGGCTGTCGGATCGGTAGTGCTGTACCGCGAGCCGGTGAACGCGAAGAAGCTGACGGTCCTCTCCCTTGCTGCGCTTGCTGTCCTTTTGCTGTGGAAAGACAAGCAGGATGACGAAAAGCAGCACTTGATCGCTGAGCGCGCGTCAGAGGAGACCGCATGAGCCGTTCCGGGTACTGGATCCGGCTCATGATGATCTCTTGCGTGATGAACGGACTGGGACCCTTTGGCCTGAAGGTGATGGCCGAGAAGGGTCTGCTGCACCAATACCATTTTCAATACTTGCTGTGGTGGTATGTAGGATCAGGGATACTGAGCCTCGCCACATTCATACCGAAGAGCAGCGGGTTTGCTGCGCAGGAGGTGGCGATTGCATTCGGCATAGGCGTGGCAAGCTTTGGCGGACAGTTGTTTAGCCTACTAGCGCTGGAACGAGGAGTGCCCGGGTATATCGTATTTCCGATCACAACGGGAGGAAATCTCTTTGTTGTAGCGGCGGCGGGAGTGTTGCTTTATGAGGAGAGGATCGGGCGTTATGGAATAGCGGGGATCGCGGTGGGTGTCCTTTCTCTTGTTTTACTCAGTTTTAGCTAAGGAACTTGGCAAGCCTTTGAAAGAATCTCCAAACTCTACCTTTTCTACCCAGGTGCCTGAGCCGGCCAGAAGGCCTGAGCATTTTACAGGCTCATCTCATTTCGGCAGGGCAAGAGGACCCTTGATGAATACTTCCACTTCTGTTCTCGATGCAATTGGATCCACGCCGCTTGTTGAACTCAGCCGGTTTACTCGGGGCCTCGGTGGGCGCCTCTTCGTCAAGCTCGAGTATCTCAATCCCGGAGGTTCGAAGAAAGATCGTATGGCCCGCCAGGTTATCGAGGATGCCGAAGCGGATGGCAGTCTTAAGCCAGGCCAATCTGTTGTCGAAATGACAAGCGGAAACGCAGGGACCGGTCTCGCGATCGTATGTGCGGTGAAAGGTTATCCATTTATCGCAGTGATGTCGCGCGGAAACTCAATCGAGCGGGTTCGCATGATGCGGGCTCTTGGCGCTGAGGTTGTTCTCGTAGACCAACTACCCGACTCCACTCATGGTCAGGTGTCCGGGGGCGATCTAGAACTGGTAAACCAGGAAGCGGCACGCATTCAGATGGAGAGGGGCGCATTCCGGGCCGATCAGTTTCATCATCAGGGAAACTTCAGAGCGCATTACCTACATACGGCGCGGGAGATTCTGCAGCAAACCGGCGGAAAGGTCGATGCCTTCTGTGACTTCGTTGGATCAGGAGGCACGTTTGCCGGATGCGCGGCGGCGTTCAAAGAACACAATCCTCAAATTCAATGTTTCGTCGTTGAACCATCCGGATGCGCCGTCCTTGCCGGTAACGAAGCTGCGCACCCGAATCATAAGATCCAGGGCGGCGGATATTCAATTGCGCCGCTCCCGCTGATCAAGACTGAACACATCGACGGATATCTGCGTGTAACCGATGAAGAGGCCATGGAAGCAGCGCGTTCTCTTGCGAAACTAGAAGGGATTTTCGGCGGCTTCTCGTCCGGCGCAAATGTGGCCGCAGCGAAACAGATTCTTGAGGGACGCACGGTGGTGACCACAATCAACGATTCCGGAATGAAGTATCTGAGTACTGAGCTCTGGGAATGACGCAGCCCGATCCTGCTATATCCAGGTAAGATCGATACTCGCATAATGACGCGGTTAACGCGCGTGAAACACGGCTAGCGTTTTGATTAGGAAGGTGAACCGGGTAGGATACATCGTTCCTCGCCCTTTCAGAGGCCCGTTGGCCACTCCATCTTCACTTTACTCGCAAGGACACATTATTTGTTTGTAGCGCCGGCGGGAGTGCTTTTTCAAGAGGAGAGGATCACGGCGGCTATGGAATTGCTGGGATCGCCGTGGGGTGTCCTGTCTCTTGCTTTCCTCAGTTTTAGCTCTGGAGCTCGACAAGCCTTTGGCTAAGCCCGGTTTGTGCTGGCTCGCCAGACGCACAACCGGATAAGCCGAACTCAGAAGTTTATCGCGCCGATCAATGGCACGTGTACGGTTCGAGGGCAATGCAGGTAATGCGTCGTCGTAGTCGTTGTACCACACGCAGAAATCGACACCGATTCGAGATCGAACGTCGGCTGACTTCGCAGCTTGTCCTCCCCCATCTTTGATTGACACGGTAGATCAAATAATCGGTGGTTTGGCCGTCATCCTTTCGTCCTCGGGTCCCCGCGAACGCATATATTTTCCAACTTTATCTGCCCAGTTATTCGGTGCAAACCAAGATCGACTTCCTTCCCATTGCCGAGCCTACTGGTGGCGTCAACATACCCGCAGAGGCAGTCTTCAACAAGAAATGTCTTCTATCTGGAGTTAATGCCCTAAACCCAGAAATCTCGAAGTTGCCAGTTGACGCGACCATCTACTAGTTAAGTCACACACACACTCAGGAACGGCTTCAAAACAAAGAGCGAAGTCTCAGCTATCCGGCAGCAAACGTTACCGAACAAAGTCGACGATACGCTTAAACGCGCTAGGTCGAAGTCGAAAAACACAAGGAGTCGTCGAGAGTTGACGAGACAACTATAGCTTAATTATGCGGGAGCCAATAAGTTGGCGGCCCTGCAGTCTCAATAGACCTTTGGCAAGGCGGTTACGGCGATCCAACTTTCAACATGGGAATCTGGCGCAGCCGTGTACCCACGTATCGAGAGCACTATATCGATCGAAATAGTGCAGGTGGAGACCCGATCGATCAGAACCGACGCCAAGACGACGCTCAATGTTGCCGTGACGCTCAGGAACGTGACTCATCTCCAGTGACGCGACCGTAGCATTGACTCTGAAGCCGAAGAGACTTTGAAGGCGCGACGATGGGCTGCGGAAAGTCACAGCGAAGCACGGCAAAACAAAGGCAGCGACTGAGGTGCCGGTGCAGCGGGCCAAGGCTGTGGTGGGCGTCGAATACGGGGCCCAGTCGCTATCAGATCGGTGCCTCAGACAGAGCCATCCCGACGAATTAGTCCTAGATAATTCTCACCCAAACATAATGACAGAAATATGAGATATATATCCTCAATTTATGCCCATAAGAAATAATAACCTTGACAAGGACACTTAAAGTGGCCAGAATGGGTGCCTTCAGAGGGCCGCCAATCGGCGGTGAACAACTACGATCATTCGGCCCGCGAAGGGGCCAACCGTTCTCGACAGCACGCTTATTTCGAGACGCGATTAGTTAGAAGGAAAAAGGAGAAGGTACATGCAGAAGAGGCGGATTCTATCCTTACTGATTCCAGTGTTCCTGTTTGCTCTCGCGTTGCCACAAAGCCAAGCGGGAGCTCAGGAAATCAGCGTCGTGAAGGCTCTCGGCAAGGCCGGACGCCTTACGAATTGGAAATACGCTGGCGTGCCCGGCGGGATTCCGGATCGCACCAAAATCTGCGCGAGCTTCACCCCTGTTACGGGCACGGCAGATGCCATCAATAGTGCGATCGCATCCTGCAATCATGGCGTGGTATGGCTAGGCCCCGGCACTTATGACCTTTGGGCCGTAAACCAAGGGCAGAAGGTAGATACACCAATCTTGATGCTGAATAGCCACGTGACGCTGCGCGGCGCAGGCGCCGATAAGACGATCCTAAGGTGCGGCGAGTGCTTCGTCATCGGAAAGTACCTTCCGCCGAACCTCGACTCCAGCTTGCAGTATCCGATTACGGCCGGTGCAAAAAAGGATTCTTTCAGCATCGCCGTGTCGACCACGGCAGGCCTATCGGTTGGCAGCATGATTGAAATCGATCGCGACAACGACACGAGCATTCCGGTGTATTTTCAGCCCGGAGGCGCGGACTGTGGCACTACCACCAGCCCTGGTCCCGATTATTATGCCTGCGGCACACGAATGATTCGTCAGGACGATGTTATTACAGCAATCAATGGCAATACCCTGAGCTTGAGGAATCCTCTGCTCTGGGACTTCAGCACCGGGAACCCCAAGCTCAAAGGCACATTCAGGACACCGATTATCCGGTCCGGGGTTGAAGACCTCAAACTCGACCACTCGGAACCTCTGGACGTGTATGGCCACTTCAGTGCGCAAATCCAGTTTTGCGATAGCTGCTGGGTGAAGGGCGTCGAGTCCTACGATGCGTACGGTTATCATCTCGTGGCGATAGGCACCGTCAATTTCGAAATCCGGGATTCCTACTTCCACGAGTCCCAAACCGGTGGCTCCGATAACGGCGGCATCGATATCTATGGGACGCCCGGATTCAGGCTATACACTTCGACGGATCTTGGCGTGAATTCCGACTGGAAGGTCGAAAACAATATTTTGTGGAAACTCTTTCCCGGTATACAAGCCGAGAATTCCTCGTCAGGAGGGGTTGTTGGATACAACTACTCCTATGGTTCTGCCGGGACAGGACTCACGAATGCGAATGGCTCCGATTCCTATGTCGTGACATGGACGTTTGACGACAATCATGGAGACGCCAATTTACTGAATCTCTATGAGGGCAATGTCGGCGAGATGTACGGCGCGGACGGGTACTGGGGCGGTTCCGGATACGGCCTGGCGTTCCGCAATTTCTTTCTCGGCTTGAACCGCAATGGGGCGCCAAACTACGGCAACAATGTTGGAGACACCATCCGACTGCTCCGTGGGGCCTACGATTACAGCTTTGTTGGGAACGTGCTTGGAAACAGCATTGTCGCCCCTTTGGGGTACGAAGGCTGCCAAGATTTCTACGATAGCGACTCGCCTGGTTTCTATAGCATTTATCAGATTGGAAATCCCAATATAGGAAATTGCAGCTTGTCGCCCTACGATGGTTCCTATCCTCCCGGCGTCAGTAGCTACCCTGATCCGAATGTCGGGGGCACCTTGCTTCGCTGGGGCAATTATGATTACTTCAACAAGGATGTCGAATGGAATGCGTCGGAGATACCGTCGAATGTGACCGTACCAAACCGCCATACGTTACCCGGCTCCTTCTACTACTCGCACCGGCCTGACTGGTTCCCCAAAGATGAGGCGTGGCCGCCCATCGGTCCTGACGTATTTGGCGGACAGGCGTCGTTTGGCGATGATTCAGGGCACGTCAACGACATACCTTCCCAACTCTGCTGGGCCAAGCGCAAGCTTCTGATTGGCGGATCTTTCAATGCCGCTGATTGTTATTCGCGGACACGTGGTGAAAACGGCAGAGACTGAGGCCAGCAGGGTTCATGGACCTTCAACATGTGATCATAGTATGTGCATATGACCGACGAACGCTGATCATGGGCCTGGCTGCAGGCGCCGCCGTTTCTCGACTGCCGCTCGAGGTGGAAAAGTGTGCGGTCGTCGTTGCTCGCATTCGCGCTGTTAGCCGCGAGGCCAAAATGGCGTATCAGACCATGTTCAGTGGATGGGGCGGCGCATTGATTTTCAACTGCACTGAAGAATTCCGGCGAGCGCTCGCCCCAGGGACGCACGGTCTTGGGCTGAGGAACAGCGCTGCCGGAAGGCTTCAATCGTTTTTCCGATCGGTATCGGCTACCGTGGGTTCATTCGTTATCGGCGAGATAGGTTGCCGTCCACGGCGCCTCGAATTCATGACCCTGTGTCGGGGGTTCAAAAGCTAACATCCATGCCGCTGGTGGCGCGCTGCAGCCGATCTCACCCTAATTGTTCCGACTTCGGATCTGTTGAGTCGGGCGTGAGTCGCTGGTTGACAGTTAGTTCTGTTCGACAGATAGGACAGTTTGTCTTTAGCGATAGGCTTTTATTCTTTACATGTGTGTTTCTCGCAAGAAGAATCAGTTTCAGATCAAAGATCTCGATCTTGGTCTAATCCAAAGAAGACGGCCAAACGTGAGAAGAACTATTGCTTTGTTCGCCCTGCTATTTGCCTTCACGGGAATCTCACGCGCTCAATCGGGGCAGGACTCGGCTTCGCCGAAGCTAAAGTGGATCTCGATTCCCGATGCTCAGATCGAGATCGATGGGTTGCCATGGTACGCCGAAAGCGGAGACCACTTATCCAGGTTGCCCATAAGACTGAAGGATAGCTATCGCAAAGAGGTGTGGGACCTCGCACAGTCGCCAAGCGGTGGGCGGATCCGTTTTCGGACCAACTCGACTGTGCTCGCAATTCGCCTGAAATACCCCGGACCGCCTGATATGGCGAATATGCATGCCTTCGGGCAAACAGGAGTGGATCTTTATATAGACGGCATATATCGTGATACTGCAGTTGCCGGGCGCGATACTAAACTTGGTCTTCCTGAAGAACATGTTTTCTACGAAAACGAACCTATGGTGGTCCGCGACATCACCTTGTATTTGCCGCTTTATTCCCCGGTGAAGGTGGTGGGGATCGGCATTAATGCAGAAGCGGAACCTCAGGCGGCCAAACCCTTCGCGATCAGCAAGCCAATCGTCTTTTACGGCACCTCAATCACGCAAGGTGCAAGCGCCAGTCGACCGGGTATGAGCTATGAAGGCATATTGGGTCGCTTGCTCAATGTGGATTTTGTCAATCTTGGGTTTTCCGGAAATGGGAAAGGCGAACCGGCGGTAGCCCGGACAGTCGCAGATATTGACGCCGCCTGCTTTGTCCTGGACTTCGCACAGAACAACGCAACAGTTGAATCCCTGAAAACGGTATATGGACCGTTCGTCGAGATAATCCGAAGTAAGCACCCAGATACGCCAATTCTGGTAATGACTCCAATTTATTCGTCGCATGAATCGTGGTCCCGGGATGCGGACCTGGATGGAATGCGCTCTGTGATACGGCAGGTTGCCGGACACCGAATCGCGAATGGCGACAGAAATCTGGAGATAGTAGAAGGTACTGACCTCATCGGCCCATCTCGTGGGGATGGCCTCGTCGACGGCGTGCATCCGAACGATCTCGGCTTTCAATGGATGGCGGAGGGCTTAGCGAACAGAATCGCGAAGGTGCTCGGGTTGAGATGAGGCCAATTGTGACCGTATCTCACCGCATCGAAGCTCCGTCTGGCAAATCATTGCTGTGGACTCGTCGATAACCCTCCTCTCGCTGTGAACTCGTCCTGGCAGGGACTATAGAAGGCCTCGCATGATCACTGTTGGATCTGTCGACATTGGCGGAACAAAGATTGCGGTCGGAGCAGTCCGGGAAGACGGCGCGATTCTCGCTCGCCATGAATGCAAGACTGAACCCGAAAAGGGTTTTCACAATGCCATGCAGCGAATCATCGAAATGCTGCGCGCCATCTCCGCCGAAGGTTTGCAATTCAAAGGCATCGGAGTTGGCTGCCCTGGGCCGTTAAGTCCGACGACCGGTGTGATAGAAGAGGTCGGCACTCTGCCGAGCTGGCAGGGAGGCAACTTGCTCGTCGAGCTTGAGGCCGGGATGAATTTGCCAGTGGTGGTCGAGAACGATGCCGATGCGGCCGCTCTTGGCGAAGCTCGTTGGGGCTCGGACGCTTCGGACGGAACTTTCATCTACGTCACAATCAGCACGGGCATTGGAGGAGGAATTCTCTTCGGCGGGCATCTCTATCGCGGCGTTGACGGGGCACATCCGGAGATTGGCCATCAGGTGCTTGACGACTCGGGTCGGCCCTGTTACTGCGGAGCACGAGGATGCTGGGAAAGCCTAGCCAGCGGTCCTGCTATGACGCGGTGGATGCGCGAGCAACAACCGGATGCACCAAATGCGACTGCTTCGGAGATTTGCGAAGCTGCAAAACTTGGAGATGTCCTTGCCATTCGGTGCGTGGAGCGCGAAGGATATTACATCGGGCTTGGACTGGCAAATCTCATAACAATTTTTGCTCCGGACAAGATTGCATTGGGGGGAGGAATAATGAAGAGCGGCCCGCTGTTCATGGATATTGCCCGCCAAGTGATCCGTGATATTTGCACACAGGTTCCGTCAAAGAAGACCAGAATCGCTTCGGCTTCGCTGGGACAAGACTCTGTACTGCTAGGCGCAGCTCAGGCATGGCTGCTCAGGCATAAAAGATGAGTCTGGAAGCCCGCTATATGCCACATCGCAAAAAAAGATTGGAGGAGGGGAAAACGGATGGGGCTAACGCTCACCATAGCTTCGGAGACCCGGCTCTTCAACGATATTCTCAAACAACCAGCTCAGCTTAATGCTTCTTTATCGTCCACGCTAAATGGCGGCGGTCCGGCTCTCGAACGAGCTGTAGAGATCCTGCGGAGGCCAAACGCAGTGGTAATCTCCGGCATCGGAGCAAGCTGGCATGCTGGGATGGAGTACGGCATTCCATCCGACTTATGTCTGCCGAGGCGAAATATCGAAGAAACTATACGATGGAATTGGCGCAGAATCTGGCGGGAGCGGGAATCCGGTATCTCTACATGGCGCCAAGTACGAAGGTGAACGTGAAGGGTATTTTGCCCCGAATTCCCCCGCGTATTCCGCTGGACAGCGCGCGGCGGCAGTTCGGCTATAGTCGCATGGACTCCCGAAGTTTGGATTTACAGCCGCCGGTCGGAGGCCGGATACAAAGGGCCCTTGACTTGAGGCGATCGGCGGTTTCTTGACACACCAGTCTCGATTCTCTTCTCATATACCTCGCCCCATTCGAGCATGGCCTGAAGGATCGGTTCAAGAGTGCGGCCAAATTCGGTCAGCGAATATTCGACCCGCGGAGGAACCTCAGCGTAGACCTTGCGGCTGATCACGCCATCTTCCTCGAGTTGTCGAAGTTGCAACGTTAGCATCCGCTGCGTCACCTTTGAAAGAAATCGCCTCAAGTCGCCGAATCGCTTTGTTCCATCCAGCAAATGGAACAGAATAACTGCCTTCCACCGGCCACCAACGACATCTAACGCCGCTTCTACAGGGCATCCATACGGACATCCGTAGTCATTTGCCTTCATTCTCAAATCCTTTGTTTGTATATTAGTATCATAAATATCCTATAGACAAAAAATGTGCCTACTTGTCATTTTAAAACTAATCACCCATGATGCCACTTATACATTTACTTGTTTCAGGAGCATACCAGTGAAAGTACTGATCGTCTACGCGCATCCGACTCCGTCCTCACTGAACGGAACCCTCAAAGACCATGCACTTAAGATTCTCAAAGAGGAAGGTCATGAGCTGCAAGTCTCGGATCTCTATTTGATGAAATGGAAGGCCGTTGTGGATGCAGAGGACTTCCCCTCACATTCAGACTCTTCGCCCTTAAATGTTGTGTTTGCTTCGGGAGAAGCCTACACGACCGGGACACAAGCGAAGGACGTCGCAGTCGAGCAAGAAAAGCTTCTTTGGGCCGATGCAATCGTCTTCCAGTTCCCACTCTGGTGGTACGGTGTACCGGCGATCCTCAAGGGTTGGATCGAACGTGTCTATGCGTATCGATTTGCTTACGGCTACAAAGATGGTACTAATGCCTATCGTTTTGGCGAGGGAATTCTATCGGGAAAGCGAGCGTTCGTTTCAGTGACCACAGGAGGCTCCGAAGCGGATTATGGCCCAAGAGGAATCAACGGGCCCCTGGATCAACTACTGTTTCCGCTTACGCATGGAGCGCTTTTCTATCCAGGAATGGAAGTGCTTCCCATCTTCGCAGTTCATGCCGCTATGTTTCTCGACGAGGCCGGCCTCTGTGCTGCAAAATCTGCTCTAGGGGAGCGATTGAAACGTCTGTTTATTGAGGAACCAACGCGTTTCAGGCGCCAGAACGGAGGAGATTACCCGGACAGGCATACACTCGCCGATCACATTGCGCCGGAGATTTCCGGACTGCCTGCTCATGTAGCCTGAGCAGCCGCGATCTTTTCAGGTGCCCGGATCCTGGAACCACGACTTTTGCGGATTCAGGCATGTAGTTCCCTGAACAGGCTCTGTAACCTTTGAACGCCATCTGCTTCTAAATGATCGAGGGCCGGGCAAAGAAGCGGAAGTGAAAGCGCTCCTTCAATCAGCGCGCCCACTCGTCCAAACAGATGCGGGCATTGACCAACTGGTTTGCGTTCAAAGTTTCGCATGCCACGTTCGGAGTATTCGATGCCTTGAAGGATAAGGAGGGGAGTTGGGTGGGAGCCTTCACCTCCAGTGACATCCGCACCGGAACATTTCGATGGGCCGGGACGTCTTCGCGATCAGTTCGTCATTCTCCTCGCCGAATCTGCTCGACCTCGCCTCGGGACCCGCGCGCTCACAGAAGCGTTGCTTCAGCAGTCTTTTGTCCTTCTGCCCCGAAGAAAGGTCGAGAAAAAGGAATTACCGATTCAGTGGATGGCCACACTTGCTGATCATGGGTTAGCTCGTGCATTGAGGGCGCTGTTCGAACACACGTCTGAAAAATCTACCGTCCAGAGACTAGCGACGATCGCAGGAAGTGGACGATCTCCTTTTTCTCACAGTTGGTCATCGAAGAAGCGACGGGCCGCGCAATGCACGACCTGGTGCGAAGTTGATTACACGATCTGATCGTTAGCATTGAGAAGACTTATATCTTTGGCAGCGCGCGACCAGGCGAGGCGAAAGTCCTGGACATCGTGCAGGGAAAAGTTGGATTGATGCGGGGCTGTAATGGCGAAGAAGTCTGCACGGTGCACATCTTCGAGCCAAAAGGCTGGTCGCGGGTCTTGGTTGGCCGGAGCGATCTCAATGTGCGACATTTCGAGATTGCGCAGATGTCGGATAAAGAAACCGTGAGAAGGCGTCGGGCCGAACTGGAGCAATTCGGGATAAGAGGCCTCCAATTCGGGGACATGAATGCTTTGCCAAGCCGGCATCGGGGCTACGCTCTCGCCCCAGCCAACGCGCATCTTTGCGGGTAACCCTTCGTGTCCGAAATAGCAGTTGGATAGTTTGACATCCTCAATGAGGTTGGACCGGATTCCCGAAAAGACTGGGGCCGTGGACGAAGCAGAGTTGTGGCTTACAAGGTTCGAGACAAGGATTCGACGCACGGTCCCGAAGCGGAGGGTCTCTTTCGGGTTTCGGTTGCGACGGTTTAGGCGCAGGAAGAGCGGTGCGTCAACGATATCGCGCATCGTGTTGCCGGTGATGCTAATGTCCTCGAGTAAGGCGCCATCCGAGCTTTCAAGTGAGATACCCTTGCATCCCTCGATGACATTTCCGGAGATTGTGATGTTGCGGAACCCACCGTTGGATTCAGTACCACACTTGATTCGTCCCTGACGCGGCACGCGAGCATCGTCGGGAAATCTCTTCCAAGTATCTGCGACAACGCTTCCTATTTCGTAGCAGCCACAGACGAAGTTATTGGAGACGGTCACATTCTCGGTTGCACGGGGATAGCCCAGCGCGTAGCTGGACTTAGGGCAGATGCCGTCGTCCCACGGCGAGTTGACGGTGCAGTTGGAAATACGCACATTGCGACAACAATCAATGTCAAGGCCGTCGCGATCAGTATCTATCAGGAGATTGTCGATGATGAGATTATCGACGCCGGTGGCAAGTACCGCGAAGTGACCGCCCTTCAAGATGGCGAAGTCACGGAGGATTACGTTATGGCAGCTTTTGAGACCGAATGCCTTGTTGCCGACACCGGGCTGCTCGGCTACGAACGGATAGTAGCCGCTTGGAATCTCAGCTGAGCCGTGGGAGAGGCCTTTGCCGTAAATCAAGCCGGGACCCAAAACCGAGAAGTCATGCTGATCCTCCGCATAAAAGAGGGAATTGCGCCAATGGTTGTGGCCGTAGTCCTGGTAGGGGGTCCAAGGAGTGTCGGACTCTGCAGCGTCGTAGGTTCCGCCGTTGTATCCAGTATGCTCGCCGCGCTTGGGCGAATCAGCAGCTACGATCGTGACACCACGAGAGAGATAGAGATCGACGTAAGACCTGAGGCGAATCGTGAAGCAGATGTAGGTGCCGGCAGGGAAGACCAGGGTTCCGCCACCGTTTGAGGAGATCACTTCGATGGCTCTATTGATGGACACCGTGTCGATGGTTTTCCCGTCACCACTCGCGCCAAAATCTCGCACATCGTAGAAAGCTGCGGCCACATGGTGCTCGGTTTGCGCGTCGGCAACAGAGACATAGCCCACTGCGCCCACCATTGCTAATGGAGACAGCTTAATGAGGTCGCGGCGTTTCAAGATTCCAATCTCCGACATCAGTTTGCCAACGCGGTTCCTTGTGACGCGCTGCTCTGCTCACCCTAATCGACAGTAGATGGTCGCCTTATGGTACGGGAGCGATTCCGGGTCGATGGGCCTCTACTGGAAATGTCATTTCTTTCCGTCGCCTGCATTGCCATTCACGATTCCACGCAGGTTGTGATCGAGCCAGTCGAGATAGAGCTGCGTGTCTTCTTTAGAGTCCCAGAACCCTGCCCATCCGTGCCCCTTTCCTTTTCGCACGACGAGCTGTACCTGCGGAGCACCGGCCTCCCGCGCCTTCTGGACGTACGTTTCCGACTGCTGCAAGGGAACGAGCTGATCCACGTCGCCATGGATGATGAGGGTTGGAGGCAAATGCGAAGTGATGTAATAGATCGGCGAGATCTCCCGCCCCAATGCCTGCCTGCCCGCTTCGGTATCCGCGCGCGAGCCGAATGCGGCGCGCAACGGGGCCAGCGATTGCTGTCCGACGCCATCGATGCCGGGACCACCCCAATTCAGAAAGTCCGTGGGCGGAAAGAAACACACCACCGCCTGGACTGAACTGTCTTCCCGTTCGACGGGATCGCCCGCATCCGATTTACCTTTCTCGCCTTGCGTGGCGATCATCAGCGTCAGTTGACCTCCGGCGCTGATGCCCACGATTCCCAGATGATCTGGCTTGACATCGTATTGCGCCGCGTTGTGACGAATGAATCGCACAGCGCGGCGAAGATCTGGAATTATTTGAGGTATCGTGAACTCCGGCTGGGAACTAGGTACTACGGCAAAGACGGTATATCCGCGATGAAGCAGGTTTTCATAAGCGTCAGGTTGGACAGAAGGTCTGTTAGGCGTTGGATCATGAGCCGAGAACCACGCACCATCGACGACAAAAATGACTCCATAACCGTTTGAATTCTGAGGCTGAAAGACATCAAGTGTCAGTGCCATTCCAGCCTTGCGGCCGTAAATCACGTCCTCAATACGGCGAAAGTCGGGCTTGTTCTGGGCTATTCCATTCTGCGTGCCGACGCCGGGAAGAATGGATAAAAAAGCCAGAAGCAGCAGCACAATTCGCCGAAGATGATGGGCCAATTTCCGATTCACAATCACAAATCCTCCCTGCAATTCTCATTGACATCGCTATTTGATTCGATAGAAACAAACATCCGCTGCCTCTGGACAATCGTCCCGTTCCCAACTTCAAAGAACTACCTGTCTCAGAACGAGACGCCATGGGGAATCAAGCGATGCTCATATGCCTGTTGCTCAAGATCTTCGCGAAAATCCGGGTGAGCGATTGAGATGAGCCCTTGAGCACGCTCGGGTACTGACTTACCTTTCAGATTGACCATGCCGTATTCGGTGACGACGTACATCACATCGGAGCGCGGCGTGGTGACGATATTCCCTGGAGTCAGGTTGAGTACGATTCGGCTGCGGCGCTCACCCCGTTTGCAATAGGTGGATGAGAGACAGATGAAGGACTTGCCTCCCTTTGACGCATATGCGCCACGCACGAATTGAAGTTGCCCACCGGTGCCGCTGATATGGCGGTGGCCGTCCGACTCGGATGCTGCCTGTCCTTGCAGATCAACCTGTGTCGTGTTGTTGATGGAGACGACACGGTCGTTCTGCATGATGATGTGTGGCGAGTTCGTATAGTCTGCCTGCCTGCAGCACAGGTCCGAGTTGCGATTGGCGAGGTCGTATAGGGCGCTCGAACCGAGCGAAAAAGTGTAGACGATCTTGCCACGATCGAGCGTCTTTCTGGTGCCGGTGATGCGGCCGGCTTTATACAGGTCCCCAATGCCGTTGGTCAGCATCTCAGTGTGCACGCCAAGATCGCGGACACCGCTTTCGAGCATTAGCGCACAAACCGCGTTCGGCATACCGCCAATACCAATCTGCAGGCAGGCGCCGTCTTCGATTTCGCCGGCGATAAGCCGGGCGACGGCGCGGTCGATCTCGGTCGGCTGAGGATTGGGTAGCTCCGGCGCCGGTTCGTGATTGCCTTCTACGAGGTAGTCCACCTCGCTGAAGTGGACGCCGTTCTCGTCTCCGTAGACGTAGGGCAGCGCCGGGCTCACCTCGACGATGACCATCCTCGCGGTTTCCACGAGTGCGCGATGCCAGACGTTGGCGGCGCTAAAGTTGAAGTAGCCGTTCTCGTCCATCGGGCATGTCTTCAAGATAGCGATGTCCACCGGGGGCAGAAAGCGACGGTAGTAGTCCGGTACCTCGCCTAGGTTGATCGGCAAGTAGTGGCATCGTCCGGCGTCGTGTCTCTGGCGGTCACAGCCTGAGAAGTGCCAGCTAAATAGAAAGAAGCGATTGCTTCCCCCATCAACCTCCGCCACCGCTCGCGGCCTCATCGATAGGCAGGAGCGGATCTTCACATTTTCGAGTTCCTCCTTTCGTTTGGCGAGCGCTAGATCGAACTCGTCCGGTTGACCGAGTCCAAATCCGTAATCGAGCCACATGCCGGATTCGACGAAAGCCGCGGCCCGTTCTGCGGAGATGGTCTGCGCTGGAGCGCAAGCGATCCTTTTGGCCATGTGGGCAATCCTTTCTGTCTTTAAGGCAACTTGGATTTGCGAGGGCTAAGGCTGACCACCTCAAACCCCGCTGGAGGCAGATTGATTTGCCATTGAATCTTTCCATCGTTCGTGCGGCTGGCGGAGATGCTTTGTCCTTCTTTGACGAGCATTACATCGAAGTCCGTCGATTTCAGGTCCACGGCCTGGGGATCGAAAATCACCGCTCCGGCGTATGCCTTGTCATTGCTGCAATTGGCGAAGGTGAGCCACACCGATTTTCCGTCCACGACAGGCGTTACCTCCAGAGAATCGTAAGTTGGATCCAGCGTCACATACGGTTTCAGCAGAGGAAGCGCCTCGTCGAGACTCTTGAGAACTGGATGTTTCTTGGCGTACGCAGTCAACTCTGGCAGATCTGCGCGTTCGTTGCCCAAGTCCACTACAGCTTTGAACTGCCGCAGGTCCACGTTTCCGTCTGTCACCTGCTCGTCGGTAATGAAGTGGGGCATCACATGGTGAGTTCGCCAGAAGTTGCCTAGTCGCACCTCCCACCCGGAGAGTGCGTTCAAATCCGAGCCGAACATGATCTTCTTCATCGGGATGAGAATCGCCACCGGCTGTTCCGGGGTATTGCCCCGGATTTGTGCTATTGTGGCGTGCCAGGCTTGGAACTTCGGCCAGGCATCGGCCCATCCTTTTGGCTCTTTCGGCGGCGGATAGAGGAAGAAATCCGCACCAATCTCGTTTGGTGCTCCCATGGCCATATGGCCGAGCCATCTAGCCGTTTCCTCAGTCATGTCGGTGCTCTGAGGTGTCCACTCCAGAAAGAGGGGTACTTGGTAGGAGCGGGCGAGACTGCCGAAGACCAGTGAAAGCCCCGTATAATCCGCGTCGTCCAGCACCACGATGGCGTTGTAGCGTTTAGCAGTCTTGAAGAAAATATCCGGGGAATTCATCATCACGCCGGCCCCGGTCGAATCTCCCCCTATCATCCCGCCCCAGTAATAAAGCATTGGAGCCTTGGTCCGAGCCCGCACTAGACGCGATATCTCGTCGTAAGTTTGAAGGACGCTGTAGTACCGAAATCTTTGATAGACGGAGAACAGCGGTTCGCCCGGCTTGGCCGCTGGAACTTGGCTCCAGTCGGTATAAGTGGCATGCCACTGTTGGTTAAAAGCAGCAAGGGTTTTGTAGTTGCGTGGCAACCAGAGGTGAAACTCCTCAATATCCGCCGGAGCATAGCCCGCGATTCCACGGGTCGGTTCCAGACCTGCGCCCTTGTAATTCCGGGGCCCCCACATCGCATCCAGCCATCCGTAGTTGACGAACAACCCGCCAAAGCCCGGATTGCTATTTACGTGCTCTATCGTCCGGCAAATGTAATCGAAATACGCCTGGCGCGAGTCCTTATCCCACCAGGAGGGTTCGTTTGTAGTCATACCTTCGCTGGTCAGGTCGCGTCCCGTGACCCACGACGGGGGGTTCTTTCCCGTGACCTTAGGCGGTGCTTCTGCCCAGACGCTCTGCCAAAAGATCAAATAAAGCCGGATATGTGCCTTTGCAGCCGAATTTAAATAGCTGTCGAGCAGCGCGAAGTCATAGTCATTCCGGCGCGGCTCAATGCTGCCCCACACCAGGTTGATCTCCGCACCATTCAGCCCCGCTTGAGCGAAAGAGGCAAAATCCGCGTCTGTCCAGGGCGCGCTGGCAGCCCCATTCTCGCCCGGTTTCATATAGTCGATTTGGACCCACCAATACCGGTCCCCGGGATTGGGAATGACTCGATCTGCTTGACTCTTTTTCTCCATGGCAGGGAGAGTCGAGCTTTCGGAAAAACCAATGGCGGGACAAACGAGAAACAGGATATAGAGAACTGCTCTGAACAGAAGGAGCCCTCTTTTGTTGGAACTCCACCTTCCTTGTGTGGTCATCGTGTGGTTGAATCTCCTTCACTGTGAACTGCTCGGATTGCACAAATCTCGATCGACTGCGGAGAACAGGATCTCTACTCCTTCTTCTTCTTTTGAAGTAGATTCAGAAGCGTCCGATCTAGTTGATGGCCGTACCAGTCCTCGTATTTCGTCTCTGGGCGTTTTGTGTCGAGAACCCCGAAGGGCCCACGAAAGTTCCAGAGGGCCCAACCAGCTTCCAACTCACCCAGAACGTCGAGAGCATCCCCGAACCACGCCAAAGCGACTCGGGACGGAACGTGTTTGTAGCAACCCATTTCGCCACAATGAAGTGAAATTCCTCTTCTCGCCGCTTTGCGCCAAGCATGAAAGAAGGTCTCCATTGTTTCCCGGTTGGCCACAATCCCATGCCGGCTATCCTCAAGCGGCCAGGATGGCACAGCGTCGAGTTGTTTCTCGCCGCGTGCCCATTCAGCCTGATAGAACGTCAGCGTCTGAGGATAGTAGTGATGTGCACTTTGAACAGTATTGTTTGTGGAGGCAAGGTCTAAAAGCGGTTCGGTGGCAACGTTGATACCGTCAAGGACAATCAAGCGGTCGGGGTCGACAGTTCGGATACTGTCGATTGCGGCATGAGCAATCCTTACATAGTTCCTCGCACCGTCTTCTGGGCTCTTCTGCCCCACTGATCCGCGCGAGTCGTCTGCCTTCTGGGTGCCGTGCACTTGCTTTGAGGGAGTAGTAAACGTCTTCGGTTCATTTAGGAGGTTAAAGCTCAGATGATTGCTTGAGATTCCTTTATATCTCTTCGCGAAAACCGTCCACTGAAAGACGAAAGCATCTAGCGTGTACGGATCGGTAAACAAGTCCGTCCTTTCAGGGGTGACCTGAATGCCGGTCACCAAAGGATCAAGACTGTCCAAGATGCAAAACCCAGGCGCCCTGTGCAGACAAATATCGATATGGATCCCGTATAGCTCACCTAACCGAATCGCCCGATCGATTGGCTCTAACTTCCGTTCATCGACCTTCAAGGGATTGTTCGTGTCGGTCCAGAAGCGGTAGTCCATCGGCAGACGCGCGAAATTGAACCCCCAGTCCCTCATCCAGCGGAAATCGTCTTCGCGGAACGCTCCATCATTCCGGTACGGGAAATACTTCATCCAGTCAGGATCGGTGGAGAAGTACTCGAGCAGATTGAATCCGTACCAGCGAGGGTTTCGGTTGCGAGGCCGCATGGAAGAATCCTCCACTTCCGATGCAGTCTCTTCTCCGTAAGCACGCGGTAAGGCGGCAAAGCCGATCGAACCGATCAAGGATCGCAACATCTCCCTGCGAGTGATACCTGGTTCGCGCTCTTGATTTCTTTTCGCCATCGACTTGATCGAATCTTGCTTGCTGTTGAGCCTCAGGTAGTTGCCACTCGAGAATGACGTTCTAGTTTCCAAAGCCCGGACAATCCAGAGGCGCGTATGCAGGCTGCGACTCGCATTTGAGCGGTTCAACTGGTCCACCCACGAAGAACCGCCCAGGACTGTATGAAGCGACTACACGATTACGCTCCTAGGGAATCACTGGAAGAATCAAGGCGGAGGGATGCGCTTTGTCGTGATAGATCATATTGGTGGCTTTGATAGCCGATGTAGTGGTTTCCGGGTTGAGTCCGTTATTCAGATTCCGGTCGAAGCGAGGGAAGTTACTACTCTCGATCTCCAGCCGCAATTTGTGACCAGTGAGAAACACATTGGAAGTGGACCAGAGATCAATCTTCAGTTTGTATACTTCTCCGGGATTCATCAACTCAGACTCTTCCATCGAAGCCCTGTAACGAGCGCGCAAGATTCCGTCGGTGAGATTCTCCGCGCGACCATCGGGCCACACGTCAATCAGTTTGCCCACGAAGTCCGTATCGACCGCCGAAGAACTGACGTAGAGGTCTAGTTCAACATGCCCCGTCACCTCGACGTCCTGCTTGAACGCCGGGGTTGTGTACACGAGCACGTCGGGACGGGACTCAATCGCCCGCTGGTCAAGAGGGCCGGGCGGATAGTGAGCGGTGTCCCCCAGCACCACGCCTCCCCGCGTGGGTACCGGTTGGTCGGGATCATAGACATACTGATCGGATGGTTCGGATTCTGGAAGTGTCGCGCTCAGTGAGCCATCGCCGCTAAGGGTGTTCGCCTTCCCATGGGAATGCAAATAGTAGGAGGAACTCTTCGCACGCGCTAGCGGCCAATCATTCTCGTCACGCCATTCGTTCTTCCCCATGACGAAAAGCCGGACTTGCGGCTGCTTAGAAATTCCGTCATCAATTCCCTTAAGTAAGTAGTTGTACCACTGGATGGCGAGCCCGGTAAGATCGAGGCCCGACTTCTTGCCAAAATCGACATCGCCGATCTTCGGAGACATTCCGGCATGGCCGCCAGCAATCATAACTAAGCGCGTGTTTTTCCGTGCTTCCTCTGTCCCGCCGTTGCTCCGGATTCCCATGTAGGTCCGAAGGGAGCCGTCCTGAAACAGGTCGTACCATCCACCAACTACGAGCGCGGGAACGCGAATCTTGTCAAAATTTCGTTGGATCGACCATTGCTTCCAATACTCATCGTCGGTAGGATGGTCGATCCAGTCGAAGTAATACTTGGCGAGATCGGCAGTGGTCTTGCCCGGATCCAACAGCGGGTAGTCCACAGGGGAATGCATCAAGTCCCAGTGGGTCGGCAGAGCAGAGCCAGCAGTTCGACGGGTCAGCCCGTCCAGCGCGAGGGCGCTGCTCCAGGCCTGCGCAAGGAGTTGTTGAAACGCTCCACCCTGATAAGCCCAGTCTTCGTGGTAATCGGTTGCTGTTACGAAGGGCATGAACCCAACCAGATGTGGTGGCGAAGCGATGGCTGCAAGCATCTGCGTCGCTCCCACATAGGACCCGCCGTACAAGCCCACCTTCCCGTCGGAGTAGGGCAAGCCGGCAGCCCATTCCACCGCGTCGTAGCCGTCGTGCGATTCGAATTTGAAGGGATACCAATCACCCTCCGACCCATTGCGGCCCCGGACGTCCTGATCGATGAAGACGAATCCATGAGAGGCGAAACTCATCCCAGTTGAGACGTCGTTGCGCTTATCGTAGGGCGTTCGTTGCAGGATCACGGGAAATTTCCCGGGTGCTTCGGGGCGATAGATGTCCGCCCGCAGCGTAATACCGTCCCGGGTCGTCATTGCAACGTTGGTCTCAATCTTGACGCTATACTTCTCGCTCGCATACACACTTGCCCCCAAGGCTTGGGCGGCAAGTATTACGAAAACGCATGAGTGGTGCAATCGCATGATGTGCGCTCCTCAAGAATTGGTAATACAAAAGAAAACAGACGCTAGAACTCCTTCAATGAGCGAGCCAATGATTCATACTCTGTGGCGACGCCAAAAGCATAGACCTTCGCCTTGGCTTCACGCGAATCGACTCAACGCGACGGCCTCTCGGAGAATTGAGTCCTACCCTTCTGCGTCTATTCAACAACTAGACCTGGATCGCTCGAGTTGAGGGAGTAGGTCGAATACACAACAATGCTCATCGGCTCAACGCGCACAGAGAGCGTGTCGCTGAGGTCAAGGCTGCTCTTTGGGCGAAGATCCACATCACCTCTGTTCTCATCCTCCTTAGTGATCTCATAGCGCTGCATGCGCACTGTCGTAGACAATCCGGCGCACGCAAGAGTCAGGTCGGCTGCTTGATGACTTTCGTTCACCAAGATTATGGTTAGATTTCCTTTCGGGGTGCGAAGCGAGGTGGCTACAAACTTTCGATCCTCCTCGAGGTACGGCGACTCGACGCGTGTAGCCAATACTGCTGAATATTTGGGAAGGAAACGCGAGAGCATCGCGAATTGATAATAGGCGTTCGGCTGGGGAGAGAACGTGTCGAGCAGTTGGTTCTTGGCGGTGTCCCATGTGCGCACCAATTGCCATTGCCCGTCGAGGTCTCCGCGGTTCGTAAAGCTCCAGCGATTGAATCCATCGACCCCGGCATTGATCCCGCGCACGACCAACGATGCGTTCTTGAGTCCCGATTGGTAACAGGCCGGTCCCGCATCATTGTGTCCCCTTCCATACGCCATAGTTCCGAACTCAGAAAGGAAGAACGGCTTATTCCTCGCGTGTGCCCACTCGGCCCATTCGCCCATACGGCGTTCAGCTTCAATCAGACTGTATCCCCACCCCATCGAGTCGAATACTGCGTCATATGAGTGGAGATCATAAGCTCCAATGTAGTCGTCGAAGTCTATCTCTGCCGGATTGAGCTTTGGCAAGTCGGTCCGATCTGGACCCGAAAGCGGGAGAGGCAGTTTTCGTCTGTCGAGTTCCTCACGCACTGCTTTGAAGGCGTTGCTGAATGGTGCCGACTTCATATTGGAGTCTTGCCACCAGGAGAAACTGTCGTAACCCGGTTCGTTGGCAACCGACAACCAGCGGATGCAGGTATATCTCTTTTCCCGTACCAGATGATCGGTGAGTTCTCCGATGCCGTAAGCCCATTCTGGTAGGGAATATGGTGCGCTGCGCAGTCGACGAATTGGATCTTCCGCATTGCCCGGATACGCGTTCCATGCAACGTCTGCCCACATCTGTTGCAGAAACACGTCGATCTTGCGGTCTTCTGCCCAATCCAGGATTCGGTATAGAACACGAATCTCGCCGTTGTCCCAGTCGAATGTGCGTCGTTCCGGCTCATACATCCGCTGTTCGAGTTCCACTCGACACCAGTTCATTCCCAACCATTCCGCATGCCGAAACAGCTCTTTCCAGTGCTCGTCGTCCTCGGGACCGGGATTGCCGCCCCAGGCGCTGCCTGACCAGGAACTCCCGTTCGGCCTTGCGCCTGGCAGGGTGGTGCTGATTGTGTGAAACGATGCGCCGATCCCGCCACGCATAATGCGAAGTGGATTTGCTGCCTCTATATGGACTTTCACGGGAACGGCCGGATCAGTCTCGCCGTCACGGGAATTCCTAGGATTGGATTCTTGGCCGGAGGCGGGCGTCCCTTTAATCAGCTCGGGGGAAGCGAGAGTGAATGCTCCGCTCAAGGCGCTTCTCAAGATGAAGGTTCTTCTTGTTGTGCTCATACCCGTTCGATTATGTCGACCTTTCTCAGGCCCGCCTGCCGCGTCCGCTATATTGCTGATCCTTCACAAATCCCGATCAGGTAGGCATCGTATCCTTCGGGAAGAATCCGATCCGTCGTGCAGCGGAGTCTCGGATCGAGCGTAGCGACGATCCCGAATGCTGTGAAAGCTCTGGGGTGTCCCGCCTTTGCAGCGTTGCAGATAGTCGGTGCAAAGGCGAGACACAGACTGCTTGCTAGAAAATCAGCTTGGCCGCAACCTGGGCAATACGGCTATCTGCCGCGCTCACACGGCCAAACCGCGAAGCCGGCGTATAGGTGACAGTTGGTGTTGTCTCGCCGCCTGTCGGCGCGGACATTGATTGTGCAAGCGCCTGCGATCCAAGATAGAACTGACCGTGATTGAAGGCGTTGAACATTTCTCCGCGAATCTGGAGTTTCAAGCCTTCCCGTATGCTGAAGTTCTTCATAAACCCGAGGTCGAAGTTGTTCACTCCGGGTCCAATGAACTGATTACGCCGTCCGGTTCCCACCTGACCCCAGGGCGGCAGGCTCAAATTTTGCGGCGTAAGGTAGATGCCATCGGTTTTGCGAATATCGCTGTGCACCAAGGGGCCCGTCAAAGTCGCGTAGGTGCTGCCGGCACCGAGAAACGCCGTATCGACACCCGATGCCACGGAGTAGGGGAATCCAGACTCAAAGGTAGCAATTCCGGTGGATTCCCATCCGGAGATGATTTGTTTCAGAACCCGGTTGTCGGTGTGCAATACTGTGTCGCCGAAGGGCAGGTCGTAAACCCAACTGGCTACGAGGCGATGCCGGTGATCGAAAATTGCAAGGCTTCTGTCAAACCCAAGATCAGGCTTATAGTCGGTGGCCACATCCTCTGAGGACGCCTCATCCAACACCTTGGACCACACATAGCTGCCTGAAAGCGTGAAGCCCTTGGTCAACTGCCCGGAGGCCGTCAAATAGAGGGCGTTATACGACGACGTTCCCACGCTATCCAGATACTGATAACCAGGGGTGACGCTCGCAAATGGCGCCCTTTGCTGTGCCGCTACGGAATCGCTTGCGGGATTGGCCTGCAATGCCGCAAGCTGAGTCGCATCGGGTAGTGCCGGCTGGTTGACATAGACCACGGTCGGCAGATGCGCGTCCTCGTTTCCAACATATTCCGCCGATGCCATATAGTTCCTGCCAAGCTGCCTTTCCACGCTCAGCGACCACTGATAGGAGCGACCGTCCACATTGTTCGGGTTGATTCCCTTTTGTCCAGTTCCCGCACCCGTTATGCTTCCCACCGGGAATAAATCGGTGTCCTTTAGAAATTGCCCGCCAAAAAGCTCCTGATAATTAACATACGTATACGCGTATTGCCATGGTGGCGTCTCCATTTCAAAGACGACGGTCTGCTCGTCGGCGAGCGCGTAATAGACGCCGGCTCCAGCCCGAACCACCGTTTTGTTGTCTGAGAATGGACGGAACGCCAAACCGACTCTTGGCTGAAAGTTTGTGAGTTGTGCCTTTTGCAGCCCATCGGGAACGGCATGGCCCGTCCCCTGAACGACACCCTGTCCTGGAATATAGACGCTCGATGAGCCGGCAATCAGAAATTGACCGCCGTTCGCCACGCTGGCCGCGCTGGTGTCCAATGTCCCCAAGCGGTTGTATTTGGGAGAGCTGACGTCCCGCCATCTTTCAGGAAGCTCATAGCGAAGCCCAATATCGACGGTCAACCGAGGCGCAATCTTCCAATCATCCTGGAAGTAGGCCGAATAGATGGTGCGCTTCACTCCAGGTGTAGCCCCTGTTCCTTGATTGGTTGACCCAATAAATGGGTATCCAGTTAAGAAATCAGAAAATGCGTAGTTAGTGAATCCTAATCCTCCCAAGCCGTCAGAATAGACAAGTAATGCATTCCAATTCTCAGCGTAGAGACTGTCATCGCGTTCTGCCTCAAATCCTGCGGAAATGTTGTGGGGTCCGTGTGACCAATTCAAATTGTCGTTGTAGTCATAGCTCCATTCCGTATCGTTGAAGACAATGAATGGTGCAATTGTGTATGCAGGGCCCGGAGAGATCACCGGGCCAGGGCCCAACTGCGATAAGTTGTAGGGCATATTCTGGTTGAACGACAATTTCCCGTTGGCGTTAGATTCGGGATACTGTTTCTGATGGAAGCGCACATAACCTACGTTAAAGGTATTGAGTAGATTGGGGGTGAATGCGTGTGTCTCACGCAGGCCCACAACATTCCGGTTCGTAAACATGTCTTGGGCCCAATATTGAATTGGAAATGGAGAATTTGTATTGGTCCCATAATCTCTGACATAAAAACCGGAGATCTGGTCCTTATCGCTCAGGTGATGCTCAATCTTCGCGATGGTCTGCGTATCGTTGTTAAAGCTCGGCTGTGTTCCCACAAAGTTAAAACCGAGAGAGAGGCAGGCATCGCAATTGGACGCCCGGTAAGCGATCGGGAGGAGCGTTTGCGCTATTGTGGAAGAGATTGGGACCTGATTACCAGGGAAGGTCTGCGTGCCAAAGCTGCCCGGCACATAGACTGGCCCAAAGTTCTTGCCCGTATACGGATCCAAACCAGAGAAGTCGCCCTTCAGCATGGCGGACGTCGGGAAAATATCGCGATACTGCTTTGAATCGGTCGAGCGGAAGATTTGGGAACTGCCCATAAAGAAGGTGCGATTCTTCCAGATCGGCCCGCCCAGCGTGCCGCCGAACTGGTTGTAGCGCAATTGCTCCCCTTGGAATTTGTAGCCGGGCGCATTCACGATCTTCTGCTGGAAATACGGCTCCGCATCGAGGACATTGTTTCGCAGGAAGTCATAGGCGGTGCCGTGAAACTTGTTTGTGCCGGACTTCAGATTGACATACACGGAACCAGGGCCAGAATCGGCGGCAGACCCCAACTGCGTAATCGATCGGAACTCCTGAACGGCATCCACATTGGGGGTTATGGCTGCTTGAGGAAGTCCCTCTGTGTTGATGTTGAGACCATCCATGCGGAAGACCGTGTAGCCGGCCCGTTCTCCGGCGATGGTAGGCCGCGTGCGGCCTACATAACCGTTGTAACCCCCACTGCTGTCGTTGTTTGCCCTGGATTCAGCGCCAGCGGTGAGCTTCAGCAGGTCATAAACGTTTCGGCCGTTCAGGGGCAGCTCTGCGATCTGGCCTGCCTCTACCAATTGCCCGATCTCCGCCGTCTCTGTGTCAAGCAGGGGGGTCGAGCTGACCACCTCAACATTGGTTGAGACGCTTCCCGGCGACATCGCCGCATCCTGACGAATCGTGGTGGCGACGTGAACCTCGATCTGTTCGACAGCTAGTTGCTTGAAGCCGTTCGCGGTGATGGCTACCTTGTAGGTTCCGGTGGCCAGGCTCGGAAACGCGTAATCCCCGCTCGCGTTGGTGACCGTCTGCGTAGATATTCCCGTTGAAGCGTCGGTGGCCACAACAGTTGCGCCTTGAATCACAGCACCAGTTGCGTCGTGAACGGTACCAACCAGGGCACCGGTTGATTGTGCAAACGAACTCACAGATAGGGTGAGAATTGCCAACGTCATCAGGAGCAATCTAGTGGGAAAACAATTCATACAAGTACCTCCGGCCTCTCTTTTCTTGCAGTCAGGTACAGCGGCGTATGTCCAGGACGTTCCAATCTCGGGGTTCCTCGCAGCCATACGATTCGGATTGAAATCGGAGCGGAGTCTAGGTAAGGAGACAATGAAAGGCGAGGGAAATCACGAAGCAAGGGGAGAGTTTCATCTGGTGCAACCTCGCGTCGGAAGTCAATGATCCCCTCTGGGCGGTCCCCGTTGGCATCACGTTCTCGTACTCAAATGGCGGTTTTGCGCAATCGGACATTGAAGATGTTCTGGAATGCCAGCGAACAGTCTCCGGCGAGGACTTGAGAACAATGCACGCAACCCGGAGACAGCCTCTGTTTGGGCGAAGATGGAGGGGGATTCTCCTGCGAAGGTGCAGGTTGATTCGCAAGTCCTCGAGCAGACCTTCTGCTCAGCAGTGACCCAAAAAATTGCGTACACATGCGAGCTCCACTTCGCTTCAATTCAATGGTTGAACAACCCCCCGTTCGGGCCTGTTACAGGAGCCCAACCTGCGCATCAGTTTCGTTGCATCAGATAAAACCAATTCTCTGCTTTCAGAATACTGTCTGCTTTCACCAACTGGTTTCCTAGAATCCTCTACGTTTGCATAATCATCTGCTCGCAAGGGCGGCGAGCGGCTTGCAGGCATTAGCTCTTAACGCTCACAAAAAACCGCAGCGTTCTGCTCTGAGGTTCCGCTATCAGACCAGAAGCCAGAGACGATGATGTCGAAAAGGAAATTGAATGAAGCGATCCAGCATCAACAGATACATTGCAGAAGCGAGCGCATTCTTCTCGACGCACTCATTTTACTTGCCTCCATTTGCTGATTGGACACCGGACGCCTGGACCAGATCTGGCGCCGAAGCTGACGATGTTCGCAATTGTAGGCTTGGATGGGATATCACGGATTTCAACTCAGGACATTTCGAGACCCTTGGTCTCACCTTGTTTACGCTGCGTAATGGCTCAGTATCTGCCAATGGCGCCTCCAAACCTTATGCGGAAAAGATCATGTTTGTTCGGGAGAACCAAGTCACTCCATTCCACTACCATGTCCGTAAAACCGAAGACATCATTAATAGGGGCGGCAAGAGGGCAGGCCGATTGGCAGTGCAGCTGTACGGTCGCACCAAGGACGGCGAATTCGCAGATGGTCCAGTTTCTGTCAGCTGTGATGGGATCAAACGTCAGGTCGAGCCTGGTCAAACAATCATTCTTGGTCCCGGCGAATCGATCACGATGACGCCTTATCTCTATCACATGTTCTATGCGGTAGACGGTGACGCGCTCATTGGAGAAGTCTCTTCCCGAAACGATGACGATACAGACAACTACTTCAAGGAACCGCTTCCAAGATACCCGGAGATTACCGAGGATGAAGCCCCTCTGCGCGTCCTCTGTAATGAATACCCGAAGCTCTGAGTCGCCGAGTAGTGAAAAGAAGGCGGGAGTTTAGGTAAGAGCCGCTCAAACTGCAGAGGATCGTTGATGCAAAGCCTTGGTCTTAGTTCGAAAGAGATTGCTCTTCAATTGGGCCTTTTCATGGAGCCCGCGCGCATTCTCACGCGGGCCATCGACAGGATCGCCTTCGCTTCTGACGCCAGCTTCTACAGGCAAATTCCGCAGGCTGTCGTCCAGCCCCTCAATATACAGGAAGTGCGCGACCTATTCGGATTCAGTCGCGAAACCAGGATCCCTCTGACGTTTCGAGCGGGCGGGACCAGCCTTTCAGGTCAGTCAATAACCGACGGCATTTTGGTCGACGTCAGCCGGTATTGGCGAAAAGGCAAGGTGGAAGAGAATGGACGGGCCCTGCGTGCGCAGTCCGGGTTGACAGGGCAGCAGGCGAATAATCTCCTGCGACCATATGGCGTCAAAATCGGTCCCGATCCCGCATCCATGCAAGTTGCACAAATCGGTGGAATTCTTTCCAACAACGCAAGTGGAATGTGCTGTGGAGTCGCGCACAACGCGTATCACACCGTGCGTTCTCTGACCTTCCTGCTGCCCTCGGGCACATTGATTGACACTGCTTCGCCGGATGCGAATACAAGATTCATAGAGTTGGAACCGAGGCTTACAAGTGGTCTGCTCGAAATCAGAGAACATTTGGTGGCAGATGCGGTACTGGTAGAGCGAATTCGATCAAAATACCGCATGAAGAATACCGTAGGCTACTCGTTAAACGCGTTCCTGGATTATTCCACGCCAGTCGATATCTTCAGTCATCTGCTGATCGGCGCTGAAGGGACATTAGGTTTCATTGCAGAAGCTGTTCTGGAAACGATCGAAGAACTGCCGGCAAAGTATACCGGGTTGTTGCTGTTTCCGGATCTTCATTCGGCCTGTGCAGCCATCGCGCCGCTGCGCGACGTTGGTGCAACTGCGCTAGAACTAATGGATCGAGCTGCGTTGCGCTCAGTTCAAGAGAAGCCAGGAGTGCCGGCACACGTTCGGCAACTGCCAGGGGAGGCTTGCGCTCTTCTGGCGGAATTTCAATCTGCCAACGGCAGAGAGTCGAAAGAAAAGGCCGACGATGTCCAAGCGTCACTGGGTCAGTTGAACCTTCTGCATGAACCGATGTTCACCTATGACCCTACGGAGCGAGAACGACTGTGGCATATTCGCAAAGGGCTATTCCCGTCCGTAGGAGCGGCGCGAGCCGCTGGGACCACTGTCATTATCGAAGACGTAGCCTTTCCCATCGATCACCTGGCTGATGCAGCGATAGGCCTGAGGCGCTTGTTTGCTACGCACGGATACGACAATGCGATCATCTTCGGCCATGCCAAAGACGGCAATCTTCACTTTGTTATTTCGCAGGGCTTCAACACCGAAGAAGAGATATCGCGCTATCGGCGCTTCATCGATGACCTGGTGCATCTTGTTGTGACGAAATATCAAGGTGCACTTAAGGCGGAACACGGCACCGGTCGCAATATGGCTCCCTTCGTTGAAACAGAATGGGGTAGCGAAGCTTATGCCGCGATGCGACACCTCAAGCGATTGGTCGATCCTGAGAATCTGCTCAACCCCGGAGTCATCCTCAATTCCGACCCGGAAGCTCATATTTCGAATCTCAAAGATTTGCCTCAGGTTGAAGATGAGATCGACAAGTGCATCGAATGCGGGTACTGCGAACCAAAATGTCCAAGCAGGGATCTGACACTCACTCCACGCCAGCGAATCGTTGTTCGGCGGGAGATGGAGAGATCGAAGAACCCACGTTCCGATCGTGCGATGTACGCTGCATTGGAACAAGACTTCCCGTATATGGTCCTTGATACTTGTGCTGTTGATGGCATGTGCGCTATCGATTGCCCTGTTGGCATTGATACGGGCAATTTAACCAAGCGATTTCGGCAGCTGCGCCATTCCGCTTTCGCGAATCGCATTGCGATTGTTCTTGCCAAAAAGATGGTGCTTACTGAGCGTCTA
The DNA here is from genome assembly GCA_035293545.1 of Alloacidobacterium sp. Classification (GTDB taxonomy): domain Bacteria; phylum Acidobacteriota; class Terriglobia; order Terriglobales; family Acidobacteriaceae; genus Alloacidobacterium. The sequence goes on along the minus strand of DATGMQ010000071.1, from coordinate 80,369 downwards.
GCGCGTTTCTCGCTTGCAGCGGGGCATGCGGTGAGTAAACTCTGTGGCTCGGGCTGCATGAGCGGAATCACGCACGTTCTGGACAGAATATTCAGGGCAGTAGCAGATGAGGCGTTCTGGCAGTGGTGTGCGGAGATGCCAGAATCCCGGAGGGGGCCTATCCCCAGCCGCACCTGGAACAATGCGGATGCGGTCTACTTCGTCACTTGCATTTCTCGCATTATGGGCGGCGCACCCGGAGAACAAACGAAGACCAACCTCATAGAAACGCTGATCGCTCTCGCGGATCGCGCCGGCGTGAATCTCGTGATACCGGATTCAACGGGGAGTTGCTGCGGTGTCCCGTTTAGCTCGAAGGGGTTTACTGTGGCGCACCGAGTCACAGTCGAGCGCACCATTCATAATCTCTTTCGCTGGTCCCGAGAAGGAAGAGTACCGATCGTGGTCGACAACAGTCCGTGTTCGTACGGCCTCAAAACTGCCCGACCGTACTTGAGCCCCCAAGCCCAAACCGAATTCGACAAACTGTCCATCATCGACTCTATCGAGTTTGCACATGATTGGTTAGTGCCCAAGCTCAGGATCTGCCGCAAAGCGCATTCAGTAGTGCTGCATCCCGTATGTTCGGCAGTCAAGATGGACCTTACCGCCAAGCTGGTCCGTATCGCGAAGGCGTGCAGCGAAGATGTGCTAGTTCCGCGCGATGCGGGTTGCTGCGCATTCGCCGGCGATCGCGGATTTTTATTCCCTGAACTGACCGCGTCAGCTACTCGGTTGGAGGCTTTGCAGGCGAATCAGCAAAAGCATGATGGGTATTTCTCGAGTAGCCGCACCTGCGAAATCGGTATGACTCGCGCCACCGGGAGACCGTATCGGTCATTTCTTCATTTGCTTGACTGCGCATCACGCCCTGATGATTGCTGTCCCGATGGAAACACGTCATGAAGGCGGGTTTCGAATCCGTGGGCAAGATCGCAGCAAGTTGAAAATCGCGAAGAGAATTCCGACATGCATCTCTCGCAAGGTAGTCCAAGGAGGTTGTCATGCAAACTGAACTGCACCCCAATGTGCGAAAGTTCCTCGCGCAGCGACTCGGGAACACCATTAATGAGCAGGTTGCGACGCAAACAGAGAAAGTCATAAACCCATCGGATGGCTCGATCCTTGCTGAAGTTGCGATGGGCCGAGCAAGAGAGATCGATATCGCAATTTCTGCTGCAGAGCGAGCCTTTCCCGCTTGGGCAAGCTTATCGCCTGAAAATCGAGCGCGTTTGCTGCACCGCTTCGCGGAGGAACTTGAGAAACATTCTGCCGAACTTGCTCAACTCGAGTCGCTCGACGTTGGCAAGCCAGTCGGAGCTGCGGAAGGATTTGACATCCCTTTCGGCATTGAATGCTTTCGCTATTTCGCTGATCTGTCTAGGCAAGTAGATTACAGCATTCCTCTGCATGTGAAGGCTTTTGAAGCGCGCACCTGGCGTGTTCCTTATGGCGTATGTGGCTTTATTTTCCCGTGGAACTTCCCGTTTACGCTCCTATGTTGGGGTATTGCCCCAGCGCTTGCGGCGGGGAATACGGTCGTCGTAAAACCCTCTGAGATTACACCACTGACCACTCTCTACGCTGCGCAGATTGCCGCGGAAGCAGGCTTGCCGCCGGGAGTATTCAACGTTGTGGTCGGGAAGGGAAATGAAGCCGGGGTTGCACTTTCATCCAGCACCCGAATCAAGCGGATGTCATTCACCGGATCCCCCGAGGTGGGGAGAGCGGTGGGAGAACAGAGCGGCCGCAATCTCATTCCCTGCAAGCTTGAGCTCGGAGGCAAAGGCGCGGCGGTTGTCTTCGACGATGTCGACGTCGATACTGTTGCCACCCAGCTTGCAGGTGCCATCACGTTAAACACCGGGCAGGTTTGCTGCACAGCGACTCGATGGATGATCCAAGACGCAATCTACGATCGCTTTGTAAATAAGGTGACCGAAACGCTCAAGGGAACCAAGGTGGGGCCAGGACTAAATCGCGAAACCCAAATGGGGCCACTCGTGAGTGAGGCGCAGCGCAAACGCGTACTCGGATATCTTGAGCGGGGCAGAAGAGAAGGCGCTGGGACCATCCTGAACGGCGGAACTGTCTCTCCTGACGGAGCAGGCAACGGATTCTATGTCTCACCTGCGCTGCTGGAAGGAAGAGACGACAACGTTTGCTGCCGCGAAGAGATCTTCGGGCCGTGTGCCTATTTGCTGCGGTTTAGAGATGAAGAGGCGGCAATTGCGACGATCAACGGAATCCCGTATGGACTTGCCAACAGCGTCTGGAGTTCCGATCTTTCCCGGGCTAACCGTGTGGCTGAACGACTCGCGGCAGGGAACAATTGGATCAACGCACATAATCTGTTTGCCTATGGCTTACCATACGGCGGCATCAATCTCAGTGGCATGGGAGGCGGTGTAAACAGCCCAGAGACATTCTACGACTACCTTCGCTCTCAGACGATTGCTCGCCCTCTGAGCTAGATTTACGACCGCCAGACTTCTTTACCAGCATGTTAATGTCCCAAATTCCAGAAACGGAAGAATGGGGCACCTACTCTGCCCGTTCATTCTTTGCACTCGCCGCAGGAGGTACTGATTTCTTTGTCACACAAGTGTGATTTCCATTTTCCACTGACCACGCTGAGTGAAGAAGAACAATTGTTTTTCGCGACGGTGCGGAAGTTCGCTCAGGAGACGATTGCGCCCGCGGTGCGTACGATGGACGACGAACAGCGGTTTGCGCCTGGACTCGTGAACAAGCTGTTTGAACTTGGGCTGATGGGGATCGAGATTCCTGAGTCGCTGGGCGGCGCAGGCGGAAGCTTCTTTGACGCCGTTCTGGCAGTCGAGGCGATTGCCACGGTTGACCCCGCGGTTGCGGTGCTTGTGGATGTGCAAAACACATTGGTCGCGAATGCGCTGCAGCGTTGGGCGCGCGAAGAGCAGAAAGCCGAATGGCTCTCGAAGCTGGCCCGTGGAACGGTGGGCGCCTATGCGCTGAGCGAGGCCGGCTCCGGATCGGACGCCTTTGCGCTGACGACGAGCGCGGAAAAGGTGAACCTGCCGCATCATCAGCCCAGAGAGATCTTGCCGGTCGATAGGCATCCCTGCGGAGGTTATCGGTTGAATGGACGCAAGCTCTGGATCTCGAATGCGCGTGAGGCGGAATTGTTCCTTGTGTTTGCGACACTCGATCCTGCGGTGGGATATCGAGGGATCACGGCGTTCCTTGTCGAGAAGGGCATGGCTGGGTTCTCCGTGGGGCGAAAGGAAGACAAGATGGGTATCCGAGCAAGCAGTACGTGCGAGCTGCTGTTTGACAATTGCGTGATTCCCGCGGCGAACCTTCTCGGAGAGGAAGGGAAAGGATACAAGATCGCGATCGAGACGCTAAACGAGGGACGAATCGGCATCGGTGCGCAGATGCTGGGGCTCGCCGAAGGAGCATGGGCTCATGCGGCTAAATATGCAAAGGAACGCCGACAGTTCGGGAAACCGATCGCCGAATTTCAGGCTGTACAGTTTGCGCTGGCCGGGATGGCGACGGAAATCGAGTCCGCAAAGCTGATGGTTTACAACGCAGCACGATTGAAAGATGCTGGCCAATCGTATGTCCGGGAGGCGGCGATGTGCAAGTTATTCGCCTCAAATGTGGCCGAGCGCGTTGCAAGCAACTGTGTAGAGATCTTTGGAGGCAATGGCTTCGTCCGCGACTATCCCGCCGAGAAATACTATCGTGACGCCAAGATCGGAAAGATCTACGAGGGCAGCTCGAATATGCAACTGATGACGATAGCAAAACAGGTACTCTAGGTTGCTGACTGCTTGAATTCTGATCCGGCCTTCGCGATCGCCCGCCCCAGCGGGCCTAGGATGGCGCACCTTTACAGGGTCTAGCCGTCGGACAGCGTTCGCGGTCGCGTAAAGTTATTCAGCAATGAAAGGTCGAGTCGATGTGGCGTTGCTTTCTCGTATTCTCTCTGCTCGCTTTCGCTAGCGGTGTCGCGGCTCCTCTTGTGCCAGCGCAACAGGATTCAGGTGTCCAACGGGGAACTAGTACGGCCATCGTCTCCGGAACTGAGTTTCTCGATCCGAGCGGGAAGCCAATCAGTTTCCACGGAATCAACATATGCAATAAATCCAAAGATCAGGGATACACCGAAAACATCTCATCTGCCGATTTGGCTCAGATCCGCGGCTGGGGTATGAATGCCGTTCGGCTATGCATCTTTTGGGACGGGCTGGAACCGCAGCCTGGACATTTCGATAAGGCTTATCTCGATCGGATCGCCGATCTTGTTTATAAAGCCAAGCAGCAGGGACTCTACGTGCTACTCGACATGCATCAGGACCTGTACAGTGTTCGATTCGGCGATGGGGCACCACCGTGGGCTACGCTCGACGACGGAAGGCCGCACGCGCAAGTCAGCGACTGGAACGATGCCTACTACATCAGCGAGGACGTTCAAGCGGCGCTGGATCACTTCTGGGACAATAGCCCCGGTCCAGATGGTGAGGGGCTTCAAGATCATTATGCGGAAGCCTGGCGGTTTGTCGCGAGACGTTTTCGAGACGAGCCCGCAGTCCTTGGCTACGATCTCATGAATGAGCCCTTCCCCGGCCGTAAGGCAGCCAGGCTAGAGCTCGCAATGCTTACGCGTTTGTCGGCACTCTTAGCCAAGGACGGGCACACCCCGCATCCGTCCCCGGAAGAACTGATCAGGATGGAAGCTACTTCCGAGGGCCGAAGGACGATCATATCGTGGATGCGCTCCATGAGGGTGTTCAAATCCATGCTGCAGGCTGGCGAGCCCGGCATGCAGGAGTTTGATCGATTGCAGTTGATGCCAATGTACGAGAAGGTAGGCAAAGCAATTCGACAGGTGGACAGCCGTCACATCCTGTTCCTTGAGCCAAACATGTCCGCAAATCTTGGTATCAGAACCGCCATTTCTCCATTTGTTGATGAAGGAGGCAAGCGTGATTCTCAACAAGCCTATGCACCGCACGTCTACGACATCGTGGTGGATACTCCACTTCTCGATTTGATGAGCATGGATCGAATCAGGCTCAGTTTCGATCGTGACCGGCGGTTCTCCCATCAAGCCGGGATACCGATGTTGATAGGTGAGTGGGGTGCATTCTATCTGAATCCGGACGCGGTACGTCCAACTCGGGCGATGAAGCAACTCTTCGATCGTGCCGACTGCAGCGAAATGTTCTGGGCCTACCGCCCGGCATTGACGCAATGGCAAGGCCTCGAAGCTCTGAAAATGCCATTCCACAATCACTAAGTTGGCAGATGCCGAGAGCGCGTGTTGTTTGTGAAAGGAGAGAGCAGAGATGACTCTCGGTCGAAAGAAAGACTTGTTGTTGAGTATGCTTTTGGTTGTTTTGGCTGCTGGGTCGCTCTTTGCCGAGTCCGGATCCGGTGATTTACGGAAAGCAGTCTTCCAGATCGGTGCGTTTGATCGATCTTCGCGTGAGTTCTCCTCTGGCGCCCCCAAGCATAACGTCGACTTCGTCGTTTCACAGAGCACGACTGCCAAAGACTGGTTCAGTGAGCAGCCAGCGGTACTCGCTTCTAACGAGAAGGCGAAACTGTCAACGCCCTCGAATGCGGCCCGATCAGTCTCATTCACCTTGCCTGGTTCGCCCGCAGCGGAGTATGAACTCCACGTTGCGGTCCTCGTGGAGAGTGCAAGCGTACCGGCTCTAAAGATTGGCATTAATGATAAGCGTGGGATGTTCTATCTTCATCCCCGTCTTGACTACAGCAACGGCGACCAGTGGGATTCGTTTGATCCCGCATATTCCGCAGCAGATGTAGAGTTTACTTTCTCCGGAAAGCACCTCCATTCTGGGACAAACACGATCACGTTCGAAGTTGTGGAGCAGGCTTCAGAGAAGGTTCCAGACGCCAGGTTGAATTATGACGCCATTGAACTCGACAGTATTCGTGGGGAAGCCAGGGATTCGACTCCTGCAGTGCAACTCATGCCCACCGTATTCTTTCGCCGTGAGGATGGCAATCTACGGGAAGAGGTCGATGCATTTATTCGACACCAGGAGAAAGTCTTCGAAAAAGGCCGCGCTGAGCTGACCATTGCGCAGAGGAAATACACTGCTGCTCCACAAGATGACTATGACTTTGGCGATGAGAAACTGAGCTTCTGGGTCGACGTCTTTGACGTTAAGAGCAACGCAAGCCTGACCTTCGAGAATGGGGGGCGGAAGCAGCATTACAGGACTGAAATCAGCCCTGCCAAGCAGTGGACGGTGTTTGTTGTTCCTCATATCCACCTTGATGTCGGCTATTCCGATTACCAAGCCAAGGTGGCTGCGATTCAGACGCGTGCCATCGGCGAGGCTTTGGATATGGTCTCGAGACATCCGGATTTTCGCTTCAGTCTGGATGGGGAATGGATTCTCGAGCAGTTTTTTGCGACCGCATCCGATGAGCAGAAGAAACGTCTGATCACTGCGGTTCAGAAACGCCAAATATTCGTTCCAGCCCAGTATGCCAATTTGCTCACTGGTACCTCCGGAGCTGAAGTACTGATCCGCTCGCTATATCCAAGCGCCAGGATCAGCGCGCAATACGGTTCACCCTTGAATTATGCGAACATCACCGATGTTCCTTCCTACTCATGGTCCTATGCCTCCATTCTTGCTGCAGCCGGAATTCCATACCTCGCAGCTGCAAGCGACAATTATCGCGCGCCGGTCCTATTCCAAGGGCGTCTCAATGAGCACTCGCCGACATGGTGGATCGGGCCGGACGGAAGCAAAGTATTGCTATGGTATTCGCGCTCTTATCTTCACATGCAGATGCTTTTTGGCCTTCCTCCTGTTCTTGCCGCAGGGCATGATACCTTACCGCTGTTTCTTCAGATGTATGACGGCTTAGACTATCGTGCGAATGCTACCTTGCTTTTCGGAACTCAAATAGAAAATACAGATCTATTTCCGCAACAGGCAGAGTTTGTTGAGAGGTGGAATCAAGAGTATGCCTATCCTCATCTGCAATACGCTGGCTTTCATGAGGCTTTGGAAACAATCGCAGGGCAGTTTGGCGACACGATTCCCACGATCCGGGGAGACGGAGGACCCTACTGGGAAGATGGCGTTGCATCCGATGCTCGATACGTGGCAATGGAGCGCTGGAATGAGGCTCGCGGTCTGAGCGCCGAGAAGCTCGATACGCTGGCAGCGCAGGTCAACTCCCAACTTAAGTCGAATCCCGAAGAGTTGGATCACATGTGGACCAACATGATCCTTATGGACGAGCATACCTTCGATTCCTGGAACAGCGTAACTGACCCGGAAAGCCAGGAGGCGATCGAGCAATCCTCATTCAAGGAGCACTTTGCAGTCAACGCCGCATCTCAAGCTGACTTTATAACCAAGCGTGCAATGGCCAACCTGGCGGACGCAATTCCAGCGCCGCCGGGTAGTGTGATTGTGTTCAATACCCTCAGTTGGAAACGGAGTGGATTCGTTTCCGTCGATCTGAAGAAATCCGATGAGATCGTGGATAAGGCTACTGGAGCGACCGTGCCATTCAGAATTCTTTCGGCGGGGAGTGAATTCGTTCGCGTGAGGTTCGAAGCCCAAGATGTTCCTGGAGTGGGCTACAGGGTGTACTTGACGCGGCCTTCAAAGACCAAGCAAACTCCTCTTTTCGAGGATGAGAATGCGTCTATCGAAAGCCGGTATTATCGAATTCAATTCGATCCTCACTCTGGTTCTATTCGGAGCATCTACGACAAGGAGCTGAAAAGGGAACTGGTCAGCCAGGACAGCCCATATCGGTTCGCGCAATACCTCTATGTTACGGGAGGCGACAAGGAACCGAATTCTGTTGTCGGGTACAGTCGCATTTCGCCTGCGCCGAACCTCGAAACTCATCCTGCTATGGGCGGGCGGCTTGTCTCTATCAAGCGTTCTGCTCAGGAAGAGGTCGCAGTTTTGGAGAGCACGGATTTGAACACGCCCTCGATTAGATCGGAAATTCGCGTGTTCAATGGCGCGAAGAAAATTGAGATCAATGAAGACGTCGAGAAGGAAAATGTATACAGCAAGGAGGCTGTCTACTTCGCCTTTCCCTTCGCATTCAACCAGCCGCAATTTCAGTACGAGGTGCAAAACGGTGTTGTGGATCCTGCGAAGGACACCTATCCCGGAGCGGGGCATGAGTGGTTCTCGGTCCAGCATTGGATCTCTGCTCAACAGGATGGTCTCTCGGCAACTGTGATGCCGCTCGATGCGCCGCTCGTGACCTTGGGCGATATTAACCGCGGAGAGTGGCCTGAGAAATTTGAAAATAGGAACGGAACCATCTTCTCTTATGTGATGAATAACTATTGGAACACGAACTATCGAGCCGGCCAGGGAGGGCACTTTACCTTTCGCTACGTCTTGACAAGCGCGGCCGTAACCCATGCGGCAGACCTGAGTCGAATGGGTTGGGAAGAGATTACGCCGCTCGAAGCAGACGTGGTGATGAGCCAAGACAAAGCTTTGAGTTCTTCAACGTCGGGCGAACCGAGTGGAACGGAAGTTTCCTCACCGCACGTGAACGGTGACACGCCCTCCGGCCAATGGAGCGATGAAGAAGGGAGCTTTCTAGAGAGTTCCGATTCCAACCTTTTTGTGGAAACCTGGAAGCCGGCCGAAGATGGAAATGGGACGATTCTGCGTCTTCTTGATCTTGCAGGAGCGGAGCGCGCTGCGACCATCCGGATCCCATTTCTCGATATTGATCAAGTATGGAAGACGGACGCAGTGGAGAGAGGCAAGGAGCCGATATTCGCTACAAAAGATGGCCATATCCAACTCGCCGTCCATCCGCACGAGATTCTCACGTTGCGAATCCTAAGAGGACACAAATGAGCTCTGCATTCTATGAGTGGCAGTGCTGTTCCTCTTCGATGCAGCGGGTGGATAGCCGTTGGTTGGACTTTCGTCCTCATGTTCTCTGATTTGGTTTGGACTGGGGGAATTCGGATGTCTGCCTTTAAAGCAAGGGTTACGCGCCGACACTTCTTGGCTCTGGGCGGTGCTTTTACCGGAGTTCACCTTTGCCACGCTTTTGAATCGCCAATTGCGCCGGTTCCACCCCAACCCTATTTTGCTGCTGTTGATCGGGCGGTTGAAGTTCTTGCGCGTCTTGGTGCCCCCATCCGGAGCGAAGATGCAGAACAAATTATCACCCTGGCCCGACAAAGCGACTCCGCTGCTGTTGAAGCAACAGAGAAGATCCTCGATCAATATACGCTTGTGCGAATTGTGACAGAACCGGATGGATTTGCAGAGGTCACAGCCGGAGGAGCTCAAAAGATCTTGGTTGAACAAGGATGGAGGCCGTTTCTTGTTCGCGTGTCCAACAAATCCGGCACCAACGCCAGACTCACCGTTGAGAGTGCGTTTCCATTGGTTATGTCATCCGGGACCGGCGCGTCCCGCGCTGGAGTCCCGGATACGATCAACATGGGTCCTTATCTCGAGGAGGCTTGGTTGAGCAGCTCGATGTATGAGGCGCCCCCGCTCGGTCCCACGTTATCAGGGGCAGCCGTGGAATATCGTGTCGTCCAGCTCTATAGCCGCAATCGAGGAGAGCACGAAACTGCTCTCAACGCCTACACTACGTCAGAGGGATGGGCGGCGAAGGAGTTTCCAGGGAGAGGTACTCATCTGACCTTTCAATGCCTGCCTTCGTACGATGTGGTCCTCAGCGTCTTAGACGCCAACGGTGCCGGATGCATGGCCTCTTTGATCATCCGAGATGATCAATCCCGTGTGTATCCGTTGCAAGGAATGCGCCTGGCACCGGATATGTTCTTTCATCCTCAGGTTTATCGCGCCGATGGCGAAACGGTGCGATTGCCAGATGGACAGTACACGATTGAAAGCAAACGAGGTCCTGAGTATCTGACGGATATTCAGAAAGTGACGATTGGTCGGGGACAAAGGCATATTCAGATTCATCTAAAACGGTGGATCGATCCAGCCAATTGGGGTTGGTATTCAGGTGACACCCATATTCACGCTGGCGGCTGCCTGCACTATGACCACCCGACGGAAGGCGTCTCGCCCGAAACAATGATTCGTCACGTCCGAGGCGAAGGTTTGTCCATCGGGGATGTGCTTTCATGGGGACCGAGCTGGTACTACCAGAAGCAGTTCTTCAACGGGCGGGCTATCAGCCCGGCAGCAAGCCTGGAACATCCCGACATCCAGACGGCAGTTCACGCGAGTTTGCAACCGCAATCAACGTCGGAAGACTCCGAAAGCCTTCTTCGTTACGACGTAGAGGTATCAGGTTTCCCTTCGAGCGTGAACGGGCACTTGGTTCTGCTTCGACTTCGGGATCAGGACTACCCGGGCACCAAACTGATCCAAGAATGGCCGTCATGGAATCTTCCAATCTTAAAGTGGGCACATGCGCAAGGCGCCGTGACTGGATATGCTCATTGCGGCAATGGGATGATCGTCGATGCAACCACGCTTCCAAACTACGAAATTCCGCCGATGGACGGCATCGGGACTCAAGAGGCCATCGTCGATGTGACACACGGAGTTTGCGACTTTCTCTCCGGTTGCGATACGCATCCTGCGGCGGAATTGAACGCTTGGTATCACATGCTCAACTGCGGTTACCGGCTGGTAATGGTTGGCGAAACCGATTATCCATGCATTACTGGTGAGCGCGTCGGGGTCGGACGGAGTTATGTTCGGCTCGATCGCCGCCCAACGAACGACGCGGGGTATGAAGAGTGGATTCACGGACTCAAGGAAGGGCGCCTTTACTGGGGAGACGGCCGCAGTCATTTCCTGGATTTCAAAGTGAATGGTCGGCCCAGTGGGGAGCGCGATGTTGATCTTAACGGACCAGGCATCGTCAAGGTCGAAGCCCTTATTGCAGCAAGACTAGATCCTGAGAGAGACCCGCACATCGACAAATACCTCGCATCGCCAATTCACGTAATGAGCCCCACGTGGCATCTGGAACGTGCGCGAATCGGAAAAACACGCGACGTGCCTGTAGATCTGATCGTTAACGGAGTGGCCGTGGACCGTGCAACAATTCTGGCTGACGGAACGCCGCGCCCCTTGAGCTTCAATGCGAATCTGACTCGCAGTTCCTGGGTGGCTCTGCGCATTTTACCCTCTTCGCACACCCAACCAGTATTCGTGTCAGTGGCGAGGAAACCGATTCGGGTTTCGAAGCGAAGCGCCGAATGGTGCCGCGCCTGCGTTGACAAATTATGGGAGGTAAAGTCCCCGTTCATCCGAGAGAGCGAACGGCACGAGGCCATGGAAGGTTACGATCACGCGCGAAAAATGTATGAAGCGATTATCGAGCAATGCGAGGAGGCGTGAGATGTACAAACGAGCGTTTGCCATCACGCTCGTGATCTCGCCGATCGCTAGCGTCTGCCAGCACGTGCATACGGCACCCGCCCCTACAGATCCTCCCATCCTGCTCAACATCAATCCGGAAGCACGAGTAAGCGTTGCACTAGGAGGAGTATTGCCGCGTCTTGTTGCCTGCGGACAGCCTGCTGTCCTCGTGGTAAGGGTGCAAAATCAGGGGTTCGTAACTTCTCGGTTAGAGGCGGAGCTCGTCGGCAATGTGCCTGCGGAGGCTTCTTTAGATTTTCACCCCGAGCCGTTGAAAGGATGGCCGGAAGAGTTACGGGAATTACGGATCACACTTCTGAAGCCTGGCCTAACTGACCTCACCGTTGCATTCAGGTCACAAAACGAAGCTGGCGATATCGGTGGGCGAGATCGCGTACATTTCTTGATGCGGTGCTTCGCTCCTTGAATTCCTCTGCGGAGAGGATCATCGTCTGGACCGACCCGTTGTAAGCTTCGCTCCGGTAAGAATCCATGCGTCATTGGGATAGATTTTGTCGACATTCTGTGGGGTCACGAGTTCGTGTTGGGTGAATACTGCTGGAGGAGTGGGTTTCTTCTCCAGAATTTCGATTGCGAGCTTAATGATTTGAGCACCGTAAGTTTCGGGAAAGTAAGCCACTGAGCCGAGAAGCCTGGTTGAGGGGCGCCTCATTTCTTGCCGTGCGTCAACATTCGCATCTTGGCCCACGATTGCGCACTCCTGCTCAAGCCCGACCTCCCGAAACCCTTGGAGGGCTGCGAGGGCTGTCGTATCGTTCACGGCGCCCACCAGGACACGACGAACCTTGCGCCGTCGAAGATGCTTCCGGATCGTGTCCAGAGTTGCGTCGAACTGGCCTCCCTTGGTGTCGTAGTGACATGTTGCGACATTTCTTCCTTCAGGCCAGATTTCGTTTAAGCCGTCAAACATTCCGGTCAGGCGGCTATTCAAAAGGGGTCCCGCCGCGTCTACGCCGAGTGAGATGACTTGTTCGACTTCACCCTGCCAGTGCTTCAACGCCCAGCGCGCAAGGTGCCGTCCGGCAATCCGTCCTGCCTTATAGTTATCGGCCCCAAAGTAGAAGCTTCCTGGATGGGGAATGTCGACTGCGATAAATGGAATCCCTGCGTCTAAAAATGTCGAACCGATCTGCGAGGCAATGTTTATGTTGATTTGAGAATCAACGACGAGATCAACTTTCTCCTCTACGAAGCGTTTTGCGTTTTCGAGCGCTATCCGAGGACTGAACTGGTTGTTGAGCACGACAAGCTCTATATCTGCTCGGCTCGCCGCGCTGAGCAAACTGTCGGTGACGATCCCTGTGAACGCCAGCAAATTGCTCTGCGAAGCATACCCAATCCGAAATCGTTTGGTGCGAATTGGCTGTAAAGCGGACTGATATCCGTGTTTGCCGGCCCGGATAATGAGTCCTGCCTCCACCAGGGTTTCGAGAAGTCGAAAGACAGTTCCTTTATCGAGCTGCGTGCGTTCAACAACGGTCGTCAATGACAGCACTTCTGCCGACGATGAAAACGCCTTTAGCGTAGCCGCTGCGCGTGCGACGGCGCGTATCGTGTAACAGCGCCTCGTGGACGGTAGCGCGCTTACTCGTGATTTCATGGGGCAAAATACTAACTCGGAGGAAGGTGTTCTGGCAATCTTGAGTAAATCAGCGCATTTCTTCGCTGGAACAGCGGCGAATTGCTAGCTTGGATGCCATTGGAAATTTTACGGAATAAAACCTCCGACCCACGCCGGATTTCTGCTTCGCGGTTCCGCCGAAGCACAGATATTCTCCTCATTCGAAGGAGTACTTCTGGGTGGCAGCGCGCCTGCATAGTTGCTGCTGCCGCGGCTCTCTCCCCCGGAGTTGAAGTGTGCGTTGGCCTCTTGCGTAACGTTTTTCCGGAGAAACGTGAAAAAGACCCTCGATATAAAGCTAGAAGCGCTCAAGAAGAACCCAACTGGACCGGAGTTTATCCTTGCGGACGCCAAAGACGCGGATATGGCCTTCGGTATCGCTGCCACAGGCAGGAAACTGAATGGGAAGCCTCGATCAGTTGAGGAATATCGAGAGGAGATGCGTCAAGTCGTCTCTCAGGAAATGGTTGACATCATGCTGATGTCAGCTAGTACCTCAGAGGTGCTTGCGATCCAGGAGAGAATCTTCGATTCTTCTGGAGTCACTCCGGCCGCGCGCGCGAATGATGCCACCGATATCCACATCGTTCGCAGCGGCAGATATCCTCAATCGCCTTCCCAGCCATTTGCGACAGCCACTATCGATCACCTACAGTCAGCGAAATATCCGGCAAATCAAAACGAACTCCGCTCAGGAGTGAACCTGGGGCTTTATTCCGTCACGTTTAACAATGATCCAGACAGAGATCTGCGAGTGATGGAAGCGTACAAAGCTTTCCGCCTCGAGGCGGAGGCAAAGGGTTTTGATCACTTTCTCGAAGTCTTCCATCCGAATGTTCCAGCCAAGGACCACGGGATCCCGCCCGAAGAAATCCCGTTCTTTGTGAATGATCATATTGTTCGGCTCTTGGCGGGGATACCTTCAGCATCGAGGCCGCGCTTTCTCAAGATTCCTTACGCCGGCCCACGGGCTCTGGAAGAACTGTGCGGATACGATTCTTCCCTTGTAGTGGGCGTCTTAGGCGGCTCCGCGGGTACAACACACGACGCGTTTGCCCTGATTTATGAGGCAAAACGCTATGGCGCACGCGTTGCGCTCTTCGGCAGAAAGATCAACGCCGCAGAGCATCAGCTGTCGTTCGTCGAATACCTACGCTTAGTGGCCGACGATCAGCTTCTTCCCAATGAGGCTGTGAGGGGCTATCATGCCGCACTCCAAAAATTAGGAATAGCCGCCCACCGCGGTTTGCAAGCCGACCTTGAACTGACTACCGGTGTTGCAACGTACGCGAGTGGATGAGGTTCGGCCAACAGACCCTGCGAAACAAGGGGAACATAAGCGATTGTTTCAGTGCTTGGGCGAGCGTACATATGAGTAATTGTCTAGATGTGTTGGGTATCGGGATCGCGGCGGTTGATGACCTGATCTACATTTCAGAATATCCGCCTGTAGACTGTAAGATTCCGACCGCTGGTAAGACGCGTCAGGGCGGTGGACCTGCCTGTACAGCGATCGCAGCAGTAGGGTCTCTCGGGGGACGTGCAGCCTATGTGGCGCGGTTTGGCGACAACGAGCTGTCTGCTTTCATCAAATCTGCGCTACTTCATCACCATGCCGATGTCTCGCATATCGTAAGAGACACGTCCGGAGGGCCATACCATAGCACGATCTTGGTCGACGGTTTGGGGCACCGTAATGTGTTTTATGACGCGACACTCTATAAACCAATTTCGCCCGAAAATTTACCTGCCAGCCTGATCCAATCAGCGAGCCTTATTCTTCTCGACCATATTACGGAACCTTCACTTGTCCCTGTGGCGGAAAAGGCCCGAGGCCTCGGTGTCCCTGTTTTGGGAGATATCGAGGGCTGTACGGAATCCGCTAAGGAACTTGCCACGCTCACTGATTACCTTATAGTGCCCCGTGCATGGGCCCTCTGGGCCACGAGAGCACCAAATCCGTCGGAAGCCTGCGCAGTTCTAGCACAAGTGGGGCGTCAAGCGACTGTTGTAACCGACTCTGCGAGGGGGTGCTATTGCAGCTCCAAGTGTGACCAGGATGTACGACACTTCCCGGCTTTTGAGGTCGACGTATTTGACACCAATGGATGTGGCGACACCTTCCATGGTGCTTTTGGATTGGCGGTTGCGCGCGGGCTCACAGTAGAACAGGCTATTCCGTTTGCATCTGCAGCGGCTGCCCTTAAAGCAGTCGCTGCAGGCGGCGAGAGTCGGGGGTGGGACGCACTTCCCACTCTCGATCAAGTGGTTCGGTTTCTTGAGGCCAGGCTCACGGAATCGGATGGAGCCTTGCTGTTGCAAGAGATTCAATCACGGATCGTGGCAGTTCCAGAGGGAATAGCAAAGACAAGACCAGAGGCGGAAGCAGGAGCTCCTTTATGAACCACTCAGCATCAGGATTGGCGCTTCTCGTGCTCGCGGGCGGGATGAACGCGAGTTTCACACTTCCCATGAAATTTATGCGGAATTGGGCCTGGGAAAATACCTGGCTGCTCTGGACAATTTTTGCTCTGATAGTCCTCCCGGCGGCTGTGGCGTTTTCAACCATTCCTGAAATAACAACGGTATATCGCATGTCGCCCGCCGGGGAGTTGTTCAGAGTCGTGGCGTTCGGTGCGGGCTGGGGCGTATCTCAGATCTTCTTCGGTGTTGCGGCTGAGCAGATTGGCATTGCGCTGACCTTCTCCCTTGTCTTGGGGACTTCCGCTGCGGTAGGAGCAGCAATCCCTATGCTTCATCTCAATTCCGACCGACTCCGTACGCACGCCGGATCCATGTTGCTGCTGGGCATAATGGCTGTACTGCTCGGAGTCCTCATCTGTGCGGTTGCTGGCATGATGCGCGAACGAGCTGAAGCTCGCGTTCGGGAAGAACGGCGGAGTAGAACTGCACCAGGATTGATCCTCGCAATACTCTGTGGATGCGGAGCTGCCCTGTTGAACATAGGGTTTGCTTTCGGGACAACCCTGAGTTCGCTCGCCGCTTACTACGGGGCATCCCGCGTGAATGCCAGCAGTGCCATTTGGCTGCCGCTCCTTTCGGCCGGAGCGATTCCTAATTTGCTCTACTGTCTTTATCTTTTCAGGAAGAATTCGAGCGGCCGGAATTTCAAAGGATCTGGAGGCGGCAACTGGTTCCTTGCTCTGGTAATGGGCGCACTCTGGTTCGGAAGCGTGCTGCTCTACGGAGTCGCAGTGTTCCAAATCGGGCTTCTGGGAACATCCGTCGGATGGTCTGTTTTCATGTCGATGATTGTGATCGTCGCGAGCTTTCTGGGAATCCTGACCGGAGAATGGAGGCGAAGTGGAAGTTTGCCTCTCACCACGCAGTTGTTAGGCGTAGGGACACTGGTGATCTCCATCTTCATCCTGGGAGCGGATCTCCAGCGCTAGGTTATGAGAGAAATGCCTCGCAATCCCGTGCAGGAATTGAGAGGAGGATTTCTCCCTCAGCGCAGATGCTAAGAGTGTCGCCGCGAAGAACCACATCTTCGATCGCGCGCATTCCTTTGGGTACTTGAAAAAGAGCCATGATGTAAGGGGCTGTCCTTTTTTCATGTGCGGGAATACTGAGTCCTGTCGGGGCATTGCTGAAGCTTTCGTAAGGGAATGTTTCGCCGGCGGTTCGGGGCAGCGGTACGGTCCCAAACTCCATTCCGCGGGCGCGCGTAGTTCCTTTCCATGGCTCCTCCTGCCGCGAGCAGTTTTCTTCCCACACTGTCATCCAAGGAAAACTGTCCCTCCGGAAGAAATAGCCCACGCCCAAGCGAAGTGACCAATTGATCGCCAGTAGAAATTCAATTTCACGGCTGGGATCTAACGCCATGCCAAGAAGAAAACCTTTGCCATCGCGAGCGAAAGGCGTCCTTAGATCGGCACGATTGCTTCCGGGACCCAACTGCACAAAAGGCCATGTAAATGGATGACTGACCGGAAGCAGCGATTTGCCGCCGTAGCCCAGGTGTGAAGTCGCTCCAGACGTGGCGGAAGCCAGCACAGTGGCGGTGTTTCGGGACAAGAATGGAGAGCCGAATGTGACGTGTTGGACCCAATTGCAATGAGTCTCCGTATCGCGTTCGTTGTATAGATGTTCTTGGACGTAGATGACACTCTGCCGCTCTTGGATTTGAATATTTCTTTCCAATCTCAGGTGGGCAATAGGCAGGTTCACTGCCAGCCTGCAGTGCAGGTGAGTCGAAATATCGCATCCTGCCACATACCAGCGTCTAACTGCAGCCTCTCCATGAAGTCCCAGCCCCGAGACTGCCTGTTTCGGGTCAGGGTCTCCGAAATAGTCGAGACAAAGTGCGTGCCCGGTATATCCGGCAAGGAATTTGCCGGTTGCCAAAGGGCCATATTGCAGAGAGGCCTGGTTGTTCCAAGCTTCATTCAAGCCACGAAGTTCCCAAGGTGCCTCCCATAGGACATTGTAGGAGGGTTCTCCATTGGGTTCAATGAACCGAAAGCACGTTAGGTGGCCTCCCTCTAATAGCGAGATCAGTTCCAGGATTCCGTTCGTGATCCGTAACGCATCGCGACCCTTCCACTGTGTCTCTTCGCAAAGCAGTCCCAAAGCGCCACTCTCCCTGAAGGTCCAAACTCAGGCAGATCATTCTAAAGGCACGCCTATGTGGACGTAAGCGAAAACCTCAAGTGTTTCGAACTAGACATCGAGGCTATCCGGAACTCTCCCTCGAACGACGACGAATAATGCCCCACTATGGATGGAGCTGTTCATCCAGCATGTACGACGAATATTTGCGCTTAGTAGGAAGACGGCAATGGGTCTGTCGGCGGCATAGTTCGATCGCAGTCAGCTCGAAGACGAAAGCGGAAAGCTCACGGAATAAAACTTGATCGCATGCTGCGAAGTTTGCGCTTTGAAACTGACAGGTGTTTAAGCCGTGTTCGTTCAACGGCGGCACGCGACGGAATCTAGGAACGACTTTTCGCGTAAATCTCAGCGTGGTGTCCCGCTCAAGCACGAGTCGAAATAATTGGCGACGACCGGACGGTTCGATAGCAGCCGAGTTGCTTCCGCATGAGGGGCCCATGTTATGCAGCAACGCTCAGGTCGGATAGACAGTGCTCGCCTCGCGGGAGCTGCTCGCTTGTTTCATCGGTCGAAATATCTCATAGAGCCTTCCATATTGCTCCGTGAAATCGAGAGGTGATGGCGCATTTTCGCGCAGTAAAACTTAGGTCGTCCCAGCTGATCCATTCACGCTGAACCGGACACAAAGTGAATCGAAACCATCTCCCATAATGGCAGGCGAAACGAGGCAATCTATACGCTCATAGCCGCATAAGATGCGTTGGATCAATTATTTAGATTCTCACTTCTTTCGTAGTTGATTGCGAGTGCGATTCAGAGGATCAGTCTAAGAGAGGCTTGCGTCCGTGTAGAAGAAGGTGGTTTGCCTGAAGTGGAGAGAACTGCCCGTAGTGCGCCATAGACCGGAAGCCGTAATGGAGAAATTCTGTGTTGACGCCTCTTCTCCCCAACAACTATTTCTGCCATTCGAGCATAAGCGGCTCGGTAGCTGACCGTGGACGCGCGTCGCGGAAACCACAGGCACGTCGAAACCAATGCGGCTCTACCGGGGTGGACAAATTCGATGTTTAGCACTCCTGATACATCGTGACAGTGGGATGAAATAATCAAGCAAGCCGCTGGCGAACATCGTTTTTGAGGTTCGTTTGTCGAGCTTGTAGGAATTGGCGATACCGACCCCGTTCTCGTGGGAAGAACGATATGAAGACGAATCGTAAGAGCGCAGAACGAGGTATCTGGCATCGCCTTCGGTGCATGAGCATTTGTCCAATGCTCGTGTGGCCTCCTACCCCCCTTCCTCCTGATGAGGAAGGGGGATTTTTTATCGTTATCGATTCCTCGCCGTTGATGATCGTGGGATGATCTGCAGTTCTCGGATCGTTTTCACCCATTATGCTTAACATTGAACAAGATAGTGAGCATGGAGTATTGATTTCGATCCGAACTTGCGCATGCCATGATGGCCCGCAGCGTTTCTGGTCTGGATAGCCTCCATGCCAGTCTCCTAGAACAATCGTCAAATTCGATCGCACGAGTCAAAATAGACCCGTGCTTGCGGGTTGGTTGTCCGGGCCTAGGGATTCTTGTGACCTATGAAAGAGGGGAAGGGAAGATTAAGGAATGAAGAATGGATTGGGCAATAAGAGTGACAATGTGGCCAAGCCAGAATCGGCCAAGGGCAGGCTGGGCGTAATGGTCGTGGGACTCGGCGCCGTTGCCACCACCATGATCGCCGGTGTTGAAGCCGTCCGCCGCGGCCTTGCCAAGCCGATCGGCTCTCTCACGCAAATGGGCACCATCCGCCTCGGCAAGCGCACTGATAACAAATCGCCGCTGGTGAAAGACTTCGTTCCTCTCGCCAACCTCAACGACATCGTCTTCACCGGCTGGGACATCTTCGAAGATAACGTGTATGAAAGCGCGGCCCACGCGAAGGTTCTCGACAAAGAGACGCTCGATCAGCTCAGGCCATATCTCGAGACCATTAAGCCCTTACCCGCGGTCTTCGATCAGTACTACGTCAAGCGGCTTCATGGCACGCATGTGAAGAAAGGCAAGAACAAGAAGGATCTGGCGGATCAGGTTCGCGCAGACATCCAGGCATTTCGGAAGACGGTCGATCGTGTGGTGATGATCTGGTGCGGGTCGACGGAAATCTTTCTGGAGCCCACTACGGTTCATGCGTCGATCGCGGCATTTGAGAAGGGGCTCGAGTCCAACGATCCTGGCATCGCGCCATCGCAGATTTACGCTTACGCCGCGCTCAGCGAGGGCGTACCCTTCGCCAACGGCGCGCCGAACCTGACGGTAGACGTTCCGGCGATGATCGAACTGTCGAAGAAGAACGGCGCGCCGATCTGCGGCAAGGACTTCAAGACCGGCCAGACCTTCATGAAGACAGTACTTGCGCCGGCTTTCAAAGCGCGGCTTCTTGGTGTCTCCGGTTGGTACTCGACGAACATTCTTGGGAATCGCGACGGCGAGGTCCTGGACGATCCAGAATCGTTCAAGACCAAAGAGGAATCAAAGCTCGGGTCGCTTGAATACATCTTCCAGCCTGAGCTCTACCCCGATCTTTACAAGGACATCTTCCACAAGGTCCGCATCAACTACTACCCGCCCCGTGGAGACAACAAGGAAGGCTGGGACAACATCGACATCTTCGGCTGGCTTGGCTACCCGATGCAGATCAAGGTGGACTTCCTTTGCCGCGATTCCATCCTGGCCGCGCCGATTGCGCTCGACCTGGTGCTTTTCCTCGACCTGGCCCAGCGAACGGCGTCGCTCAAGAATATCGGCATCCAGGAGTGGCTGAGCTTCTATCTGAAGTCCCCTCAGACTCGAGAGGGCCTCTACCCTGAGCACGACCTGTTCATTCAGTCCATGAAGCTCAAGAACACTCTCCGCCACATCATGGGCGCCGACCTCATCACCCACCTCGGCCTCGAATACTACGATTGAAGTTACGTTGGACATTGGGCCGTTCTGTTTTACTGAAGGCGGCTTCCCTGAAATGCAATCGAAGTTTGGGACGAATTCTACCGGTCAGGCGAGCATTGAACAGCAAATCAACCTACGACAAACGCCCCGGCGTTAAGGTATCGGATTCAGCGGAAGACCTCGCCTTCGGATGGGAGGAGATCAGGAAGGAGTTGCAAGTGGGCGCGACGCTCGCCGGCCGCATTGCAATTGAATGCTATCCCGGAGTGAAGCAATCGGCGCTGCTGCGTGAGCTGGTAGCCGTGTTCGGACCAGCGATGATCCTTGAGAGCGAGCGAGCGTTGTTCTCGGCAGATTACCTTGAAGAGAAATTCGCAACGATGCTGGGCGATGATCCTATCTTCGCTCGCATGGAATCGCATGATCTCAGAGAATTCTTTGATCCTGCGAAGCTCGAAGTTACTCGGGAAAAAATAGAAGCCTCAGCGCGGCGAGTCGTCGTTATCGGCACTGGCGCCACGTTGTTGATGCCTCATTGGGACCTCTTGATTTACGTCGATATAACACGCTGGGAAATTCAAAGGCGGCAGCGCCGGGGCGAGCTCCCGAATCTTGGTTTGGACAATGTCGGGGTGTCCCCGACAGCGTTATACAAGCGTGCGTTCTTCCTGGATTGGCGTGTTGCCGATCGCCGCAAAAATGAGCTGTATGAGCGGGTTGACTACTGGATTGACGGGAACGTACCTGATCGTCCAGCAATGCTCCACGGACAGCAATTTCGTCGAGCGCTGGAAGCTGTCAGTCGGCGACCTTTCCGTGTTGTTCCGTTTTTCGATCCGGGACCGTGGGGTGGTCAATGGATGCGCCGCATGTTCGATTTGCCAGATGGCCCGGTGAATTATGCGTGGTGCTTCGATTGCGTTCCGGAAGAGAACAGCCTCATCCTGAAGTTCGGCGCGCGTGAGTTTGAGACTCCTGCGCTCATGCTTGTACATCATTACCCGATCCACCTACTGGGCGCCGACGTGGTTAAGCAATTTGGAGCCGAGTTTCCAATCCGGTTTGACTTTCTGGACACGATGGAGGGCGGCAATTTGTCCCTGCAGGTGCACCCGCCACGCCAGTTCATGCAGGAACAATTCGGCCTGTTCTATACCCAAGATGAAAGCTATTACATTCTCGATGCTGCTCCCGATGCAACGGTTTACCTCGGGCTTCAGGAAGGAATAGAACCGGCAAATATGGCGGAAGACCTTCGCGTGGCGCAGACAGGCGGGCCTCCCTTTGCTTCGGAGCGATACGTGAATCGATGGCCAGCCCGCAAGCATGCGCATTTTCTTATCCCGGCCGGAACAATTCATTGCTCGGGCCGAAGTGTTGTTGTGCTGGAAATAAGCGCGACGCCGTATATTTTCACGTTTAAGCTTTGGGATTGGGGCCGCTTCGGTCTCGATGGCCGTCCGCGGCCTATTCACCTCGAGCATGGTCTTAAGAGCATTCAGTGGGACCGCACGACTCAATGGGTCCGCGAGCAACTTCTCGACCAGCAAAGCACACTTGCTGAAGGGGATGGGTGGCGGGAGGAGAAAACCGGTTTGCACCCGCTTGAATTCATCGAGACGCGGCGTCATTGGTTCACTAAAACCGTCGAGCATGACACCAAGGGAAATCTGAACGTGCTTAATCTTGTAGAAGGAAAGGCAGCGATTGTGGAGAGCCCGACTGACGCCTTTCCGCCCATGACAATTCATTATGGAGAGACATTTATCGTCCCGGCTGCAGTCGGTTCCTATGCTATTCGCCCCGCAGATTCAGTCCAACGGCCCTTGGCAACTATCAAGGCGTACGTGCGAGAAGAGAATTATTGGTCGAACTCGAATGTGACCGGAGCTGAAACCGCGTAACCGCCTTCACAAGTTGTATTCCGATCCTGGGTGGGCGATGATCCAAGCACAATTCCCTTCACTCGTCTTTCACTAAAAAGGAACCCCTCAAATTCGCCGAACGTAGGGCGCGCGGTTGCCTCGACCGCTTTGTTCGCCAAGAGCGGTTATTCACTTGATCTGAGATCCCGATTGGATGACTGTTTTTGCTTCCTAGCCACCAAAGCTGTCACCACCCCAAGAACGAGAACGAAGAGGGGCAGCACAGGAGCTTTGATGCCAAGGGGTAGGACTCCAGGTGGCACCCGCGGTTGAACGTGAACGTAGAGTGCAACAAGCATCTCAAATACAAGGCTTGAACACGCAACGAACAATATTTGGTACTCCCGTTGTTGCTTCGAAGAACTGAATCGGGACAGGAGGAACAGAGCTCCGGTCGCCATTTCCGCCAATTTGCCGACCAGCACCGTCGCGTGCGGTAAATGGCTTTGCTGAATTTGAACTTCGAACCAGCCGTTGATTGGCGCGAAAAACTTCAAAAATCCGAACATGAACATGAGGATTCCCAGGAATACTGAAAGTATCTGAACCAGGCGTGACACGATGTGTGGCCCCTCCTTGAGCCTTGGTCTAATGTTCCTGATGAATGCGGAATTCCCGTCCTCAAGTGCCCTTCGGCACCGAGATTATGTAGTCAAGAGAACTCGGAATGAGTGTTGTTTTCAAACAATTCCTCACGCGGAAGGTAGCCGCTTGGCAAATACTTCACAGAGACCGGAGACGAATTTCAAGATTTCCTGACATTCTCGAGGTGAGGGCGGGATTGTGCGGGACACTATCCGCACTGAGTGGCATGAAGAGACGTTTTCGTTTCGGCCATTTTTGTGAGTACATCATTTCTCGATCCTTGGATTATGGAATGTAGACAGACCGGTCTGTCTACATCGTTTCTTAAAAGAATAGACAGAGATGTCTGTCTATTGTCAAGATTAGGTATGGACAGTTCTCAGAACTCCGAGCCGCGAATGAGGATCGTGAAAGTCGCTGACCAACTTTTCTACAACGAAGGAATTCGCGCTACGGGTACCGAGAAAATCATGGCGCTCTCTGAAGTGGCGAAGGCGACCTTCTACCGGCATTTCGAAAGCAAGGACGCGCTCGTTCTCGCCTATCTCGAGAACCGCGACCAGTCATTCTGGAAATACCTGTTCGATCCGGAACAGCCCAAAGATATTGAGGAGGCTCTCGTGAGAATCCATCGCTTGGTCAACCAGCCTCAAACCATAGGCTGTCCGTTCCTCAGAGTGGCTTCGGAATATCCAGACCCGGCTCATCCCTTCCACTGCCGGGTGATTGGGCACAAGAACAAGATGCTTGCGTATCTGACCGAATTATTCAAGCCGCTTGATGTCGACAGAAAGGCGGTAGCGGCGCAGTTGCTCATCCTGATTGACGGAGCGCTCTCCGGACGCTTGGTTTACGGGCCTTCTAAGGAGATACCCCTGTTAGCGTCTGCAAAAGCGCTGCTTCGTGAGCTTCCGCCGCACCGAGACCAACGCCGAAAACGATGAGCTTGAACACCCATATCGATAGATCGGTCACTCGCGCGAGCGCTTCGGCGAAGGGTCGAATCGCTCGATGACGCATCTACACGCTTCCTCTCGGGCTGAGCAAAAGTGCCAGCGAGATCTGTCAAGCGTTACGAGGAGAACGGCCCGAGCGTGCCCCCAGCACTCACGGGCCGCCTCCATGCCCCAGAACGAACTACCGGTTCTGGTTCTCGTAATCGCCGATGATTTTGGCAGTGGGCAGCAGGCCGCCAAACGGCGTGTAGATGACAGGGCAGTTCACAACGATATTTGTCTTCACGAGTATCGACCAAACTCTGCGTCATGCTGGATTCGACTCGAAACATCATCATTCTCGCAGACGATCGCGTTTTCGAGTTGCCGGTCGGGTTCAGCGAACGTCTGCTCGCAAGACTTGACGTTGAGCTACGGACACAGTAGGAAAGCTAGTCGAGAACTTCAGAACGACCCGTGCAGATGAAGGTGGGCTAGGCTCTCGGTCAGAACCAGAACGAGTGTCAGAATCGATAGTGCAATCTGGGCAGTCTCCGATCTGTGCTGTTTGGAATCGACAGGTTGTAACCTCCATTTTGACGCCGGACGCGACCGAAGCGAAGGTATTCTCCGGATTACACACAGGTCTACGAGCGCCCCGAGAACAGCTACGACTATCATCGGAAAGCGGACATGCTCCGCGTGGATAGAGAAGATAAAGCCTGGAATCACGGAAGCAGCCGCGAGAGAGGTCGGCCCTATCAGCAACCTGAGGCCGCTAATGGCCAACACAGCAGTGCAAACGCTCTGCAGCACCACGAAAGGAAGCTTGTTGCAACTATGAACCATGAGTTGCGTTTCTGCTGATCAAGTTCCCAAATGTGCCGCTATGACAAAATAGGTTACCGTATGTTCGGTTAGACAATTGTGATCTTTTCGATACCGAATAGAGAGCCGCTCTGAGGAACGGAGCCGCGGCCTCCGGGGTCGGTTTGGATCGTCGTGTGCGAAAGGTGCTGTAACCTTTTCTGAGGTTCGCGCGTCACATTGGCATTCTGCTTAAGGAGTGCATGAGCGTGGACGCACCAGGATTCATATCCGGCAGATCCAATGGTTCTGCCAGAGTTCATTTCAACAAAGTGTTGCGGTTCGCATTCGCCGCTGTCTGTGCTTTATGTGTGGGAGCGCGTGCATTCGCGGAGACGCCCGCAGTGGGAACAAAAGCACCTGATTTTATCCTTTCGACTCCGGTTGGCAAGACCATTCAATTGTCACGAATGCAGCGCGGGCACGATCTCGTTCTCGTTGTATTGCGGGGATTCCCAGGCTATCAATGTCCCTACTGCGAGCGCCAAGTACATGACTTCATCGAACACGCCTCCGAATTCGCGGCAAGGGGCGCGAGAGTCCTGCTTGTTTACCCCGGGCCTCCCGCAGATCTTGACCAAAATGCCCGAGAATTTTTAATCAAACAAACGGAATTGCCAGCTAACGTCGTACTTGTCATAGATCCGGACTACAAGGTGACTAACCTTTACGGGCTGCGCTGGGACGCAGCGCAAGAAACTGCATATCCCTCGACATTCATCCTCGACAAAAAGAGGGCGATATCGTTCGAGAAGATCAGCCGTTCTCATGGCGATCGACTGTCTGCACAGGATGCGCTCAATCACCTTTCGGCGAAGTAGCTTCCTATTGAGCGAAGGCTTGTTGTCATGCGGCTGCTACGAAGGTCATCTTTTCTTTGCGATGTTTGCTTCCGCCGGGGTTCACCGGCTCAGCTTTGCTTAGCACTGCGTTCTCCTGACACATTCGTGGTCCTCGATGCGATTAGGCAAACAGGATCGTGGAGATACTCCGGTAGTACATTGAGAGTAACTAATGCTGTGTCGTCTGCAGTTGAGGGTGGTTGCGCGACAAAAAGGGAGTTCCAGCATGCATTTGGAACTGTAGCGCCCTTGGCAAGAAAGAGGCATGGATGCGCGCTCTTTGCGAGAAGAGGAAGCCGCCCGTTCGAACTCCCAGTTTCCAGTAACGGTCAAACGCTTCATGTTGAATCCATCAGCTGGTCAGACCGTGCTATTCCGTATCGGAAATGAGCTGATTGGATATGCTTTGCTGATTCCTTATGAATCAGTCGGGTTTGTGCAGCGGTGCAATGCAATGCTGATTCGCCTTCTGCATTGCCGAACAGGAGTTCTGGTAGTGACTGAACATTGCCTGTAAACGTACTGGGGTCGAGAGGCAGAGAAGGTTCACGACATGCGAGGACGGCGCCATGTTCCCCCGCCAGACTCAATGTCAAATCAGAGGGAGGTACGGTGACTGGGAACACGATTCAGATAAAAGGCACGCCGGAGATCCCTGACGGCTTCCGGCACCTATACCTTTCCGCGCTCGCAGAGTCGCAGGAATCCTTCGTCGAGAGGCTCGTTCGAACCGGAAGATCTGTCGTCCTTTGGGACAAAGAACGAATGATTGGCTACGCTACGATTCACGCGGAAACGCTTGTGGAGTTCTTCGTTATCGACATCGAAACATCACTTCTCTTAGAAGCATTCGACATCGTGGTCCGAACTTGCCGAGTGACCAAGTCGCTCTGCAAGAGCTTCGACCGCCTGATGCTCACTGCTGCTTCGAGCAAGCCGGCGCATACGAAAACGGTTGGCCGTCTCTTCCGAGCCGTGAGAGACGTTGAATTTATCCCGAGAGATGACATTACTGCTCGACGTGCAACTGAAGACGACCTTGATGCCGTGGAGTCGTTCCATGACTCTTTCTTTGACTCTCGTGCCGAGATCCAAGGCTATATCCAGCCTGGCAATATGTTCATCTACGAGTTAGACAAATCGCAAGCGGTGGGTTGCGGGATCTTCCAGCGCATTTTGCCGGGTCGGGATTTCGTCGACGTCAGGATGGTCGTGGCAAGTGCACATCGAAGGCAGGGCATCGGAACCCACATTGCTTCTCATTTGAAGGCCCATTGCCTGCGTGAGGGATACCGGCCAGTGTGTGGTTGTGGTGCAGAAAATACTGCGTCGCTTCGCTCTCTTGAACGGGCGGGCTTCCTTTGCACCGACAGCCTCATAGAGTTTACATACTGAAACGGATCAGAATTGTAATGCTTTTGACCCCAATGACTCCCACGCATATGAGAAGCGCAGCGCAAGGAGGCGAACCATTGAGCGTGGCCGTCTTTCGGGCTAGGTAACTTCACGAGGGCTAAATGAGCGACATGTCAGACCGAACCCAATCCGAGGAGGGCGAGCTGCATTTCTCTCAGTTTCATTTCTCCAGCGAAGACAATGGATCCTTGTCCCTCCTCCAATGGGTTGAACGTGAGCCTCGACAGATCAAAGTCCAACATCGCTGCACGCAGAGTATCGAGGAGAATTTGTGTGTTGTTGAATTCAGCATGGCGCGGTCGTTGATCATCTCCGTAAACCACAATGCGATAGGAGGAGGGTGGAGAAACGCTGAGTTGCTGTATCACCATGCGAAGGGATTGCGAATCCTCGCTCGACACCTAACTCACCTCTTTCTAAAGTCAGGATTTGCAAAAGTGCGTTTGTCTGGTGCGCTCTGAGGACCGAACGGGAAGTCAGAACCGAGGCTGAGGTCCTTTCGGGACTATAACTGTGTAGACGACGACTCAATGTGATCTACGTCACGAGTGTGACCTCGATCACAGAGTGAAGCGCCTCTGATCCCGGCATTATGAATCTGATGAACGCCTACAAGAGTGTTGTCATGGAATATCTCAAGACGGATAGCGCCATGTTTGTAAACGCGGATTGTCGCATTCAAATGAACGATTTCAAGGAGGATCCAGAGAAGAACGGATTCCGCTGGTCCTGCGATGCGATCGCTGTTGACTTTCGTCACCACGCTGTGTATCTGTGCGAGATCGGTCTCGCGCAAGGCTTGCATGCATTGATTAAGCGACTAGGTGCATGGACGAAAAATTGGGAGGTAATCAAAAACGGTCTGCGCTGCAATTGCAAGTTGCCATCAACCTGGCGTGTTTACGTTTGGCTCTTTGTTCCGAAGGAGTGCTTGGATGTGCTGGACGCAAAACTCGAAGAACTCAGAGGTAGATCTGGTTCTGCGTTCAAAGTCAGAGTCACCGCGCTCGAAGATGTCCAACCATGGCGATCTAGTGCGTGGGTATAGTCCCGCACTGCGGGACTCCAACGCTCTACTCTCGCATCAGGCGGGCGAGTCGATTAGGTTAAGGCTGCCCCGCGCCGCCGCGCCGTGATGGTTTCCGGATGGCCTTGGGAACTATTCGGGCTAGCGAAGTTGCCTTGAGCCGTTTTTGCTGAACCCTACCGATCAGAGTCGGGAAATTAGCCCCCTTTAACAGCTCGCACTTCAGTGCTCCGCAGTTGGCGCTTAGAAAAAGCGCTCCTTAGTAGCGGCGCAATTCACGGCTTCTCTCTTGAACCCGCAGATCGATCGTCCGAAGACCTGTCGGGTCCGCTGCCGGCCTGCTGGTTGGTGGCGCCTACTCGGGAGATAGTGGGCTTCGAGGCGATACGCTTTTGTTTTCGAAGATCCTCCGGGCTCGATATTCCAAACGTTCTCGCCACCGCACTCAAAATCGTCTTCAGGTCGATCATCTCTTTCTCTCCTTCGGTCTCGCGAACCCGAAATTAGCGATCAGCCCACTTGAATTGGTTATTGGTTAAGGAATCTATCCCTTTCGATTGGCCAGGCAGCGTCGTTGCGGTGAACAATTGTGAGGTGATCCTCCCTCAGAACAAACGAGATGATGTTTTCAACCCTGGTATTGGCTCCGACCCAACCAACGACTTCCAAATTCTTGCCGCGGACAGAACGTACATACCAGACGCGGCCATCGGGAAATACGATGAGGTCCGTCTGAGTGAGTGAAGAGATTTGCTTCGCAAGAGCTGTGATGTGCTCTTGCTCCGGCGAAGGCCGCTCACCAGCGATTGTTTTCCTGTTACTTACAACTAGACCGATAAGGCAACATCCAATGAGTGCGATGACGAGGACTCCGAGCCAAGTCTTTTGACGGGATCCGGAAGGATCGGCTTGAATTTCGCCATTCGATGACAATTTGTCCACGACGTGCAAGGTACGGCTTGATTCCGGGTGTGATCGAGTATTGATGGGGCGATTGTTCATGAGGGCAGCTCGTTCAGGCGGTTGTCTGAATGGTTTCGAGGATCGCTTGCAGGATTGCCAGGGGAGACGGAGGACAACCCTTCACGGTGTGATCGACCGGAATAACATCGGCGACGGCGCCTCGGCTCGCGTAGCTCTTGCCGAAGATCCCGCCGCAAGCGCCGCAATCTCCAACGGCAACGACGAGCTTTGGATCAGGAACGGCGTCGAAGGTTCTCTTGAGAGCTTCTTCCATATTCACGGATACGGGACCGGTCACGAGCAGCAGATCCGCGTGCCGAGGGCTCGCCACGAACTTTATGCCAATTCCTTCGATGTTGTAATACGGATTGTTGAGCGCCTGTATTTCGAGTTCGCAGCCATTGCAGGAACCGGCGTCGAGATGACGAATGCAGAGCGCACGGCCCAGGATTTTGCGGACCTTCTCTTGTAGGTTTCCTATGGGCAAATCCGCTTTGGGTGCTCGCGGCACCTCTTCGGTGAGTATGCCCGTGCGAATCATCCTCGAGAGTGTATTGATCATGAGAACCTCAGAGGTCGTGTCCGCTGTAGGACAGGTTGAAGGACTTGTTGATTAAGGGGAAGTCGGGCACGAGGTTTCCGAGAATGGCGTACTCGATTAGCGGCCAGTTCTGCCACGAGGGGTCGTGGGGGTGGCATCTGCGAATGCTTCCGTTCGAACCGGTTTCAAGAGCGACGAGCACGGGACCACGCCAGCCTTCAATCGCGCCTATTCCGAGAAGACCTGGCCCAGCGTCCGGGACAACGGTCGCAATGTCGCCGCTGCGAAGTTCCGCAACCAACGCGCGGCAAATCCGCAAAGATTCGATCACCTCGTCGAAGCGGACTGCAACACGTGCGGCCACATCCCCTGAGGTTTGCGAGGAGACTTTGACCTTCATCTTGTCGTATGGAGGCCATGGGAAGTCCGATCGCAGATCGTGAGGAATACCCGATGCGCGCGCAATCAGACCGACGGCATCGAGATTGTACGCAGTTTCTTGAGACAAGATTCCGGTCTCACGGAACCGATCCTGGACTCCCGCATGATTGTCGTAGGTATTGCGCATGGCGTTCAAATCGGCTTCGAAGGAACGATAGCGATCGAGGAGCAATCGTGGAGCGTCATTAGGCAGATCGGATGCCACACCGCCCGGCACAAGGAAATCCATCAGATATCGGGCACTAAAAGACGCCTGGTTGGTGCGTAGCAGATCCTCCTTCATGCGCGCAAAGTGGGTAAGTCCAAAGGCAAACCCCGCGTCATTCCCAAGCGCCCCCAAATCTCCGAGGTGATTGGCCAACCGTTCGTGCTCCAGGGCAAGAGCACGCAGTTGAACTGCGCGATGAGGGCAGATGGTGCCAGTGGCGGCTTCCAGAGCTGCGCAGTAGGCCCATGAGTACGCGACTGCAGAGTCGCCGGAGATGCGCGCAGCCAGCCTGTGGCCTTCTTTTTGGGCCATCGTTTCAAACAGCTTTTCGATCCCTTTGTGCTTATACCCGAGGCGTTCTTCGAGGCGCAGGACCTTTTCTCCAACTACGGAGAATCGGAAATGTCCCGGCTCAATGGTGCCGGCGTGTACCGGTCCGACTGGAATCTCGTGTACCCCGTCTCCTTCAACCTGAACAAAGGGGTACGGCGCCGATGCGGCGGCAAATTGATTGTTGCAATCAAAGTCCCGTCGAAGTGGGAACGCATCTTCAGGCCATCCGCCATGGCGCAGCCATCCGCGATGGTCGGGTTCGATGCTCTTGATGCCGAGCAAATCGAAGATGGCCCGTTCCATTCGTAAAGCGCTCGGGAAGTACTCACGGAGGCTTGGATAGGTCGGCTTGGTTCCACCCTCCATTTCATGTTCGACGACGGCGACGCCACTCGAATGGAGGTAGACGGCAAACACGCGAAAGCAGGTATCGCGATCTCGATCATCAGTTCCCCAGAGGGCGAACAAGCGCCCGCCGGCGGAACGCACCGATTTCGCGATCTCCCGCCATTCGACGGCACCCACCCGCTTACGGCTGCATGGCAGGTTCGACGGCACTGTCTTCGTTCCCTCTTTGAACCCCGGAGTCATAGAATCACCCGATCAGCCGCGCAGCGGCACGATACCACTCCGCCAGCGCGGGTGGAATATAAAGACCCAATACCAAGACCATCGCCAAATGAATGAACACGGGCACTAAGGCCGGAGAGTGCGGCAGCTTGGGCGCCTCGCTCTCGCCAAATGCCATCGGCTGCACCTTCATGAAGATTCCGGCAAACGCCACTCCGAGCGCGATGAGAAGAAACGGCGTCGTCCACGGATGCTCTCGCATGGCCGTCGTAAGGATTAGGAATTCACTTGCGAACACACCGAATGGGGGCATGCCCAGGATCGCCAGAGATCCGAGCATCAGGCCCCAACCGATTGTGGGGCTGATTCCAACCAGGCCGCGGATCCCGTCCATTTGTTGCGTCCCGGCTGTTTGAGAGGCATGTCCGGCTGTAAAGAAGATGGAAGACTTCGTGAGGGAGTGAACGGTCATGTGCAGGAGCGCTGCGAAGTTGGCGACCGGGCCGCCCAGGCCAAACGCAAATGTGATGATGCCCATGTGCTCGATGGACGAGTAGCCGAAGAGACGCTTGATGTCACGCTGTCTCCACAGGAAAAATGCCGCCAGGACCGCGGATAAGAGTCCAAATGCCATCAGCATCCGGCCTGGCATCATCGGACCGATGGAGCCAACAGCCAGCGCCTTGCAACGGATCACGGCGTAGAGCGCGACATTTAGGAGAAGGCCGGAGAGCACCGCAGAAACGGGCGTTGGGCCTTCGGCGTGTGCATCGGGCAGCCAGTTGTGGAGCGGAGCCAATCCCACCTTGGTCCCATATCCAACCAGCAGGAAAACAAATGCGAGGCCCATAACTGTCGGTTCGAGATCGGCCTTTGCTGCGTTCAGGTGCGTCCAGAGCAATGCGGTCATGCCCTGACGGCCCAACGTGCGCTCCGCAGCAAAGTAGAGAAGGATTGTTCCGAACAATGCCTGAGCGATGCCCACGCCGCACAGGATGAAATATTTCCACGCGGCTTCGAGGCTGGCTTTGGTCCTGTAAAGCGAGACAAGCAGAACGGTGGAAAGTGTAGCCGCCTCCATGGCAACCCAGACCATGCCCATGTTGTTGGTGAGCAGTGCCAGAAGCATCGCGAACATGAAGAGCTGATACATGCTGTGATAAAGGCGTAAGCGCCGGGCATTGAGCCGGCCGTGATGCTCTTCGATTCGCATGTACGGTCGTGAAAAGATGGCGGTTGTGAGACCGACGAAAGCGGTCAGCGCAACCAGAAATACGTTGAACGGGTCCACAAAGAATTGCTCACGCCCGACCAGCAAAGGTCCGTTGCGGATGATTCTCACGACGAGGAGAGACGCCGTCAGCAGAGTGGCAAGGCTCACCCCGACGTTGACTTCAGGGGCATAGCGACGCGCGCCAAGTATAGCGAGCACGAATGTCCCCAAGAGTGGCATTCCCAGGACCAGCCAGAGTTCCATGCTTACTTCTCCCTCAGGGATTCCATGTGGTGCAGATCGAGACTGTCGAACTGTTCGCGGATCTGAAAGAAGAAGATTCCGAGGATGAAGACAGCCACGAGAAGATCGAGCGCAATGCCTAGTTCGATTACCATCGGCATCCCGTAGGTGGCGCTGGTTGCCGCGAAGAAGAGGCCGTTTTCCATCGCCAGAAACCCAATCACCTGTGTCACCGCCTTGCGTCGCGTGATCATCATCAGAAAGGAAAGCAGGATCACAGCAAGCGCGATGCCGATGGTGTGTCGGGTGATCGTCGTAGCGAGTAGGCTGATCGGCTGAGCGAGGCCAAAAGCGAAGATGACCAGCACCAGCCCTACCAGCATAGTGATCGGAATGTTGACAAGTCGTTCATTGTCCCATTGGGCCCCCAGCCGTTTGATCAAGGTATGCAAAATCAGAGGCAGAGTGATGACCTTCAGAATCAGGGTGAGCCCGGCGGAAAAATAGAGCTCTGTCAGCCTGGCTTCATGCGCGACCAGTGTGGTCGAGAGAAACAAGATCGCGCCCTGCCAGGCGAACAGAGTGATCAGTTGCTGCGTTCGCCGCGTCGATAGCATGGCAAACGAGATCAGCAGCATACCCGCCGCCAGTAGCTTCAGTAATTCGACGTCCAGTTGCGAGAGCAATTGGACGTTCAAAGGAGATCTAAGCATTGACGTTCGCTCCGAGAAGAAGGTGAACCAGCAATCCGAGCACGGCAATCAGAAACGCCATCGCCAAGAATTCAGGAGCACGGAAGATTCGCAATTTGGCAGAAACGGATTCGATCAGCGCGAGCCCTGCTCCGCAAAATGCAAGCTTGACCAGCAGTGCGAAAAGCGCAATCAGGACGGAGCCGACATGCGCTCCATGAATGGCAATGCCCCACGGCAGGAAAAGCGCCAGGCCGATGCAGGCATAGTTGAAAAGTTTGAGGCTCGAAGCCCATTCGATCAGAGCAAGGTGCCGCGCAGAGTATTCAAGCACCATGGCCTCGTGGATCATTGTGAGTTCCAGGTGGGTGGCGGGATTGTCAATCGGGATCCGGGCATTCTCGGCAAGCAGAACCATGGTGAATGCGATGGCGGCAAAAACGACACTGGGATCGATCACCGAAGGATGAGTCGTGTAGTTGTCGACCAGGCCAGTGAGAGCCGTTGTGCCGAAGAGAAGAAATGCATTGAAGAAGACCATCAGGATAGCCGGCTCGGCAAGAAAGCCGACCATCATTTCTCGGCGTGCTCCCAGAGTTCCAAAGGCAGTGCCGATGTCCATGGCCGCCAGTGCCTGGAACACCCTCGCAGTGGCAAAAAGCCCGATCAGTGCAATAGCGTCGGCAGCGTGCGCAAAGGGAAGGTCTGTCACAACGGAAGGGATAATCGCCGCGGCCAAAACCATGGTCCCAAAGAGCACGTAGGGCGTGGTGCGGAACAGTCGAGAAGCATCTTCAGCCAGTGCAGCGTCCTTATTGAACAATTTGCGCAACATCCGATATTGCTGCGTCAACGGCGGAGCGGATCGATTCTGCATCCAGGCTCGGCATTGAGCGATCCACCCTGAAAAGAGCGGCGCCAGCGCGATTGCGAGAATCACTTCTCCGAATTGCCAAATAAGCGCGATTCCTCTCATAGCACGAACACCAGAAGCCCGAGTAACGTTAGGAAGCTGAAGAGCAGGTAAATCGCGAGGCGTCCACCCTGCAGAAAGCTAACGGCATCTGCCAACCGCTGGACCGCGGCAGCGATCGGTCGGTAGAGAGCACGCCAGAAGCGGTCTTCAATGTGGACGCGATACCGGGGCGTCAAGTCCGTTGGCGCTGGAAGTTCGCGTTCCATGCGGAAGAAGGCTCCGAACATATGACGTATCGGTTGGCCGAATCCTTCGGCCGTGTCCTGCATGCGGGATGTTTGCCACGGATAGCCGCAGTCCCATGGTGCGGTTCTGCGTACGCGCCCGTGAGCCAGCAGGCGCACCAGCAGAAATGTCACCGCAATGGTACAGAGGATGACGGCAAGAAAAATCCATCCGCTGTATGAAGCCTGCTCAGGTGCAATCGGAGCTATGCGCCAGACGGAGGGGTCTGGAGCGATGGTTTGTCCCACAAGCATCCCCGTCGTTTTCCCCGCGGCATGAAGTGCAAGTTGCGGCTGCACACCGATCGCGATACAACCGGCGGCGAGCCACGCGAGGCCGATTCGTTCCAGCCAATTCGCATCGTGAGCCTGCGCCAACAATGTCTCGCGCGGCTTCCCGAGGAAGATTACACCGTAGAACTTCACCATGACATATGCAGCCAGAGCGACCGTCAGAGCCAGTGACGCCGCTCCGAGAGGAATCAACATGTTAATGAAGGCGTGAGGCAGCTGCGGTGTGTAGAGAAACGACTGCAGCAGCAGCCACTCGGAAACAAACCCATTGAGTGGAGGCAAGCCCGCGATGGCCAGCGTGCCGATGAGCGCCAGCGCGGCGACGCACGGCATCGACCGAATCAGGCCGCCGAGCTTCCCGAGGCTGCGCTGGCGTGTCGCATGCAAAACGCTACCAGTGGCCAGAAACAGCATGCTCTTGAAAAGCGAGTGGTTCAGCGCGTGGATCAGAGCAGCTGCGAGCGCCAATGCCGCGAAAAGTCGCAGATTGCTCGCAGCGAACAAAATTGATAGCCCAAGGCCGGTAAAGATCAGTCCGATATTTTCGATTGAGGAGTAAGCCAGCAGCCGCTTCATGTCAGTCTGAACACCGGCAAAAATCGCTCCGAACAGAGCCGAGAAAAGCCCCAACGTGAGCACGGCAATACCCCATTGCCAGAACTGAACATGGAGCAAATCAAAGGTGACTCGAAGCAGTCCATAGATCGCCGTCTTGAGCATCAGGCCACTCATCATCGCGGAGACCGGTGATGGCGCCGCAGGATGTGCTTCAGGCAGCCAGACATGCATCGGCACCAGACCAGCCTTGGCCCCGAATCCGAGAAGCGCGAGGGTGAATGCGACGGTGGCCCAGAAAGGCGCAAGCGATGCGCTGCGCATGGCGTCGAACGTGAATTGGCAGCTTCCACCCTGCATGACCCCGAAGCTCAGCAGAATGCACACTGCACCGATGTGCGCCATCAGCAAATAGAGAAACCCGGCGCGCCGAATCTCGGGTATCCGATGCTGTGATGTGACGAGGAAATACGAGGTCAGGGCCATCGTCTCCCAAGCCACCATGAAAAGGTATGCATCGTCAGCCAGCATCACCACGGCCATGCTGGCAAGAAACAAGTGGTAGTGGAGACTAAGCAAGCCGGGCGCCGTGCCTTCGCCACTTCGAAAATACCCGGCCGCAAACGTGGATATCCCAGCCCCCCCCAGGCCCAGAATCAATAAGAAAAAAGCTGAGAGCGCGTCGAGACGCACCTGGAAGGGGAGATCTGGCAGTCCCAGAGGCAGAGTCATCACCTGGGGTGAATGTCCGGAGATGAGGAACGTTCCGGCCAATAGGAACATGGCCACACAAACCAGAGCGCCAACGAGAAACAAAAAACGTGCGACGTAGCGGATGCTATGCGGGCGCAGGAGACACGCGAGTGCAATCAGCGGCCAGCATGCCACAACTAGGAGCGTGGAATCGAGAGGGTGGCTGAAAACAGTGCTGAGGAAATTGCCCCAGAATTGCGCGATCAAACCGATTCTCCTCTATGGTTCCGCGCAGAAAGAAACGATAGCGATGATGAGACTTGAGGTGGCTCCATCACTTAGTGTTCTCCGCCTGAGATTCGTCAATCTCTTCCAGGATGGCCAACGCTTCGTTCAGGTGTTTTTGAAAATAGTTGCGCATCAGGGCAAGTACCTGGAGCAGGATCGGATCGCGAACGGAATAGAAGACCTGGTTCCCGGCCTTCCGATTCACGACAAGTTGTCGAGATCGAAGAACGGCCAGGTGCTGCGAGACGTTGGCCTGTTCCATGCCGAGCTCCTCAATCAGGTCGCCGGCCGAGAGTTCTCGATTTCCAAGCAGCTCGACGATCGCGATTCGGGTTGGGTGCCCCAGAGCCTGGAATACATCGGCCTTGAAGCGACGTAGTGAGTCGGGCATTGTTTTTATGATAATATCAGAATATTCGATTGTTCGCATATATCTAGAATCGGAAGTTGCGAAGCCTAAATCGCCTCAGCATGCAAAACCGGGCGAAATCCGAAAACCTGCTACCTAGACATGCGCATCCTGGGATTCGTCTGTTACTGACGCGACACAATTCACTTCAAGAACCTAGGAAGCTACTCTCAGCCGACATCAGCTTCTCTCACCGACCTCATCGAAGACTCCCAAAGTGCTGTCATTCAAGGTGTAACCGTTACGGCAATTAACACGGAAACTGGTGTCAAGACCGTATCGAGGACATCGGTCCTTCACGTACGCGAACGGAATCGACTTCCTCCATGAAGAATCGCGCCTGCTCGTAAAACAACACTGGCACGCAATTGGCACCTGGTCACAACAGCCAACCGCCGAATATCTCCCTTTCGCCGAACTCGTAAGCCTCCTCCAATTCTTCCATCTCCTCGCCACCTGTGGGATCCGCTGAACTCAGCCTCTCTTACTCGCGGCATGCTGACCGGTGGAACTCTCCCGCCTTAGACACTTCTCAACCGTTTCATCGAACGCGGAGTCTTAAGATCGAACCGTTGATGAGCGCTGACGTGCTAAGCATCAACCGGCCGCATATATATAAAGAGAGTGTGTGTTGGCTCGCGGGGAACGGAACACCTAACCCGTTGCTCCACAATCCCAACCTCCCCAATTCCCAGCCAAACTCGCCGCTTTCGATCTTGGAACCGTTCTAGCTCGTGGAAACGATGGCGGAGACGACAGAGGCCTCGGTCTCATCAAACCAGCCAAGTTCTCATCCCAGCCATTAGGGTCGACCGGATCGGATTATCGCCAAGAACGGTGTGACTCAATCAGCGAGCGGCTCGCGTCTTCCATTTGAATCCGAGCGCCGCGGCTCGAAGGCTG
Source organism: Alloacidobacterium sp. (assembly GCA_035293545.1). GTDB lineage: Bacteria > Acidobacteriota > Terriglobia > Terriglobales > Acidobacteriaceae > Alloacidobacterium. The sequence goes on along the minus strand of DATGMQ010000071.1, from coordinate 42,631 downwards.
AAACCGGCTGCTAGGCCCAGGGTGGTGGCGAGGTTGGTGTTTCCAGTGTGCTTCACCAAGACGAGAAAGACTACCGACGCAAACGCGGCCACCACGGCATACGGCTCGCCACGTTCGAAGACCTTTGGTGACCGCCCGCTGAAGACATCACGAAGCGACCCTCCACCGACTGCAGTTACGATGCCGAGCACCAGCGCCGGCACAAATGTCAGCCCCGCAGCGAGCGCTCGCGTGGATCCAGCTACAGCGAAGAAACCGAGCGCCGCAGCATCGATCCAAATCAAGGGCTTCGCAAGGCGATCGCCAAGAGTCGAACCGCATACTAGACCAATCAACGCCCCGACCACGGCGATCAGAAGATAACGAATGTCGGTGAAGGCGAGCGGCGGCCCATGTTGAAGCAACATATCGCGCGCAATCCCACCGCCAAGCGCGGAGATGGTTCCGAGGCCAAGAACGCCGACGAAATCGAAATGATAGATGCGGTTCTGTTTGGCCTCAAGAGCGCCGCCGATGGCGCCCGCAAGCACCCCGGAAAAGTCAATCATCGTGAAGATGGTCGAGGTGTCGATCGGAATCGGCTTCAAGATCATGGGCAGGGAAGTGAACGGTCGTCTCTTCCCATAGTAAGGGGGCCGAATGAACATCGAGTTCTGCCGTGTGCGTTCGCGAGGGTGAGAAGGGATTCTTTCTAAGCTTGCGATCGACGGTTCGTCGATCGCGTTGATATTTGTGATGTGGAGTCATGCGGCACACCTGGTCAACGGCGGAGCAGAACGTAGGAGGATCTCGACAGCCGAGATACGCTCGATGACGCACATCGCAAGGCGGACAGCGCGACGAAGTGGAGCGATCTTCGCTACAGAATGGCGTGAGCAGTGGATCCACGCAGCCAGTTCGAAGCAGATCGATCGCTGTTCAGACTGCGGTCACGTAGCGGCCTCCTATCGTTCGTGCGGGAATCGGCACTCCGTTTAGAGTGTTACACACGTCGAATCAACGACTGCAGGGTTCATCCGCGACTATATCGCGTGCTGTCCACTGGAGGCTCGCTCCCGATCATGGACGCTGGATCAGCTCGTCGCGCAGGTTCTTTCTGGCTCGTGATGCGCGCAAGCAAGTGTTCCATTTAGGGCTGGGAGTTTCGTTGAGTTATTCGCCGCGGGAACCGCATGTCTACGGGAGTTTTCAGCGTGTCCGTTCAGCATAGGTTCTCGGGGCTGGATGCGGCTAAGCGCTCTTGCTTCTTCCTTCCAGTCCAGCATGCGCCACGATGACTATCCAATCAGACGCTTTCCGGCAGTTGTCGGCGTGCTGCCCCTACCTCATACCCAAAATCATCGATCGGGTGGGTGATACCAGTGATACCGCTTTCGCATAAAATAGGTTCCACAGCATTGATTCCATAGACGCTAAAGAACTGTATGGAAGACGTGGAACCAGCTGAATTCAAACCGAATACGGCTAAAGCGGTTCAGGTTCAATGTGTTGAAGGATGGTCGGGGCGGAGGGATTCGAACCCCCGACCCTCTGCTCCCAAAGCAGATGCGCTACCAGACTGCGCTACGCCCCGACTTCTTCTCATTGTACAAGATGAAATCCCGCATCACGGATATCCCGCAAGCACCATCCTGTGCGCCAGCCACTCCATCGCTAGAATCAGCAGGAACAGCGGAATGAGAAAGATTGCAGCCACCGCCAGCCCTATCAGCAGCAGAAAGACCCAATCCTTCCACGTATGCCGGTGCGGCTGCTCCAGGTGCCGCGACAGCAGAGCGTAATTGCGCCGGTTCGCCTTCCATGCGATATCAAAAGCATCGCCCAGCAGCGGAATCGAACCGATAATCACATCAATTCCCAGATTCACTACCATTCGCGTCAACGTCACATATGGCACACCGCGAAACCACGCGGCCACAATCATCACACATGAAGCAAGTCCGGCGAGCACATCCCCCGCCCACGGAACGAGCCCGATGATCCCATCCAGTCCAAAGCGAATGGGCGTTCCGGGGATCCGAAACCAGTCATCCAGCACATGCGCCAGCATGTCCAGATTCTCATTTGCGAAAAGGCCTTTGCCAACTCGCATTCGGGGCCTCAGATTTCCACGTTCCGGCGATAACACCTGCGAATTCATATCAGGAAAAATGCTACAATCAATACCTATACGGCGGCTATAGTTCAGCGGCAGAACGCCTGACTGTGGCTCAGGATGTCGTGGGTTCGATCCCCACTAGCCGCCCCAACTCGAATGGCAGGAAACATTTATCTCGGCTCCTCCGGCTGGGCATACACAAGCTGGAAACCGGATTTCTACCCTCCAAAGCTTCCCTCCAGAAAATTTCTTGAATTTTACGCAACACGCCTGAACTCTGTCGAGGTCAATTACACCTTTCGCGCGCTTCCTTCCGCCGCCATGGCGCAGTCCTGGCTGGCAGCTACCGCGCCCGACTTCCGCTTTTCCTTCAAGGCTCCGCAACGCATCACCCATATTCTGCGTCTCAAGGACTGCACAGAAGCGCTGGCCAGTTTCTACCGCTCGCTCCAACCCTTCATAGATGCACACCGCACCGGAGCAGTACTCTTCCAGCTTCCGCCCAACTTTAAGGCCGCCCCAGCAAGGCTCGACACTTTCCTTGAAAAAGCCGCATCCACAAGCCTGCGCCCCGCCTTCGAGTTCCGCCACGAGTCCTGGTTCGCAGACGAAACCTATTCCATTCTCCGCAGGCACAATGCCGCTCTCTGCGTTGCTGAAAACGACGAACTCGTCACACCAGACGTCGTTACAGCGCCCTTCTCCTGTTACCGCTTCAGACAAAGCAGCTACTCCGCGGAAGACCTGGCCCAGATACGGTCTTTGCTCGCGCAGCGCGCCCAGCAGGGTGATGTCTTCGCTTATTTCAAGCATGAAGAAGATCCAGCCGGAGCGATTCATGCAGCTACGCTACTTGAGGAGCTGCGCCGCGAATGACTGGCCTCAAGACATTTATCAAGCTCGCTCCAAGCCCCGGACTCAACGGCTGGTGCGCTGACTTCATCCCGCGTCGCTTTCTCAACAATGGCCATCTGATGACGCTCGCCGGAAACTTCCTGCCCCGTCATCACGCGCCGCTCCCCGAACCGGAACCCCTCCTGGTCCAGGTTCAGGGTCCGATCCCCGGCTATGAAGAGTACGGCCCCACCCGCATCCTGTGCCACTGCAACTGGCAGCCTGAAGAAGTACGCAGCCAGCGCCTTACCGTCGTACTCGCGCACGGGCTTGAAGGTTCCTCCAGCTCGCAGTACATGCTCGGCAACGCCGCCCGCGCCTGGGCCGCCGGATGCAACATCGTCCGCATGAACATGCGCAGTTGCGGAAGTACGGACAAGCTCTCGCCAGCCATCTACCACTCCGGTTGCTCAAATGATGTTGCGTTGGTTGTCGAGCGCATCGTGCGCAAACATCATCTGCAGTCCGTCGCCGTCATTGGTTATTCGATGGGCGGCAACCTTGTCCTCAGCTACGCAGGCCAGCTTGGCAACAACGTTCCGCCTTTCCTCAAGGCCGCTGTCGGTATCTCTCCGCTCATGGATCTCGCCGCCTCATCCGCCGCCCTCCACGAGCCGCAGAACCGCTTTTATGAGAAATACTTTCTCCGCTCCATGGTGGCGCGCCTCGAGCGCAAAGCAGAGCTCTTCCCCCGGCTCTACCTGCCGCTGCACACTAAACGCGTACTCAGAAAAATCCATAGCATGCGCGACTTCGACGAATACGTCGTCGCCCCCTACGGCGGCTTTGCCAATGCCGACGCCTACTACTACACCGTCGCCAGCTCCAACTTCGCCTCACAACTAAGCCTGCCTACGCTCATCGTCCACTCGCTCGACGATCCCTTCATCCGCATGCTTCCGGAAACGCGTCAGGCACTCATAGACAATCCGCACGTCAGCTTCATTGAAACTCCGCGCGGAGGCCACTGCGCCTTTCTCGCTCCCGCCAACGGATACGACGGCTACTGGGCCGAGAAAACTCTTCTCGGCTTTCTTCTGGCTACCTCAGGAAGCGAAGCGCATGGAAGCAGACTGGTCGGTTGAAATTGGCCCCGGACTGCCCATGATTGCAGTTCCATGGGAGGGCTATGTTCCTCTCAAGGAAGATGCCTTCCGCATCACTCAGGTGCCTGAAGCCGTAACCGATACCGTCCTGGCCCAGGCACTCCGCCATCTGAACGCACCAGAATCGCCGGTCTTCACCTCAAAGTGCGACCGTTGGCATCTTCCCGCTGCCGAAATAGACCCCTTCGAATTCGACGCGCCACCCGCCGAGGCGTATACCGGTGTCGCCTGCTACATAGACATCATCCTGCGCCACCCGAACGCTTTTGCATCCTTCGCTGCGCATGAAAGCTGGATGCGTGCCGCATCGTCCACTCTTCGCGAAGTCCCGCTCCTCCAAAGCCGTACCGATTTCGTCATCCGACAGGCCATCGTGCATGCCCAGGAGGGCTTCGGAATCACACTCTACGTTGCTTCCTGTGCGCGAAACCAGACACTCGGCCACTCCATTTTCGAGGCTGCGCTGAATCACGCAATCACCGTTACAATAAAGACATCACCCACTGTGGGCGAGTAGCTCAATTGGATAGAGCACCGGCCTTCTAAGCCGTAGGTTGCAGGTTCGATCCCTGCCTCGCCTACCAGACCATGGAACGCTCCTTGCAAACAAAGGAGATAATTCCGTGGATACATCTCGCAGTGTCCTTCAGCCAACGGCTGAACTGTCCAAAATCGGACAGTTTTCCCTTGACCAGCAACGAATCATCATTCACATCCTTTTCGCCGCGCGCAATCTGGTTGATGTCCAGTTTGCGCGTTCGGCGGGCCGCGTGATTTGCACTGAATGTCTTACAGAGCAAATTTCAGATCGCAAGCTTGAGCACGCCGACTGGTGCCGGACCGGACGCATGAAGAGGCTGCTCGCAGAACTCCTCGATGTACCAAATCCAACAGAAAGGAAAAACGCACAAGCAGAAAAATCCTGTGAACCTGTGGACGCGGCTGTTGAGGAGCAGCCGCGCTCGCGGAATGTTCCTTTTTATGAGCCGTGGACGGTAGATGCGGGGCTGATCAAAGATGCGCAGGGCGCAATCATGGTAGATCCGCTTGGCAGCGACCTTTCTGTTGCCGATGAGTGGATGGTCATGCGCCGCATTGTAGCGTGTGTGAATGCATGCACCGGAATTTCGACTTATGAGTTGGAGCGCAAAGGCGGTGTGCAATGAACACTCGCGCACTCGTAATCTTTATTGTGCTGGCAGCAGTAGCCGCCCATGCTGAAATTCCTGATGCTCCACGACCTGCACAGAATCAAGATGCACTTCTCCGCGCTGTGGGCATGAAGCCGATTGTTAAGTCCTCTCCGCAGGATAGAGCGATAAATGGCGCGCTGTGGTCCGGCGTTGCCATCACGCGTTTTCTTGATTGGACCTCGACAGAACAATGCCTGCGCCGTCCTTATGCGCAGTGCCATGAGGCACTCTTGCCTGGTGCATTGGTGCGAAGCAAAACCGGATTTGCATTTTTTGAAGTGGGCATGACTGCGGCAAGCATCGAAGGCCAGCGTTTACTGGAGCAGCACCATCATGCGCGATTTGCCCGCATTGCGCAGATGGTGGATGTCGCTTCGATGTCCTATACCGTTATTCGCAATTACCAGCGTTGTGGTTCGACTCCAAAATCTGGTGCACAGACGCAGTCGCAGACATTGAGTCCTCCGCTGCACATCACGTTCGGAGGTGGGAAATGAATTCCCCCACTCCGGGCACCTGCCGGTTCTGCGGCTGCAATGGTGATTCGTGCAATCTTCCTTCGGGCGATAAGTGCATGTGGCTTGGTCCGTCGCGCACGGTCTGTACGAACCCGGCTTGCATGAGTGCGCATTTTGCTGAGGTAGCGCGCAAGAAGGCTGAAATAAGAAAGCTGACCAGGCGTCCAAATTCCGCGCAGATCCATGAATTGATCCGCAGGAAAAAGCGCGGCAAGAAAGGACGTGCGGCATGATTGCAGAAATTCCTGATGGTCTGCGCATCTGTCCAGGCTGCAATGAACTTACATCGGGTGCCGATGAGTACTGCTTTTCCTGTGCGCGATACGAGGAATTTTATGAGAGCCGGCAAGCCAGAGGGATACACGCAATCACCGACGTGCAACCGCGTGTTGTGGTTCCTGTTTCGCCTTTGTGCGAAGACGATCATTTTGGCGGCTGCATTCCTGGCCTGATGCGCATGATGGTGGTCATGTCTGCGCTTGGTGCATTCATTGTGTTTTTGCCCATGTTGGTACGCATGGCTTTTTGGCTGGAAAGGATGGTGGGCTTATGGCCGTAGATGTCGAACTGGTCCCGATCAATATCGGCAATATCAATGATGGCGCGATGATTGACGGATTTGACATTGAGTTGCGTCGCGCGTTGGCAAATATCGCTGACCCTAACACGCCGGCGACCGCCACGCGCGTCATCAAGTTGGAACTCATTCTTAAGCCGCACTCTGATCGCGTGACGATTGAGACTGAATTCAAGTGCTCATCGAAGCTGGCTGCCATCGAAACGCACAAGTCGAAATGCTTCCTGGGCAAGGCTGAAGATGGTGCGCTGGTTGCCTTTGCGAATGACCCGCGTCAGATGCCGCTTTGGAGTGCGCCAAAGCCGAAGGAAGTTCCTGTCATCGCTTTCGATGGAAGCGGTGCGATGAAATAACGTTTCTGCGCACCGCGCAGAGCAAAAAAGGAGAGAGCAAATGTGGGAAGACGTGAAAGATTTTACTGGTTTCCTTTTTGAGAAACTCCAGCGACGCTCCGCCGTTGAAGTCGTCAACGGTCAGCCGTATGCACTCAGGGAAGATGGAACGCTCGGTGCGCCAGTGCGCGATCTGGCGCCGCAGTGGACCAAGCCAACGCTCGAAGTAAGCACTCTGGCAGGATTTGTCGCGGCATATCAGGCGAAGATGGATGACAGGCCGGACAAGGTTGCTATTCGCATTGTGGGCCATCGCGTCGTTGAGCTTGTGTCGCAGACTGCTGATGACTACGGACGCAGACATGTGTGGCTGCGTGCCAGGTATGTGGATGAAGTGCCGTTCAAGTTTGATTCTTACTATGAGCCGGAGAAGTTCTTGATTGATTTCCGCTCCAGTTTTTACTTTAACGACAACGCAGTCAAAGTCCAGCAACTCTGCTCGACACTCTCTGCGGAGAATTCCGTGGCGGTGGCCGATGATGGTATGAGTCAGGTTGTAACGGTCAAGACGGGCACGGTGGTGAAGAATACTGTCACTCTGCCTGCCGATGGCGTTCCGCTCATTCCCTGGCGTACATTCCGCGACGCTGCTCCGGTTGAGTCGAAATTTTTGCTGCGCATGAAGAGCGTCAAAGATTCGCTTCCGCTTGTGGCGCTCATTGACATTGACGCAAAGTGGGAGCTCGACACTATGGGATCTATTAAGAAGTATCTGAGCGATGCGCTGCCTGATGCAGTGATTATCGCTTAACAAGCAGCGCCTGAGCATGGTGCTACGCGAGATGCGTAGACGGCCAGTTCGTGGCTCTTGAAACACTCAGGCGTGCAGATTTCGAGATTCGCACAAACAGAGAAAGCCGGTGGGCTGAGAGAGGCAGCGAGTGCCAGTCCGGGGAGCTACGGGGAATCCGGACCTTGTACCGAGCCAGCGGGTGCTGAAAGTAGTAGCGCAGGATGGGCCAAGCGTAGCGCCTCCAACTCACATCGGAGTACATGCCGGCATGGAAGTAAAACGGGCAGAACTGGCATCTGCCCGCAGATATTGATGATGTTTCCTGCGTGAGCGAGACATGCAGGGACAACATGCAGCGGCTTCGAGCGTTGCTGCTTGCTATCCGCGAGTACGCGCGAACGCTTAATGCCGCTGCATGTTCCACGTTACACGTTTTGTTCCACGGTCTTTTTGTTTTCAATGAAATGGCGTGAGAAAAAGACGAAATGCAACTGCGGCAGGCAATTGCGTCCTGGACAGCGTACATGCCGAAAGTGCCATGCGCGATACATGCGTGAGTGGCGCGCGCAGCGTGTCTTTGTATTGAAGAAAGACGTAGAGACGAAGAAATGGTCGGGACGCGATTGATGATGAAAGATTGGCGCATTTTGCAAGGCGATGTGCTGGAGCGATTACGGGAGCTTCCAGATGATTCCGTGCATTGTGTCGTTACGAGCCCACCATATTGGAGACTGCGCAATTACGGAGTTGTTGGACAGATTGGCGTGGAAAATACTCCCCATGAGTATTTAGAAAAGATGCTTTCTGTTTTTCGTGAAATACGTCGCGTGCTGCGCAAGGATGGAACTGCATGGGTAAACATAGGTGATTGTTATGCAGGATCAGGTTGCGGTGGTGGCGGAAGTTATGAATCAGAGCGTCGTGGCTGGCAGCAGTGCGTAACCAGGCGTGTGCCTCACTTAAAGCGCAAAGATTTAGTGGGAATGCCGTGGCGGTTAGCTTTTGCTTTGCAGGCTGATGGATGGTGGTTGCGACAAGACATTGTTTGGTCCAAGCCGAATCCGATGCCTCTCTCTGTTACCGACCGCTGTACGACATCGCATGAGTATATTTTTCTATTGACCAAGCGGCCGAAATATTACTTCGACGCTGCTGCTATACGGATTAGGGCCGCTCCTTCATCGGTCCAGCGGTGGCAACAGGATATTGACTCTCAAACTGGAAGTCTGAGAGCAAATGGTGGTGCAAAGGCCAATGGAACCATGAAGGCTGTTGGCGGACGTCCTACCACGGAATGCCGCGACAAACAGCGTGGACACTCACGGCGTCATGCCGGATTCAATGAGCGTTGGGACCATATGACGCATGCAGAGCAGCGAGCATTTGGTGCGAATCGCCGGTCCGTGTGGGAAATTGCGACGCAAGGGTTTTCCGGAATGCACTTCGCCACGTTCCCGGAGGAAATTCCGCGACTGTGCATCATGGCCGGATGTCCCGAAGGAGGAACCGTGCTTGATCCATTCAGTGGAGCGGGCACTACTGGCGTAGTTGCTCTGCGTCTTGGCCGCAAATATGTAGGCATCGAAATAAATCCTGAATACGTTGAAATGTCAAAACGCAGGATAGAGAATGATGCACCTTTGCTGAACAAAATATCGGGTGATTAACGTGGTTGATGTCACAAAAAATGTGAAGTGCATCTGCGGGCTGGAGCAGCCGCTGGCGCAGAAGTGCTGCGGGTGCGGCCGCTACTTTATCACTCCGCTCGAAGAAATGGAGCGCAAAGCGATTGTGCGCGCCATTGTGCTGGCTGGGAAAGTGGCACTTGCCGCGCGCTATCTCGGTGTGAGCAAGACGCTCGTGTATCGCAAGATTCATGCATATGGATTGACTGTCCAGGAGATTCAGAGAGGCAAGCGATGACAGCATTATTGACGGCACTCATCGAAAGCGAGACCAAAGAGTCGCTGGCCGCGATGGTCTGCGAATTGCGTGAAGAGAGCAGCACGGCTTCAGGTCTGAGGAAAGCGCACGAAATCGTCGCAGAATTTCTTGGCGAGCTTGAGAAGGCAGAAACGTGCGCAGGCATGGATACTACAGCGGAACAGGCCGCTGTTCTTGCTGTGGACAAGCGCATTCTGGATGCGCTGGAGGCCGCGCGATGAACAAGACAAGCATCGAATGGACGGACGCAACATGGAACCCGATACGGGGATGCTCGCGTGTGAGTGAAGGCTGCCGCAACTGCTATGCCGAGCGTGTTGCTCGTCGCTTCGGCGGCAAAGGTCAGCCCTATGAAGGACTCGTGCGCATCAATAACTCAGGCGAGCGAATGCCGCAATGGAATGGTGAAGTACGTCTCATCGAAGAACATCTGCTCGACCCGCTGAAGTGGAAGAAGTCACGGCGAATCTTTGTTAATTCGATGTCCGACCTGTTCCACGAGAACATGCCGGATGAGTGGATTGACCGCATCTTCGCCGTGATGGCGCTGTGTCCGCAGCACACGTTCCAGGTGCTGACCAAGCGTCCTGAGCGGATGTTGAAGTATTTTTACCTGAGTACAGACAATCGTGAAGAGGCCATTGGCTCTCAGGCGCTTGATATTTCCGCAGGTAAGCATTCTGGGATTCTGGAGTTGCCCTTGCCGAATGTCTGGCCGGGCGTGAGCGTCGAGAACCAGAAGACAGCCGATGAGCGCATACCGCTGCTGCTACAGACGCCTGCTGCTGTATGGTTCATCAGCGCAGAGCCACTGCTGGAAATGATTGATATTTACCAATACCTTGGCGGAGCGAGAAATCCTATCCGTGGACTCAACTGGGTGATTGTCGGCGGTGAAAGCGGGCCAAAGGCACGGCCCATGCATCCGGACTGGGTGCGCAGCCTGCGCGATCAGTGTCAGGCTGCGGGAGTTTCGTTCTTCTTCAAGCAATGGGGCGAATGGGAACCGCGTCTCTGGATGAACCAGCACGGTGCGCCATGTCTAAAAATCAGCGTTCCGAATCAGACACACTTTAAGCCTCGTGACAAGGAAATAATCTTCACCTGCACCGATGATTCGAGTATCAACATGGTGCGCGTCGGAAAGAAAGCCGCAGGCGCTATGCTGGATGGCCGGGAATGGCGGGAATTTCCGGAGGTCCGCGCGTGAAGCGAAAGAAGATACTCGCGAGAAGATTATCGGACAAGGAGTAACAGTTGATCGTCAGCCGCTTGCGATGTTGCGATATCTCATGATTCGCGGCGAATTGCGCAACCAAATTCATGAACTACGCGGCAAGAACCTTGCTTGCTGGTGTCCGCTAAATCAGCCGTGTCACGCAGATGTATTGCTGGAACTGGCGAATCGCTGAGTGGAGTTGTGCCTTGGGGAACATGGAAGACATTAAGCTGAGAGATAAGCGCAAGCCGGGGCATTGCTGGCAGGATAACGAGCTGTATGATGCTTTCCAGCCGATTGTGGGGCCACATGCCGTTTTGGTATACGTGCATCTCACGCGGGAATCCTATTCCGCGACGGTGAGCTATAGCTTGCGCAAGCTGGCCGATGCGACAGGAATCAGTCGCTCGGCAGTCTGGCGTAACCTTGCTGTCCTCGAATACGTCGGCATTTTGCGATTGCAGCGCGGGGAAGGTTCTGCGCAGAGCACATGCGTGTTGCTTGACCTGAAGGAAGCCGCAGAGCGTCTTGGTGCGGTCTACAATCGCAAGCGATCCTCGTATGTATTCACTGACGTAGCAATAGCCAAACTGCGCGCGGAAGTTACTGCCCTTCGTAAGCGTCTGCATCAGTCAAAAGCGAACGAAATTTGTGTCTCCCTGGGGGACACAAAATCTGAGGAAAACTTTTGCGCGCCTGTTTCCCAAGGAGACGCTAGTGTCTCCCTGCGGGGGGATTTGTGTCTCCCTGAAGGGGGTCCGCATCAATATTGTGAACAAAACACAATACACAATACAAACCCACCCCCTACCCCCTCCCTACTGGAGGGGGGTGTGCTCGAAGACGCGCTTGAGTACGTGATGCGCGAGTGCGGCTTCACCAGTGAACGCATTAAGCGCGCGTTGCGTAAGCAACTGGCCCTCTGGAAAGCTCGCAACACCGGAAAAGCCTATGACGCTGCTGATGAATTTATCTCCTCGTGGCACGAGTACTGCAAAGTCACGCCATTTCTGCGCATTCAGTGGGGCCCGTGGAAGTTCATCGCGGAGGGACATTGGCTGAGGCCTGACAGTTGGCCTCTTGACCAGCAGGCACTGGCTCGTTGGCGTGAATCGAGAGTGGGAGTGAGGCAATGAAACCGCGAAAATTTTTACTGCTGATGTCGAAGAATGAAACGGTATGCGGGTGCAAGAAGTTCTTGCTGGAGACGCGCGGGCACTATCGCGTGCTGGAAGCGCGCGATCCGGATGCAATGCATACGCTGCTCGCAACTCAAGATGTTTCTCTCGTGCTGATTGACCTGGATACGAATGCCAGCCACGTTGCGCAGAATGTGAAGGAATTCAGTGCATCTCTTCCGGTCGTTCTGTTCAGCAGCCTGCTCTCCAGCAATGAATATGACATCGGGAATGCAGATGCTTTGTTGACGCGGGATTCTACGACGGTGGAGCTTCTGGAGTGTGTCGCAATTCTGACTATGCGGTCCGAAAAAATGCAACAACGTTGCAGAATGCAACACAAACAGTAACGAAATAGGACTTTTGAAAAGAAATGTGTTGTCGGACGCCTGATTTGTTCTTATTCTGCATTTAGGATTTTTTTGGCAGACTCCTCAACTGCCGTAGAAAATAACGATCTACCGCGCCAGCATAGCTCTGGATGGCACTGCGTAGTGGGCCTTATAGATTGCCTCGACTGAGGTGTCTCTTCCGTTCACATGACTTTTCTGCTGCGCTTTTGAAAATAAAGCCGTGGCAAAGTTCCGCAAGAGAGAAACCAATCAGGAATTCCTGGTCTTTTCGGACAATACATCGCTTGGCTGGCGTATTATTCGCCGCACCAGTTTCTCCGCGGGCGAGTCGAGAGTAGAGAAAGGCATCTGGCGCAGAGTGTATGACGATATGAGCAATCATATCGGCTATCAGCCATTTGGTGCTGGTCCCACTGACAAAGAGATTCCATCGCGATCCTCGAATCCTTCCATTTCACTAAGAGAGATGGAGGCATTTGCGGGTACTGCGTTCGCGCGTGGAAAATCGCGGACTGCACATCTGTCAGAGTCGAGACGAATGGAGAGGATAGCGCGCAAATTCGCGCCGGAAGATTTCATCGAGCGCACGGCAGAAAAAGTCCGGCTATGGAAGCGGCTTGCGCCGCGACGTGAAGATCCGCTGTGCGTGAAGGTGTCACCATGTCAATCCTGAATGGACCTACGAACCAGACGCTGGACTTCAACCTGGTGGCAGCTACGCCGGGCATTGGTAAAACTATGGAGCCTAAATTATGCGAGTTCTGTGGCCGTCAGTTTTTTCGTGAAGTTCCGGAGCGCACCGAAGAAGGAAGAAAATATTGCGGGCGCTGTAACTGCCAGCGTTGAATCTGCCAACAATAGTGCGGGAGAGAAGCTTTGGATGAAGCCGTGCTGGAAGAGAAGATTGATGCGCTTCGAGATGATCTGCGCCGCGAAGTAGGAGAAAAGTATGACATCCTGCGACGCGAATTAGACGATAAGCATACACAAAACCGCAAGGACATTCACGATCTGCGTAATGGTCAGCAGAACATGCAGGACCGCGTGCTGCTCAAAGTGGAAGCCATCAACACAATGCTTCAGGACATGCGGATCAAACAGGCAGAAAGTACCGGGCTGCGGGAAATGGTAAGCAGTCTGGCGCAAAAGGTTGATGCGCTTACATCGGGCCAATCGCGACAAGGCGGGGTTTGGGAATTTTTGAAAGTGATTGTGCCGTGGCTGATTGCCGCTGGCGCAATGTTATGGAAGCACTCATGATGAGTTTTATTCATGCGATTGCGCGGCAGGAAGGCTGGTCGGTCATTGGCGCACGTTGTCGGCGCAATAACAATCCAGGCAATATTCGCTTTGGATCGTTTGCGTATCGGCTTGGAGCGCGTGAGCAAGACGATGCAGGCTTCGCCATTTTTCCGAGCGAAGCGCAAGGCTGGCAGGCCCTCCGCGAACTGCTGGAAGCCAATTACAAGGGCCTCACTATTGCGCAGGCAATTGGAAGATATGCTCCATCCGGCGAAAACAACACGCAAGCTTACATTGCTCATGTATGCGCGTGGACAGGTCTCAGCCCAGATCATGTGCTGGTAGATCTCGATTTCAATTAGGAGTTGAGTAATGGAAAAGCTGCGTGGGAATCGAACCACATGGATCGGGATTCTGACAATTGCCGGCGCGTTGATCCAGGCGGGCATAGCAGTGCTGCAACATCAGCATGTGGACTGGACGATGTTGTATAGCTCAGTGTCCACCGGGCTGGTTGCGATCCATGCGGCCGATGCAAAGCAATAGGTGAATTTGGAGAGAATGAATGGCTAACATACTTGTGAACATCGAAAAAGGTATCGAGGTGGCTGCTGAGGATATTTTGGGATTCTTCAGCAAAGCAGAAAAAGCTGCGCCTGGAGCGGTGGCAGCGCTGGCAGTGCTCTTAGGCGCAGCAAGCAAAGTCGTCAGCGATATTTCTATGGATGCGCATAATCCGGCGCAACTGCTCAGCGTATCGCTGACTCAGCAGCAGTGGGCCGACATCAAAAGCGTGTGGCCTGATATTGTTCACTTCGCGGCCGAGCTGGGGATCAAACTTTAGCGTGCCATCCATGCGGAAGGAAGAGCGAATACAGTTGCGTCTGGTGCGCAAAGCAATTGCTGAAATTGAGCAGCGGCGCAAAACGCTCACGGCGCAACTGAAATTCCTTCGTGCAAAACAAAAAGTTCTGGTGCGGCAATGACAGAGATGCATGCCATTCAGCAATTCACTCCTTTTACTCCTGTGAATTGGGAAACATTGAAAGCGGCAGTAAAGGAAAAGACTGGCATTGATATTACGTCAGATGCTGGCCTCGCAAGTTCGCGCGGGATAACGCTGCGCTGGGCTTACGACGCACAGGCGCAAACGCTCGAAGTGCAATTGATGGATCGCAAATGGTATGACCCAGATGAACCAGCGATTGATCAGATGATTCATGATCTCGCTGAATCCGTCATGAACAGTAAATAGAATGCCAAGTGCCGCGAAGGTGCCATGCCGTACACAAGGCTGCGCCAATCTTGTAGAGGTTGGATATTGCGACCGCTGTCGGGCAAGCGGAAAAGGGCGCGACCGCCGACAAACGGCTGCGCAGCGCGGATACGGCTATCGCTGGCAGCGTGCGAGCAAAGCATATTTGCTGGCGCATCCATTTTGTGCAGATCCATATGGGTTGCATGAAGGATTGCCGGTTCGCGCAACGTGCGTGGATCATATCGTGCCACATAAAGGTGCATACTGGCTTTTCTGGGATGCAGCGAATTGGCAACCGCTCTGCGATAGCTGCCACTCGCGTAAGACTGCTTCGGAGGACGGTGGTTTTGGCCGAGGGGGTGGGGGTCTATATTCCACGAAGGCGACCGCCCATAGACCGTGAGCCAATCAAATTTTTGCATCTCCAAAATTGGAGAATTGGGGATGCTGACAACACTCGGACGATCGGATAGCGACATAGGAAATGGCTTATTGAGCGAGATGCAGCCATTGACGCATTAACTCAGATGTAGGAGAGCGCCGCGATGGTGCAATTGCTTATATGGGCAAAGGAAGACCAAGAAAGCCAACCGCACTTCATGAGTTAAGCGGAACTTTCGATAGGCATCCAGAGCGGAAAAAGGAGCGTGCGAATGAGCCAAAGCCGGACGGCCCGCTCGGTCCTCCGCCAGCTAGCTTCTTAAGTGAATATTCGCCTACGGCCAAGGCGCTGTTGCAGATATGGAATGAGTTAGTCGAGCAAGTTCCACCTGGAGTACTTACATCAGCCGACCGCTGGCATGTAGAGTTGGCTTGCCGCCTGATGTATCGCGTTCGCAATGATCGAGCAAAAGCAGGTGATTATTCGCGACTGGATGTTTTGCTGGGAAAGATGGGAATGAATCCGGCAGACCGGTCAAAGGTGAATGTAGTGCCTACTGCTCCGGTGCACGCACCTACGAATCCATTTATTGATCTGGTAAATGAAGAAAGCGAAGAAGTCGGCAAGCCAAATTAGCTATGCCGAGCGTGCCGAATCTTACGCGCGCGATGTTGTAGATGGAACAACAATCGCATGCAAATGGGTAAGGCTTGCTTGTAAGCGCCATCTGGATGACCTGAGGTTGAGCCGACTCGATACGTATCGCTGGCGCTTTGACGCTGCAAAGGCCAATCGTTTCTGCCGATTTTTCGAGGGCCTGCCGCATGTCAAAGATGATTTCCGCGGAAACGCGGCGCGTGGTCAGTTATTCAAACTGGAGGGATGGCAAATTTTTGGTTTGTGCAGTATCTTCGGCTGGGTTGACAAGAAGCACGGCTACCGAAGATTTACGGAAGCATATTGGGAAGTGCCGCGCAAGAATGGAAAGACTCCGATTGCAGCCGGCATTGGGCTTTACATGCTATGCGCTGATGGGGAATATGGCGCAGAGATATTTGCCGGCGCAACATCAAAGGAGCAGGCTGGAGAAGTATTTGGTGCTGCTCGGAACATGGCTTTGGCATCGTCGCAGTTACGCGAGGCCTTCGGAATATGGTGCAATGCCGCCAGCATTGTAATTCCAACGAAGAACAGCGCGTTTAAGCCGCTCAAAGGTAATCCAGGTGACGGACCATCTCCTTCGTGCGTGCTCGTTGATGAGTATCACGAACACAAAACAAATTCCCTGGTAGATTGGGCGCGGACTGGAATGCAGGCACGGCGTCAGCCGCTGTTGTTTGAGATCACTACAGCGGGCAGCGATATGAGTTCTCCGTGCTTCGACAAACATCTTGAGGTGCAGGAAGTCCTGGAAGGGCATCGCGAAAATGATCGGCTGTTTGGGATCATCTTCACGGTAGATGAAGGAATCGGATGGACTACGAAAAAAGCCGTCCAGATGGCAAACCCAAATCTCGGTGTATCAGTCAATCCGGAACAGATATTTCACGATCAGAAGCAGGCAGCGCAAAGCGCACGGCAGCAGAACCAGTTTAAGACGAAGAACCTGAACATTTGGGTAAATGCAGATGTTGCCTGGATGAACATGGAGAAGTGGAACCAGTGCGCCGCGCCTCTCAGGATTGAGGATTTCGCGGGTGATATGTGCATTGAGTCCTGCGATCTGGCATCACGAATTGACACGGTTTCCAGTGTGCGGCTTTTCAAGCGAGAACAGGATGATGGTGATCACTACTACTGCTTCAGCCGTCACTATCTGAATCAGGTTGCAGTCGAGGACGAGAAAAACACGCACTTCCGCGCATGGCGGGACCGTGGATATCTCATCCAGACGCCTGGAGATGTGACGCATTACAGCCGCGTGATTGAAGACCTGGCAGCGGATTCTCGGACCCTCAACTTACGCGAGATTGTTTTCGATCCATTCCATGCCGCGGGCCTGATACAGTTCCTTCGCGAGCGTGAAGATTGGAACCAAAGTGTAGAGTGTGTTGAGATCAAGCAGACCATTGAGAATATGTCGGCGCCAATGAAAGAACTGGAAGCCATTGTGTTGAGCGGACGTTTTCACTTTGATGGTAATCCGGTCCTTAGCTGGATGATATCGAACACTGTTTGTCACCGGGACCGGAAGGAGAACATCTTCCCGGTCCGCAATCGCGTGCAGAACAAAATTGACGGGACCGTTGCTCTGATTATGGCGCTTAGTCGCGCTATGGTGCTTTCACCTGCAACCGCAGGAACGATCGAGGTCTGGTAAAAACCGGATGGAACTACAGACAGGCATATTCAGCGAGCTGCTAACGGACCTCCGCGAAAAGCGAAGCAGCCTTGAGAATCCGCAGACTCCGCTTAGCTATCCGGCAGAGTGGCTGCTCGATATCTTTAACGGCGGCCGCACCGATTCCGGCATTCGAGTCAGCGAGCTGACGGCCTTCCAGGCGGTCATCTTCCTGGCTTGCGTTGATTTGATTGCAGGGACTATTGCTTCACTGCCATTGCATATTTATGAGCGAAGCATTGTGGGCAATGGCCGGGCTTCGCATCGTATTGCTTTTGAGCATGACCTGTATGACATCATCCATATCGAGCCAAATCCAGAAATGTCGCGCCATACCTTTCTCAAGGCATACATGGCGCATTCGCTCGCATGGGGAAATGCATATGCAGAATTGCAGCGAGATGCTGGCAATCAAATCATTGGAATCTGGCCGCGCAATCCATACAAAACGCGGCCCCATCGCCTGAGTTCTCCTATGCGTCTGGAACCGGAGCCATGGCGGCCTTTTCCGGTAAACTTGCCCGCCGGATCGTTGGTGTATCGTACGACCGACGGGATTGACGATGCAGATCGCAGCGACGTGGATGCGGAGACTGCACGCGCTGGACGGTTCATTCCTGCTGAGGACATGCTTCATGTTCCGGGCCTGACGTTCGATGGGCGTATAGGACAATCTGTTGTCTGGCTTGCACGCCAGACGCTGGGTCTTGCCCTTGCAACAGATAAATTCGGCGCAAAGTACTTCGCCAACTTCGCGCGTCCAAGCGGAATACTTGAAATGCCGGCGGCCATGACGCCAGAAGCAAAAGAGCAGGCGCGGCGTTCATGGATGGAAGCGCAAGGGGGAGAAAACAGTCATCGCGTGGCGGTCCTTCCGCCTGGCTTCAATTTCAAGCCCATCAGCAACAAGCCGGAGGAGTCGCAGATGGTCGAAACAAAAGACCGCCTGCGAAGTGAGATTTGTGCCGTATTCCATGTGCCTCCGCATATGGTCGGTGATGTAAATAAGAGCACGCGGTCCAGCACCGAACAAATGGCACAGGAATTTTTCCAGTACACTCTTTCGCCATGGATGAATGCGATCAAGCTTGAGTGGAAGCGAAAAATGTTCCCTTCAATCGGCATTGGACGCACGCCAAAGAGCCGTTTCTACATTGACTTCGATATTACTGACATGCTGCGTCCTGATGCTGCCAGCCGCGAAAAATTCTATGGAACTGGCCGCCAGTGGGGCTTTTTGAATACGAATGACATACGCGCGTTTGAAAAACTCAATCCTATTGATGAGAAGTGGGCGGAAGACTACTGGATGCCTATCAACATGACGCTCACTGAGACGCCGCTGGATCCAAACCATCAGGATGGTGCTGGTGTTGGTGACAAGCCGGACGATCAGCGTATGCGTCCATTTTCACGAATATTTCGTGATGCGTTTGGGCGCATTATCACGCGACAGCAGCGGGATTTAAAAGCTATTCAAATGGCTTTTGGTCCTGTTCTTTTCAGTATTCGTGATGCATGGTTTGATGTGGCAGCACAATCACTGCAACTGGACGCACAGCCTGGATTGGAAAGCGGAAAATTTGTCGAGGAATATCTCGCAGCCATGCAAAAGCGTGCTGCCGAATGGACCGCCGAAAGTGCTGAAGAAACGGTCAGTCAGGAATTACAGCGCGCGGTCCGTGCATTGCGCATTGCCGCATACAGAGAGGCGGCAAGCCTCAAGGCAAAGGAAGGAGAAACACATGCCGCAAATTGAACGGCGGTTCATTCGTGGTGGTCAGCTTCGCGCGAAGAGTGGAGATAAACCGGGCATTGAAGGCTATGCCGCAGTCTACAATCAGAAATTTGACAATGGCTGGTTTTTCGAGAGTATCAAGCCTGGGGCCTTCAGTCGCGCACTGAAAGAGAAGCAGGATGTGCGGTGTTTGTTCAATCACAATCCTGACAACCTTCTCGGCAGGACAAAGTCCAATACGCTGCGCATGACAGAAGATGATACTGGACTGCATTACGAATGTGATACAGATCCTGAAATCCGCATCGCCGCGGATGTACAAGGCATGGTGGAGCGCGGCGATATTGATGGTTGCAGTTTTGCCTTTGTGGCAACAAAGCAAACTTGGCATGAAGAAACAGATGCGGATGGTCACATTATTCAGCATCGTGAGATCGAAGATGTGGACTTGTATGACGTTGGTCCAGTCACATATCCCGCCTATGAAGGCACAAGCGTAAACGCCCGGGCATTGTGGCCGCAGGGCATCCCTGCAGAGGTGCGCAGCCATGTTCCTTCACTTCGCACTGAAGACAAAAAGACCAAGCGCGTGGATGGAGAAGATTTGACTGCCGACTGCTTCCTGATCGTCGGCAACCCGGATGACACCTCTACTTGGAAACTGCCGTGGAAATTCTCTACCGATGAGAAGACAAAGGGTCATCTGCGCAACGCCTTGGCCCGCTTCGATCAACTCAAGGGTGTAAGCGAAGAGGAAAAGAAAAAGGCATGGAAAAAGCTGCTCCGCTTGTGTGAAGAATACGGCATTGATGTCAGCGAAGAAGACAAGCAGAAGTTCAGCCGTCGCGATGTAGAAGATGGCGATGGTGATTGCACTTGTCCATGCGGTTCCTGCCAATCTGGCGAATGCGAAAACTGCGATTGCGATGGCTGTGGTTCGGAAACCTGTGGCAACAGCAATTGCAACTGCGGCGAAGAGCGCATGCGACTGAAGAAGCGCGCCCATCTGGTGCAGATGAATTAACAGCAAAAGTTTCGCTGGCTGGTTCGTGCGGGATGCCGCTGTCTTGGATGACGAGCGTTCTGGCCGGAATGTGAGCACATGCGCGGCGCGCATGGCGCGACACAAATTCAATTACGCGAGAAGAAACAATGCCAATACAGGGAAGTTACGCAAAGGCCCGCGAACTGCGTGAAAAGCGGTTCAAGCTTGCCAAGGATGCCAATGATATCCTTGACAACCAATCTCTCAACAAGGAAGAGCGCAACGCCAAGGCGAGGCAGATGCTCGACGAATGCGATGCGCTTAAGGCCGAAATTGACGTTCTGGAGCGTGCGGCTGTTGCAGATGAGGAGACGCGCCAAACCGGCGCACCTCCGGCAGGCAGGGTCGGTGTTGATGCTGGTGTTACAGACAAAGAGAAGCAGGAACGCTACCGCAAAGTATGGGCGCGCTCAATGAAGTACGACGGTCCCCGGGAATATGGATTCCGCGGTGCCAACCTGACCGATGAAGAGCGCGCGTTGCTGCGTGAGTTCCGTGATATGGGCACTGGCGGTGGCAACGCTCTGCAGGGGACAGGGGGCGGATATTTCGTGCCCGTCGGTTTTGTGAACGAGGTAGAAAACGCCCTCAAATATTACGGCGACATGCTCAACACTTCAACCATCATGGAGACTTCTACAGGTCAATCGTTACCTTATCCTACAAACAACGATACGGGGACCACTGGCGAGCTGATTGGCGAAGGTCAGCAGGTAAGTGAAGGTGATCTTAGTCTCGGAAACGTGGTGTTTGGGGCCTACAAATATTCAACCAAGATGGTGAAAGTGTCCATCGAGCTGCTACAGGATTCCGCTTTCGACCTGGAATCTTTCCTGAAGGACCAGTTTGCGATTCGGATAGGACGCATTCTCAACAATCATTTCACAGTTGGGACTGGCACCAATCAGCCCAAGGGAATTCTCGTTGCCGCGACCGCAGGCCCAGTTGCGGGCGGGTCCTCGGGTAACGATGGTGGTTCGGAAACCGGCGGGACCTCGATTGGATCGGATGACCTGATTGAGCTGGAACACTCGATTGATCCACTCTATCGCCGTGGTGCGAAATACATGATGCACGACTCCACGCTGAAGCAGATCAAGAAGCTCAAGGACAAATATGGGCGTCCTCTCTGGCTCCCTGGTCTGGCTGTGAATGATCCGGACACGATCAACGGCTATGGTTACAGCATCAACAATGATCTGCCTGCCATCGCTGTAAATGCGAAGACTGTGCTGTTCGGCAAGCTGGACAAATACATCATTCGTCGTGTGAAAGAACTGTCCGTATTGCGGCTGGTCGAGCGCTATGCAGACTATGGACAGGTTGCCTTCATCGGTTTTGCACGCTATGACGGTAACCTGCTCGATGCAGGCACGCATCCGGTGAAGTATCTGACACAGGCGGCCGCCTGATAACGATTCAATTTGGGGAGTTGGGCCTTAGTAGGGAAATCCGAAAAGGCCCAATCTTTTTAAGATGTCTGATCAGCTATCATCCATTCCGCCTCGCCTGCGTGTAGAAGACATATGCGACTATTGCCGCCGTCAATTTGTTCGCGCGCGCGGCATTGCTGCCATTTGTCCTAGCTGCGGGCTGGAAAACGAACGCATGCAACCTGAGTCATCTATGCTGGTCCCGGCTGCTGAGAAAGCCATCAAGCCGCAGCCTGTTCCCAAACCACGCAAGCCCAGGAAGAGCACGAAATAACGTGGGATACGTCCGTCAAACTTCGCTGCCACAGGCAGAGCCGGTGACGCTTGCTGAAATGAAGAATTTTCTTCGGATTGGCAATACATTCACTGACGATGACCAGCTCATCGCTGGACTCATCCAGGCAGCACGCGAGCACGCGGAAAAAATAACAGGGCGGGCCATTGCGCAGCGCACCTTCCGTATGGTGCTCGACTCGCACCCTTATTACACGGACACCATCCAGAGTCAGCTTGCTTATCCGCCAAGCTATTATTCGTTGCCGCGCTATTCAACTACACTGTGGAACTATTCGCAGATGATTAAGCTGCCGTTTCCGCCCGTCATCAGCGTCCAGCAGATGCGATACATAGACCCAACCGGCAATGCGCAAATCATGCGGCAAGACGTGGATTTTGTGCTGGACCGCATGACGGAACCAGCGCGCATTTTTCCAGTGCCTGGGCAATATTGGCCTGCTGATCTTTATGTGGCAAACGCGGTCGAAATTGACTTCACGGCAGGCTATGATCCCAATCCTGCTGCCGCGCCTGATACGCACAACGTTGCGTTGAATCCACCGATGCAGCAACCCGATTCGACCATTGTGACTGCGGTCCCACAGTCGCTTCGGCGCACGATCATGTTGCTGGTTTCGAACTGGTACGACAATCGCTGGCAGGAAGTCCCGCCGGAAATTGACATGATGCTCTACAACGATGCGGTGATTGACTTTGCTCCAACGCGTGGTTAACCGGCCAAGGCCTTCGCCTTTGGCCATCAATTCTGGCGAACTGCGGCATCCGATCACGATTCAGGCGCCGGCAAATGCAGTCCAGTCTGGATCGTTCGGTGCGTCGGTAACGCCGTCGTCCTGGACCGTGGTGCGTTCAGATATGGCGTCAATCTATACCGCCGGAGGACGCGAGACATCGCAGGCCTCGCAGCTTGTGTCTGAGGTATCGCACGTCGTCAAGATTCGCTGGACGTCAGATGTGCTGAAGGCCGGGTATCAGATCGTATTCGGTGCACGGATATTCACTGTGTTGTACATCGAGAACGTGCAGGAGCGCAATCTGGTGCTCCTGCTCTATTGCAAAGAAGTGGATGGCGCACAGTGATTGATCAGGGGCTGGTAAGCATTCTTGCCGCAGATGCTGGTGTTACGGCGTTGCTGGCTACCGGCGATGCGCGGTCTATATTCCAGATGGTGGTCCCGGAAGACGAATCTGCTTATCCGTGCATCGGCTACCAGTTTGTCGGTGGATCCAGCGCGCCAACGTTTGACACGTCGGGTCTCCAGCGGTCTCGGGTGCAGATTGACTGCTGGGCAGTAACGCCAGAAGGCGCGAAGAACCTAGCTGAAGCTGTGCGCAAGGCGCTCAATGGATTTCATGGCTACCTGAGCGACGGCACGGTACTGTCGAACGCAATGATGCTGCATCCAGGCATTGACTTCTTCAGCGCTGATTCGCGGTTTTTCCGCCGGATGCTTGAGTTCTATTTGTTGTACACCTTCAATTCTTAGGAGAAAACAATGGCATATACGGGCAGCAAAGCGCAGGCGGGACGCGGCAGTGTGCTCTCGATTGGCGGCGTCAAGGGGGCTGGCGGAACAGAAACGTTCACTCCGATTGGCGAAGTAAAAACCAGTGGCATCAGCGGTGCCAAATGGAATACCGTTGACGTGACAAATTTCAATTCCGGAGCAGACCAGGAGTTCATCACCACGATCCGCGACAACGGAAGTCTGAAGCTCTCCGGCAACCGGGTGTCCAGCGACGCAGGACAGCTTGTCGTCGAGCAGGCGTTCGCAAGCGGGGCAGTCTACGATTTTAAACTCGTGCTTCCGCTGGCTGCCGGGCAGAATACAACAGGCGATACCTATTCATTCAGTGCGATTGTTGAATCGCGCGAATTTGATGTGGACGTAACAAAGGAAATCTCCTGGACAGTCGGCCTCAAGATTTCTGGACCGGTGACGCTCACGGCTGGCAGTTAAAATCCACAAGGAACATAAACATGTCGAAAAAGAAAACTCCTGTTGATCCTGTAAATCCTCCCGTTGAGTTAAACCTCGACGGAAAAGTATATAAACTGTGCTTTGATTTTGCTGCGCTTGCTGAAGCAGAATCGCATTTCATTCGAGCAGGGCACCATATTAATCTGTTGGCCGCGCTGCCGAAGCTTAACCTGTCATCCATCCAGATGATTTTCCCCTGCGCGCTGCATAGGCATCATCCGGAGATCGGTTTTGTGGAAGCGCAAGAGATGGTGAACATCTCTAATGTCTTTGGCATTGCCAGCGCCATCGCGGAAGCGTGGCAGAAGGCCATGCCAGAGGCAAAGCCAGACCCTACCGGGGCCGTGGACGCAGACGCTTAAAAGCGCCCACGGAGCCGCCGGAGAAGCAGTGGCTCAGGATTTGGTCAATTGCAAGATATGACCTCGGCCTTTCTGATGGCGAGTTCTACGCGCTTACGCCAAAGCAGTTTGATGCGCTGGTGAAGCGGCGTGAACATGAGACAGAACACCATGAATTTATGCTGGCCCAGATCGCCTGTTACCTGGTTAATTTCAGTATGTGCCGCCCTGAGAAGTCGGTGGAAGTCAAGGACTTCATGCCTTCGGAGTGGATGAAAGCGAAAACGGAGCGGCAGCCGGTTCGTCGCCGCAGACGTCAGGCCATCGCTCAGGAAATAAGGCTGGTAATGCAGCATTTCATAAGATAAACTATGACGGCATGAAAAAGGCCGCCATCGTGATTGCTGTTGTCATAGCCTTGAGCGGAGTAGGGCTGTATATTGCCTCCGTGGCTAAACACGCGGAAGCCGCTCCAGTTGCTATTCAGCAGGGATTTGACCAGGCCAATGCGCAGATTGAGGCTGAGAACCGTGACCTCCGCATCCGGAATACTGAAAAAGAGATGCAGATTATTGATATCGAACGAAAAATAGGGATTTCATCTGATACGAAAAAAAATCTATCTCAGTACGTGTCAGATTTAGAGTGGGCGAAAACTCAGTTTTCTGATGCAAATATTCAAGAGCAGCTCGATCGAGATATTGACTGGTGCAAAAGAAAGATGAACCGATGAAAATATGGGTACCTATATTATTATGCTTGACATGCTCTTTTGGTTTTGCCCAAACGAAAACCGTCTATGATGGTCCAGATTACAATGGCAGTGGTCGTCTGACGGTTACAAAGACGGACAACTCCGCCACTGCGGCTGCGGTTGGAAATGGTGTAGCAGTTGGAACAGGTGCGGGACTCACATATTTCCTGATCATCAGGCCTCGTCTTCAGGAGATGCACAACAACAAAATCAATCGAATTGAAGGGCAATTCACTCCTGTTTATGGATTGCTGGATGAGTTGGTTGCGAGTCCGATACCTGTAAGAGCGCAGCAAGCTGCTTCTGATATTCCGACGGTAGAAGGCCATCGTCTTGGCGAGTCCTGGAACGATTTTGTTGCGCGCGCTCCATATCTACAAAAGCGTATTGCGCAATGCGCATCGGAGAAACGCCCTGCTTCTGGAAAGCACATGAAGAAATATGTTTTCAATCCATGTGCTGATCTTTGGATGATGGCAGATAAACCTGATTCTGATCTGACGCTGGACTGTCTTCGACTCGGACTGGGTGCCAGCAAGGACATGGTTTGTCAGGACTTCAGCGGTGAAGTTAGCTTCCATGATAATAAGTTAGTATCTCTGAAGCTGATTCTTGAGGGCATGGATTGGAAGGGCGCATTTCCCGCACTAGTAGAAAAGTTTGGACAGCCTGATGGAAGGGACCAGGCGGCCACGCTCGGAGTATGGAGTACTGCTGAATATCATCTCGTGGCTGCGCAGGTGAACAATGATGTTGCCTTAGCATGGATGACTCCAGAGCGCTATCGCACCACGGTAGCAGCCGTTCGTTCAGCGCGGGAAGTTGGAGCAGATTCGTTCTGATCGAATTTCAATAGGTTATAAACAAATGCCGCCTGAAACTGGGCGGCATTTTTATTGAACAAAAATGGCAGATCAATTTTCCATGGCACTCGATAGCAAGGCGCTGGAAGAGCGGTTGAACTCGCTCAAGGCAGAAAAGCAGCAGCAGATTCTTGCATCTGCTTTTCGCAAAGGTGCCGTGGTCTATCAGGCTGCTGTGATTTCGTCGGCTCCGGAGCGGCCTGAGCTTCCATCTGGTACTGCTTTGCCTCCGGGTGCGCTAAAGTCAGATGTCATCGTCCAGAAAGCAAAGAGTACGGGCGGACCTATCTACGTTGTGAAGTTTGGCAAGCTAACGAGCCATGTTGCTCGCTGGGTGGAATATGGACACCGTTTGGTGCGAGGTGGTTATTCGCGTGTCTTGAAAAATGGAAAAACACGCGGACCTGGCATGGTTGTCGGCAACGTGCCTGCGCATCCATTTTTTCGCAATGCATTTGAGTCCGCTACTCCGGAAGCCATCCAGCAAATATCCGACTCGCTGTTTAAGGGCGTGAACAGGGCATATAAAGGCCAGATGGCGGAAGAGTGGATGGAAGAGCAAAGCTCTGTGGAGATGTATTAAATGGCAGATGAAAATACACTGACAATTATCATCAAAGGTGATGCTGCGCAGTTCACTCGCACCATCGCGATGGTAGAGGCAGGAATCAAGCGCGCCAACCAGGCAACGCGCGAATTCGGGCATACGGGAGTCACGAGCATGCAGGCGGCTTCCGCATCCATTCGTCTGCTTGAGGGCGACATCACACGCAATGTGCGCGCGGTAGAGCGGTTCCTGACAATGCTTCCAGGTGTTGGTACAGCTCTCAAGGCTGCCTTTCCAGTCGTCGGTGCGCTCGCGCTGGGCGGTGTGATCTATCGTCTCAGCGAGGAAGTATATAAATTCATTGATGGCGTCCTGAAGGTTCCAAAGGCCTTACAGGATGGTTTCCGCGACCTAAACCTCAGTGCGCAGCTTGCCAACGATCAGCTCGCCGTCACGAATGATCGGCTGGCCATGCAGATAGCTAAGTTGGAGCACCGGCCACAAAATGGTTTGGCCCTTGCTTTGGATGAGGCTCGTGTTCGCGCTGATGAGCTTGCGAAAGCTCTACTTAACGATGTGAAGATCATCAATGATCTTCTTGAAAAGCAGAAGATAGGAATCGTTGGCGAATTTTTGGGCAAAGGCGGAACCGGAGATGTGTCGAGGTTTGCTCAGGATATTAACGACCAAATCACTCGGCTTGCGGACCGCATGACTGAGGCTTCGTTCCAGCATGACGAGCAAGGCATGAGTAAAGCGCGTCAGGAATTGGCATCTTTTATTCAAACCAGCATAGAGAAAACCAAATCCCAACTTGCATCTCTGCCAACCGCGCAGCCTGAACTGGATCAATTTGGTCGCCCAATTCCCGGTACGTCGCTACCGTTAGACAACACAGCCAATCAGACAATACTGCAAGGTCTAATCCGAAACCTGGAAAACCGAGCAATTTACTTGCAGGAGATGTCTCAAAACGAAGGCTTAGAGAAGCAGCTTGGTTCTGACCAGGCGCGTCAGCAGAAACTTGAGGATGCGAGACGCGCGGCCGAGGAACTTCACAAAGTCCAGCAGCAGATCATCAAGAATGATGAGGATGCACTGGAAGCCCTGAAGGCATCCGAGGATGTAACAAAGCAACGGGAGATCCAGTTCTGGATGGACCGGGTGCTGATTGAGCGCTCTGGATCAGAGTCGTTTCTTCATGCCGTCAATGAGGCAAATAAGGTGTTGGCGTCCGTGCGTGCGGAAAACGTGCGTTCTCAGGCTGAATTCGAGAAAACGGCTTCTAGCCCGGTGAATCAGACTGATCTTGCAAAAACGGACCAGGCGTGGCTGCAACAGCAAGGAAAAGCGGCCGCGGACCTGATAAAAAACATCAACGAATACAATGCTATCCAGCGAGGCAATGCAGATGCCATCGCACAGTTCACGCTGCAAATGGAAGTGGCAACTGGCAGGATGTCGCGCTTGGACGCAGCGCAGATGAAGGCGCGCCTTCACGCGCAGGAGTATGCAGAATCTGTCGCGCAACTTCACGCAGTTCTGCAACAGCTTTCATCGGACCCAACACTCTCGATCATTGAAAAATCCGCCAAGATTGCAGAAGTCAACAATCAGCTAGCGCAGTTAGAAGGCCAGCGGCAAATTCAAATCATGCAGGACAACGCATCCATCTACGCTACTGGATCGAGCGCGATGGTGGGTGTTAAAGATGCGCTGAATGACTTTATCGCTGCTACGAGGGATGCTGCTGGACAGATGCGGCAAATTGCGGAGAGTACGCTGCGAAACATAAACGACCAACTCCTGAATGCCATGACAGGCAAGCGTACGGGTTTTGCCGGAGTTGGCGAGCAGCTATTCCGCGCAGTCGCTGGATTCAGTCTCGAAAAAGCAGAAGGCTCTATTCTCTCAGCCTTCGGTCTCGGGCCGAAGACAAAGCCGGACGGCACACAGTCCAATCCTTTCTGGGTGAAGAGCGCTGACCAACAGAGTGCGGCTGGTGGTATTTCATCCTTGCTTGGTGGAATGCTTGGTATCGGAGGCGGTGAGGCGGGAGGGGAAGCTGCCGGCGGCTTCTCTTTTGGAGATATCATTTCCTCTCTGCCGTTTTTTGCGGATGGTGGGCCCATACCTTCCAATCTGCCAGCCATTGTTGGTGAGCGTGGTCCGGAGCTTTTTATTCCGCGCTCGGCAGGCACGATAGTGCCGAATGACATGCTCGGCAATGGCGGCGGACACACATTTCACTTCAATGTGGATGCGCGCGGCGCAACAGATCCTGCGGGAGTACGCGCCCAGGTGATGGCGGGCATCCGCGAAATGACGCCCCACATCATTGGGGCATCTGTAGCAGCACAGCAGGATATGAAGCGTCGCTATCCGACAACAAAGAAGTAGCGACTAAACAATTTGATACGAGGCCGCCTTCGCGCGGCCTTTTCATTTGGGAGAAACCATGGGCTACACCACCGTCTCTGGCAGCAACCTCACCGACGCCAGCGGCAATAAGATCAGCAACGCGACGATCAGCTTTCAACCCTGCAATTCCAGCGGCACGCCGCTCTCTTTTCAGGTGGACGGAAGCGGGCAGGCGATTGATACTCCGGTCACAGCGCAAGTCAGCAACGGAGCATTCTCTGTCCAGCTTGCCGATACATCGCTCACCAATCCCGCAAATATCGCCTACAAAGTCACCGTCATAGACAACAGCAGCGGCAATAATCTGCTGGGACCCGGCTATCTGATTCAGCCCACCGGTTCTGCGTGGAGCTTCGATAACTTCATTCCCAATCTGCCCGCTCTGCCTACGCTGATGGCAGTTCCGAGGCCTCAGAATCGCGGCAACTGGGCACCGAACACTCTCTACAACCAGCTCGATTATTTCTTCTACCAGGGCAGCAGTTATATCGTGAACCAGTCTTATCAGAGCGGAAGCACGTTCGGCTCTGTAGACACTGCGAACACAAGCGTGTGGGCCGCCGGCGGGACTCTTTCAGGAACGCTTTCTGCTCCGCTGGTAGCACCGCAGGGTGCGACGATCACCGGTGGTCTGACGACTGACACGCTCACAACATCGAGCCGGAAGCAGTACGCGATTGCCGGAAACACGCAGCGCATTGGTTGGGTAGCTACTGTTGTTGATTCAGCGAAAAAGATTCTTTCCGGAATTGACGGCGCTGGCATCCAGCATTTCTTCTCCAAGATCACGCTTCATCGCTCCGCTACCTTTCAGCAGGGCGCGACGATCACGAGTGGTCTGACGACTGACGCGCTGACAACATCGAGCCGCAAGCAATACACAGTGCCGGGAGACGCGCGGCGCATTGGCTGGATCGCAGCCGTTCTCGATTCGGCAAAGAAGGTCCTTTCCGGAATGGATGGCGCTGGCATCCAGCACTTCTTCTCGAAGGTCACGTTTCATCGCGCTGCGACGTTTCAGCAAGGCGCAACTATCACCGGAGGACTCACCATCACGCAGGTCACCTATGGCGATCAGCCGGGGCAATATCTTTCCGGCTATGGACGCAGCGGTTGGCTCACTGCAATCGTAGACGCTTCGCGCAAGATCGTCTTTGGCATTAAAAAAGATGGCAGCGTCTGGCTGGGAAGCAAGCAGGTTGCCACGGTCAGCGGTCTGTCCGGCGTGCAGCAATCATTCGCTGACGCCGCAAATTATTCCGCGTTCACCATCACGGATACGAGCGGAAAATTTCAGGTCTGCTCGCGCGACAAAGCTGGCGCAGGCGGAACAAAGCAGGTAACATCTTCCGGCAGCAATAACTTCAACCCGCGTTTTACATCCGACGGCGCGAAGGTAATTTTCAACACAGATCGCAATCTCAATCCTCCGCTTGTGCGCGGACTGATGTATGTTCCTGCTTCCGGAGGGACCGAGTACCCGGTGTTTCCCATCAGTCCTGGCACGGCGGTTTGCTGGGGTGACAGCCTCACGCAAGGCGGCGAAGACGGCACGGGAGTAACCTACGAGACTGTGCTCGCAACTCTGGCTCCTCTCACGCTGACCAACAACGGCATTGGCGGACAGACCAGCACCATGATTGCCGCTCGGCAGGGTGCATATGTTCCGCAGCTCACCGTAAGTGGGAATGCGATTCCTGCCGCGCCCGGCTCAGTGCAGGTCACAGCGATTGATGGCAACACGATTCATGGCTGGTCACAAGAATTTGCTCTGTTTCTTTCGAGCGGTGCCGAGAATTACACTCACACCGTAAAGGGGACGTTAGCGGGCATTCACGGCACTCTCACACGCACTGCAACAGGCGGCCCGCCATCCACAACCGAGACGTACACTTTCACTCCCGATGCTGGTACAACAGGCGCAGCTTGCCCGGCCAATACTCCGTGGATCGCAGACCCGCAAGGCACAGACCAGCAATGGCAATTCATCTGGGTAGGCCGCAACGATATTCAAACGGGCAGCGCGGCAGAAATTCAGACGGTGCAGAACAACATCACCGCGATGATCAACTTTCTCAAGCCGCTGAACAAGAAAATCTGCCTGGTGTCTGTCACAAATAAGCGCGATGGAACAGAGAATTCAGGATCAACAAAATGGACTGCCATCACGAACCTCAATAACTGGATGCGCACAACCTACCCGCAATATTTTGTCGTGGACGCGCAGGGGCGCGATGTGCGCCAGCGCCTGGTGGCAAGCTACAACCCTAACAATTCGCAGGATGTGACGGACTTCAACAATGATGTACCGCCGTCATCGCTGATGTTTGATGTGACCCATCCGAACCAATACGGATTCACAGTGGTCGCGCAGATTCTCAATGAATTCATCACCGCACGAAACTTGCTCATCTCTTAAAGGAGAACCACATGGCTGATATTTTGCAGTACACAAACTACACCAGCAGCGATGCCACGCTTCCGACTTTGTACGCCGACGCCGCAGTTGACGGAGGCACAATTGTCTGCGCCGATTTTCTTGATCCTGCCGGATATCCCAACGGCTCATTGCCGGCGGCACCAATCGCGGCAGGTCAGCAGTTCTTCAATTATGTGGACCAGTCATTCAGCGATCTGTCGCTGGCAGGCGCAGGCAGTTCCGCCGGAATAGGAACGACCGGGCTGACGTTCGACACTCTCGGCGAGCATGTTTCATTGCCTGCGTCCTGCAAATTAGCAGCATCAGCTACGCACTGGATGGTAGGCGGATGGGTGAAAGTCGGAGCAACGCAACCCGGCTCAGGAATCCCTTGCGGGGCCGCGTGCGCTGACACTTCGTATTATCAGTGGGTCTGGATGCAGTCGAACGGCGGAGGTCTGCAATACAACTTCCGTGCCGGAAATTCCACCGTGAGCTATACGTTCCCGGCAGCCGGATTGTATCAGGTGTTTGCTGAATACATTGTCAGTGGAGGAAACATCACCACGAATGTGTACGTTGGCACGCCGACTGCTGCGCCGGTGCTCGTAGGCACAACCACCGCGGCGGTGCCAAGCGGAGGCCTGCCTGTCCCTACGTCAGCCCCGATTATCAATCCCAGTTCGCCATATGGGGGTTCATTCCAGGGCCAGCTCGGACGTTTCATCTTCGAGGACCTGAGCAAGCCGGGAGCCGCCAGCAGCGCCCTCGCATTTGTGCAGAACGACTATAACTTCAACAACGGACGGTTTAGTTAATTATCCGCGATGACGACAATCACAATCGGCAGCAACAGCTACAATCTCGTTGCGCTACCCGCTGCGCCTGGATTCGTTGAGGTGTCATTTTCGATGAATGACACCGTAGCGGAAGTGCTGTCGCCATTCTCGCGGCAGTCTCCGCAAGTCCAGGCGTGGCCCGGGGCGGACTGGTGGGAAGCGCAGGCTACGCTTCCGCCTATGCCGCGAGCACAGGCTGCTGCATGGCAGGCGTTTCTCGCGGAGATGCGGGGAAAATCCAATGTCGTTCAACTCGGCGATCCACTCGGAGTGCATCCACAAGGAGCTCCTCTGGGTGTTCCTGTGGTGGATGGTTCAAATTCTGCGAACAATATGCCTGGAGCAACCACACTCTACACGAAAGGGTGGAAGACGAGCACATTCCGGCTGTTGCTGCCCGGGGACTACATCCAGATAGGCTACCGGTTGCACGTTGCTTGCGAGGCCGTAAACTCTGATGCAAATGGCAACGCGCAAGTCCAGATATGGCCTTCACTACGAGAGCAGCCTGCGGACTCCAGTCCATTGGTGCTGAATGGCCCGAAGGGGATATTTCGGCTGGCTGATAACAAGCGTGGATGGCATAGTTCTGTAGCGCAGTTGACATCTTTGTCGTTTTCGCTTGTGGAGGCGCGATGAGGAACCTGTCATCGCCAATGGTGCAGGCGATCCAGTCCGACTACATCCGCCCTGCATTTTTGGCCATGCTTAACTTTACGACGGGCATCCAGTATGTATGGACCGGACCCGGGCCTTTGGTATGGAACGGGAATACATACACGGGCGTTGGCTCTTTGGGTCAGGTTGGGACCATCAGTGAGGCCACGGAGGTGCGCGCCGACGGCACCACGGTCACGTTGTCAGGCATTGATCCAGCACTCATGGGGGATTGTCTCAACGACGTGAGGGTTGGCGCGCCAGCCGTCATCTATTTCGCGCTTGTTGATCAGTCTGGTGCCCTGATTGGGACGCCGTATCCTTTGTTCTCCGGCACGGTGGACAAGCCTGTTGTAAGCGTGGGCCCGGATTCGATCTCTATTTCGCTTGCGCTCGAAAGCCGCCTCACCAATCTTCAGCGCGCTACGCAGCGGCGCTACACTGCCGCGGACCAGCACATCAAATATCCCGATGACACTGGATTTAACTGGGTGGAAATTTTGAACGATATCGCACTCAGGTGGGGAAGCTGATGGCATTTCCGAAGACGCTGGAAGAGATGAAGTCTTTCGGTTATCGCTTTGAAGGCCACGGCAATTGCAGCTCGTGTGGCGCGGAAATTGAGTGGTGGACCACGCCGCATGGGAAAAAACTTCCTGTAAATCTTATGGACAAACCTTCTGATCTGGTTAAGCCGCACTGGGCAATCTCCTGCAATGAGTCACGTCTTTTCTAGCTATGCTCACGCGTAAAAAACACTGGGACACCCGCGCGTTTCACGACTTTCTGATGTCACGCGCCGCTACTCCATTCCAATGGGGAGTGCACGATTGCGCGCTGTTTGCTGCCGATGGCATCCAGGCGATCACTGATGTAGATATTGCCGCAGATTTTCGAGGCAAGTACACAGATGAGGCCGGAGCATTTGCCGCAATTAAGAGCATCGCCGGCGGCGCTACTGTAGCAGATGCAGCCGCGTATTGTATGCATAAACGCGGCATTCCAGAATTGCAGCATCCGCTCATGGCGCAGCGCGGGGACCTCGTTGTCGTCAATGAATCTGGGCGTCTCATCGCTGGCCTTGTCCACCTGAGTGGGCGGCACATCGTGGTGGCTGGAGAAGATGGACTCAAGCGGCTTCCAATCACTTCTATCGTGAGGGCGTGGCATGTCTAAGGCGATTGAAGGCGCGGCGATGCTTGGCGGCGCTGTTGTGCTGGGTGCGGCCGCATTTCTTGATCCCGCGCTTGTAGCCACTGGCTGGTGGGAAAAAGCGATGGCGTCGCTCGTCATGGGCGGCATCTCCATGGAAGCTGGCGCGATTGCAGAGGCGCTCACGCAGAACCGCGGCATGAATATCACCACGCGCCAGCCTGCTTCCTTCCGGCAGATCGTCTATGGCGAGCAGCGCGTGGGCGGTGTTGTGGTCTATCGCAGCACCACTGGAAGCCATCATGACCAATACAACTATGTCATCGTTCTTGCTGGGCACCAGATTGACAGCATAGTCAATTTATATCTCGATGGGCGACAAGTATTTTGGCAGCAAGGCAGTGTTGGCAATGTAACGCGCAACGGTGTGAACTTCGGCGGAAGCGCCGATGGCAACGACCATATCGGTCCGAACGGACAGCACTACAATTTCGGCACTCTTGTCTACTGCGAAGCGCGATTTGGCGACCAGGCGTCCGGGGACGTGATCGGCGGACTCACTGCGAATGATCCGAACTGGGCTGCATCGTCGCAAGGTTCTCCGTATCTTGGTGGCTGCGCTTATGTATATCTCAAAGTTGAGCACGATAACACGATGTTCCCGGGTGAGCCGGAAATTCGCTTTACTATACGCGGGAAAAACAACATTTATGATCCGCGCACGGGCACAACAGGATACAGCAGTAATTGGGCACTATGTGTTGCCGATGTTCTTACTGATACGGAATTCGGGCTGGGCGATACGGGCAGCGTGAACCAGGCACAATTGATCGCGGCTGCGAATGTGTGCGATGAGCAGGTGCAGCTTGCCAGCGGTCAGACCGAAGCGAGATACGCGCTGCACTACCACTACGACACTTCGGTTGCTCCCGGAGATGTGTTGCAGCAGATGATGTCGGCGGCCGCCGGACGCCTGAGCCGTATTGGAGGCGAGTGGTACATCTGGCCAGCATATTGGCAGGGGCCATCCTTCGCATTTAATCAGGATGCACTGGTAGACAAAATCTCGTGGATGCCAAAGCGTGCGTTCTCTGAGCTTTTCAATCGCGTCACAGGCACCTATATTGCGCCAAATTTCCCGTATAACATCGCTGGCAACTTATACGACAGCAATGGATGGTATGCAGGCCAGATACAGAACAATTTTCCCTTTGCTTTCCAGCCTACAAATTATCCGCAGTACGCGTGCGATACGCTGCACGGCTATGCCGCGGACCAATATCTCGCGGAAGATGGCGGCATTCCTCTGCCGAAAGAGATCACGCAGAGCTGCGTGCTGTCGGTATCTCAGGCGCAGCGTTGCGCAAAGATTTACCTGATGCGCAATCGGCAGCAGGGCCGGGGAACATTACCAATGTCGCTGCTTGGCTGGCAGGCCCAGCCTACGGATGTGATTGCTTTCAGCTTTCCCGTCATGGGTTGGAATAGCAAAGTGTTGGAGGTTGACGCTGTACGCTTCAAGGCTGATAAGCAAGGTGAGAATTCTTCGCCACGACTCTACGTTGAGTTGGACGTAATCGAGACGGATCCATCCGTCTATGAATGGTCCGCTGCGGAAGAGCTTACCGTCTACGACGTTCCTGCGTCGCCGCAGCAGGCCCCTTACACTCCAGCTCCGCCAACAAATATGACGCTTGATTCTGGCGCGGACACAGCGCTGGTGAGTGTGGATGGAATTGTTACGCCGCGTGTGTTGGTAAGCTGGACGGCACCGCTCGATGTGCTCGTTACGCAGATACAGATTCAGTACCGTCCAAGCGGAACAACCACCTGGGTTGATGCGGGGCAGGCTGACGTAGCCAATTTTCAGGCATACGTGTCTGGTGGACTGATAGCGAACCAGAATTACGATTTTCGTATTCGCTCTCTGCGCGCGAACGGAGCAGCGTCCGTTTGGGTTGAAATTGATGGCTACAAAGTAAGCACTATAGCTTCTGATATTGCGTCCTCTACGATGTTCAACGGGCTTGGCTGGACCGTCGTACAAGGCGTCATCATCAACTACACATTTACGAATAGCAGCGTGCAATTCACATGGGACGCACAAAGCCTGCTGCTGGCCGATGGAACGAGTATCAATCTACCAGCCGGCTCGCTTTCCTACACGGACCTTTCGCCATCCACGACTTACTACACTTACTGGTGTGAAGGTCTGACCATGACGAGGCAGGGCCTCGTGACTCACGTATTCCCGAATCTTTTCGTCACGAATCCTGACCCGCCGCCAACGTCTCCGAACGCAACAATGGCAGCGCAGATGGCCCTGGATGGCCGCGTACCCATCGGTGTAATTTCCTTCACTACGCTCGCTTCTTCAAATTCAGGAAGCGGCAGCGGGACCGGCGGAGGTGGAAACGTCTGCCCCGAGGCTGCTGAGCGCGTGGACGTGCGCGGGAAAGGCGCTACGCTCGCGGGGGATGTACTGCCCGGCGATTATTTGCGCGGCTATTCGTTCAGGACGGGCATGGATGTCTATCGCAGGGTCATTCAAGTCCGCAGGGTCTCCTGCTCAACCTGGCGCATCGTGGACGGGCATCGTGTCAGTCCGTGCGAGCCGGTCTATCAAAATGGAAAATGGATTCCGGCCTATCGGGCGGACGGTGCAAAGCTTGACACGATGGCTGGGATAAAGATTTTTATCTCCATCGAGTCAGACGAATATGATGAACAGAATTTCTGGCTCGTGGATGGTCCTCCGCTTCTGATTCACAACTACAACATCATGCCTAACCCCTGCTGAGTGGAGCTAAAAAAATGCAGCCCCGATGGATTTTGTCACAGTTCTATCGCGATTCAGCCAATCGCCTGGTGCCTGTCGTCGCGGATTATGGTGGGAACTATCTTGTCCCCACGAATCCTGCAGCCGACAGCGGGTCCGCTTTGGTTTTGATCAACATTGATTCACACCAGATTGACGCAGCAAAGCAGGACCCGCGTCTGGTTGTGTGTCCTTTGGTCTTCGATCCTTCGCCAGCGCCAGCCGCCGTCATCTCTGCCTATGCTTCTATGGGAGCCGTAAGTGGGATGAGCATGGGTGCGCTGCTTGCAACCCTTGCCGCTGCCGAGCCAGTGTTTGGCGTGCAATATCTGTAGCAGTTCTGGGTTACACAAAAGGGCCGACGGATTCAATTCCGTCGGCCCCTTTTTTCTGTTTGGCTAGTCTTTTCGCTTTGGACAAAGTGGTCTGTGCTTCACCATCTCGCGAACGCCAAATTCTTTTCCGCACCATTCGCATGGAGTCAGTTTGGCAGGACGTCCTCCCTTGTGCTCTTTGCGCCTGGCGACCATGCGGCGTCCATGTTCGCTCATCCATGCGTCATCAGGGATGGTCGTGAGGTCCCAATTTTTGTGGTATTTCATGGCTGGTAAGTAGCGGGGTTACGTACCCGCCCCTGCTACCACGCAGGACGCTCTGCTTACGCTAGAGTGACGCACGGCAGAGGTTAAGAATGCGGATACGCAGCTAGTTCATCGAGTCCCAACTGTTTCGCTTGATGCGCTTTCGCTGCTGGCACGGGAATGGATGAATCAAAGGTTATCCGGAGATTTCCTTTTTCAGTTTCATCCCACTCGATCACGCGCGGGTTGACATTGCAGTGATATTCACGCAGTGATGTAGGTTTTACAAAGATTGTCTTTTTCATTTTCCTGTATTCTCCTGCCGCTGGTAGCGGCTGCCGGAGATTTCGCGCTCCGGCTCCGCGATGAAACTACTTATTGTCTTCGAGATGGCTGATGCGATGTTCGTGGACCTCGGCAACACGTGCCAAGCGTGCGATGCTCACCATCATGTCATCCATCAGGATGCGCATTCTGTTGATGTCGTGAGTCAGCGACTCGACGCTCAATGTCAGCGATTCGTGTCTTTCCGTCAAGCGCTCCAACCGCTCATCAATTGTCATTTTCTTCTCCTCTATGAGGCTGGTTGCCTCTGTTCTCTATATTCCCAAACATCTAGTTATTTGTCAATAGAAAAATTCAGGAAATTTTTATGCCTTGCTCCAGCATCTGGGCAATCGCAAGCTGGATCAGGCTGTTTCGTGTGATTCCCTTCTTTTCCGCGAGCTGGTCCAGGGCCTCCATTTGTTTTAGCTGCAACCGAATGCTGAAGGCCCGGGACTCTGGCTTTTTTCGCTTCTTTTGGTGGGTAGCTTTTCTCATCCCTTGCATTTTCACGTCATAATGGACTGTTTTGCAACACAAAAATCATCTCTTTTCTTCAAATTAGGTTACAAATAATACCGATTGTGTTACAAACATGGTTAGCCGCGTTTTTCCTGCGCTATGCCTTCCATGTCGGCAACGCGGGAAAGGCAATAACGCAAGGTGTTGGTGCGGTCAAGGCCGAGCTTCTCGGCCAGTTTGTCAAGCCGGCGCAGTTGTGCAGGAGTGAGATTGAGAGGCACGCGTTTCAGGGCCATGGATTGGATGCTATAGCGTTTATCATGAACACTTTGGGCGCTTTTTATGTGCATAATAGGAACTCAATATGCACATAAAATCCACAACTTTGTCGCAGAAAAGAGCATGTCAATATGACGAAAGTTACTGACACATTCCATTTTGGGAATGTAAGTTGTGCGAAGAACCACACGGCTGGACATCAAAACTGTTCAGCGTGTGCAGAGTCGAACAACATGCTGACCGTAGTGGATGCTGATTTTTCTGTTCTGACGTTTTCGGAAGTGGTGCCGCTGTGGAGACAGCTTCGTAAGCAGCGGCCAAGCCTTAAGCAATATACGCATGCAGCTACCGATGGATATCTGCGTGGGCTGGAGCTTTTCTTTGGAAGCATTCGACTATCTGAGATTACGGCAGGTCATCTGCGCGAGTACCAGATCGCGCGCGGTAGCAATCGCATGATAGTGGATGGCGTCGAAACGCACCCCTGGAGCCGTGCGGCAAGCAACTCCTATATTAACCATGAGCTGAGTGTCCTGGGGCAGATATTGAAGCACGCAAAACTATGGGCGAAGATTCGGCCTTACTACAATCCGTTGCCTGTGCCGAAGTGGTCTCCGCGCGAAGTGCTTTCGGAAGATGAAGAGGAATCACTGTTCCGTATCGCTGCCGGCGATCCGGAGATTGCGCTGGTTTACTGGGTTGCCTGCATCACGAACAACACAACTGCCGCAGGATGCGAGCTGCGCGGCCTGCGTCTCAGGCATATCTTTCTGCGTGAGCCTGTTTTCGATAAATGGGGCAATGATCTCAATCCATCCGAGATTTACATTCCTTCCGACGCGGTGAAGAATGAGAGTCGCCCACGAAAAATTGCATTGAACACCACGGCAAAATGGGCAATCGAGCAGTGCTATCAGCGTGCGCTTCGCCTGGGCGCATGCCAGCCCGATCACTATCTCTTCCCTTTTCGGGTCAAGCGGAACCAATACGATCCAACACGGCGCGCCTCGAAATGGTGGCTACGCAATAGCTGGAACAAGCTGCGCGCGAAGACCGGCTTCCGCAATCTGAATCCACATGATCTGAGGCATCTGTGCATTACGAGGATGCTGGAAAATGGAGTGGATCCAGAGACGGTGCGCGCGATTGCGGGACATGTAACAGATGAGATGATGCATTACTATTCGCACATTCGTCGGCAGGCAAAATATGCCGCTGTGATGGCGATAGATCCACGCGCAAAAAAGCCAGTGCAATCTGTGCGGCCGCTATCGCTGCAACGCTTCGCAGTCATGCATGGGAATCAACAAAGTTAATCTGTTGAAAACTTTTTCTTGACATCGTTCATCCGGTGGTCTAACGTCACAACAGTTTCAATTTGCGACGAACGTTCTTTCGTCTGCAATGGATGAGACAGATTCGGCCAACCGCCGAAATTCTGTAACCCACGGCCTTCTAAGCCGGGGGTTACAGGTTCGATCCCTGTCTCGCCTACCACCTCCTATTAGACAAAGAGCTGATTCCTGACGCGCGGCAGTTCAGACACCTGGTCAAAACAGTACCAGGATGGCCCTCAAATTGCTTCCATCATGCCGTGATGTCTAGTATCGTTCTTGGAGGAACCGAACTCATGGCCACGGCACTTGCTGGCAGCGCCCGTCAGCTCAAA
The DNA here is from genome assembly GCA_035293545.1 of Alloacidobacterium sp. Classification (GTDB taxonomy): domain Bacteria; phylum Acidobacteriota; class Terriglobia; order Terriglobales; family Acidobacteriaceae; genus Alloacidobacterium. The sequence continues at coordinate 2,582 of DATGMQ010000071.1, read as the reverse complement.
GACAAAATTGAATCAAGAACTGCCCGTATCGGCGTGGTAGGCATGGGTTATGTGGGACTTCCACTCGCCCTGCTCTTCACTGAAGAGCGTTTCCGCGTTACCGGATTCGATATTGACCCCCGGAAAGTCGAAACGCTCAACAGCGGCGGTTCCTACATTGTCCGGATTCCGGGAACGGAAATTCAGTCGGCGAAGGAAAAAGGTTTCCACTCGACCTGCGATTATTCTGAAATTCAGAGTATGGACGTGGTCATCATCTGCGTCCCTACCCCGCTCAACGAGTTCCACGAGCCAGACCTGAGCTACATCCGCAATACTGCCGAAGCCATCGCCCCGCAGCTGCGCGAAGGCCAGCTGGTCGTCCTTGAAAGTACCACCTATCCCGGCACGACAGAGGAGCTGCTCGTCCCCATCCTTGAAGAGCAGAACCGCTCCGGACTGAAGGTCTCTCGCGGGCCCGGCGCTAGTGGTTTTTACGTCGCCTTCTCGCCCGAGCGGGAAGACCCAGGTAATGACACCGTTGCGCGCCGAGATATTCCCAAGGTCGTCGGCGGAGTCGGCCCCGAAGCACTAGAACTCGCCGCCGCTGTCTACTCCAGCATCTTCAACCGCACCGTCCCTGTCTCCTCACCCGCGGCCGCCGAGATGACCAAGCTGCTGGAAAACATCTACCGTTGCGTCAACATCGCACTGGTCAACGAGCTCAAGCAGCTCTGCCACCGCATGGGCATTGATATCTTCGAGGTCATTGACGCGGCCAAAACCAAGCCCTTTGGCTTCCAGGCCTTTTACCCCGGTCCAGGACTAGGCGGTCACTGCATCCCGATTGATCCCTTCTACCTTTCATGGAAGGCCAAACAGTTCGACTTCCACACGAAGTTCATCGAGCTGGCCGGCGAAGTCAACGTCGCCATGCCCTATTACGTTGTCGAACAAACAGTGGAAGCGCTGAACAGGCACAAAAAGGCTCTGAATGGATCAAAGGTCCTGGTGCTCGGCATGGCCTATAAAAAGGACATTGATGATCTACGTGAATCTCCATCACTGACCATCATCGAACTGCTGCGACAAAAAGGCGCAAACGTCTCCTACAACGACCCGTTCTTCCCCTATGTAGGCCGCGGGCGCCATTACAACCTCGACATGCACTGCACGCCGCTGGACAATCTGGGGCAGTTCGACTGTGTGCTAATCGTCACCGATCACTCCGACTACGACTACCAGCGCATCGTCCAGGAGTCTCAGTTGGTGGTAGACACGCGCAATGCCACCAAAGGCATCTCTTCACCCAAAATCGTCCGCTGCTGAACTACTGAAGAGAATCTTCCTGCCAGCGATCCTATCCATCCTCGAGTAGGGTCGCTGGCGATATACGCGCAGCCTTTTCTGCTGGAATCATGGATATCATCACAGAAACCGTGGCGCAGAACGCGACCGCTGCACCAGAAAACCAGCAGCCAATATCCGCCGAGACCCATCTGAACCTCCCGAGATGGAGCAGGCGATGGAACGGCTATAGCGCATCTAACACTTGGGCGGCCTTGCCCATATCAATCATCCTGAGATCCGTGATAAACCAAAACTCCGACAGGGAATATACGTCAAGCATTGGAATTAAAAGCGTCTCGAATGCGCCGGGTTGTAATTCTGAGCACATTTGGCGTTAGCTACTGCAGCAATCGGAGCAACTATGGCTACGAATGCTGCGGTTGAACAAACTAGTTTGTTCAACCTTTTCATTTAGAGGCTCCAGGACAGCTGTGAAGACTACAAGTGGTGAATGATGCCGTTGCACTCGTACCCTCGTTCGGCATCCAGGCCCAACCTGCATTCGGCTGGCCGCTTATGGCGACAATACGAGAACTTGTTGCTTAACATTTTGGCGGTTAAGACAGTCAGCCATCTTCTCCAAAAACTCTCGTCTAATAAACAAGCTAAACAAGCGCTGCATTTTACGGCTAACAAGGATAAAAAGATTCTGATCTTCCCTCGTGCCAGCTTAAAAATTCCGTAAATTCAACTTAGAATAAGCCTCCGAGACATTGTCATCACAGTTACATCCATGCTTCAATATCTCTCAAAAGCAATGACATCTGCTTTCCATCCCGTCGCCTTCTGTAGCTGTTGTCTCAGCTAGCCAAGCCCTTCTTCCCCCAAAACCTGATCCATCCAAATTTGCACGCTGAGGAGCGTTCTTATGAGCATTCCCGCAAAGAGACCTTTTCTATCACTCGATGGCTGGGCCGTCGTGCTCGCACTTGTCATCGCCGGACTCATCCGGCTCGGTGTCATCAAGAGTGTTCCCTGGTAAGCGAGGAGAAAGATCATGGCAGATTCTGTTGCACTACCCGATCGAACATCACAAGCCGTTCCTATCAGCATTCCCGGACGGTTCTTCCGCCTGCTCCCAGGCGTGCTCCTACTCGCAGCCGTTGGTTATGGTAAGCGTACGCCGATCCCCTCTAGTCATTGATCACGGCCCTGGTCGAACATCGGTCCATGCATGAGACCCAGGAAGTTCGACGTGTTCGCCGCTGGAGAACGATCTCAGAGAAGCGTCGGATCGTTGAGCTGACGTTGGA